>NZ_BAZW01000065.1 GCF_000974365.1 Geofilum rubicundum JCM 15548
ATTGCTACCCATGTCGGGTGTCGCATTGCTGACGCCCATAGTAAGTGCCAGATCGGTAATCGGTGTTGGTGTTGTGGTTGTTGAAGTAGTATTGTTTCCGGCTGTTGGATCATTTTGTCCACCCGTGATGGTTCCCGGAAAGGTATAGGTGCCTGTGGGGTTAACCGCGGCGGTTATTTCCAGCGCCTTATTGGCGGCAGCTGTTATGGCGCCTGCCGCCCAAATACCGGTTCCGGGGGTGTAAGCGCCACTGCCATTATCTGATACATAGGTGTAGCCGTCTGGCAAACCCGCAGTAACCGTCACGCCCGTGGCGTCACTCGGTCCGCTGTTGGTGGCGGTAAGCGTAAATGTCACATTGCTGCCCACGTCGGGTGTTGCATTGCTGACGCCCATAGTAAGTGCCAGATCGTTAATAACAATGGGCACGGGAGTGTTTGTAGAAGTGTTATTACCTAGATTTGGATCTACCTGATCGCTGGTTATTGAGCCAGTAAATCCATAAGTACCAGAAGTGTTAACCGTTGCAGTTATGGTCATGTCTGAACTGCTGGTGCTGGTCAAATTGCCTATTGACCATGTTAAAATGCCTAAGTTATAACTGGCACCTCCAGTATGAGAAATGTATGTATAACCGTCAGGTAGGGTCGCTGTTACAGAGACTCCGGTTGCATCAGTCACATCCACATTACTGGCAGTGATTGTAAATTCCACCTCACTTCCAAAACCAGGAGCAGAATTGTTTACGCCAATTGAAATAGACAGATCAGCAGAAAATATAGAACTTGAGGATAGTAATAATAGACATAGAGAAACAAAGGTGCGGATAAATATATTGTTCATAAGTCGGTTCTTTTAGGATATATAAGGCATAAAGGTACAACCCTATAGAACCAAATGCACCTGTTTTTTGATTAACTGGGTGATTTTTGGTGCGAAGCCGGACTTATCTTAGATAATTTGGAATGGGTTTAAATAGTTGCGGTTTTAAATGCTTAAACGTCCTTACCTTTCTAATTTTTGAAGGGTTTGGAGGACGCGGGTTTTCTCTGTTTTTATGCGGTCAATTTCCTTAAGAATAAAGGAGATTTCGTAACCATCCCGAATGGCTTCTCTGTCAAACTTTTCCATGATTATGTATTCGTAGCCTTTCCCCATAAATTGAACCCGCAAAGGGCTGTCCCAATTGTTGGCAATGAAATCTACGATGCCATTATCTTTCCCATCTTTGTAATTAACGATTTCCCATTTAAATTCACCGTCTTCAAATCTACGGTTGTTAAATCCGTCCTCTTTTACAATTTCAGAGAGAACCGACTGGTTTTTATAATAAACTTTTATCTGTTGGTGATATATCCATTTTGTGCCGTGGTACCTGCTGGAAATAAAAAAATCGCCCGACTGATTCAGGTGGGCTCTTAAAAAAGTACGGTTAAAGCTGTTTTCAGGCTTTTGTCTCTTGTGAATCAGTATCTTGGTAGAACCATATTCATCTGAAAGTATGAAGTTCTTCATCAAAGGTTCCAGTAATGCTTCCTGGGCCACCAGCGCACTGTCAAGAAACTGCAAATTACGCGTTTGCTCGCTAATATTAATTTCTGTCAAGAGTGCCTTTGCGCTGTCTGCTTCTTCCGGAAGGTCTTTAAATTCATGAATCAGGGAGTCCAGCTTCAACTTAGCCATATTGAAATATCCTGAATCTTTAAGGCTGATAGCTTCCGCCAATTTTTCCTGGGCTTGCTCTTGCCTGGAAGGCCCACAGCTGATAATCAACAGAATTGGAAGCAATAATAAAAGCTTGTTTGTCATCCCTATCTTGGTTATTTGAAAATGGTGCATTACAAAGATAGAAAAAATCGTAATGAGAAACAGGCTCATATTATTTTTGTACCTTTGCGCAAATTTATTTCAAACATCCAAAAAGCTTCACCTATGTCATTTATTGAAGATAGAATTGTTTCCGACGGATTAACATTTGACGATGTATTACTCATCCCATCCTATTCTGATGTGTTGCCGCGCGAGGTTAGTCTGGTCTCACGTTTCTCACGTAATATCATTCTTAATACGCCCATCTTGTCGGCTTCGATGGATACGGTAACTGAAGCGAGAATGGCCATTGCCATTGCCCGTGAAGGAGGAATTGGTGTCATTCATAAAAACATGACTATTGAAGAGCAGGCACGTCAGGTTGAAGTGGTAAAAAGGGCAGAGAATGGTATGATTTACAACCCGGTTACCATAAAGCGTGGTAAAACGGTGGCCGATGCTCTAAAGCTGATGAGTGAGTATAAAATTGGCGGAATCCCGGTAGTTGATGAACATGGTTATTTAGTGGGGATTGTGACCAACAGGGATTTGCGATTTGAAAACAATATGTCGAGACATATTGATGATGTGATGACCTCAGAAGGTCTGGTAACGACCAATCAGACAACGGACCTTGAGAGTGCCGCAGCTATTTTGCAGCAATATAAAATTGAGAAATTGCCTGTTGTTGATAAAGACAACAAGCTAATTGGTCTGTTGACCTACAAGGATATAACCAAAGCCAAGGATAAACCGATGGCTTGTAAGGATGAAAAGGGTCGCTTGCGTGTGGCAGGAGGAGTGGGTGTTACCTATAACACTTTCGAACGTATTGAAGCCTTGGTTAATGCCAATGTGGATGCCATTGTAATTGATACGGCTCACGGGCATTCCAAAGGTGTTATTGAAACCCTGAAAGAAACCAAACGCCGCTACCCTTCATTGGAAGTGGTCGTTGGAAATATTGCAACTGGTGAGGCCGCACTTGATTTGGTTAAAGCCGGTGCCGACGCTGTAAAGGTGGGTATTGGTCCCGGTTCAATTTGTACCACGCGCGTTATTGCCGGTGTGGGCGTACCTCAGTTATCAGCTATTTTTGAAGTTGCACAAGCATTAAAAGGTTCGGGCGTACCATTGATCGCAGATGGGGGACTTCGATACAGTGGAGACATCGTTAAGGCGATAGCGGCAGGTGCCCATTCCGTAATGGCAGGTTCTTTGTTTGCCGGCGTTGAAGAATCACCTGGCGAAACCATTATTTATAACGGACGAAAATTTAAAACTTATCGCGGAATGGGGTCTTTGGAAGCCATGCAAAAAGGTTCTAAAGATCGTTATTTCCAGGATGTGGAGGATGATATTAAGAAATTGGTGCCGGAAGGTATTTCTGCTCGCGTTCCCTATAAAGGAACGCTTGTGGAGGTGATTTATCAAATGATTGGCGGTTTGCGCGCAGGCATGGGATATTGTGGTGCCCGTAATATTGAAGACCTTCATAAGGCCAAGTTTACACGCATTACCAATGCCGGAGTGGATGAGTCACATCCCCATGATGTCACCATTACCAGTGAAGCACCTAACTATTCCCGTTAGTGCGCCGGATGCATAATCTTCAAAAGGGAGGACCGTTTAAGCTGGTTTTCCCTTTTTTGTTAAAGGCTTAATTGGAACAACTCTTAAAATTAACTATTTTTCGCAATTGAAATGAGCCGAATTTTAGGGCCGACAGTAAAGAACTTGCGAATAATTAATATAATGATATATGAGACGTCTTTTTATTACCCTTTTTATTAGCGTGTTCCTGGTAAATTCCATGACCCTTTCAGCGCAGGAAAATCAAACGATATTGACCATTGGCGACCAAGCGTTTAGCTCAGGTGAATTTTGGCATGTGTATAATAAAAATAAGCACTTGCCCGGATTCAATGAATCCCCTGAGGACTTCGCCGAACGTTTTATCAATTATAAGTTGAAGGTAGTGGAAGCTATGGATCAGGGTTTGGATACCATGGAATCCTTTATCAATGAATATGAAAAATATGCCAATGATTTAAAAAAGGCCTTTATGGTGGATTCATCTGCTATTGAGCTGGTGGCCCGACAAGCTATAACAATATGCAGTATGTGGTTAAGGCCAGCCATGTTTTGGTAACGCTTGATCCCAATTCGACACCTGCAGATACATTGAAGGCTTTTAATCAGATTCAGGAAATTCGAGAGAAGGCTTTGGCCGGTGAAGATTTTAATGAATTGGCCAGTGAATTTTCTCAAGACCCTTCAGCAGCTCAAAACAAGGGAAACCTTGGTTATTTCTCAGCCTTCCGAATGATTTATCCCTTTGAAAAAGCAGCTTTTGCGACTGAAGTTGGAGCGGTTTCCAATATTATCAGAACAGATTTTGGCTATCACATTATCAAAGTTCATGAGAAGTTACCGAATCTCGGAAAAATCAGGGTGGCTCACATTATGAAAATGTTTGACAAGCCCGGTGAAAACACGGATGACTTGGCTACCAAAATGTCCATTGACTCGATCTACAGAGAATGGCAAAATGGTGAGCCGTTTGAGAAAATGGCAGCCAGGTATTCAGACGACAAAAACAGCTCAGGACAGGGAGGTGAAATGCGTGCTTTTACGCTTCCCGAAATGGTTCCTGAGTTTGCCCTGGCCGCATTTGAGCTTCAGGAAGATGGCGCCGTTTCTGAACCTGTCAAAACAGATTATGGCTGGCACATCATTAAACGCCTGGAGCTTGAGCCTGTCAAGAGTTATGAAGATGAATATGCCCATATTTCAAATATGATGTCAAGGGACGGTCGGAGTAATATCGGTACCGAAGCCTTTATCAAAAGCAAAATGAAAGGTTCTGATTATCGGTTAAATGAAGATGCTTTGGCTGTTTTGTATCAAGTTGCTGAAGAATCCAGGGACAACGCGGCATTTTTTGACGCGGTAGCACCGACCGATGAGGCGCTTATCAGCTATTATAAAGATGTGCTTACCGTCTCTGATTTTATGGAGCAGTTAAAATCGGATGAGGCTTTCAATATTAAGGGGGGGGAAGTAGCCATAGATAATCAGATAGAAGAAATGGCCTTTGATTTGGTTATGGAAGTTGAGAACCGTGATTTAGCCTTGCATAACGAGAAATACAAATATTTGATCAATGAGTATTTCGACGGTTTGCTGATATTTGAAATAAGCAATAATGAAATTTGGCAGAATGTGGGTAAAGATACTTTGGCCTTGCAGGGTTATTACGAAAATCATTTGTCAGAATTTACACCTGCGCCTGTGTTAAAAGGCGTTGTGTGTGAGGTGGTTGATAAGAGATTGAATAAGCGAATGCTCAAAAGGTTTGACAGAACCGGTAATGGTGATAATCTGGTACAAATATTGAAGGATAATGCCCGCAATGATCAACAGTATAATTGTGAAGAAGGTATGTTTGAGTTTGCTTTGGACGCGGGTAATCCGGTCGACAAAAGTCTTCTTCCCGAAGAAAGTGTCTTTAAGCACTACAAAGGAAGTATTTATTGGGAGGGCGAAGTGGTAGAATCGGAGCCTCTGCCATATGATGAGGTTGTAGGGCAGGTTATGAGCAGTTTTCAACAATGGAAAGAAGAGCAATGGGTACGTGATCTGAGAGAGAAACATCAACCTGTGTTTGAGTATGAACTATTGAAGTAATAATGCACTGGTCTGTAAGGTCTTTATTGATGCGTTGGCTTTATCTAGAAATTTAGTATGATATTGCATAAAAAAATTTGTTTGTTTGGAATGATCGCTCTTTTGTGGGGAGGATGTAAGCCCACGGAAGAGAATCCTATGAGCGAACCTATTGTTACCGTTGACAATGTTTCGTTAACTCTGGGAGAATTGCGAAGATCCATGCCAGATAATTTGGCTCCACAGGATAGTGTGGCCATGGCTGAGGATTATATCAGCCGTTGGGTCAGAACCAAACTCATGCTTCGACAGGCAGAGATAAACTTATCTGCTGAAGAGAAAGATGTAGAGAAATTGTTGGAGGATTACCGAACATCCTTATTGGTGCATTTGTACCAACAAAAGATACTGGAGCAAAAACATTCTCCTTTGGTAACCAGTCGGGAAATAGAAGAATACTACCTGCAAATGAAGGATAATTTTAATTTGCAGGAAAGTATTATTCAAGGCGTTTTTATTAAGGTACCTAAAAATGCTCCCAATCAGGATCAGTTGCGTCGTTGGTACCGTTCTACCGATGCCGAAGATTTGATTAATCTGGAAGCTTATTCGTTTCAGTATGCTCGTAATTATGAGCAGTTTATTGAAAACTGGGTGCCGTTTAGCAGAATAAATTCTTATTTGCCGGAACCCATTTTGAATGAGGAACGCTTTTTGCGATGGTCCAGGCACCACGAAACAAGCGATGATGATTTTAACTATTACCTGGCCATTCACGAATATGAATTGCCCGGAGATACGGCACCTGTCAAATATGTTGAAGAGCGGTTAAAAGCCATATTGTTGAATAAAAAGCGTATTGAATTTATTCAGCAACTGGGACAAGATTTATATGAGGAAGCTCTAAGGGAAAAAATTGTGAATTTTCATAAGTAAATATAGGTTTGATTATTAAATATATAATATGATTCAATTTAAAAAGCGTTTAACCGCCTTGTTTTTGGCATTAACGATGTTAACGCCCTTTGCATTTTCTCAATCAAATATTATTGATGAGGTCATTGGTGTGGTTGGTGATAATCCAATTTTACGATCAGATGTTGAGTTTCAGTATCAGCAGGCCATGATGCAGGGGTCTAACTTTCAGGGTGATTTAAAATGTCACATCTTTGAGCAATTGCTGCTTCAAAACCTCTTATTGGAACAGGCCAAATTAGATAGTATTGAGGTGAGTGAGAATATGGTGATTATGCAGGTTGACCGGCAGATTAATGAGTTTATTAATCGTGCAGGGTCAAGAGAGAAACTGGAGGAATGGTTGAATAAACCCATTCACCGAATTAAAAGGGAACAACGTGATATTGTCCGTAACCAAATGCTGACCCAGCAAATGCAAGGCACTATTACTGAAAACGTAAAGGTGACGCCTGCTGAGATCAGAGCGTTCTATCGGAAAACACCTCAGGATAGCCTGCCAATGGTTAATTCCCAATATGAAATTCAACAAATAAAGGTATTTCCCAATATTGATACAGAGGAGGTTGAGCGGGTTAAGAGTCGCTTAAGAGAATTTCAACGGCAGGTGAGTGAAGGAAGAGATTTTGCCACACTGGCTGTACTTTATTCAGAAGACCAGGGAAGTGCTGCACGTGGCGGTGAGCTTGGGTTTATGTCCCGTGCCGAGTTGGTGCCCGAGTTTGCCCAGGTAGCCTTTAATATGCAGGAACCCGGCAGAGTGTCAAAAATTGTTGAATCAGAGTTTGGATTTCATATTATACAGTTAATTGAACGACAAGGGGATCGGGTTAATGTCCGACATATTCTGATGCGACCAAAAGCGGCACCGTCAGCTATAGCTGAAGCCCAGGAAAGAACCGATTCAATAGCCCGTTTAATCCGGGAGGAAGAAGTATCCTTTGAAGAAGCAGCCTTGCGATTTTCTATGGATAAAGAAACCCGTATCAATGGCGGATTGATGATAAACCCCAATAACCAGTCCACGAAATTTGAAATTCAAGCCATTCCTGCCGGTATCAATCGCCAATTGGAAAAAATGGAAGTAGATGACGTTTCTGATGCTTTTATGTTGAAGGATGAACGTCTGGGTAAAGATTATTTTGTGCTGATTAAACTAAAATCCAAAACGGAGCCGCACAGAGCTAATTTAACAGATGATTATCAATTGATACAAACCATTCTTGAAAATCAAAAACGTGAAGATATTTTCCATAAATGGATTGTTCGCAAGCAGGATGAGACCTACATTTCACTAAGCCCCAATTGGATTAATTGCCAATTTGAGTTTGAGGGCTGGAATAAGTAATTCAAGTATGAAAGGCGTGATTCGTTTTTTGGTATTTTTTAGCATCCTACTGTGGTATGGGATTGTTCCTGCGCAACAGGCGCAGGAGGGCCGCAGGCAGGTGCATATTGAGCATGCCGATTATATGGAGGGTTCAGAGCGCTTTGGAAAGAATGTGCAGGCGCTTTTTGGAAATGTGCGTTTCAGACATCACCAGACCCTGATGCATTGTGACAGTGCCTTTTTTACAGGGATTCCAACAGGGTCCATGCCTATGGTTCCGTTCATGTGATTCAAAATGATACCATCGATCTCTATGGAGATGTATTGTTTTACCATGGAGATGAAGACAAGGCCATGGTTCGTGAAAATGTGCGCATGGTCACCAAGAACGTCGTTTTAACTACCGAGTTTTTGGATTACGATCGGCGCAACGATGTGGCCTATTATTATGACGGCGGAAAAATCGTCAGTGATAACAATGAACTGGTCAGTGATTGGGGGTATTACTACCCACGCACCGAAGAAGCCCACTTCCGAAAAGAGGTGGTGGTGACCAATCCGGATTATAAGATGTATTCTGATACTTTGTTGTATTATACCATTTCGGAGGTCATTAAAATTGTGGGGCCTACCACCATCATTAGCGACCGTAATGAGATTTATTCTGAAGCCGGGTTTTACGACACACAAAAGGATATCGCTCAGCTGGAACGCAATAGTTCCATAAAGGGGGAAGAGCAACAACTGGATGGGGATACCATTTTTTATGATCGCAACACCGGCTTTGGGGAGGTTTTTTCCAATATGTTTTTGCACGATACCACCAATCATGTCATTATAAAGGGGGACTATGGTTATTACAACGAGTTAACCCAGAGAGCACTGGCCACCAAAAGAGCTGTTTTGATGCAGATACATCAAAACGACACCCTTTTTCTGCATGCCGACACGCTCAGGGCCGACCCCATTCCTGATACGGAATTTCAAATGATACGGGCCTATCGGAACGTCAAGTTTTTCCGGCCTGATTTTCAGGGACGCTGTGATTCGATGGTCTATAATTTACAGGATTCCATCAATACCTTTTATAAAGATCCAGTGCTATGGGCCAATAGAAATCAAATGTCGGCCAGCAGTATCAAATTATATACCCGCAACCGGGCCTTGTATAAAGCCGAGTTGATCGAAAATGCCTTTGTTATCGGACCTGAAGATACGGCCTCCTACAATCAGATTAAGGGTCGCCACATGACCGGTTATATTAAGGATAACAAACTGTACAGGATTGATGTGGAGGGCAATGGGCAAACCATTTACTATCCCAAAGAGGAAGGCGAAGTGATTGGTGTTAATAAAGCAGAGTCCAGTAATTTAACCATACTGTTGGAGGAGCAGGAGGTTACCGGAATAATCCTTCGCAACCAGCCGAGTGGTAATTTGAATCCCCCCGATTTTCTGACGCGGGATGCGCGTCGTTTGGAGGGCTTTAGATGGCTCGAGGAATACCGGCCAAAGACCATGATGGACATTTTTAAGCATGATGTGGCACCTGAAGCTGTCTCCCAAATTAACTACAGCGATTTTCATTTCGATCGCTCCATGCCCACCAGATAAAAAAAAGGAACTGATTTTCAGTTCCTTTTTTTCTTAATATTCATCTTCATTGAAGAAGAAATCATCTTTGCTCGGGTAATCCGGCCAAATATCTTCAATACTTTCATATATTTCACCTTCGTCTTCAATTTCCTGAAGATTCTCAATCACCTCTAAGGGTGCGCCTGAGCGAATAGCAAAATCAATCAATTCATCTTTTGATGCCGGCCAGGGTGCATCCTCGAGCTTTGCAGCCAATTCAAGAGTCCAATACATAATTCAATAAGTTTAACTCTTTAAGTTTAGTAGTTATTATTCTCCTAGTCTTCTTTCGGCGAAATTATAAAAAAAAATCATTCTTGCAAGTTTGAAATCCATGGAATTTCATCAATGTTGAAATAATTTGACAAATGCCGCGATAATACGAAGAAATAGTCGGATAAACGGTTCAAATACCTAATAACCCATTCGTCTACTTTTACTTCGCCCGACATGGAAATCACCCTTCGCTCTGCTCGCCGACAAATCGTTCGGGTAATGTGACATTGCGAAACGGCCGGATGTCCCCCTGGCAGAACAAAATTCTTTAACGGTGGCAGCGCAGACTCCATTTTATCCATTTCCGTTTCAAGATGGGTGATTTCCTTTTCATCGGTCCTGAGTTTGCTTTGCAAGTCTGAAACACTGGCGTCCGTAGCCAGATACGACCCGATGGTAAACAATTGATTCTGGATGCGAATAATGGTCTCTATACTAGGCTGGTCAATGGGATAGGAGCGTATCATGCCTATGTTGGTATTGAGCTCGTCAACGGTGCCATACGCCTCCAGTCTGAAATGGTCCTTGGCCACCCGGGTGCCGCCTATTAATCCCGTTGTCCCCTTATCACCGGTTTTGGTGTAAACTAAGCTTTTGTTCATGCGTTGCTCGTATTTAAGTTATTTACTTTAATTTAGGGTGGCAGGAAAGATCAAAAAACCATCTTTCTGCAAGAATGTAAATTTAGTTTCTTTGACATGCATAACACTGTTTTCAGGGTTTTGTTGCATCGACTAAGGTATGTTTTTTCAATGAAAATGATAATTGGTTATCGAGTCTTTCAATTAAACTCATCCTGAAATAACAGACTGTTTGAGTTTCCCCTAATAATCGCAATTAAATTCAATCATTAAGCTATAAAACTTCCTCCCTTAAATGGTGACTCCAAATCATTTTCCTGGTCCGTCGTTAAGAATAGGGCAAAAGCAGGTTTATGAGTTATACTGTAGTATTCAAGGAGGAGGCTGACAGTGACGTGTTTGATGCTCGTAGTTGGTATGAATCCCGCCGTATAGGTCTAGGGGATGAGTTTCTTGAAGAGATAGAAGAATATGTGAAAGTATTGGAACAGGATCCGCAAATCTTCCAAATAACCGAGAGTAGACCAACCATATTAAAAGAAATCACAGCCCCAAGACCAGCCAGAAAACCCACTAAAATCAATCACCTCAAAATCGAAAACCATTTATTTATCAGCATCAACGGCAGCGAGAACATCAAAAATAGCCTATTGCACATGTTTAAAGATATACAGAAGATAAACCCGAACATCACCAATGCCTAGCAGATAAGACAAAGTACAATAACTTACTGGCTTAAAACAATGAATTTACGGCAGGTTCAATACATGGCCGGCCATAAATATGTATGTTCAACAGAACGGTACCAGCTGAATAATCTGGATGAACTTCAAAGTAAGCTTGAAAAATTACATCCGCTAAATCTGAACAAATGAGGACAATAAATCTTAACTTTGTAAAAGAACCAAAAATATCTTTTATGAACTCTCTACAGATAAAAGAAGAGATACACAACTTTATAAATCATGCTGATGAACGTTTTCTTCGATTGGTGTATAGTATGATAGAAAGTGAACGAAGCGAAAAAGATTTTTACAATACTACCGATGACGAAATGATGGCACGGGCTAAGAAATCCCTAAAATCAGTTGAAGAAGGCAACACAAGGAGTATACATGAATTTAAAAAGGACATTGCATCTTGGAAAGAGAACAGGGCTATACAGTAGCAATCACGCAGGAAGCAGAGAATTATTACCGTGATGTACTGGAATACTTTTATAAGCACCACAGTGAAACCAGTGCAGACCGTAAATCCACAGAGCTACTGGAAAAGGCCATTGCATTAGAGAATAACCCTGGTATTGGTCGTATAGAAGAAAATCTTCGTCCACTTGGCAGGATGCACAGGTATATTTTGTATTACTACACTCCACGAAAAGCTATTAAAATTATTTATTTTATCAATGAGCAGGAATGGACTGTATATGTAACAGACTTCTTTCCTTGTGAAAGTGATGAAAACAAAATAAGTAAGCGATAAACCAGTCCCACCGCACAAGCAGGAAAAGCGGTGTTTCCCGCCTTGCGGGACAAGCAGTACCTCATTTCTATATTTGCAACCACTTTCCCGGTATTTATGAATATCAAAGCCAGAAAATTAAATACTATCAATTGGATATAAAGTAAGGGTAACTATAAAGGAACCTGGCAAAAGGCCTTGGATTTATGCCCCATAAGTTTAGTAAAGCCCCCTTTTTGGAGGGAGAACCGGGTGATAACAGGTTTGGCTATTTGGAGTTCTAAAATAGTATATGAAGTTACTGAAAAGGACGTAATCATCCTTGATGTTTTCCATACCAGTAGAGACCCACAAAATTTACTTGAAATAAAAAGAGAATAACCCCACCGCACGAAAACCCGGAAAACCCGGAAAAGCGGTGTTTCCCGCCTTCCTATCCGCTAGTCATTCTGACTACGGCGCTTTCTGCTTTGATTTTTATGATGAACTTTATTGTACCATTGTTTGCTGATGCTTTTTTACGTTTTGACATCGAATTGCCGCAGCTCACCCTTATGGTAATTGACTTATCTGTAGCCTTATAGTAATATTGTTTCCTATTACCATTTTTCATAATTGGAATTAATACGACCTATGTGATGGTGCGTAAAAAAGTCTGGTGCAAGAAAGGAATGTCAGGTTTAATATTAAAAATTCCACTTGTTGGTCCACTGTTGAATAAAATTTATCTTGCACGGTTTTTTGAGGCTATGCCCCTAATGACACACGCTCGTGCCCCATAGGTCCAATCTCTCGAATTGGTAGGTCAAATGATGTGGCTTTACAGCTTAGAAACAGCTCTGACAAAAATTCAGGAAGACATCCGTGGGCAAACCCTCAACGAAGCAATGACTAAATTTGCTGTTTTTGAATCCCGCTTGGCAGCACTGGTAAAGGTTGGAGAGGACACCAACAATCTCGATGCAGTTTTTAAACGCCTTTCTGATCAATACAACGAAGAATCTGATCTCCATGCTTGAGCGGCTTATGATTATTCTTATTGGAGGTTTTGTAGCTGTCATACCAATCTCCAAGTTTTTGCCAATGTTTAGATTGAGCAACACTTTGATGGGGCGTTAGGAATTAATGCCATTTTTATTGAAAAAACAATGTGTAAAAATTTGTGATTTTAAATTAAATATTTATTTTTGAAAATGTATTCGGAGGTTTTCTGATGTTTTACTCATTGGCGTAAAAGTGTTTATGCACCTCCAGAATTATTATTTAAATTGCCACAACCTAGAATTGAAAAGACCTTAACCTTATAAATCCTTTGATATGAAAAACTAGATTTTATTAAAGAAGAATGATTACATTCATGATTCATTGAAATTTTTCATGTCAGATTGTGCTGTCTAGATATTTAATGAGTTTTGCTTATAGCACTTCAATGTTCTGTTGTAATTTCTTCTTGTTGCCATCCTTTTATCCTTTTTGTCGGATTGATTCTTTCCAAGCTGCATATTCCTTTGTACTTAACTGGATTATTTGGATTGGTCAGTTTTAAGCTTTTTGTTTTTATCCATGATTCAAACTTAATGATAACAACTGTTGTTTCCCGAACTGCAATTTTTATTTCTTGCTTTTTAGTCTCAGCAAATTTAAAACAGTGAACAGAACTGCTAGTACTGTGCGTTTTGTTGGGTTATCATTTCAGGTTAAGGAGGATGAGGTGTTTTTAATTTTTTATTTCGAAAACATGTTGTTTTCGTGAATTGTAATTTCTTAGAAGCATAAAAATAGACGAATGAAAAAGAAATGTAGCTTAATGGTTTTTATGGTACTAGCCATTCTAATGATTTGTTTGTCTTCTATTGGACAAAATGTCATTCCCCCTGCACCAGAGTCTTCTTCTTTGACCAAGTTTATAGATGTCCCGGTAAACCATTTCTCTGGTTTACCTGACATCAGTATTCCAATCTATAATATTAAATCTGATGGACTTAATGTTCCTATTGGCTTAATTTATCATGCCAGAGGGATTGGAGTAGAGGAAATTGCATCTCGTGTTGGTGTTGGGTGGGCGCTTAATGCCGGTGGAGCTATTGTTCGCCAAACTCGAGGTCTACCTGATGATTTCCCCAATGGATATCTTGATAGTGATTTCTATTCAACTTTTCATACTGACGAAACGACTAGACACCTCATTTATGATAAGTGCTTAGATAATATATGTGATATGGAACCTGATAGATTTTCATATAGTTTTATGGGGATGTCAGGTAACTTTTATTTTGACCAAAGAACTAAGCAGATTGTTCAAGAAAATTATACGGATATAAAAATTGAACCAATATTTGAGATTGGTTTACGAAAAATTCTCGGATGGGTTGTAATGATGGACGATGGATTTAAATACTATTTTGGTGTTCCGAAAATTGCTGCAGAAGAAAATAGAATTGCAAGAGGCGTTGATAAAATGAAAAATTTTAAGGCTACGTTGAATAATTGCTATGAATTAGGCAGTGCTTTTCCTGAAGTATATAGTAGTTGGCAGCTTGTGGATATAGAAAATCCAAATGGCAGTATTGTTTGTTTTAATTACGAAAATGAAGATGTAACTTTCTGCAGGAAATCTTATGATACGATCGAAAGTGATAAAGCAGCTTCAATTTGCGTGTCTTATTTTTCTGAAGTTGAATCATCTCAACCACAAATTAAGTCGATTGTTTTTGATGGAGGGGTTGTTCATTTCCATAAATCAGTTAACCAAAGGGAAGATTTGAATGGCGGACACTATCTAAAGTCTATTGAAGTGGTTAATTTGTATGGAAGGATTGTTAAGAAGTTTCAGATGGATTATAGCTATAGTTATGATGCTACAGTTACAAATGTATTGCCCCTATTAGCAATTAAGGATCCATATGCAGCTAAGAGATTATTTCTAGACTCTGTTACCGAACTTTCATTAAGCAATTCCTTACCTCCTTATTCATTTACTTATTCTTTCAAAAGCGAATTGCCTAATCGTTTTTCCACATCACAGGATTATTGGGGGTACTTTAATGGGAAGAATAATGGCCGATTTTTAAACTTTAGTGGGGCTGATGAGCCTGGTGATGATAAAACTGTCGATGCATCAAAAAGTAGAATTGGATTACTTGAAAGAATGATGTTACCCACTGGAGGTTCTGTTGATTATTACTTTGAACCAAATCAAGCAATTCCTCCTGACTATTTTTCTGAACTTAAATTTAATAAGGTAAACCCTGTTTTTGAAAAAGACATAGGATTGTTTAAAAATATTAAACAAAGAGTTTCTGAAGGAGTTTATGAGTCAAATGTTTTTTCTATTGATAATGATGTTTCAAATTACCTTCATGCAAGTTTTACGCTATTTGGTGAATTCAGATATTCAGCTAAAATTGTTAAAAAGGATGGATCTGTAAGTGTAAATATCCCGGAAGGAACTAATGATATACTTTCTAGTGCTCTTACTACAGGATTATATAAATTACGAGTTACCGCTCTTCAACAAGATGCACCAGATGATCTTGCCAATGGTTTTAGTGTCTTTGTTAGATGGACGGATAGTCCGATTTCTCCATTGGAAACGATCTACAGTGGTGGCAGCAGGATTAGCAGGATTGAGATGAATGATTTAAACGGTCAGATTATTAAGAAGTCATTTGAATATCTGAATGATTATAATAGGAGTAGTGGTAATATTTATTCTCTGCCCTGTTACCATTTTATTTCCTCAATTAGTCATGATGGAATCCATCATGAAGGGGTGAGACCAGGAGGGCCAATGTCATACAGCCGTGGTAATCATATAGGTTATGCCTATGTTACTGAAATTTTTGATGGTGGTCAAGATAATTCTGGTAAAACCCTATACTGTTTTACGCATATGGAAGATGTTGGCGAGTTTTGGATATGGCCATACACTATTCCAGATAGTAATGAAAGTTTTCGTGGAAAACCGTTGAGAATTGATAGTTTTAAATGGGATATTGCTTCAGGTTCTTACTCATTAATGAAAAGGATAAATTACAATTATCTAATTTATGGTAATAGGTTTTATTCTGGTAGTTTATTTCCTTTTGTTGATCCAAACTCCCAAGAACCTGTTTTAAGCTCATATAATATAGATAAATCAAAGTTCTGTATTCCATTAGTTGTTTTCTCCGGGGATGGAGAAAATTCAATTCATGAGCCTCATAATTCATATTCAAATTATTTCCTAAGAGGAGGAGTTGTTCAAATGGTTGATATGGAGGAGATTGAATATAGGGAGGGTGGCGTTATAAAATCTCTTGTTGAGAATGAATATGATAACCAAAAGAGCTATCAATTAAAGCAAAACATTAGAACGCGTTCTGATGGGAGTAGAATCACAACTAATCTGTTTTATCCTGACGATTTTAATGGTTTAGTTAATCTACAAGAAAATCATTTTAAGAATCTTCCTGTTAAAACCGAAAAGAAAATAAATAATGTTTTGGTTGAGGGTTCAGTAATAGAGTATAATAGTTCAGGTCAACCAATCACATATTATGAGTACCATAATCAAAATGCAGAGGAAAACCATCCGCATAATGCTGATGTTTTAATACCTGATAAATATAATGCTGAATGTGATTTAATTTATAATGGAGGAAGGCTAGTCGAGTACGATCAAAAGACTAGTGTAAAATATAGCTATCACTGGGGTTATCGCAGTCAGTATAGAGTAATTCAAGCTCAAAATGTTGATTTTGAAACATTGAGTTTAGGGGTGAATACGGTACTTGATAGTTACTTTAATTCTCAATCTCTCGATGATTTGTTAGAGAGTCTCTATGCTATGACGTCATCTCAGAGCAAAGCTACGTGGAATTATTTTAATGAAAGACTAAGAGAACATTTTTCTCATTCTGATGTGGTTATTGAAACATACACTTATGAGCCTCTTGTAGGCTTAACTTCTAAAACTGATATGAATGGTCTTGCAGAATATTATGAGTATGATGATTTTGGTCGACTTAAATTTATACGAGATAGTGAAGATAACTTAATTAGTAATTATGATTATCATTTTGCAGGTCTTCCTTAGACTAAAGATGTTGTTTTGAGTTGAAATAATAGTGTGATTTGGATTAAGTTAATAACTATATCAATGAGACTAATAAGTTTGGTTTTTTTATTGTGGTGTTTCTTTTGGGTGAATTCAAAATGTCAGTTGTTCGAAAGTGAGCGAATAACAACAGCTGCCCCAGACGTGACGAGTTTTGTTAGATATAATTTTTCTGAACCAGACTTAGCCAGGGGTACTCCTAATATCCAGGTTCCAATTTTTACGTTTAGGTTGTCAGATTATGAGTTTCCTATATTTGTTGGGTATCGAAATGATGGATTTCGACCAAATGATCTTCCTGGGTGGGTTGGCATGGGATGGAATTTGAATGCTGGGGGAGTTATTACCCGCGTAATTAATGGAAAACCAGATGATTTACCTGGAGGATATAATGATACCCGTATACTATACAATATCCCAGATCCTATTAAAGATAAAGTTTTATTTAATGATTGGACACAATGGTATTATAGCAATGAATCTGATCAACTTAAAAGGAGGCTTGCTGATAATGTTCAAGATGGTCTGCCTGATGAGTATATTGTTAGCGTTGGACATTTAGCATTTAGTTTTTATGAAGTTGAGGAAGGTGTATTTGTTGCGTTCCCTCACAAAAATTATCAAATTCGAAAGGGAGCTGTTGTTAACGGTGAGGTTTTAAAAGACACCTGGGAGATTGTTGATGATCGCGGAGTTCATTACCTTTTTGGAGTTGAGGATGGTTCTAAAGGAACAATTGGCCTTGACCATGTTTTTCTGGATGATTTGTTAAAGCCTGAGGATAGGCGAGTAGCTTGGCATATTTTTGAGATTAGAACTCCTGCGGGTGACGTTATCAAGTTCGAGTATGAAGATCATCGGATTCAAATACAAACAAGGACGTATTCAGAGAGTATCCTATATTGTCCGTTTCCTAGAGATGTTCAAAGAACTGATAATGTGAGCGATTATATTCATACCAAAAGTGTGTTAAAGACGATAAAGACAAATGACGTAATTCTTGGTTTTAACTCCAGAACTGAAAGTCTTGATAACCCAATGTCAATTATTCAGCAAGTGCTTGAATCTATTGATATTAAGAACTCAAAAGGGCAAAAGTATAAGTGCTATAATTTTGAATATGATTACATAGATGGAAGGGTTTTAATTCTTAGGTCTGTCGCCGAAGTTTCAAATGAAGGGATATGTGACAAAAGGTACGCTTTTACATATAATAAGGAAAGTGCTGATGTTCCGGAATATCCCACAAAGGCAATAGATCATTGGGGGTACTATAACGGATCTGATCCTACAACGCTCATTCCAGGTTACATTGAGGGTAGTAATATGAATTCGATTATTAATTCTTCAAAAAATCGCAATCCCAATCCTGTTTTTTCAGATATCGGTCTTCTTTCTGCAGTTCAATACCCTACTGGCGGTATTGTTCGTTTCCAATATGAGCCGCATACTTATGGGTTTGATAGAAATGGGGAAATTGATCCAGTATATGAATTAAGGAATGTACGAGCGGATGCTACTGTTTTAAAGCCTACAGATAATTCTGTTGGATTCTCAACCCCGGTTATTAGCAGCAAACCTAGGTTTATTATTTTAAACGAATCCTATGATGTAACTTTCAACTATAACGTTGACAGTAATGATAATGCATTAACTTTTGAAGGTGGAGGTTTTGAGGTTTATCCCACTTTATTTCCAAATAATCCCGTCATACCCCGTATAGTTGGTAGTGATATATCTGGAAGTATGAAGATTCGATTGAATCCTGGTGTTTATGGTATTAAATTAATAGCCTATGATGAAGGTTTTAGCGTTAATGCTTCAGCTTCTTTTGTTGAATATGTTCACGATTCAGAAGGAGAGCGTGTAATTTTTGCAAAAGAAAGGTTGGCTGGTGGTCATCGGGTTTGTAGAATTGAAGAATTAAACTCAGGTGTTATTGATAATATTAAAGAGTTGAGCTATTATGATGGGGAGAATGGTAGTGGGGTTTTAACTTCAATACCCAAATATGAGACTAGTAGGATTATTGCGGAGAGTCACCAACCATCATACGCAATGTTTCCAGTAATAGAAAGCTCTAACAGTTACGATATAAGACAAGGACACAGCTTGGTTACACTTGCAACTTCGGGCAGTCACATATTGTATAAGAAGGTAGAGGTTAAAAGTGTAGGGGATATTGATATGGATTTTGGGAGGAAAGAATATCATTTTTCCCATAGCTTTCCAAATAGTTTGCCAAATAGCTCATTTGTAGTGTCAAATGGGCAAGAGCGTGGTAGATTGTTGACTGAGAATTGGTTCAACAAAGTAGATGAGGTTGTTTATAGGTCAGAAAACAAATTTGAATCCGTTCAGCCTAAGACTCTTTTAGGTTCGCGAGGTATTGTGGCTTTATTTTGTGATTACCTTGTCGATGGTCCGCAAGATTGGGAGGATTCCTTTAAAAATCCTTGGATACTAATTCAACGTAATGAAGTGTATCGATTGAAGTTGAATACTGAAGAAATTGATAATGTGATTGCGACTAAGTCTTTTTATTATAATAATGATGGTTACATTGAAAGGGAGGAAAAAATCAATAGTAATAATTCTTTTCATTCCACTAGTTTTTTTTATCCTAGCAACGATTTTAATATTATTAGTGATCCTGAGAGAATTGAGAGTTTTGTTGGGAATACGCTTGTCAATGGAACAAAAATGCCATTAAATGCTAATGGACAACCATCTGGAGTTTATCTATATGAGAGAGGAGAAAATGGTGATGGTCAATACAATCAGAAGCTAAGATTTGCATATGAACCCTTTATCGCATCAATTAATAATAAACCCGTGTATCGAAAGACTCTTGTTGAAGAATATTTCAATGGATCGGCCACAGGTATCTTTGAATCATACTTATGGGGCTATAATCACCAATATCCGATTGCTAGAATAAAGAATAGTGTTTCTTCCCAAGTCTTTCATGAGAACTTTGAAGAAGAGGTAGGTTATGGTTGGACGAGTGCTGGAGCAAAATATGGAGGGCGTTTAACAGCATATGATGCGTTTCGATCAAAGACTGGTAAAAAAAGTGGTAGAATAGATAAATCTAGTCCAGGTACACTATATGTTCATAGTAACAAGTGGCTATCAGTCTCTTTAGATAAACCAACTAAATTTACTTTTAGTGGCTGGGTATACTCTGACGGTCCTGTTTCAACCATTTACTTGTTTATGAATAAAGCAAATGAAACAAATTATTATACCAAGGTAATTCACAAGCGGACCACCCAAGTAGGAAAGTGGGTTTATTTGGAAGGTGAGTACATGGTTCCGACCGATATAGTCTCTCTAAATATCCGTATCGATAATGGAGGTGGTGGAAGGGTTTGGTTTGACGATATACGATTGCATCCCACAGATGGCCAAATGACTACTTATACATACGACCCGCTTGTAGGCATGACAAGTGAGACTGACCCTAATGGCAACACCACTTATTACGAGTACGATGGTTTTGGTCGTTTGGAATACATTAAGGATAAAGATGAAAATATCCTTGAGAAGTATGATTACCACTATGGCAATCAAGAATAATAACATTAGTATATCTGGATCATTATCAATAAACCTGTCGCCCTATGAAAAGCAAACTTTTCAATGCATTGTGTGGATTTCTTTTAATAAGCATTTGTATAAATGCACAATCCCCTCAAAACGGATATAACTATATTCAAAGCACCACATTAACCGAGCCAGTGAAGGACGCTGGCGCCATTTCAGCACTGTCTGCTTCGAAAAAAAATGTAACCATATCCTATTATGATGGGCTGGGACGTCCTATGCAGAGTGTTTCCTGGCAGGCTTCCCCATCAAATAGGGACATTGTAAA
>NZ_BAZW01000064.1 GCF_000974365.1 Geofilum rubicundum JCM 15548
TTGCCCGGAAATGGAATGTGATGATAGGTTTAGAAATAGGCTTCTGCGTGGATGTTATCCATGGGGAAGCCTTTTTCTTTGAGGAGGGTGAAGGTGTCGTTGATCATGTTGCGGTTGCCGCAGAGGTAGATGTGTTGGTAGGGGCTGAGATCGTTTTGCTGCAGCCATTGGGTGACGCGGCCGTTATAATCGCCGTCTTGTTTTTGGGTGGTGCAAAGGGTGAGGCGTTGAGGGCCATAAAAGTCCTTTTCGCAGGCTTCTGATGCATCTGTAATGCCATGGATCAAATGGTAATCCAAGTGCGGACGGGTTTTCAGAAAGCTGTGATAGGGGGCTATGCCGGTGCCGGTGGCGACAAAGAGTAGTTTTTTGTCGGTCGGCATCTGGTCGGCGGGAACCTTTTCAGCGGGCAACTGGTCGGGCACCTTGCCAGTCGGCATCTTGTCAGTCGGTCTTATTTCAGTCGGCCTCTTTTCGGTCGGCAAGGGGTCCGGCAAATAGAAATAGCCCAGTGGGGGTTCCACCATTACTTGTTCGCCGACCTTGAGCTGATGGAGTTGGGGCGATACCCAGCCATCGAGGACTTCCTTGACGAGGATTTCCAGAAACTCTTCGTCTTCGCCACTGTAAATGGAATATTCGCGCGTGTAGCCCGATTCTGCCGGTCCCACATTAATGTGCTGCCCGGTTTTAAATTCAAGGTTGTTGCGGGTCAGGCGGACCACAAATACGGTGGGCGTAATATCTTTGACGGAAATGACTTCGTGAAGACTGTATTCTGCTCGGTTCATATCTCTGCTGCTTGATGTAAAAAGGTTGAATGAATGAAACAGGTGGTTCATTGATTTGTTTAATTTGCTTTTCTTCCTTCGATTCGATGATAAAAAATCTTCGTTAATTTGTAGGCCGGGCTTTTCTTTTCTTAAGAATGCGACTCTTAATGACGATAAATGAAAAAATATTGAATTTTCGTCAATAGGAAGCTGTCTTTGTCAAAAAGGAAAAATGATAGAAAGATAATTATCCCAAATTTCTTTTAACGTTAGATTACGATAATACGAGTATAAACGGGATTCAAAAGATTAATGTAATTGATTGGTTGTTAGAATGACCTATCCTTTGCAAATCTCTGTGCCAAAACCCCGGCAAAAACCAACTGCAGGGCGTGGTAAATCATGAGGGGCAATAGGATGACGCCGATGCCGGTCATGCCTTTGAAGAGGATGCCGGCCATGACGGTGCCGTGGACGAGTGATTTTTTGGAGCCGGCAAAGAGGGCGGTGATGCGGTCTTCGCGGTTGAATTGTAGTCGGCGGCTCATGAGGTGAATGATCCCGAATACCAAAAAGAACAGGGTGGCACAAAGTACCATGATGAGCAGAATGTCGGTGGTGCTGGTGTCGGCAAACAGATGGTTATAAAAGGATTCGCCAAAGGAAAGATAGACGATGAGAAGGATGATGGACTGGTCGAACAACTTTAAAAAGCGCGCATGGCGTTGTGCCCAGTGTCCGAAAAAGCGGTTGAGCAACACGCCTGCCACGACTGGTAGCAGTACCTGAAGCACGAGTTTGAGGAGAATGCTGCTGTAATCACCGGCTTCACCTGAACCGGCCTGAGCGGTGGTTAACACCAGTCCCATCCATAGGGGGGTGATGAGGATGCCGGCCAGACTGGAAATGCTGGCGTTGAAGATGGCGCCGGGTACGTTGCCTTTGGCGATGGAGACCATCACCACGGAGGAGGAAACGGTGGAGGGCAGGGTGGCCAGAAAGAAGCCGCCCAGCCACAACAGGGCATGGGGACTGTGGGCCCACCAATAATAAAAGGGTAAAACCAATAAGGGGAATAGTAAAAAGGTGGCGATCTGCACCAAAAAGTGCAGGCGCCAATTGCTTAGGTCTTGTCGGAGTTTTCGGGGATTCAGTTTGAGTCCGTAAAACAAAAATATCAGCGTTATGCCGATGTCGCCCACGTTGTGCAAGGTGAAGTTTCCCTCATAAGCTGCCGGTTCGGGAAAAAAGCTGGCCAACAAAATGACCAGGAGCAGAGCGGGGACAAACTTATCGAAGGTGGATAACCATTTGAACATAACAGCTGATGGATTTATGGACTGCTATTAGCGCCTGTTACCTTAGGTCAATGACATCTACGTTGGGGTGTTTGGTGGTATCGAAGACAAACATACTGTCGCTGGCCGGTACGTTGGTTTCCATCTTTTTGATATCCACGATGTAGTTATTTCCATCTTTACCCATCTGCACAATCTTGGCAAAATGGAGGTTGTCGCGGTAAATATAGAGTTTGACGCGCGAAAATGGTTTGTTCCTGTCCTCTGGAAACAGATCCACGATGTCCACCGTCTTTCCGTTGATGGTGGTTTCTCCGGCATGTAAAAAACGATAACCTTGTTCATAAATGGAAAAGATGGTGGCCGGATTCAAGGATTCTTCATCCATCATTTCTGGTCCGGAAATGTTGACTTCATTGACTTCTTTCATGTGCATCCACATGGTCTTGCCATCGAAGTAGGTGTCGGCACCCATAATGGTGGCTTTGTACTTATCACCTTTAATGAGGATGATGCCGTCGTGTGTGTCGGTCATATCCGCCTGAAGGTTTTCAAGGGTGAAGGAGAAGTCGGCCTTAATCGAGGTATAGCCCTTGGTTTTAGCCGATACCCTGTCGAGGATTTCTTTGCCACGGAGGACTTCGGGACTTTGGGCCATGCCGCTTAAGGTGATGGTCAGTATGCTTATCAATAATAGAGTGAGCCGCTTCATAACAACTTTTTTAGGGGGCAATGGTGCCTGTTTTTATTGCCGTTGACGTATTCAATAATCGTTCCAGTTTTATCTGATTGTATCTGGCGTGATCTGGTTTTATTTGAATGTGTCGAAGATGCGCTCCAGTTCAAGCTCATCTCCAACCAATACTTGTCGGGCCTTACTGCTTCAAAGGGTCCAACAACGCCTGCGGCTTCAAGCTGGTCGATGATGCGACCGGCCCGGTTGTAACCTATGGAGAACCTGCGCTGAATCAGTGAGGTGGAGCCGGACTGGTTGGCCACTACCACGCGGGCAGCTTCTTCAAACATGGTGTCGCGTTTGGAGAGATCCACTTCACCGGGCTCCTGACCGGAGCCTTCCGGCGAATATTCCGGCAGCAGCATGGCGGTGGGGTAGCCGCGTTGTGAACCAATGAAATCGTTGATTTTTTCGACTTCGGGGGTATCGACAAAGGCGCACTGTACGCGCACCAGATCGCTGCCCTGGGATATGAGCATGTCTCCGCGACCAATTAACTGGTTGGCACCTGGTGAGTCGAGGATGGTGCGACTGTCGATCATGGAGGCCACTTTAAAGGCGATGCGTGTGGGGAAGTTGGCTTTGATAACGCCTGTGATGATATTGGTCGAAGGACGCTGTGTGGCAATGATCATATGAATGCCTACGGCCCTGGCCAGCTGGGCAATTCGGGCGATGGGCAATTCCACTTCCTTGCCGGCGGTCATGATTAAATCGGCAAATTCATCAATAATCACCACGATGTAGGGTAAAAAGCGGTGTCCTTTTTCGGGATTGAGATCCCTTTTGGTGAATTTGTGGTTGTACTCTTTGATGTTACGTGTATGGGCTTTCTTCAGCAAATCGTAGCGCTCTTCCATTTCAATGGTGAGCGAGTGCAGGGTGTTGACCACATGCTGCACATCGGTAATGATGGGATCCTCCTCATTGGGCAACTTGGCCAGGTAATGGCGCTCCAGCTTGCTGTAGATGTTGAGTTCTACTTTTTTGGGATCGACCAGGACAAATTTCAGTTGCGACGGATGTTTTTTGTACAGCAGGGAGGTGATGATGGCGTTGAGACCTACCGATTTACCTTGTCCGGTAGCACCTGCCACCAGCAGGTGCGGCGCCTTGGTCAGGTCAAAGACGAAGGTCTCGTTTGAGATGGTTTTGCCCATGGCCACGGGCAATTCAAATTTGGTGTTCTGGAATTTTTTGGAGGAGATGATGGAGCGCATGGAGACAATCTCCGGCTCCGAATTGGGGACCTCAATTCCAATGGTTCCTTCGCCCGGAATGGGAGCGATGATACGTATGCCCAGTGCCGAAAGGGAAAGGGCGATGTCATCTTCGAGGTTTTTAATTTTGGATATGCGCACACCGGGCATGGGAACGATCTCATAAAGTGTCACCGTGGGCCCAACAGTGGCCTTGATGCTTTTGATCTGAATTTTATAGTCCTCAAGCGTCTTGACAATTTTGTTTTTGTAGTAAATCAGCTCTTCTTCAGTTACCTGGGCCTGACCGCTGCGGTGGTCGTCCAACAAATCGAAGGTGGGCATTTTAAAGGAAGAAAGGTCCAGCGTAGGATCATAATCGCCCTGCGGCAGATTCTCGGTGGTGAACATGATTTCTTCGGAGGCGGCTTTTTCAATTTTAAGTTCGAGGTGACTGTCGGGTTGCTCTTCCTCCTTGGCTTCGAAGCTCTTTTTTGGTTTGTAATCCAGTCCGCCTATCTCCTCGGCAGGTGCTTTTTCGACGGGCACCTTCGGGGCCGCCTCAGGTTGTTCTGCCACCTGAATTTTTTTATCAAAAAAGTCCTCACCATTATCAGGTTGCATGGCTTGATCCTCTTTTTCCTTTTTAAAAGGCAAATCGATATGGGGTTTAACGCTGGCACCTTTTTTAAGCAGGGGTATGAACCATTCAAAATTGACGGCCATGTAGGAGAGAAGTATCAGAACAATCAATATCAGGGTGCCTATCCATCCAAGGGAAGATGTGAGCCATGTGCTCACATGAAAACCGTGTGCACCGCCCAGCAAAAGGTATTTGTCGTCCAGTGAATCCAGGAAGAAAAATCCAAGGGTCACCGACAGCCAGATGGTGATGAGAGCCGCATGGAAAAAGGTTTTCTTCAAGGGCACAATACGGGCACCCAAGAGGCGAAGTCCTCCTACGAACAGCAGAAAAATGATGGAAAAGGAGGCGATGCCAAACCAGTCGTTCACCAATGTGTCCGCCATCCAGGCACCTAGTTTTCCGGTGATGTTCTCTACCTGGATGGACGAATCGCTTAATAATGTACCGAAAGGCAGATCAAATTTGCTGCGATCGGCATATCCGGATTGAAAGAAGGAGAAAAAGGCCAAAGTCAGGAAAAGAGAAACAGCCACCGTCAGCAAGCCCACTATAAAGCGGAGCTTATAATTCTGAAAACCATCTTTTAATGATTTGAAAGGATGGCCGGAATATTTTTTGCCGTTTTTTGATGCAGGCTTTTTTTGCTTAGCACTCATAGGTATTTCTTATGGTATCAATTCACAAAAATAGTAAGAAGCTAACGAATTTCTGTTTTAATCGGAGGTTTTTAATGTCACCTTTGACAAAATGGTGAGAAAGCTTTTGAACTGCCTCCCCCGGTAAATACGATAACGTATTTATTGGGCAAATATGATGCAGGCCATCCATTAAATGACGGCCGAACGGATTATCTGCTGATGGAAGTTTTACGGACGGGAGCCATTTGTCCCCCGCTTGGCGTTGTCATTCAAATCTTAGCCGTTCATGACGGACTTGATGAGGGTCTCAATTTCTTCAATGGTGGTGGCTTCGTAGCCGGCAGGGATGTTGAATATTTCTGCGGGATGCGATTCTTCAATGACTTTATCAGCTTTCAGGTGAAAGATGATGTTTTGATAAACAATTTCAAACTCCAGCATTAAGCCGGGAATCATTTCAAAAGGGGTATTTCGGTTGGGATCTTCTATGCCTATTTCGTTGGTGTACCAGATATTCAAATTGGGGTAGTTGGGATTGTTGGGGGTATAGATGGCTTTTTGACAGTTGAATCCGGCTATTACGCGGGGGTCTTCGTCGCTAAACCGGATGTTTTGTTTGGAGGCGCCGTTGAAAAGGAAGAGTGTGGATTCCCGGTCGGAGGGACGTACAGTCTTTTCTCAAGTATTTTTAGCAGGGTGTAAAAACTATCGACCTCATTCTGATGTATGAATTCCAGATTATAGATGCTGAAGTTACTTTTGAAGGTGGCCCTTTGATTGCGGTCGCTAAAATTGATTTTCATTTCGGTGGGAAACAGAAATGACATGCCGTTGGAACTGAGGTTTTGGGGGTAGGTAATATTGTAAACAATGGTTCCCTCCGTGATACCTCTTTCTGCAGCTTTCTTTTCAGTCTGAACGCAACTGCCTGCTAGTAAGCTTATTGCCAGTAGGGTAAGTGTAGGTTTTGCCAACTTCTTATGCTTCATAAAAATGTCTTTCTGTGGTTTTCAAAGATATATCTTTTTGAATTATCTCTATGGTCATTTATCCGGTGATTAAGTGTGTCTGTCAAAAAATACCGCTATATTTATTTAGCCCTTTTGTGGGACGGCCTTTTTTTTAAAAGGGGAGGTTATTTTGTTAATGTTAAATCTTAAATATATGGACCTGATTCATCGAAATTTTTTGACGCTTCTGGATTTTAGCGCTGATGAGATTTACTACTTGTTAGATTTGGCCGCTCAACTGAAGGAGGATAAGAAGACGGGCAATGAGATTAAGTATCTCAAGAACAAGAATATTGCTTTGATATTCGAGAAAAGCTCAACGCGCACGAGGTGCGCCTTTGAGGTGGCGGCTTACGATCAGGGGGCCAATGTGACTTATCTGGGTCCCACCGGGTCGCAGATGGGGCACAAAGAATCCATTAAAGACACGGCCCGGGTTTTGGGGCGTATGTATGATGCCATTGAATACCGCGGGTATGGGCATTCTATTGTGGAGACTTTGGCAGAGTTTGCCGGTGTGCCGGTGTGGAATGGCCTGACCGATGGTTTTCATCCGACGCAGGTGTTGGCGGATTTATTGACCATTAAGGAGCATTGCGATAAGTCTTTTGACGAGATTGTTTTGGTATATATAGGAGATGCCCGCAATAATATGGCCAATTCCTTAATGATTGGCGGGGCTTTAATGGGGATGGATATACGGCTGGTGGCACCGGAATCTCTTTTGCCTGAGCGGGAATTGGTGGAGAAATGCAGAAAATTGGCTGAATCAACGGGGGCTGAAATTACTTTGACCAGTCATGTGGCGGAGGGGGTTAAAAATGCTGATTTTGTCTATACAGATGTATGGGTATCGATGGGTGAGCCGGAGGAGGTGTGGCAGCAGCGCATTGAAATGCTGAAGCCTTATCAGGTGAACCGGGAGCTTATGGAACTGACGGGTAATGCTGCTTGCCGCTTTTTGCATTGTCTGCCTGCGTACCATAATAGGGAGACGACCATTGGGGAGTCGGTTTATCAACAGTTTGGTATGGATGGGGTGGAGGTGACGGAGGAGGTGTTTGAGTCGGCGGCTTCTATTGTTTTTGATCAGGCGGAAAACCGCTTGCATACGATTAAGGCGGTGATGGTGGCGACGGTGGGGTGAATAGGTCAATAGGTCGTTAGGTTGAGAGGCGAAGCGTAGCGGAGTCCCGCAAGGCGGGATCGATAGGTTGGGTTGAGAGGGGTGGAATGGGTGGGAAGGGTTGATGGGGTTGGTGGGGTGAGAAGGGTAGGTGGGATGAATTGGGTTGGTGCTTGTTTGGTGAAAAAGGAGGTGGTTTTGTGATAAATTAAAAAAAATATTGCTGTTTTCATTTTGATTTGAAGTTTAATGCTTCTATTTTTGCGTGTTAAATATATTTTTGAATAAGCCTTTGTGCATCATTATCAAACTCATGGTTGACTTACTTTATATTCCCAAAGATTACAAATCGCCGCTCGATTTAAAGCAAACGGAGCATGCGATTACCATTATTAAGGATTCGTTCCAGACTTTTCTGTCGGCTGATTTGAGGCTGCGACGTGTTACGGCGCCTCTTTTTGTGCTTAAGGGAACGGGACTGAATGATGACTTGAACGGAACGGAGCGTCCTGTTACTTTTCCTGTGAAGGGAATGGGCGACCGGGAGGTGGAGGTGGTGCATAGTCTTGCTAAATGGAAGCGCATGGTGTTGGCCGATTATGATATTGAGCCAGGCTATGGCATATATACAGATATGAATGCCATAAGACCCGACGAGGATTTGGACAATACGCACTCTATATATGTGGATCAATGGGACTGGGAGCGTCATATTACCGAGAAGGAGCGTAATCTGAGTTACCTCAAAGTGGTTGTTTCACGCATTTTTGAGGTGATGAAGCGGACGGAGTTTGTGGTGTATGAAAAATATCCGCAGATTCGACCTGTTTTGCCGGAAGAAATTACTTTCATTCATGCTGAAGAGTTGTATGAATTGTATCCCGACCTGACTTCCAAGGAGCGGGAGGACGCTATTACCCGGAAGTATGGGGCTGTGTTTGTGATTGGTATTGGAGGACTTATGTCCAACGGTGAGCCACATGATGGCAGGGCCCCGGATTATGACGATTGGAGTACGCCTACCGAAAATGGTTATAAGGGCTTAAATGGCGACATTCTGCTTTGGAATCCCATTTTGCGTAAGGCCTTTGAAATTTCTTCCATGGGTATTCGTGTGGATGCTGAAGTGTTAAAGCGCCAGTTGAAGGAGCGGAATCAGGAACAGCGTTCTGAGTTGATGTTTCACAAACGTTTACTTAATGATGAACTTCCGCTAAGTATTGGTGGCGGAATTGGCCAGTCTCGCCTGTGTATGTTTTTCCTGAGAAAAGCACATGTTGGTGAAATTCAGGCCAGTATATGGCCCGAAGAAATGCGTGAAAAATGCAAGGCCAATAATATCTTTTTGGTGTAGGTTTTTGGTTATCGAATCGATGATAGGCTTAGTTTAAAACTACGCCCAGCTTGAAGCAAACTACGCCCAGCTTGATGCAGTATATGTTAACTTTGGGTTAATGTTCTGTTATTTATTTTTAAATTTGCAGCTTCCAAATTGAATGGTTTGCTATGAAGTCTGCAAAAGAAATGAATGAATACCTGGTGCTGATATATCGAATGGCGATATTGATGTTGCTTTATTCGATGGCCCGGGTTGGGTTTTACCTTTTTAATAGCAGTTTTTTTCCCAATGTTACTTTTGAGGGATTTTTAACGATCATGAAGGGGGGCTGATGTTTGACATCAGTGCCCTTTTGTATATCAACATCTTTTATTTGTTCCTGTATCTCCTGCCTTTTCCATTTAAATTTAAGGGATGGTATCAGAAGGGACTTAAGGGCCTTTTTTTGGTCACCAATGCGGTTGGACTGGCGGTTAATGTGAGTGATATGATATATTATCGCTTTACGCTGAAGCGGACGACTTCGAGTGTGTTCGATATTTTTGCCCACGAGGAAAATATGCTTGGTCTTTGGCTGCAATTTTTGGTGGATTATTGGTATGCCCTGGTTTTTTGGCTGCTATTGACTGGTTTAATGGTCTTTTTGTATGGCCGACTGAAACCAAAACCCATTCCCTTTTCTTCCAAATGGCTCTATCCGGTCACGGGCTTGGCTTTTATGCTTTTGTTCACGGGTTTTTCTGTTGTGGGCATGCGGGGCGGTTACCGACACAGTACGCGGCCTATGAATATGAGTAATGCCGGAAAATTTGTTGATTCTCCGGAGGAGATGGCTTTGGTGCTCAATACGACCTACAGTATGTTGAGGACCATTGGCAAGAAATCGTTTGTACCCCTTAATTACTTTTCGGAACCTGAGTTGTCCACCTTGTTTTCGCCTGAAAAATATCCGGTTCAGAAGGATACAATGGTTCAGGGGGAGGCGGCCTTGCTTACAAATTATAATGTGGTGGTTATTATTCTGGAAAGTTTTAACAGAGAACATTCCGGGTACTTGAATCCACAACTGGATGGTGAAGATTATAAAGGCTACACGCCTTTTCTGGATTCGCTGATGCAGGAGTCGCTCACTTTCTCTCAGGCCTTTGCCAATGGCCGAAAGTCCATTGATGCCATGCCGTCTGTGCTCGCTTCTCTGCCTGCTTTGGTGCAGCCGTACGTAGTTTCGGAGTATTCATCCAATCGGATTAATGGCCTGGGAAGTATGTTGCGCGACTATGGCTACCATACGTCCTTTTTTCACGGAGCGCCCAACGGTCCATGGGCTTTGATGCCATTGCCCGCTTGTCGGGCTTTGATCACTATTTTGGACGGACCGAATATGGCAATGATGCGGATTTTGATGGCATCTGGGGGATTTGGGATGAACCGTTTTTTCAATTCTTTGGTGAGACATTGAATTCGTTTCCTGAGCCTTTCGCGACCGCGCTTTTTTCTGTTTCGTCTCACCATCTATAAAGTACCTGCCATGTATGAGGGGGTGTTTGACAAGGGTAAGCTGCCTTTGCACCAATGTGTGGGTTATAGCGATATGGCCCTTCGGCGCTTTTTTGAGGCGGTCCGACAGGAACCCTGGTACGAGCGGACTGTTTTTGTGATAACGGCTGACCATAGTGTGCCCTGCCACTCCGAAGCGTATAAAACGAATATCAATGGCTTTGCGGTGCCTATATTGTTTCATGCGCCCGGCTTGCAATTGAAGGGCCTGGATGCTTCGTTGGCCCAGCAAATTGATATTTTGCCTACCTTAATGGAGTTGCTCAATTATCCCAAGCCCTATGTTGCTTTTGGCAATAACTTGTTGGATGCTGAAAGAAAGAATGAACGTTTTGTTTTGAATTATGTGAGTGAAACCTTTCAGTTTTTGATGAATGAGTGGGCCATTTATTATGATGGAAAGAAGGTTGTGGCTTTCTACGACAGGATAAAAGATCCCTTTTTGACCAATAATTTAATAAATAATGGGCCCATTCCGGAAAAAGAATTTCAATTTTTGAAGGCCATTATTCAGCAATACAATAATAGAATGATTGAGGATAGGTTAACTGTCAGTAAATAAGGTTGTTGTAATGGAAATGGGGAGGGGTTGACATTTACCCGATGAATGAAGAATGGGGCCGTGTTCATAGGAAAACAGGGAGTTTGAACGAAAAAATGCGGGTTTCAGAGCATTTTTCTTGTTCTTAAATTTGGAAGACACTATAAATACTCTATATTTGTGTAGGTAAGATTAAAAATATATAGTTTTTAACCCTAAAATTTAATTACTATTATGAACAAGGCTCAATTAATTGATGCAATCGCCGGGGATTCTGGTTTAACCAAGGCTGATGCAAAAAAAGCTCTAGACGCTTTCTTGAAAGTAACCGGTGACGCGCTGAAAGGCGGAGATCGTGTTACACTTGTAGGATTTGGTTCTTTCGGAGTTTCTGAAAGAAGCGCCCGTACCGGTCGCAATCCTCAAACCGGTAAGGAAATCACTATTCCTGCAAAAAAAGTAATCAAATTTAAAGCTGGTAGTGAACTGACAGATTCAGTGAACTAGTTTTTAGGTTACCAAAAATTAGAAAAAGGGGGTACAGAAAGTGCTCTCTTTTTTTATGCCTTAATTTCTCCCACCAACCCTTTCTACCCTTTCTACCCTTTCTACCCTTTCTACCCCGCTTCGCCTCTCGACCTAATAACCTCTCGACCTAATAACCTATTAACTACATGAAACACAAAGCATCGACCCTTTATTTTTAGCAGAAAAAGTTGTTAATCAACAAAATTAGGTTCTTTATCGTAAAAAATAGTGATTTCACCATGGATGTCAGTTAAAATTTTATAATTTTGCATTTACGCGCATTCGAATGGATTCCGTATAAGGAATTCATGAGTAGCGTGTTATTTGGCTGTAAGAGGTCAAATGTTAATATAATGAAAAATCTTATTTTATGAACTGCATAATTGTTGATGACGACAACCTGTCAATTAAGATTATTGAGGAGTTTGTTCAGCGTATGGATGGCTTAAACCTTTTGGGGTCTTATGGCAGTGCTGTGGAAGCTGTTAACATGCTCAACAATAATACGGGGACACCTGTTCATTTGATTTTTCTGGATATTGAGATGCCTGAGATGTCTGGTATAGAATTTCTAAAGGCTTTGAATGTTATTCCTCAGGTCGTTATTTATTCTTCTGAAGAGAAGTATGCCCTGGAGTCGTACGAGTATGATGTTACTGATTACTTGCTGAAGCCGGTGACTTACGGACGTTTTATTAAAGCGGTGAGTCGTGCCAGAGAGCGTTTCGAAAAGAAGGAGAGCCCTGTGAAGCAAAGCACTGAGATTTTTATCAAGAATAACTCTTCGCTGGTGCGTGTTAAGTATGACGATATTCTATGGATTGAGGCGCTGGAAAATTATGTGGTACTGAATACTTTCCGTGAAAAATATACCATTCACTTTACCATGAATCCATTGCGGACCGCATGCCGTCTGACCGGTTTATGCGTATTCACCGGTCGTATATTGTGAATTTTGGCAAGATCAAAGCCATTGAGGATAATTCGGTGATTATTAAAACGGATAATGGCAATAAGGTTATTCCCATAGGTAAATCCTACAGGGATAAGTTGTTAGATGATATTAATTTGATTACGAGATAGTAGGTCAATAGGTTATTAGGTCAATAGGTCAATAGGTTATTAGGTTAAATCCTTGATATTCATTAATTTGTAAAATACTAACGAACTAATAAGTAGTAATACTTTTTATAAAAAAAGCGGTTGAATTTTCAACCGCTTTTTTTTTAGGATTATTTTCATGTATGGGAAATCTCTCCGTGATCCCTCATTAATTCACCGTGAAGATCTGCGTAACAAATTAAAACTCCGTGCACTAAGTTAATAGTTACACGGAGTTTCACAAAGAAATAGTATCGGTACCGCAACTGCGGTACTATTTTATGTAATTGGCAAAGTCGCGCTGTGCTTTGATCAGATTGATCAGGTGCAGCATCATGTTTTGCGTTTCGTGCAAGATGGCCAGATAAAGCATGCTGATTTTGGTGCCTGCTTTATCTTTTTTGATGCGCTTCAGCTGTATTTTGCGCAAGGTTCTCAGGTGCTCCAGAATTTTGACCTGATCTTCATAAATGATATCCAATTGGTCTAAATTGTTGCCTTCAATAAAGCCCACAGACTTGTTGATTATGGTCTTAACCTTTACCTGAAGCAGGTTGAGGTCGTGGAACTGTTCTTCTGAGAAGGTCTTGTGGTTATTATCCAGATGTTCCCAACATGGCGAGGTGATGAAGGTCAAACAATGGGCCGTTTCACGCAGATAGTCGAGCACCTGTACATAGTAAAGACTCGAGTCAATGCTCTCTTCCTGAAGCTTGCGAACCGTTTTATAAATGTTGGTCTTCATTTTCTTGGTGCGCTTGTTCAGGGAATCCACTTCTTTGACCGCTTCTTTGAGCTGTTTGCGGTCTTCTGCTTCAAACGAAATGAGCGACTTCATATAAAGACCCGACACCTGGGTTAATACATCGGATACATTGGTTTTGCATTGCTCCAGCACCTTTTCAGAGATAATTTCGCCATTCACTTCCTCTATTTCAATCTCTTGAGAACTCAGTTGTTCTTTGGTGGCTTTGTTAGAAAAAATGTGGGTGCGTATCAAAAAGAAAATGGCCAGGGCAATTAAAAGGAATATGGACCAGGTACCTGCATAGGAGATAAACAGAGCCACTAAAAAGGCAACGGTGAAGGCTGAGAAGGCTGTGAAGAACCAACCACCAATAACCGATAATACACCGGTGATGCGATAAACAGCACTGTCGCGCCCCCAGGCGCGGTCAGACAAGGAGGTGCCCATGGCCACCATAAAGGTAACGTAGGTGGTGGATAAGGGTAGCTTAAGCGAAGTGGCACTGGCGATGAGAATACTGGCCACAACAAGGTTAACCGAGGCTCTGAGCATATCAAATGAGGGGGCATCCTTTTCTTTGACGGAACTGCTAACTTCATCCATCTCGAATTGTTTGTCGAGATACTTTTGGACTGGTGCGGGAATAAACTTGCCCACCGATTTGGACAATGCAATGGAGCCTCTAACCAGTGATCTGGCAAAATAGGAGGAGCCAAAACGCTCATCTCCTTCGCCCTGGCGACTTAAATCTACCGATGTTTTGACCACTTTTCGGGCTTTTTTGGAAGTCCACAAGGTGACCACCATAATGAGTCCGGCGATGAGTAAAATATAGGTCTCCGTCTTTACTGGTTCGGCCAGTGAGCCCATCAGAAGCGATGTGGGGGTGGCTCCCGGTGTGCTTATATAGTCCCTAAAGGCTTCAAATCCGGCCAGTGGTACACCGATGAAGTTGACGAGGTCGTTACCCGCAAAGGCCATGGCCAATGCAAATGTTCCTGCCAACACGGTGAATTTTAGTATGTTTAGTTTAAATACCCAGTGGAATATTTGTAGAATGGAAATCCATCCCAGCAAACTGTAAAGAATAATCAGGTTGCTGTTGTTGTTGATCCAGGCTTTGGTTTCGGCGGTCATAAAGGAGGAGCCATTGGCACCTTTTACCAGAATAAAGTAGGTGATGGCGGTAATGGCGATGCCGCCCCACAGGGAACCCAAATATTTAATTCTGTTCTGGTACCTGAACGAAAAAATGGCGCGGGTAATGTATTGAACGATGGCCCCAATTGAAAAGGATATGACCACGGAAATGAGAATTCCGGATATAATGGCGAGCGCCTTGGCCGAGTTGATGTATTCACTCATGGGAATGGCCGGGTCGTTCATGACTTTAATAATGGATACCCCTACAGCAGCTCCCAACAATTCAAAGATGATGGATACCGTGGTGGAGGTTGGGAGTCCGAAGGTGTTGAAAAGATCCAGCAAAACCACGTCGGTTATCATGACGGCCAGAAAAATGATCATTATTTCCTGAAAATAAAAATGCTCTGGATTGAACATGCTTTTTCGGGCAATTTCCATCATGCCACTTGAAAAGGTGGCACCCACAAAAACGCCCAGTGCAGCCACCAGCATAATGATTTTGAAGGGGGCTGCTTTGGCACCAATGGCGGAGTTGAGGAAATTTACCGCATCGTTGCTTACGCCTACTACCAAATCAGAGATGGCCAGTAGAAACAGAACGAGGACAAGAATCAGATAAATGTTTTCCATTGTTTTGGTTCAACAGTTTATTACTTGGTTTTAGTTAACTATGAAATTGCCCGCAAACATACAGTCAATAGTGCCGGCGTATATTGCCTTTGTGTTAAGCGTATGTTAAGAAATTGTTAAGTGATGCCAAATGTATAATTTCAGAATGGGTTTTAATAAAAAATTAACAATTAATTTACGCTGCAGTAATATTAGATGTCGCATTGTTAGTTCTGATTATTGAAAATTGTGTGTTGCGATGTTCAATTAGCGTTTTGATGTAGGGTTGAATAAGTATTTTTTCAGATATTTGCAGAATGGATTGGAATGGAATAATCGACGGCATGATAGTTGGCTTTTCAGCTTCAGTGCCTTTGGGTCCGATAGGCGTTTTGTGCATTCAAAGAACCCTTCAGAGAGGGCGCTTGTCGGGTTTTGTATCGGGACTTGGAGCGGCCTTTTCGGATACTTTGTATGCTGTTATTGCTGGTTTTAGCTTGTCTTTTATTGTGACCTTTATTGAAGAGCAGTTTTTTTGGATTCAGATTTTTGGTGCTGTCATTCTGATACTGTTGGGGGTTCATATTTTCCGGTCGAATCCGGCCAAACAGCTGCGCAGACAGCGGCAGGGAAAAGGTAGTTACCTGCAGGATTTTGTCTCTACATTTTTGCTCACCATCTCTAATCCGCTGGCCATTTTTCTTTTTATTGCTTTTTTTGCCGGATTTGGGGTAGTTGATCCGAAATCTGGTATTGTGGGACAATTGGTGTTGATTGTAGGGGTTTTTTTGGGGGCCACCTCCTGGTGGCTCATACTGACTTCAATTGTGGCTCTGTTTCGTCAGAAAGTTAATTTGCGCCGTCTTTTCTGGATCAATAAAATTGCCGGCTCTGCCATCATTGGCTGGTAATTATAGGATTGGTTGTCTGGTTAATCAAATCGCTTGTGGCCTAGCTTATGAAAAATCTCTTTTTGCTGTTGGTGGGTTGGTTTCTTTTCTGGGGGGTTGGTCGTGCTTCAACAGCCGCTGATTCGTTGTTGAAAGAACTGGACCAAACGCTGGAAGAGCGATGGCGCTATGAAAATCAGAAGGATGAGGAGATAGAAGCATTGATGGTTTTGGCGGACAAAACGGGTGACCCGGAGGCGCTTTTTAGTTTATATGGCCGTCTGTTTGATGCTTACTTACCTTTTGATACCGATTCGGCCTATCGATATGCCCAATTAAGATGGGGCATGGCGCAGGCTGCTGAAAAAAGTGATTGGCGGGTGGCTGCTGAACTTAACAGGGCTTCTGTTTTTAATGCTACCGGATTGTATAAGGAAGCGGTGGATATATTGGATAGGGTGGATGTCAATGAATTATCGCGCGGACTTAAACTGTCTTACTTTCATCTGGGGAGAACGGTATATGGTGCCATGGCTGACTTTGCGCCTTATGAGGAGGTTCGGCAGGCTTCTTTGAAAATGGTCGACAGTTACAGGGATTCGGTGTTGCTGCATGCTGAGCCTGGTACTTCCGGTTACGCCCTGGCCAAATACGATGTATTAATGGAGCAGGAGGAATTCCAGGCGGCCATTGACCTTTTATGGTCAGACGTTGAAGTGAATGGGGAATCGGATCATTACAGGGCCATTGTTTTTCATCTGGTGGCCAATGCCTGGCTGGCAGCAGGTGATCAGGAGCAGACCATTTATTATCTGACGCTTTCTTCTATTTATGATTTAAAAGCTGCTGTGAAGGAGTACATCTCTCTTTGGCAATTGGCTGAGTTGCTTTATGAGTCGGGCGATGTGGAAAGGGCTTACCGGTATTTGCAGACCTCTCTGGACGATGCCACCTCGGGCAAGGCCCGGTTGCGGACCATTCGTATTTCGGAGATTTACCCAATTATTGAAGCGGCTTACCGGGCTAAGATAGAGGCCCAGCAGCAACAATTGCGGCGTTTTTTGCTGGCCATTACTTTATTGGCGGTCATTCTGGTTGTGGCCGTTGTTTTGGTGATGCTGCAGATGAAAAAGCTGAGGACGGCCCGTGCGCATCTGACCCGTTCAAACAGCGATTTGAAAGAACTGAATCAGGTCATCACCGATAGCAGTCTGATTAAGGAGGAATACATCGGACGCTATATGGAGCAGTGTTCGCTGTATCTTACCAAAATGGAGGATTATCGCCGGTCGCTCAAGAAAATTGTGGCGGCCGGACAAACCCGGAATTTGGAGGAGGTGCTTAAGTCTTCCGCTCTAATGGATCAGGAGTTGAAGGAGTTCTATGAGGGTTTTGATGAAACTTTTTTGCGTTTGTTTCCCACTTTTGTCCGGGAGTTCAATGATTTGCTGATGGATAGCGAACGGGTGGTGCTTAAGCCGGGTGAGCGCCTGAATACGGAATTGAGAATTTATGCACTGATTCGTCTGGGAATCACGGACAGTGATAAAATTGCTCATTTTTTGCGCTATTCCATTTCTACGATCTATAACTATCGCACTAAATTGCGCAATAAGGCGGCAGGTGACCGGCAAGAGTTTGAGGATCTGGTGATGAAAATTGGTCTGAGACCAATTTATTAGGTCGAAATTCCTGGGTTTCTTACTACCATACCACTACTTTTTATATCGAAATGTCATGCGGGTTGATACGCCTTGTGTTCTGTAATATAGCAGGTTGGTTTTGTTTTTTCGTTTTGTTTTGACTACTTTCTTACTTTGTTCCATCTTTTTACTGTTGAATGCATGGTATATTTGTTGAAGCGCCTGACCGGTGCTTTACAATTATGCGATTAATAATTTAAATAGAAGAATGATGAAAAAAATCTATTGGCTAATGATCCCTTTAATGGCTTTTGCATTTTTAACGCATGCAGAAGAATTGAAATCCCCCGATGGTCATGTGGTGCTTCAGTTTGAAGTGAAGCAGGGCGTGCCTGTCTATCAACTATCCTTTAATAAGCAGGCGGTTATTGAAGAGAGTCGTCTGGGTCTGGAGTTAAAGGACATGGAAGACTTGTTGGATGGTTTTGTGTTGGAGAACACGGAAAGAAGTGCTTTTGATGAGACCTGGGAGCCTGTTTGGGGCGAATGGAAGTCCATTCGCAATCACTACAATGAAATGGCAGTGACCCTGAATCAGCCTTCAACCAACCGAAAAATGACGGTGCGTTTTCGCCTCTTTAACGATGGACTTGGGTTTAGGTACGAATTTCCTGAGCAGGATGAGTTGATCTATTTTGTGGTGGCAGAAGAGCGCACGCAGTTTGCGATGACGGGCGACCATACGGCGTTCTGGATTCCGGGCGACTATGACACGCAGGAGTATGATTATACGACTTCCCGCCTGACGGAGATCAGGGCTTTGATGGATGGTGCGATTACCGGAAATGCTTCACAGACGCCTTTTTCGGCGACAGGTGTGCAAACGGCTTTGATGTTGAAGAGTGATGACGGATTATACATTAACCTGCATGAGGCGGCTTTGATAGAGTACAGCTGTATGCATCTGGAACTGGACGATGAGAACCTGGTTTTTGAGTCGCATCTGACTCCTGATGCGGTAGGAAATAAGGCCTATGTTCAAGCGCCGTTTAATACGCCCTGGCGGACGGTTATCGTGAGCAATAATGCGGCAGACATTCTGGAATCGACCATTACGCTGAATCTGAACGAGCCGACGAAGTTTGAGGATACTTCATGGATTAAGCCCATTAAATATATTGGTGTGTGGTGGGAGATGATTACCGGTAAAAGCAGCTGGGCCTATTCCGATTTGCCATCGGTTAAATTGGGCGAAACGGATTTTGACAGTCTGGAACCCAATGGCCGACATGCCGCGAACAATGACCATGTGAAAATGCACATTGACTTTGCCGAAGAGCATGGTTTTGATGCTGTGTTGGTGGAGGGATGGAATGTTGGTTGGGAAGACTGGTTTGGCAAATCGAAGGACTATGTCTTTGATTTTGTAACGCCGTATCCCGATTTTGATGTGGAGATGCTCAATGCTTATGCGGCTTCGAAAGGGGTGCGTTTGATGATGCACCACGAGACTTCCAGTTCGGTGCGGAATTATGAGCGCCACATGGATCAGGCTTATCAGTTTATGGTGGACCATGGTTATAATTCTGTGAAGAGTGGTTATGTGGGTGATATTATTCCGCGTGGTGAGCACCATTACGGACAATGGATGGTGAACCATTATATTTATGCGCTGGAGAAAGCGGCGGAATATGAAATTATGATTAATGCGCATGAGGCGGTGCGGCCAACGGGGCTTTCGCGGACGTATCCCAATTTGCTGGCCAATGAGTCGGCACGTGGAACCGAATACGAGGCTTTTGGTGGCAGTAAGCCCGACCATACGACCATTATTCCGTTTACCCGATTGGTGGGTGGTCCTATGGATTATACGCCAGGTATTTTTGTGACGGACATCAGCAAGCTGAATCCGGACAACAACTCGTGGGTGCGCACCACCATTGCCCGTCAGCTGGCTTTGTATGTGACCATGTACAGTCCTTTGCAAATGGCTGCTGATTTGCCCGAACATTACAATATGTTCTTAGATGCTTTTCAGTTTATCAAAGATGTGGCTGTTGATTGGGACGATACCAAAGTGCTGGAGGCTGAGCCCGGCGATTACATTACCATTGCCCGCAAAGCGAAAGGTAGTAACGACTGGTTTATTGGTTGTACGGTGGATGAAAATGGTTTTACTTCAAAAATCAACTTTGATTATCTGGATAAGGACAAGACTTACATCGCTACGATTTATAGCGACGCCAAAGACGCGCACTTTAAGGACAATCCGCAGGCTTATGAAATTCGCAAAGTGCTTGTGAATTCTAAATCGAAGCTGACTCAGAAATGTGCGCCCGGTGGTGGTTATGCCATTAGTGTGATGGAGGTGACGGATAGGAGTGAGACTAAGGGCCTCAGGAAGTTATAATACAATAGGTTGTTAGGTTAGGAGGCGGAGCGTAGCGTAGCAGGGAGTTGAAACGCAGTGGAATACCGAGAATCGGTACCCGCGAAGCGGGATCGATAGGTTATTAGGTAAGAGCAAGTCCTTAATTATAAGTCAATTATGTATACAGGTGATAGGATTATAACTGCTTGTAAATTAAGCAAATAAAAAAGTTTAACGAACTATTGAATAATTGGAATTGAATAAAAATAGCCCCCCGGCCAAGCCGGGGGGCTATTTTTTGATTTGTGCTTTTAAAAATCTAAAGACCCATTGTAATACAATTCCACATATAGAATCATCAAAAATTAGTTTTAATTACCAAATTCGTGTAATTAGCGTAATTAGTGGATCCATCTTTTTTTATTCAAAGTACTTCTGCAGGGAATTTTTTAAATCTTCGGGGATTCGGATGGGCCGCCGGGAATCGGCATTGATGAAGGCCTGAATGGTTTGTCCGGTGGTGATGAGCCGGCCATTGTGGCTGACCTCATAATCAAATACAATTCTTACGCCGGGCATTTTTATTACTTTGGTCTCTATGGTGACGGTATCCCCATAGTAGGCAGGAGAGTGGTATTTGATGTGAAGCTCCGACAGCGGCAGCATGATGCCCTGCTTTTCCATTTCGCTGTAGGGCAATTGTAAATCATCAAATAGTTCTGTCCGTCCAATTTCAAACCAGGAGGGATAGACGGCATTGTTGACAATGCCCATTTGATCGGTTTCTCCGTAACGTACTTTGATGTCTGTTTTATTGTAAAGCATATCTTTTATTTTGTCAGCAAGAAAGCTGCTTGTTTGCCAGAATAACAGTCTATCCCGATTTTTCGGGGCAGTAATTGGCGCTTTATTACAAAGACTATTTAAAAGGGGAGTCGGGTTCCTTCGCCATCACCTTATAGGTGAGACGATCGACCAGTGAGGGCCACCATTTTCTTAAGAACACGGAAAACTTGCCTTCGAGAAAGGTGAGGACAAGGGTGCGTTTTCTTCGATGGATGGCCTTTATCAGGTGGACGGCGACTTCTTCGGCCGACATCATTTTATCTTCTGAGCGGGGGGTTTCTCCCTGCAGAGACCCGGTGGCGGTCAATGCTGATTTGCGTACATTGGAGGCGGTAAAGCCGGGAGCTGCAATGAGTACATGCAAACCTGTTTTCAGGTTTTCTGTGCGAAGGGTTTCTAAAAAGCCATGCATGGCGAATTTTGAGGCTGAATAGCCTACGCGTCCCGGAAGACCAATGAATCCGGCCACCGAGGATATGCCTACGACTGATCCTTTTTGTTCCAAAAGATAGGGAAGGGCATACTTGGTGCAGTAAACAGCTCCCCAAAAGTTGACATTCATCAGTCGATGCATCACCTCCAACTCAACATCTTTGAATAGGGCACGCATGGAAATGCCGGCATTGTTGATAAGAATGTCAATTTTCCCAAAGGCCTGAACGGTGTCCTCAATGAGCTGTCTGCAATCGTTTTCATTGCTGACATCGGTAGGGGTTATTGATACCTGATAGCCCTTGGCGGTAAATTCATTTTTTATTTCCTCCAGTTTATCGGCTGAACGGGCGCCCAGAGAAACAGATGCACCTCTTCGGGCGAATTCTCTGGCACAAGCCAGACCAATGCCGGAGGAAGCTCCTGTTATTATCACTACTTTGTTTTTCACGTACTTATGTTTTGTTTTTGCTGAAAGTGTTTTGAGACGCGCTTATAGTCAAGGTGTCTTTAATAATACCTTTCAAAAATAGTGGTAAATTTATAAAGGTATAAAGTTTAGCGCAAAAATAATCGTTGTGGGGGATTATTATTAGGTTATTAGGTTGAGAGGATGAGAGGCGTAGCGTAGCAGGGAGTTGAAACGCAGTGGAATACCGAGAATCGGTACCCGCGGAGCGGGATCGATAGGTCAAGAGGGAGGAAAAGGGTA
>NZ_BAZW01000063.1 GCF_000974365.1 Geofilum rubicundum JCM 15548
AGGACATGGGACAGTAGAAATTTACACCATCGAAGGACGCAAAATATCGGAAGTGCCCGCTCGCAGTAGTCGCACCCTGATTCTATTGCCTGACGAGCGCGGTGTTTATATCATCCGTGCTAAGTTTGGTAATCAAGTGAAGAGTGAACGGGTGATAGGGGGTATGTAATAGCTTCTAATAGGTCCGGCATGCCGGCTGCAAGATAAAAAATGGCGAATTTCACATCGGTGAAATTCGCCATTTTTTTGTCTTGATATGAATGGGGTTAATCCATCGATCGGATAAGTTCTACGATCTCACTATCTGGTTTAAAGCCACAATCGTAAATGGTTGTTTTTGAAGTAAAATCAATCACTCTGTCCAGATGTTGGGCCGTCATCTCTTTGTTACTAAAGTGTTGGATGCAATTGCTCATGAGGCGCATGGTGGCATGGATGCCTGTGATTTTTTGCAATTCGTTGACGGGTGATTGGCGAATAAGAAAGGATTTATGGACAGGCGCCATCAATGATTGTTGCGAATACCATATCATCGGCGTACTTAGCATGTACCATTGGTCATTCATTTTGTGCAGCCATAAGCGGTCATCATTGATCACAGAGGAACCGGCTTTTTCCCATAACTTGGCCATGGTCGATTTTCCTGTGCCCGACACAGCAGAAAAGAGGTATCCTTTATTCCTGTCTTCCAGTCCGGAGGCATGTATTAAAAAGCCCCCACTAAGGTGCGCTAAATAGACTATGAGTAGGGAGCCCAATGGTTGTACCATCGGGTCTGTTTGTACACTTAAAATGCCGGGTAGAGGGATGAAATGAACTTGAATGCTTCTCGAATCCGGGTTTAAAAGCGCAATGATGTGTTGGAACTGCTCATCTGTGAAAAAGTCGATTTTTATGCCTATAAGTTGGTCCTTCTGGAGTATATGCCAATTATAGGGCATTTGGTCCGGGTCGTACGATTCGCCCGTTAATACATGATTAAACTCAGATAAGTGATGCGGATTTTCGCTCAGCGCGTAATGACCCTTAAAATGGAGGGATGTTGGAATTAAAGGACTTGTGAAGTGCCTGGAAGGAAAAAGAGGTAAATCCACAGTAGAATCGTGAGTGATGGATATTTTTACCGGTCCAAGGTATAGGTTCATGCCATGCGCTTATGTTGTTTTTTTAGATCTTTACCTTTCAAATGGCGTACCTGCAGACCTATATGATTCTGATCCATAGTCTACGTCAGTGGAGGATTTGTAAGGGTTTTGGGGTGCATTTGGCGTCTCAGGATCATCAATAGGAGGATCAGTAGGTTCCGTCGGAGGTGGGGTATACATCGCAATGCTAATCTCACGATCAATCATCACCTCCTCAATGACCGGTTTGGCGTAGCTTTTTTTGATTATATGTTGGTTGTTGTGCTTCATTAATTCGTATTGAACCGCGGTTTAGGCAATTTGTTCAATTATTTGTTTGTCAAGGGCTTCGGCGATGAAGTTTTGAAGATCATGCTGAAGCACTGTGGTTTCTACGTCGAATTGGTCTAAAAGTTTCGTGGTGACCTCTTTGAGGGAGGTTTGACCATCGAGGGCTTCCATGATGGCGGTGCCGGTCTCGTTGAGGGTCAGCACTCGGGTCATGTCGGCCACACTGTTGACCAGTGGGACGATAACCATTTCATCGCCTACTTTTCGGGTGACAAAGTTATTATTTTTTACCTGAAATATGGCGTCTGTTTTGTACACTGTTTTTATATACCTTTTTACAGCCCACAAAGATGCAAATAATTGGCCAATTACCGCTCATTGAGGGATCAAGGAATGCTTTTTTTTGATGAAGCTTAAGTTTTTTTTTGTGAAACCGCTTTGCTTTATGACATTGTACTTACTCATCCTCCCGTTTGCCGGCGAGGGCGTTCCAGTATTTTTTGAGGAGTTCGCGGAAGTCGTTGAATTCTTCTTTGAAGGAGAGGCCGATGCCTGGGTGGTGGGGGAGGTTTCGTAGATGAGGTCTTCGTTGGAGCGGGTATAGGCGCGGGCGCGAAGGGTGCCGCTGGGGTTGAGCTTGACGTCCATGTCAAAGTCGCCGACCATTTTACTGGTGTTGGCCTGGTACTTTCCGTAGCCGACGTTGCCGTTGATGGTGACGCGGTTGTTGAAGACCTGGGTGGAAAGGGCCAGCTCAAATTCTTCACTGGTGATGTTGTCACTTGGCCGATAGGCAAAACCTACATCTACGTCGTTGCTGATGGTGGAGAACCAGCGGCTGATTTGGGAGGAGAGCATTTCGGTGGTGGTGACCAGAGCGGCGTTTTCGGAACGGCCGTTGCTGTTGCCGCTCATGCGTAAATGCTCGGGGGTATAAAAGCGGTTTAGCAGCAACAGGGAGAGTACCTGGCGGTTGAGTTCTTCCTCGGATGAGATGTAGTCCAGTACGAGGGCTTCCCGACTCTCATCGAGCGTGGGCATTTCCAGTCCGAACCGGATGGAGGGCTGTTGCAGCATGTCGCCCAATATAAGATTGGTGTGAATCAGTACACGGCGCTGCAGGTCTTGCGAGGAGCCGGTTTCGCTGCCCATGACCGGATCGATGAGATCGCTCAGGGAGGCGCGTAGCTTGTAAACGGCGGTGATGTCGATTTCGGCATTGTAGGGACTGCCCTGCCATTTGACGGTGCCGCCCTGGTTGATGTCGAAGCGCTTGTTGATGAGGTTCTGCAGGGAAAAGAGGTATTCTCCCTGTTGAATGGTATAATCGCCAAAGAAGCGGATGTTACCCTGCCGGTCGATACGGATCTGGATGTTTCCGGCCCCGGTACTTTTGAGGATATCACCAATGCGCTCGTCGAAAATGATTTGCACTTCGGCATCCGGAGTTACTTCGATGTCCATATCGACTTTGGCACCTGTCAGGTCAATGCTGTATTCGGGATTGGGCGTGTTGTCCAGTCGTAATTGGGTGTTGCCCTGATCCTTGTTCACAAAGCGAATGAAATTGCTCTCGAGGGCTGTTTCCGGCGATTCGATGGGGATGAAAAAGCGGGTGTTGGGCCGCGTTCGTCCGGTAATGGCCAGGTTCACATTGTCGGTGTTGCCGGTGACCGTCATAAAGCCTGTGGCAATCACTGTCCCGTAATAGAGGGGATTGTCCTGCAAGCGGGTGTCCAGCATCACCATGTTGTTGGCATCGAGGCGCAGGTTGAAGAGCATCTCTTTGAATTTGCCATTGTGGTAGATGGAGCCCCTGAATTGGCCTTTTTTATTCAGCCGGTCGGTGACCGTCATATCCCGGAAACGCATTTCGTTGGGATAGAAAATGACCGAATCGGTCAGCTGGTAGGTGGAGTTGAGCAAGCCCACGTCAAAGCGACCATCGTTCAATTTAACCCGGCCTGTGAGGTAGGGCTGGGTGATGGGACCTTTCAGAAACATGCGTCCCGAAGCGGTGCCGGTAAGGTCTTGCAGCACTTTTTGAATCATGGGGTTGAGAAAGGCCACGTCCAGACTGTCGACTTCAAACTGAAAATCGACATTTTGTGTTTTGGGATGGAACAGACCGGAGCCTTGCAAGGGCTCATGGGAAGCATCTTTAAGATTGGTGTTGACCACCAGGGCATCCAGCTCCCTGTCCCAGTTACTGTTGACCGAAAAGGTGCCGTAGGGCACCTGGTTGAACATGAACTGCTCTATTTGTACATTGCTCGTCAGCAGCGGCTCGCGATAATAGTTACTCAATGCAAGTTCTCCATTAATGGTACCCCCGAACGAAACATTGGCTAAGTCGTTGCCGCTCAGAAATTGATTGATGTTCATCCGGTTAAAAACCAATTTGAGGCCATCCTCGTTCTTTCGGTGCAAAAAGCCGTTGAGCATGATGAATTGCCCATCGTGTTCAATCCGGAAATTCTGCACACTCATGCCTTGCGCATGAAGGTTCAGTTGCGATTGGTTGATTTGCCAGGTGGTATCGGAAACAATAACCTTGGAGGGCAGCAGGTCGATTTTGGTATGTCGGTTGTCGTCCTCATCTCTGCTGAATTCGGTGGTGGAGTAGAGGGCTCCGCTGTTGGTAATCAGGTCCCAGTTGTTCCAGAACAGATTGGTGGTAAGCGTGTCGTTGGCGGCGGTCTGGTGGATGGAAAAATTAAGAAGATCCACAAATTTGCCAAACTGGATTTTTCCGGCACGGGTCACCATCTTAAGGCCGGTGCCATTGTTGGTGGTGGCATTCAGCTCCAGCTCCTCGGTGTGCAGGTTATTCAAATTAAAATGGTCCAGTGATACATCTAAGCTGAGTTCAGGCGGCTCCGACCGGAAATGGCCGCGAATGTGGCCCTCATCGGCGATGTCCAGATTGGGGACAAAGACGGCTGCCAACTGCTGTACCTTTTTTAGTTGAAGGTTGAATTGAAAATCGTTGGAAGTGGTGGTGAGCGTAGGAGCATCCTCAGCCACATAAGAGGGCAGATAGTGTTCCATAAAGCCCAGAAAGGTGCGCCTGAAATGCCTGAAAAGGTATTTTCCGGTGACCTCTCCATCGGCAAAGGCCGAATGGAGCGAAAGTCTTTTTAGATCCCCTTCACGGACAGCCCTGACCGTTATTGAATCGAAATCAATGGAGGCCGAAGGTGTGTATAGAAGGCCCTCCTTCAGGATGATTTCCCCGACCAGATCATCGAGATTGTCGCCCTCAAAGTTGGTTTCGAGCAGGACGGACAGAATCCCTTCTTCCAAATTGGGGAGGAGATTGAGCCGGTCGAGCTGCGCATTACTGATGGCTGCCATAAAGTCGAAGTGGGGCACTGTGCCCGACATATCTACCTTCCCGATGAAGTCCAACGCCCCGTTGGGGTCGTTGAGTCGCACACTTCCATCAAATTTCTGATGGGTGAGCAGGCCCTGTATCGATATGTTGCTGTAAACATACTGGTTAAATTCCATGGATTCCACGTTGCCATCGAGGATGATGAAGTAGTCGGTGTGACTGCTTCGGCTGCCACTGATCTCCATGTCGAGTGATACCTTGCCCATGGAACGCTCCGCATTGATGAGCCTTCCGAGGTTGAAGTCGGTGGTGTTGAGCAATCCGCCAAACATGAATTTTTTGTCATCATCTATTTTAATACCAATATCCGTGCTGATGTTGCCGAGGTTGGAGGTGAAGGAGCCGTAGGCGACGAGACTGTTGATAAAGCCGGTGATGTTTCCCTTGTAGCGAATGGTTTCCAATTCATTGAACGATTCGGGGATGACCGGGTTGTCGCCGGCAATGAGCAGCTCCAGATCGGGAATCGTTGTCTCCAACGCATCGATATCCATGTAAAGAAAGGTCTCATTGAAATTTGACATCCCGCTGATGTCAAAGGAAGAGCGAAAATGGGTGTTGTTGCCGAAGGAGGCACTGATTTCGCGTCCTTTCATGTTATCCAGAGAGCCATAAATGAGTCCGGACAGGGTGATGGGACTCTCCAGAGCCGGAAAGCGGTCGTAGTAATAGCGTATGTCCTCGGGTGCAATAATCAGCCGGTTGATTCTTCCGGTAAAAGGCATGTCATAGCCTGAGGTTTCGTCGGGAACACCAATGGGCAACTCAATGGCTTCAAAGTCGAACAAGGAGCGGGCCGTTCGGAAAGACAGATTGTCGATGACAATCTTGTCGTCTTCGAGGTAACCCATACTCTTAAAGCCTTCAATCCGCAATCCCGAAGCTTCCTGTACCGAAAATTCGGAGACTTCAAAGACCAGGGGTTCATTCACCTTGGAAGTACGGTCAATGGACAGGTTTAAACCGGTAAACAATAGCTGGTCGGTCAATATGCCCGGGTTGTCCAATATGGGGTGTTTCAACTGTACGCGGCCATCCTGAATGGCCATGCCCCGCATGGAATACGCCCATTCTACGGTGTCGGGACGGTTCTTTCCCAAAGAATCCAGTATAAAGGCGAAATTCATGTGCTGGCCCGACTGGTACATGTTGACCATGGGTTGGTTGAAGCGTACTTTGCCCAGGTAAAGGTGCTTGTGTCGCATCGAAAAGCGGTCAATGCCGGCTCTTACATTTTCTGCGTAAAAAAGGGTATCTTTCTGCTGGTCGCGCACCAAAAACTGGTTCAGTCGGATGCTACCAAAGGGGGTAATGCTTACGCGGTCAATGCTGATTTCTGCGTTGATGTCGGCCGACAAGCGGTTGGTGACGATGCGCACCACACCGGTCTGCACAGCAGGAATCATCAGGACAAGAGAGGTCAGTAATGGCACTCCTGCCATTACTATCAATGCAATTATTAATATTTTGTGCGTTTTTTTGATAATTTTGTCGTTTTGAATCCCTTGTCATCCGGCCGGGCCCTTATTTCACAAAAATAAGCAACTTAAACCGAAGGTGCAGCCTGTTGAATAGGTAAATAGCAAAAAAAATATACACTATGTCAACCATCATTCTGGGTATTGAATCGTCTTGTGACGATACCTCTGCTTCAATCATCAAAAATAGTACCATTTTAAGCAATGTGGTTGCGGGTCAATCGGTACATGAAGATTATGGAGGGGTGGTTCCGGAACTGGCCTCGCGTGCGCATCAGCAAAATATTATACCGGTGGTTCATAAGGCCTTGAAGGATGCCGGCGTTAAGGCGGATGAAGTGGATGCGGTGGCATTTACACGTGGGCCCGGTTTAATGGGGTCGCTGCTGGTGGGGGCTTCCTTTGCCAAAGGCTTTGCCTTGGCACGTCGCATCCCGCTGATTGAAGTGGATCACCTTCAGGCACACGTACTGGCGCATTTTATTCAGGAGCCCGACAGTTTAAAGGCGGTGCCCTCTTTTCCATTTTTGTGCCTGCTGGTTTCTGGTGGTAACAGTCAGATCATTCTGGTGAAGAGCCATTTGGAAATGGAGATCATTGGTCAGACCATCGACGATGCGGCCGGTGAGGCTTTTGATAAGTGTGCGAAGGTGATGGGGCTGCCCTATCCGGGTGGACCGCTGGTTGATAAGTATGCGCAGGAGGGGAATGCGGATGCTTTTCAGTTCAGTAAACCACGCATTGCGGATTATAACTACAGTTTTAGCGGATTGAAAACGTCTTTTTTATATTTTTTGAGGGATCAGATGAAGGTGGATCTTGATTTTATCCAGAATAACACGGCTGATTTGTGTGCTTCGTTGCAGCGGACGATTGTGGAAATTCTGATGGAGAAGTTGATGAAAGCGTCGAAGGAGACGGGCATCCGGGAGGTAGCCCTGGCCGGTGGGGTGTCGGCCAACAGCGGGCTGCGCAGTGCGCTGGCGGCATGGTGGAAAAGCGGGGCTGGAAGACTTATATTCCAAAGTTGTCTTATACCACCGACAATGCGGCCATGATTGCGATTACGGGGTATTACAAGTTTTTGAAGGGTGAGTTTGCGGGGCAGGATGCGGTGCCGTATGCGAGAGGGAAATAGGGGAAAGGGTAGATAGGGTTGATGGGGTAGGAAGGGTGAGAAGGGTGGAGAGGCGAAGCGTAGCGTAGTCAAGCGAAGCGGGATCGTTAGGTTAAGAGGCGGAGAGGGTGGATTGGGTTGATGGGGTGAGAAGGGTTGAGAAGGGTTGAGAGGCGGAGTGAAACGGAGTCCCGCGGAGCGGGAGCGAGAGGGTAGGAAGGGTTAAGGGGGTTAATTGCCGGGATTTGCGGAATGGTATTTGTATAGGGGTTGTGGAAAAATGGTATAATGGTTTTAAATGAAGTCTGCTTTAAATTGATTATTTTTGAAAGAAAAGAATAATGCAAGCAATTCTGACAAATAAAAAAGACGATTTAATACGTATATGTCAACAACTCAAGATTAAAAGACTATATGTGTTTGGCTCTGCTGTGTCTGGAGAATTCCGAGAGGATAGTGACCTTGATTTTTTGATTTCTTTTCTGGACGATTTATCTGCTGAAGATTACGCTGACAATTATTTTGCACTTCATTATAAACTCCGAGAGATTTTTAACCGGGATATAGACATCGTTACTGAACGAACGCTTTCTAATCCCTACTTCATTGAGAGCGTTAACGAAACAAAATCGTTGATCTATGAAGCGTGAAATAAAGAAATATTTATATGACGTTAAAATCTCAATAGAGTCTATTGACGAGTATCTCGGTGGAAAGCGAGATTTTTTTGAATACCAGAATAACAAATTATTGCGCAGAGCAATTGAAAGGGAGCTTGAAATAATTGGAGAAGCAATGAATCGAGCCTTAAAACTCGATCCTGATATTGAAATTCAGCATGCAAGACAAATTGTGGACACCAGGAATTGGGTCATTCATGGCTATGATAAAGTGGATGATGTGGTAATTTGGGCAATTATATCAAAGCACTTACCGGCGCTGAAGATAGAAATTGACGAATTTCTCGAGAAAGAATAAAAATGGCCATAATAATTAGCTCTTGTCTAAAACCTTAAAACTTAGGGGCAATGACTTTAATCCCTTGATGTTAAATGTTTCTTTTTAGGTCGTTATTAAGCAGGGATGGTAGGTAGGGTATTGGGTTTGGAATTGAGATTTAAATTTCAGGAAGAGTGGTGAATGGGTCAGGCATTTTTTTTAAATTAGCACATTATAAAATAACCAAAATAAAAGTCGATTATGAATCCTTTTTTGTTGATACAGGCAGCCGGACAAGCTCTGGGGGAAGAAGTGGAAGGTGAAGAGGCGGTAGAGCAAAGCATTAATTTAATTGAGTTGATGCTGAAGGGGGGCTGGATTATGCTCCCGCTGGCGGTGCTGTCGATTATTGCTGTGTATATTTTTGTGGAGCGTTATCTGGCGCTTAAAAGGGCATCCATTGAGGATACCACCTTTATGAATCGCATCAAGGATTACATCCACGATGGGAAAATTGACTCGGCTTTGGCACTGTGTCGCTCCAACAATCATCCCATCTCCCGCATGATTGAGAAAGGGGTTTCACGTATTGGCCGACCTTTGAGCGATGTGAGCACAGCCATTGAAAATGTGGGCAATCTGGAGGTCTCCAGAATGGAAAAGGGTTTGCCGACTTTAGCTACTGTGGCCGGGGGAGCACCGATGATTGGATTTCTTGGTACAGTAATTGGTATGATTAAATCGTTTTGGGAAATGTCCAATGCAGGTAATAATATTATGGTAGATCAGCTGGCTGGCGGTATTTATACGGCTTTGGTGACGACCGTAACCGGTCTCATCGTTGGTATTATCGCCTATTTTGCCTACAACATACTGGTGGCACGTGTCGAAAAAGTCGTTTTCAAAATGGAAGCGCGTACCATGGAGTTTATGGATATTTTGAATGAACCGGCCCGCTAAAACATAGAACAATGGCATTAAAATCTCGAAGTAAAATCAACGCTACATTCAGCATGTCGTCCATGACGGATATAGTGTTTTTGTTGCTTATCTTTTTTATGATTACTTCTACATTGGTCAATCCCAATGCCATCAAGTTGTTGTTGCCGCAAAGTCGCCAGCAGGCGGCTGCCAAGCCATTGACAACGGTCTCCATAACCCGTGATCTCAACTATTATGTGGAGACACGGCGGGTCAGTTTTAATCAGATTGAATCGGCCTTGCGTGAGCGGGTAGGCAATGAAACGGATGTGTATATTTCACTGAATGTGGATGAGAACGTTCCTATGAAGGAGGTGGTGAAAGTTATGAATATTGCCAAGAACAACAATTATAAAATGATTCTGGCTACCAGAGCAAGGTGATATGGAAGAAAAGCGCAGCGATAAAAGGTATGGTGTAATTGGTACGACTGTTTTTCATGTGGTACTGTTGTTGTTGCTCATGATTTTGGGCTTGAGCAGCGTTCCCCAGGAAGAGGAGGGTATTATTGTGGCCTTGGGTGACTCGCCCACTGGTATGGGACCAGCGGTGCCTTCGCGCACGGCGCCTGTGGCCCGACCGACACCACCAACCCCTGTGCGTCCCACACCCACCACACCGCCGCCTACATCAACGCCTGAGCCTTCGCGGGAAAAGGTGATGACGCAGGACATAGAGGAAGCGCCGACCATTTCGCCGGAGGAGAAGGCGCGTCAGGAAGCTGAAAAAAGGCGCATCGAAGAAGAACGTCAACGACAGGCAGAGGCGGAACGTGAGCGAAGGCTCGAAGCGGAACGTCAGCGTCAGGAAGAACTGGAGCGACAGCGACAGTTGGAAGAGGAACGCCGCAAGCGTGAAGAGCAGGAGCGACAAGCTGCTGCGGCCCGTAATGCCGTGAGTGGTGCTTTTAGCAATTCGGGCTCCACCTCCCCATCCTCTGGAGAAACCGCTGGTAGCGGTTCACAGGGTGCATTGACGGGAGATCCCAATTCCAGCAGCAGGACCGGAACGGGCAGAGGCGCCTCCGGGAATTCCTTCGATTTATCGGGCAGAAGTCTCTCCGGCTCATTGCCACAGCCTGCTTATAATATTCAGGAGGAGGGCATTGTGGTGGTAGAAATTACGGTTGACAAAACGGGCGTGGTGACCAATGCTCAGCCTATTTTAAGAGGCTCCACTACCCAGAATTCCTACTTGTGGAACGAGGCCAGAAAAGCGGCCCTGAGGGCGCGTTTCAATCCCGATGCCAATGCACCCGCTTACCAAAAGGGAACGATAACCTATCATTTTGTATTGAATTAATTTTCAGTTTTTATTTTTTCTGTTTTGCAAGTGTCGTTGCAAACGACAGGTGAAGATTTGACGAAGTTAAAAACTTCGCCAAGCAGCCAATTTCTTTGTGCTTGGTATTCTTTTCAAATACGCCGGTGAACCATCGTCAAAGTGGCGGACCGATTGTTGAAGCATGAAAGAAGAAACAGAGCCGTTTCAAAGTTACTTTGAAACGGCTCTGTTTTTATTTATATCCATTGCGCTCCTTCAATGGTTGAGAGCAAGTGGGACGTGCGTCTAATTGTCTTCGGCAAAGCCCGGACGCTCGAACCATTGGGTGAGTGTTTTTCCGTAGGTGGAGGTTTATCAGATGATTATTGTTTAATCATCTGATAAACCTTGCTTAAATAGGGGGGATATAGTGGTTCATGCCGCGCCATATTCATATAAAACAAAGCAATCATATCGTTTTCAGGGTCAATAATGTAGGCTGTTCCAAACATTCCTCCCCAGGCATAGGCCGCATCGGATACCTCAGGCACCGGCTTTTTGTCCTTGTTGTACAGTTCAAAGCCCAGTCCGAATTGAAAACCCTTTCCACCTGCATTTTTTTCAGGCAGTTGGTTAATCGTCGTCATCTGTTCAATGGTTTGTGCTTTTAAAATACGGTTGCCGTTGAATTCGCCCTTGTTCAGAAGCATCTGGCAAAATTTGGCGTAATCTTCAATGGGGCCATTTAATCCAATGGCGCCTTCGCAATAAGTCTGCTGGGTACTAACGGTTCCCTCACTGTAGATATTGGTGGCTGGCTTCAGTTTCCCATCCGTTGCGCTATAAGCTTTCACGAATCTGCTCAGCTTTTCCGGTTCGTAATACCAATCGGTGTCGTCCATTCCCAGCGGATGAAGCACATTTTCTTTGACGTATTCTCTTAGGGACTGGCCGGAAATGAGTTCAATGAGGTAGGCCAACATGTTGGTGCTGATATGGTAATTCCATTCCGTTCCCGGGTCAAAACCCAAAGGATACTTCACCAATTCCAGCATTTCTTCCTCTAAGTATTTGGCTGCGTAGTTACCTCCGCCCGTGTGCTGTCCGGCGGGCGTTTGGTCCGGTATCATACCGCCAAAACCGGCTGGTGCGTCTCCGTCTTTTCTTTCGGCCCGACGGATGTCGCCGACCAATCCGGCATTGAGTCCCGAAGAGTGGGACATCAGATGCGCAAAGGTCATGGGCTCAGTCACCGGACGGGTTTCATAGCTGCCATCGTCATTTACTTTGGTGACCACCTGATTGGGGATGGCCGGAAAATAATCCGACACCGGATCATCTACTTTAACCAGACCTTTTTCCACCAAGGTCATGAACGCAACGGTCGTCACCGCTTTTGTTTGAGAAAACAATACATAATAATCATCCACGGTGGCCGGGATTTTATTTTCGACATCCTTCCATCCAAAGGCCTTGTTGTAAATTACCTGTCCCCCTTTGGCCACAAAGGCCGTTACACCGTTGAGCTTTTTTTGATCGACATAAGACCCGAGCAAGGAATCCACCGCAGCTATCTGCGCTTCATCGATGTTTAATGCCGAAGGGTCCACATTATAGGTGAATTGGTCCGGGGTGTCCGAACCCTCTTTGGTAGTATTGCATCCCGAGAATAACATCATCAGGTATACGGCAGTTGCCACTAAAATTTTATTCATCTTCCTAATTATTGGTTTATTTATTGAAATGTGTCTGCTAACTTAAGGAGAAATGCCCTTCCAATGCAACACATATCAGACAAAAACAGAAAATAAAACACCCCATCCCGCTTCGCAGGTACCGATACTCGGTATGCCACTCCGTTTCCACTCCATTTTCACTTCGAATTCGCCCATTCCTACCCCATCAACCCTTCCAACCCCATCTACCCTTCCCACCCCCTCTGTTAACAAATTGTTAAAACCCTTCCCACCCTTTGACGACCTATTCAGATGTACTTATATTTGACCTGAAAGATGTTCTTTAACATGATTTTAGTCATTGACCGGGGACGGCTTTTGGGTGTAAATTAATTGTAATATTGGACGATCGAAAAAATTGAGTTAATGTTCTGTTTACAATTTTTTAGAATCAAACAAATGAACAAAAAAATTCAATTTTGGAAAGGGTATCCAGTTGAGGCTTTCCGAATTTAATTTTTAAAAGTCAATATAGGCCTGGTTAAAAAGAGTTAAAACGCATTGCACTCTGAAAGCTTTTTGATAAACTTGCATAAGAATTTGATAGGCGTACTTGACAATAAGATAAAGTTCTTTTAAAGATTTGGATTTTGGGTTAGGGTAAAGAGTGAAAAGAGAGGTGTTTTTTCGCCTCTCTTTTTAAACCAAATCAATCTTTAATTGTTTTACATATAGAATTAGGTTTTTCATAATTTTGGGTTAGGGTTAAGGTTAGAAATGGGAGCACCAAACGAGGTGGTCCCATTTCTTATTTAAAAAAATCCCGGTCAGTCTGCAGAGACTGCCGGGATTTTTTGATGAATGATATCATCCTTGTTTGGGAAGTGGCCAGCTGCTTATCCGCGCAGTTTGGCCCCTAACTCACGCTCGAAGGCGGCTGTCAGGCTTTTCATGATTTTATCAATTTGCTTGTCGGTCAATGTCTTGGTGGTATCCTCCAAGACAAAGGTAACGGCGTAGGATTTTTTATCGGCGCCCAGTTTTTCTCCTTCGTAGACATCAAACAATGAGATGCTTTTCAGCAATTTCTTTTCTGTTTTGCGGGCGATGGCTTCAATGGCTGAGAATTGAACATTCTGGTCAAGCAACAGCGCCAAATCCCTTTTGACTTCGGGGAAGCGCGACAGTTCGGTGTAAAGCACTTCTTGTCGGGCAGCTATCTTAACCAGCGCATCCCAGTTCAGTTCCGCAAAGAAAACGGCCTCGTCAATGTCGAACTGCTTTAACAGTTTAGTGCTGACCATGCCAACGGTCATGACCTGGTTGTTGGCCACGGCGTATTGGAGTCCTTCTTTTAACAGGTCGGCCTCAATGCCATTGGTCTGCCACTGTCTGCCGGTAATTCCCAGTCGCTGCAAGATGTTTTCCGCATGGGTTTTGATATCGGCAAACGACACTTTTTGAGCGGGCGAATTCCAATTGGCAGGCACTTTGGTGCCTGTCATAAACAGCGCCAGTCTCTGATCCTCTTTATAGCTCTTTTGCACCGATTTGTCCGCCCCTTCCTTCAACATGTAGCAATTGCCCATCTCGAACAATTTCAAGTCGGGATGCTGCCGGTTGCGGTTGTGACGGATCGACTCCAGACCCCCAAACAACAAGGTCTGACGCATGCCATTCAAATCACTGCTCAAAGGATTGGCCAGTTCTACGGTCTGCGATGCCGGAAATTGGGTGGACGACTCATAATAAGCGGCCTTGGTCAGTGAGTTACACATGATTTCCTGAAAGCCGGCACCCAGTAATTGCTCGGCCATAATATTGCGCAGCTGATGCTGGTCGGGACGCGGCGAATAGACAATGGTGGAGTTAACTTTGGAAGACATCTCCACATTGTTGTAGCCGTAAACCCGGAGTATTTCTTCAATGACATCTGCTTCGCGCTGCACATCTACCCGATAGGGAGGCACGGCGACTTTGAGCCCTTCTTCGTTTTCGCTCAGCAGGCGAATGTCCAGTGCCTGCAAAATGTTTTTGATTAAGCCTTGCTCCAGGTTTTTACCGATGAGGCGCTGTATGTTTTTCCAGAGGATATCCACCTCAAAATCCGCCACCGGTCGAGGATAAATATCCACAATGTCGCTCGATATTTCACCACCCGCCAATTCTTTAATCAGTAGGGCGGCTCTTTTAAGGGCGTAGATGGTCATGTTGGGATCCGTTCCCCGCTCAAAGCGGAAGGAGGCATCGGTGAACAGGATGTGTCTGCGGGAAGTTTGTCGGACAAACACCGGATTGAAACAGGCACTTTCCAAAAACAGTTTGCTTGTTTTTTCAGTCACCCCACTTTTACTGCCCCCAAAAACACCAGCGATGCACATGCCTTCTTTTTCATTGCAGATCATCAGGTCGTCGGCATGCAATTCACGCTCCTTTTCATCCAGGGTGATGAATTTGGTGCCGGCGGCCCGGGTTTTAACCACCACATGGTTACCGGCTATCTGGTCGCCGTCAAAGGCATGCAGCGGTTGTCCGCATTCATGCAGTACAAAATTGGTAATGTCCACCACATTGTTGATGGGCGTCATGCCTATGCTGAGCAGTTTGTTTTTTAGCCAGTCGGGCGACTCCTTAACGGTAATGCCACTGATGGTGAGGCCGCTGTATCGGGGACAGGCTTCTTCGTTTTCAACCGTCACTTTTACGGGGTAGTTGTTGTTGTCGCTTTGAAAGGCTTCCACCGAAGGCCAGTTGACTTTTACCTCCGGCTGCGAGAGCTGTAAGGAGGCGGCCAGATCTCTGGCGACTCCCAGATGGGAGGCGGCATCGATGCGGTTGGGGGTCAGGTCCACTTCCAGAACGGTATCGTTTTCAATGTTGAAATAGTCTGCTGCGGGTGTGCCGACTTTAACTTCTGCTGGCAGGACCATGATGCCATCGTGACTGGCGCCCAGACCGATTTCGTCTTCAGCACAGATCATGCCTTCGGATTTCTGACCGCGTATTTTGGCTTTTTTAATGACGAAGGAATCATCACCACTGTATAAGGTTGTGCCTACAGTGGCCACAACCACTTTTTGTCCGGCCGCCACATTGGGCGCACCACAGACAATGGGCAAGGCTCATCACTGCCAATATCGACGGTCGTTACGCTCAGCTTGTCGGCATCGGGATGTTTTTCGCAGGTCAATACTTCTCCGATAACCAATCCTCTAAGACCGCCTTTGACCGTTTCTACCTCTTCTATGCTGCCCACTTCCAAGCCCAAAGAAGTCAGTATTTCCGCAATTTCGTGAGGTTTTTTATCCGTATTGATGTAATCCTTTAGCCAATTGTATGAAATGTCCATGCCTTAATATCTTGTTGGTTGTGTAATAATTTAACGGAATGTAAACAGAATGGCAAAAATAATGATTTTGAGCAGACCAAGCTATTTTTAAGACGGGCAATTTTGTAGTTTTTAGCCGGTGTCCCAAGAGGTATCATTGTGGTTTGTCGGTTAATCGCTATCTTTGATAATTGATAAAAATGAAGTTATGGAAAAAATAAAATCAAATCACCGACCGATGATTTTGGTGACGAATGATGATGGGGTAGACGCTAAGGGACTTAAGTCTCTGGTGGAAGCCGTGCGCCCCTTTGGTGATGTGGTGGTTGTGGGGTCTGATCAGGCCATGTCGGGCATGTCGCATGCCATTACGGTAAAAGTGCCTTTACATTTGACAAAAATTCACGAGGAAGAGGGCTTGCACATATTCAGAACCAATGGCACGCCGGCCGACTGTGTGAAACTGGCCTTGCATGTTCTGTTTGAAAAGAAGCCGGATTATGTGGTTTCCGGAATCAATCATGGAACGAACAGCTCGGTCAGTATGCATTACTCCGGTACTGTGGGAGGTGCAAGGGAAGGCGTTTTGAATGGCATTCCGTCGATGGGCTTTTCTTTGTTGGAGTATTCACCCGATGCAGATTTTTCCACGGCCATTGAGTATGCGCGCGCCATTTTTAATCATGTGGTCAACCATGGTATGGATGAAGGGATTTACTACAATGTGAATATTCCTGCCGGTAAAGATATTAAGGGTGTTAAGCTGTGTCAGCAATCTAAAGGTCGCTGGGTGGAGGAATTCGAGGAGCGGATTGACCCCAGGGGGAGAAACTATTTTTGGCTGACCGGTCATTTTGAAAATCATGAGGTCGCCAACCTCGAGACCGATGAATGGGCGCTGAATAACGGTTATGTGTCAGTGGTTCCTTGTACCATAGATGCGACCCACAGGCCTTCTTTGGAGGTGCTCAGGGCACAAGATCTTGAGAAAATTGCCCATTCTCATTTAGTCTAGAAAAGCGATGCAGATGAAATGGCTTGACCGGCAGGTGACCGGCTTGGTGGTGGGATTATTGGTTCCTTTACTGATATCCGTCCTTATTTATAAATTCAGGTTTGCAAGTGCCGGCGATTTTACTTCTTTTTTGAAGGCCTTGATGGCCGTTGAGAGCTTGGGAAAATTGTTGAGCCTGAGTGTGATGCCTAATTTACTGTTCTTTTTTCTGGGCATTTGGAGCAACCGGCTGTATGCAGCCCGAGGGGTGCTCATTGCCACCGTCTTATATGGAATGTTGGCGGTGGTGCTCTTTTTAATCAGATAATGCTAATTACCTACGAATGAAGTATTACATCATTGCCGGTGAGGCCTCGGGAGATTTACATGCATCCAACTTAATGCGGGCATTAAAGAAGTACGATGCCATGGCGCATTTTCGGTTTTGGGGCGGTGATTTAATGGCGGCTGAGGGGGGACAGATGGTGAAGCATTACCGGGAAACGGCTTACATGGGCCTATTTGAAGTGCTGATGAACTTGCGGGCGATTTTTCGTAATTTTAAATGGTGCGAAAAAGATGTTTTGGCCTACCAACCCGATGTGGTCATCCTGGTTGATTATCCCGGCTTTAATCTGCGGATGGCTAAGTTTGCCAAGCTACAGGGTTTTAAGACCTTTTATTACATTGCTCCAAAAATATGGGCCTGGAATACCCGAAGGGCCTTGAAAATAAAGAAATATGTGGATAAGGTCTTTACGATTTTGCCTTTTGAAACCGATTTTTATGCCCGCTTTAATGTGCCGGTGGTTTATTCAGGGAATCCTTTAATGGATGCCATTGATAACCGACCCCATAAGGAGGAGGGGAGGCAAGCCTTTACGCAGCGCATTGGCTTGCCCGATAAGCCCATCATTGCCCTTTTGGCCGGCAGTCGCAGGCAGGAAATTGACCGGCTTTTGCCGGACATGATGGAGATGATTCCTCACTTTCCGGACTTTCAGTTTGTCATTGCAGGTGCCCCTTCTTTTTCAATGGCGGATTATGAACCCTACTTGTCGGGCAAAGACCGTTTATCGGTGGTCTTTGGTCAGACCTACAACCTTTTGGAGAATGCCCATGTGGCGCTGGTTACATCGGGAACGGCCACTTTGGAGGCCGGCCTTCTGAAATGCCCTCAGGTGGTCTGTTACAAAATGTGGGGGGTGGATTTACCGATTTTATGGCCAAAAAGGTGATCATTAAAGTACCCTATATCTCTCTGGTGAATTTGATCATGAACAGGGAAGTGGTGAAAGAATTGTTTCAAAGCAGTTTTTCACTGAATGCTTTAAAGGAGGAGCTTTCTCTTTTGTGTTATGATGAAGCTTACCGTCAAAAAATGCTGAAGGGCTATGAGGATTTGGGCTATGTGGTAGGCGGGCCGGGAAGCAGTGAGCGGACGGCACAGAGGATGGTGGAGGGGGTAGGTTATTAGGTTGAGAGGGTTGAGAGGGTCGAGAGGGTATGAAGGGTAGGTGGGGTTGATAGGGTGGTTAGGTTATTAGGTCAATAGGTTATTAGGTCGAGAGGCGGTTAGGTTATTAGGTCGAGAGGCGGAGTGAAACGGAGTCCCGCGGAGCGGGATCGATAGGTTAATAGGTTGAGAGGGTTGGAAGGGTTGATAGGGTGGTTAGGTCATTAGGTCGAGAGGGTATTAGGTTATTAGGTTAAAAGGGTTGATGGGGCATTGGATCATTAGGTTATTAGGTTGATGGGGGAGGTTGGGGAAGTGATTTTTTTGTGAAATAAATTTTTAGGATATGTTGGCACTTTGGAAGAAGGAGGTCATGGCTTTTTTTAGCTCGCTTACCGGTTATTTGGTGGCGGGGGTTTTTCTGGTGATTACGGCGCTTTTTTTGTGGTTTATTCCGGGAAACATGAATATTCCTTTGGGGGGATATGCCACTTTGGATGCCTTGTTTTGGATAGCGCCCTGGATTTACCTTTTTTTGGTACCGGCCATTACCATGCGGCTGTTGGCGGATGAGTTACGCGGGGGTACCATTGAGTTGTTGCTGACCAATCCCATAACCTACTGGCAGGTGGTGGGGGCCAAATATCTGGCAGGTGTAACGCTGGTGGTGATTTCTTTGCTTCCAACGCTGCTGTATTTTCTTTCGGTGCATTTTTTGGCCCAGCCGGTCGGGAATCTGGATCATGGTGCCATTTGGGGGTCGTATATTGGGTTGGTCCTGCTGGCGGCGGTTTATGCGGCTATCGGACTCTTTACTTCATCGCTCACCGATAACCAGATTGTGGCTTTTTTGATGGCTGTTGTGTTGTGTTACTTTTTTTATGATGGCTTTGCGGCACTGGCTTCGCTTTCGGGACTGGGTGCTGTGAGTGGCGTCCTGGTGTCCATGGGCATAGATGAGCATTACCAATCGATCAGTCGGGGAGTCATCGATTCGCGGGATCTGATTTATTTTGGAGGTGTTATTGCTTTCTTTTTGGTGCTGACCAAGACGGTGCTGGGCAGCAGAAGGTGGTAGGTGATCTTTCAGTTAAAAAAACGAACTTGTAACGAGCAAAGGGATATTTCTGATGGCACAAAATGATACGAAAAAAAAGGATTTGATACAACTGGCGGCTTTCCTGGCGCTTATTGTGCTGGCTGGTTGGTTGTCGGCCAACTGGTTTTTTAGAATTGACCTCACGGCTGAAAAACGTTATACGCTGGCGCCTATTACCCGCGACTTTCTGCGAAACATGGAGTCGGATGTCATGGTTAAGGTCTATTTGGATGGCGAATTGAATGTCGGTTTTCAGAAATTGGCGCGTGCCACGCGTGAGGCGCTGGATGAATTCAGAATTATTTCACGGGGTAAATTTCACTATGAGTTTGTGGATCCTATGGAGGATTCTGAGGCTCGTCAGGAGCTGGAGAAAATGGAACTCAAGCCCGTTCCGGTTTTTGAATCTTCGGCCGACGGCCGGAAGATTCAGTCGAACGTCTACCCCTATGCCTTATTCAATGTGGATGGCTATGATTTGCCCGTCAATCTTTTGGAAAATTTACCCGGATTGTCCGGGGCCGAGAATCTCAACATCTCCATGGAGGGCCTGGAATATAAAATCACCGATGTTATTCGCCGCCTGATTTCTGATGAGGTGCCGGCCATTGCCTTTTTGGAAGGACAGGGGCAGCTCGATGAACTGGATGTTTTTGATATCAGTGAGGCTTTGTCTTATTACTACCAGGTGGACCGGGGCAGTCTGACTGAGGATCCTTACATTCTGGATAATTACAAGGCTTTAATCATTGCCAAACCGAGCAGTCAGTTTTCGGAGCGGGATAAGTTTATCGTGGATCAGTACATCATGCGTGGTGGTCGGGTCCTGTGGCTGGTAGATGCCGTTCAGGTAACGCTGGATAGTTTGCGGACTTCTACGCAGACGGTGGGCCTGGCCACTGATTTGGCGCTGAACGATCAGCTTTTTAGATATGGGGTTCGCATCAATCCCGAATTGGTGCAGGATGTGCAGGCAGCCATGATTCCCGTGAATGTATCAACGCCGGGTGAACAGCCTCAGCTGGTACCCGTGCCCTGGATGTTTAATCCTTTGCTGAACACCAATCGGGAGCATCCGGTTACCCGAAACATCAATATTGTAAAAGGTGAGTTTGTCAGCAGCATTGATACAGTAGGTTCACCAGCCGGCATTCAACGGGAGGTTCTGCTGCGTACCGGACGCCATTCCCGCCGCTTGCCGGTGCCGGTTTTTATTTCGCTGGCCATGGTCAATGAGCAGCCCGATCGTGCCGAGTTCCCCCATTCCTACGTACCGGTGGCTGTCTCTTTGTCGGGAGAATTTCCTTCCGTATATGCCAACCGCCCCATTCCTCCCGGCGTGAACATCTCACCTTCCGAGGTGCGCCATCAGAGTGAGCCGACCCGAATGATTGTGGTGGCCGACGGGGATGTTATTCGAAATGATGTGCGAATGCGTCATGGGGGTTCACCCCAACCCATGCCTTTGGGATTTGATGAGGTGGGAAATCAGAATTTTGGCAATAAGGATTTTATTCTGAATGCGATACATTATTTGGCCGACGATGAAGCTGGATGGCCTTACGCACCCGCAACTACCAGTTGCGGATGCTGGACCGTGAAAAATTAGCCAATGACATTGTCTTTTGGCAATGGCTCAACCTGTTGGCGCCGGTACTATTTCTTGTGCTCATCGGACTGGTTTTTACGTTATGGCGCAAGATGAAGTATGGCAGGGAAGCATCCCGTGATTGATGTTTGGCAGTCGGGGTGCTTTTTGAAAAATAAAATTTGAAATGATTTATCGTTAATTGTCTGATATTTCATATATTTGAGAGTTGCGAATGTGAATACAGCCGAGGGGCCGTATTCCCAGATTCCTAGTCATATAGCTGCACTGGTCATATCGCTGCATCAGAGTTAAAAAGCAAATAACTAAATTAAATAAGAAACGAATGAAGTTTGTTGTATCCAGTTCCGAGCTGCTGTCGCACTTGCAGGCTATCAGCAGGGCCATATCTTCCAAAAGCCAGTATCCCGTTCTTGATTGTTTTCTCATTGATTTGAGCGGCACCACCCTGAGCATGACTGCATCTGACCTGGAAGTTACCATGACTACAACCATGGAAACGGAAAGTACCGATGGTGATGGAAAAGTGGCACTTCCTTCCAAGATGCTGCTTGAAATTTTGAAGAAATTACCTGAGCAGCCCCTGACCTTTGAAATAGCTTTGGATAACCTCGCTGTGGATATTGTCTCAGAGAAGGGAAAGTACAATTTTGTGGGACAGCCTGCAGAAGATTATCCTACGCTTCCGGTTGTGGAAGAGGATAAAGCCAGCAAGCTTCAGGTGCCTGCTTCCTTGCTGCTGACAGGCATCACCAAAACGCTTTTTGCGACGGCCGACGATGAATTGCGTCCGGTAATGAACGGCATTCTTTTCGAATTTTCACCCGAAAATTTGACGTTTGTGGCTTCCGACTCCCACAAATTGGTACGCTACCAGCGCCTGGATGCCAAGAGTGATTTTGAGGCCTCCTTTATCTTACCCAAAAAGCCAGCTGCTTTGCTTAAAAATGTTTTGCCGCGCGAGGCCGGTGATGTCATGGTGGAGTTCGACAATAAAAACGCTTTCTTCAATCTGCCCAATTATAAGTTGGTGTGTCGTTTGGTGGAAGGCAACTACCCCAGCTACAATGCGGTTATTCCTCAGGAGAATCCCAATAAGGCGGTGATCGACCGGGTGGATTTGGCCAATACTTTGGGACGGGTTTCCATCTTTTCAAGCCAGTCGTCCAACCTCGTCAAACTGCATTTAAGCAATGACGAAATGGTGGTTTCTGCGCAGGATATTGACTTTTCCGTTTCCGCTTTTGAAAAGCTGAAATGTCAATACGATGGCGATGAACTCGAAATCGGTTTCAAATCGGTTTTCCTGTCCGATATCCTTGAAAACATCTCCTCGGGTGATATCATCATTGAAATGTCAGACCCTTCCCGGGCAGCCATTGTTTTGCCTTTTGAAAAGAATGAAAACGAAGAGGAGTTGATGCTGCTTATGCCGATGATGATCAACGCCTAAAGGTCCCTAAAGGTCTTTGTCATAAAGCGTCATTTGCGGTCCCGGAAAATGGAAATTAGCTGTTATGCTTGTCTTTTTGCAAACTGAGACAGGGGTTAAAATTCGGATGGCTTTTGATTAATGAGTAGCACTTACAGACAAAAATGTAGTCAGAAGACTGCAGGTAAAGATCCGACGAAGTCAAAGACTTCGCCGAGCACCAAATTGTAAGACCTCGTCGAGCATCAAAATATAAGACTTCGCCGAGCATCAGAGCCCAATCAGGCTGATGACCGGCGAAGTTTTTTTTCTTCCGATCGATGAGTTTTTTTCTTTAGTCCGGCGTGATTTTTCAACGATCCCTCTTAGCCTCTTGACCTAACAACCTAATAACCTGTCAACCCATCCCACCCCATCTACCCTCTCAGCCTAATGG
>NZ_BAZW01000062.1 GCF_000974365.1 Geofilum rubicundum JCM 15548
AAGGACATTCGTAGAAATATGGATGTCCTTTTTTTATGCGCTAATTTCTGGTCATCGATATCAAGGCGACCGTACTTCAGGAGGTTGAGCGCCGCGAAATCCCGGTTTATCGGGATCGCCGCCGATCTTAAGAAGAGCCGATTCAGCAATGAGTCGGCTTTTCTGCGTTATAACCCCACCAACCCAATCAACCCTTTCCACCCAATCAACCCTCTCAATCCCGCTACGCGGGTACCGATCCTCGGTATTCCACTTCGTTACAACTCCCGCTTCGCTTCGCCTCCTACCCATTTCACCCGACTCACCCTTCCTTCCCACCCTTCCTATAACGTCGCCAGTAAATACACCAAAGGCAGCGTTAGCAAACTTAGGATGGTTGTCAGGAATACATTTTCGGCAGCACGGTCATCAGCGGCTCCATAAGCTTTGGCCATTATGACAATCATGCTCATGCAGGGCATGGCTGATTCCAGGACAATGATTGTTTTGGCCATTTGCCCTAATTCTATGCCCAAATACGCAATGGCGAGGTTGATGATCAGTAACAGGGTTATGGGGATGAGTATTAGCTTATTCAAACTTAATAAATAGATGTCTCCTCGTTTTAGGGCCCCTTTCACACTGGTGCGGGCCAGGGTGGAGCCAATGTACAGGAGGGCGAGCGGACTGGTGGCTTTTCCAATAATACTTAGCGGGGTATGCATAATTTCAGGCATCTTTAATTGAAGCAAGAACATGGAGACCCCAAGCACAAACGCAACCGTATTGGGATTGAGTAAATTCTGGAAGCGTTCACGCCATGATACTTTATTTTGTCCTTTTAGCAGGAATACCGCATAAGTCCATTGCATAAAACTGGAAACCATATAGTAAATGGTGGCATATAAAAGTGCTTCTTCGTTGGGGTACAGGGCTGCAATCAGAGGAAATCCCAGGAAAACGATGTTTCCAAACATGGTGTGTAACTCATGGATCACGGCAGAACGTCGGGGGAGGCTAAAAAGTCTGGCGGAAATCTTCCCTACCGTATACATGATCAGGAATGATAAAGCAGAAAAAAAGGCTGCCCACCCGCCGTTTACCAGTACTTCCTGGTTCATTTCCATTCGGGACACGGTGGTGAGAATGAGCAAAGGCAGTGTGATATTAAATACCAAACGCGATATGGAGAAGCGGACATCTTCATTGATGACTTTCAGCCAGCTTCCTATGGCTCCGGTCAACACGATAATACCTGCTATAATGATTTGTTCCGTTATAATTTGAGTGGGCATTTTTTCTCTCTTTTAAGCAAGCAAAAATAGGAAAAAAAGAAAACTTCCCGTTTATTCCTTAAATTAGGACGGTTTTTAAATTTTTCATCATGATAACGTTTTATAAGGATCGCATAGATGCGCTTAATAAGGAACTTAAGGCACTGGAACGTAAGTTTTTTGTTTTTTATTTTTTGAGACTGGTTTCTTTTATTGGATTTGTGGGCTTTGCTATTTGGATGGCTACCACTGGAGCGGTATGGCAAGGAGTGGCCTCCGGTCTCATGTTGATGGGTTTTTTGTGGATTGTCAAAGTGGATTTAAGGTGGGTGAAGCACCAGCGTCTGTTAAAAAGCCGATTGGTTGTTAATCAGGATGAACTTAAGTTTTTCGAATTTGACTTCTCGGGTTTTGATGGTGGGGAAGAATTTGTTAAAATCAATCCTCACCTGGCAGGTGATTTTGATATATTCGGTGATAACTCACTTTATCAATATATGAGTCGGTCGGTCTTGCATAGCGGACGAACCAAACTCGCCAATTACTTAAGTTTTCAGGAGTTGTCGCCTGATATTATTAAAGAACGGCAGGAAGCCATCAGGGAGTTGTCTGAGCATCCAGCGTATTTGGAAAGTTTCCAGGCATTGGGACGGCTTAGTAAGGAAACGGGTGAAGAAGAAGGCCATTTACAGTTATGGCTTCAGTCAACCATCCGGACGCTTGTGCCCGGATGGCTATTGTGGCTTTATACATGTTTGGTAGTGGCGTGGATTATTCTGGTTGGTTTTTCTGTTTTACCCGCTGGTTCATTACTCATTTTATTGGTTTTGGCCACTGGCATTATGTTTGGGAAGAAAAAGACAGTAGATACAGTCCATAATAATTTAGGGAGAAGTGCTCAGAATTTTGGTGTTTATGAAAAGCTTATTCAACTGGTCGAAGACCAACCTTTTCAATCGCCCCGACTGGTTCAGCTTCAATCCCAATTCTTAAAGGACGGGAAACGGGCCAGCTTGTCGGTGCGCGAACTCTATGGATTATTGGAGAAGTTTGACTACCGCTATAATATGGTCGTAGGTTTCTTGTTCAACTTGCTATTCTTGTTTGATTTGCAGATGGTGCGACTGTTAGGGAAATGGAAGGAGCGGCACCGTCTGGAGATTATTTCCTGGCTGGAGGCTTGAGTGAATTGGATGCCATCCATGGGCTGGCCCGTTTCGCTATGAATAATCGGGAACAGGTGAGTTACCCTGAAGTTTCTGAGAAAGGTTTTGTTTTTGAGGCCATCCAGATGGGACACCCGCTGATACCGGCAGATACCAGAGTTTGCAATGATGTCAGTTTTACAGGTCAGCCCAAGGTCATGGTGGTTACAGGAGCCAATATGGCCGGTAAAAGCACATTTTTGCGCACATTGGCTGTTAACTTATTGTTAGCGATGAATGGTGCGCCGGTTGTGGCCAGATTTTTCAGGTTTTCTCCTGTCCATATTATGTCGAGCATCAATATTCGCGATTCCTTATCGCACAAGGCTTCTTACTTTTATTCGGAGTTATTGCGTATCCGTGAGATCATCGACTATGTGAAAGCGTGTCCACAAACCTTGGTTGTTTTGGATGAAATTCTGCGTGGAACCAATACCAAAGATAAGCAGGCCGGTTCCCTGGGTTTATTGGAGAAATTGATGGCCATGAAGGCCACTGTGGTGATTGCCACGCACGATTTAACCATTGGAGAGTTGGATAAAAAACATCCTGAAATAGTGATCAACCATTGTTTTGAAGTGGAGTTGGAAGGCGATCAGCTGGTGTTTGATTATCAATTGAAAAAGGGGGTGAGTCAGAAGCTGAACGCTTCTTTTTTAATGCGACAAATGGGGGTGATTGATTAGAGTCCAATACCTATATTACAGACCCATTTATAATCCAATTTCAAGGCCGATTTTGAAGGACCAATTATCGATCTCTTTTGGGAGGCGGTAGGGGCCATAGCGGTAGTGGACGGCCAGACCATATTTAAAGAACAGCTGTTTGAATAGCTGCCAAAATAGATGCCGGATTCATAGTAGCCTTTATTAAATGTTTGGACTCTGCCGGAGAAGGCCTTGTTGACATCGGCCCAACCGCCCGAGGTGGACAGTGTTATGGTGGGTTTAAAGCCACCCGGCTGATGGATGCGGGTGGGGATGGTGGTCCTTAAAAACAGCAAGGCAAAGGAGTTGGCGGCAAATTCATTGGGGCGCATGGTGGCCAGGGAATACCTGGATTCAAAACCGAGGAGATTGTTGTGTGTGCCAAAGGCGCTGTACAAATGCGTGGGTGTATGTCTGCCCCACAGGTGGCCGCCGGTTAATCTGACGGCGCCGGTTATCGATGGTGAAAGCCGAAAGCTGTTTTCCAATTGGGTCTCCATACTGAAGTATTCCAGTGGCTTGTCGGACCGCCCACTGCCATACGTGAAATTGGCCCACACGGTCGGAAACTCATTTTTCAGGGGTGTAAGACCGAGGTTGGAATCGGCAAATTTGGCCAAAGGCTGCCATTTGATAAGCATCCCGGTTTCTTGAGAGGTAAAGGAGCGGGAAGTGGTATCGGATGCGTTGAGATTAAAAGAATAGGGGATGATGGGCTGGGTGTCAAGGTATTTATAAAACCATTCGGTTTTTAGTCGGGGTACAAAACGAGCCGCGTAGGCGGTACGTACCTGTCGCGATAAATCGACTGTTTCCACGGCAAAGCGGCGAAAGCGTTCATCCGAGACCATTGAAAATCCATCCAGAAAATTAGCGGCCCCGGTGGCATGTAAATCCTTCTCCGCCAAAAGCGACCATTCCTGCTCTTTATCGGGGTTCAGATAGAGGATGATTTCTGCCCCGTAATTATTGTCGCGCGATTGTAGGCTGCGGCTGTAGAAGCCTTCCAGACTGAAATTGGCGGACAGCATCTCACTCGTTTGCAGACCCACACCTGGTTTAAATCCTTCGTACTGGTTGTAATCCATTAATTTGGAAAGATTCAGATTAAACAAGCCCATGGGCAGATAGCCACGGGTGAGTTCTTTTTGAAGGCCGATAAAGCGGTCGAAATTGTTGGCGCGGCCCAGACTATCGATCAGGTGATACGTGGCCGAATCGCGGGCTGTGAGGGGTCGGTATCTGTAATTTTCAATATTTGGGGCATCTACCTGGCCCGATTCATCGCTGAGTTGAACGGAGGAAAAGTCTTTCTCGCTTAACTCCGGATTCAATTTAACGGCCGTTACCATGCTTTTGCCTTCCCCGATTAAAGGAAAGGGAAAGGATTGCCCCGTGAGGGTTTTCTCAATGCGTAAGCGGGTCTCCAATTGCTCGGGAAACCACTGTTCCTGATTGTGCCGGTAATAGTTTTGTTTGATGGATAAGGCAAAGGGCGATTGTCCCTCAAGGGTAGCGGCCGTTACCGTCTTTAGGCCCCAGGTGGTTGGTGAATGTGCAGGGAACCTTTGAGGCCTTTGATAGAACTGTTTTTTCGGGGGGCATAGGAGATGTAAAAAATAGTGTCCCCCGAGGTATCAATCAGGGTATCCTCCAGGAGAAAGCGATAATTGCGCAAGCCTTGTGTCGTCAAGGGATTTAAAAACTCATTCTCCAGCAGTTGGATGTAGTCGTTGTAAAAAGTAAAAGGCTGCAATTGCGAAGGCAGTACAGCTATGGATGGTTCCCGAAAGCCACTGACCCGACCTGAAATAATGCGTTCATGGGAGTGTTTGGGGGGCAGGTGTTTTTTAGCCGAGACAGATTCGATGAGCAGAAAATGATTGTCCTTGTTAAATTCCCACAGTTGACGCAGCGATTCATCGCCCTTCGGTAAAGTATCGGGCATTTCCATGGCAAAGGTCATTTTGTGGTATACCAGGCAGCTGTAGGAGGTGTTCAGGTCCGGGTTGTTCTTTGGCCGCTGGTTGATGACCTGCCGGATGATGCGATGGGCTGGGTTTTCTCCGGGAAAAATACGAACTTCTGAAAGTTCGATATGGACGGGTGTCAGCTGAATGGTTGACTGGGCGCTCAGGTCACGCAGGGCCATCCTGGAAGGTTGGTACCCCAGACAGCTGATGTGCAACGTGTCAAAAGCTGACCGGTCAGGGATGTTGAACTGGCCATTGATGTCACTTACCGTACCTCGCTGTTGATCACCAAACTGTATATTGGCAAAAGCCACCGCTTCTTGCGTGGAGGCGTCTATAATGCTTATTTTTTGCGAGGACTGAGCGGCGGTGGGCGACAGAGGGAGTATGACTTGAAGGATAAAAAGCCAGACAATTGTTCTGTGCCAAAATTCAGTGTTGCCCAAACCCTTAAACAGGGTAGGCAACGCTGCTAATTTTGGGGATTTCCTGAGGTGGGGTAGCCACATGATTTTACTTCAAAATACCCGCTTTCAAAAATTTCACTTCGTCGTTGGTCAGGAAGCGCCACTTGCCACGGGAAATGGTCTTTTTGGTTAATCCGGCAAAATACACCCGGTCCAGTTTTTCTACCCTGTATCCCAAGTGCTCAAATATTCGACGAACAATGCGGTTGCGACCAGAGTGAATTTCTATGCCCACCTGTGAATGGTCATTGGTATCGGCATAGCTCACCACATCGGGCTTTATTGAGCCGTCTTCCAGCTCAATTCCTTTCCGGATGTCGTCCATGTGTTGTTTAGAAACCGGTCGGTCCAGAAATACATGGTATATTTTTTTGATTTCAGAGGAGGGGTGGGTCAGCTTTTTGGACAGGTCGCCATCGTTGGTCAGGAGCAAAACCCCCGTGGTGTTTCTGTCCAGTCGTCCCACCGGATACACCCTTTCGAGACAAGCCTCTTCCACCAGGTCGAGCACCGTACGGCGTCCTTCAGGATCGGAGGTGGTGGTCACCATATCCTTGGGTTTGTTGATGAGGATATAAACCTTGGCCTCGGGATTGAGCTTCTTTCCTTCGTACCGGATATCGTCCGATCGCTTCACCTGTGTTCCCATTTCGGTAACTACTTTGCCGTTAACGGTGACCAGACCTTTGGCAATAAGCGAATCGGCCTCACGTCGGCTACAAACACCACTATTGGCAATGTAGCGATTTAATCGCAGGGCGGTTGGAAGTCCCGATTCATGCTCCGGCTGCGGCTTTTCGCTTTTTTCCACCTCTCTTCGTTTCGGTTTCCCTTTGAAACTGGCCTCCTTACTTTTGCCTTTAAAATCACTTCCCTCTTTTGAAGGATAAGGTTTCCTTTTATTCATCCCCTCGGATTTGTTGTCTCTTTTCTCTCTCATATATAGTTTTGATAGCCTTGTTCTTACACTTGTACGCTTGGTCAAATTTGTGCTGCAAAGTTGCGAAAAATTAATGGGGAAACATGGCATTTTAAGCTATCTTTGCGCTAATATGTCACTTTTGAGCTGTTTCAATAGAATTTTAAATATAAAATATTTTAAGATGACATTAATAAAATCTATTTCAGGTATTAGAGGTACCATTGGCGGACAGCCGGGGGAGGGATTAAGTCCCATTGATGTGGTGCGATTCACTTCAGCTTACGGCATGTGGCTTAAAGAGCGTTCGGGTAAGTCGCGGCCCAAAGTAGTGGTGGGGCGTGATGCCCGTATTTCAGGTGAGATGGTGAAGAATCTGGTGGTAGGATCGCTGCAGGGATTGGGCATTGATGTCGTGCATTTAGGTCTGGCCACCACGCCAACTACAGAGTTGGCAGTGACACACCATGAGGCCGATGGCGGGATTATTCTTACAGCCAGTCACAACCCCAAGCAATGGAATGCGCTGAAATTACTCAATGAGAAAGGTGAATTCTTATCGGCCGCTGATGGTGAGCGCGTTCTGGATATCGCTGCCAGAGAAGCTTATGATTATGCACAAGTGGATGAATTGGGCCAGGTCACCGAAGACGATAGTTTCCTGAAAAAGCACATTGAGGCCGTATTGGCCCTGAATTTGGTAGATGTGGCGGCCATTAAAAAGGCCCGGTTCAAAGTGGCTGTGGATGGTGTTAATTCGGTGGGTGGCATCGCCATCCCGGCCCTGCTGAAAGCATTGGGCGTGGAGAATGTTCTTGAACTTTACTGCGATCCCAGTGGGGAGTTTCCGCACAATCCTGAGCCGCTCCCCGAGCACCTGACCGAGATATCTGATTTGATAAAAAGAGAAAAGGCAGATGTCGGATTTGTGGTAGATCCTGATGTGGATCGTCTGGCCATCATCAATGAAGATGGCAGCATGTTTGGCGAGGAATACACTCTGGTGGCGGTGGCCGATTATGTGTTGACGCACACCCCCGGCAACACTGTTTCTAACTTAAGTTCCACCCGTGCTTTGCGCGATGTTACAGAAAAGCATGGTGGGCAATATGCTGCCGCAGCTGTCGGGGAAGTGAATGTGGTGGAAAAAATGCGGGAGGTGAAGGCTGTGATAGGCGGAGAAGGCAATGGTGGCGTTATCTATCCGGCCAGTCACAATGGGCGCGATGCCCTCGTGGGCATTGCGTTGTTTCTGACGCATCTGGCCAAAAAGGATATCAAATGTTCCGCTTTGCGCGCGCAGTATCCCGTTTATTTCATGTCCAAAAATAAGGTTGAGTTAACGCCCGATATTGATGTCGATGCTATTTTGGCTCAAATGAAAGCCAATTATCAGTCTGAGAAGGTCACCGATATTGACGGGGTGAAAATTGATTTTGCCGACCGTTGGGTGCATTTACGAAAGTCCAACACCGAAGCCATTATTCGGATATATGCTGAAGCACCTTCTGAAACTGAGGCGGCTGAACTGGCCAGATCTATTATGGCAGAGATCAAAAAAATGGCTCAATAGCGATTTATCTTTTTGCCACTGTCTGTTTTGATGAGGGATCATTGAAGCAGACAGTGCTTTGTTTTTGATATCATCTTGTCAAATTCCTTTAATTTTTATCCTTTCTCAATTAAACTTTAAGCTATTTGACTTGTCTCACCAAAAACTATTACTCATAAAATGCAGAAGAATAAAAATCTCATCAGGTACACTGCAATAGGTGTTGCAGCTATTTTGTTAATATTTTTTGGCTACCGGTTAATTTCAAACAGCCGGATGGTAGGCGAGACACACATTCAGGTTGAGGTGCAACGGGGGCCGTTTACGGCAGAGGTCTATTCTACCGGACAGCTTCAGGCCGAGAATGCCACCTTTATAGAAGTTCCTGCTGAATTATCCAGCCGGAATATCCGGGTGTATGAAATTCAGGTGACAGACCTGGTGGAAGAAGGTACCGTAGTTGAAAAGGGTGGTTTTGTGGCGTCTTTGGATCATAGTGCTATTGAGGAGGTTTTGGCAGAGGCTCAATTAGAGTTGGAGGAAGAGCTGCAACAACTGCAGGATGCCAGGATTGATACAAATATAAACATGAGCAATTTGCGGGATGGTCTGTTGAACGGAGCTGTTCAGGTGGAAGAACGTAAATTGGTGTTGGAACAGTCTGTTTACGAATCACCCGCAGTAAAGCGTCAGGCTGCCCTGGAATTACAGCGGGCAGAACAAAATTTATTGCAATTGGAGCGCAATTATGAGTTAAAGGAGCGTCAGGCCCAAAACAGTGTGGCCCGTGCCATGGAAGATGTCCGGCAGGATCGCGAAAGAGTGCGCGATATTGAACAACTCTTTAATGCTCTGGAAATAAAAGCTCCCATGCCGGGTATGGTTATTTACAGTTATGACCGCTTTGGCAATAAAATTCAGGTTGGAAGTACTGTCAGTCGTTGGGCACCCCGCATCGCCGAGTTACCGGATTTGTCGTCCATGATCTCCAAAACTTTCATTAACGAAATAGATATCTCAAAAATTAGTGTGGGACAAAAGGTTCAGGTTGGTGTAGATGCTTTTCCGGATAAGAAGTTTGACGGAGAGGTCATTACTGTAGCCAATATTGGTCAAATGCTCCCCAACGGAGATACCAAAGTGTTTGAAGTTATCATCAAATTGTTTGGATCCGATCCTGAGCTTCGTCCGGCCATGACCACCAGTAATGTGATTACGGTCAATTATTTGGAGGATGTTTTGTTCATTCCGCTGGAATCGGTTTTTAGAACCGATTCCACTAAATTTGTTTATAGCTCTGCGCCGGACCTTACCCGACAAATCATTGAAACGGGAAGTGAAAACGCCAACTATGCAGTGGTTAAGCAGGGGTTGACAGAAGGACAGGTTTTATTACTAAGTGCGCCTTCCAATGCAGAAGATCTTCCTCTGTCAGGTCTGGATATTTACGAAGATATTCTTAGACGGGCTGAGGAAGCTAAGCAAGATTCTGCCCGGGAAGCAGAAGCTGAAATGCCCCTCAGTTCGGAACCCGAAGGTGAAGCATTGGAGGAGGGCTCAGGTCAAAGAGAAGGGCGGCGCAGAACGCCCCCAGCATCCAATTAGCGGTAGCAGTATTTGTTTGCTGTGAATCTTGCCCATCCCTTATCATCTTAATTGTTAATTGTCTCTGTTTATGAAGCATATTATCTATCTGTTTACCCGGTATTTTCATGATGTCATTATTGCCCTTGAGGCTATTTTGGCCAATAAAATGAAGTCGATGCTCACAGCTTTGGGCATCATGTTTGGGGTGGCAGCCGTTATAAGTATGTTGGCCATTGGTAAAGGGGCCCAGCAGGAAGTGCTGGAACAGATAAAATTGGTAGGTGTTAATAATATCATTGTTTCACCCACTGAAACATCCCTGAGTTCTGCCGAGTCGGGCACCACCGGAAGCGGAGGCAATGTACGGCGCTATTCTCCGGGTTTGACCCTACAGGATGCAGAAGCCATCGAAAGTGCCATTCCCACGGTCAGTAAAGTGAGTCCTGTAATCTCCCTGAATTATCATGCCGTGTTGGAAGGTCGCAGTTATCCGGTTGCACTGGAAGGCGTTTCGGCGACCTACTTTGAACTTTTGAACGTTAATCTGGTAAACGGCTCTGTTTTTAGTGAGCAGCAAAGCGAGGGCGGTTTGCCGGTTTGTGTGATTGGTGACAACATAAAAAACCGGTTTTTTAGTACCGAGGATCCCATCGGTAAGCATATTAAGTGTGGAGATACCTGGTTGGAGGTGATCGGGTTGATCGAGCGCAGGGATTTTACGGCTTCGGCTTCTGATGAAATGGGTATTAGCAGTACCGATAATAAAATATTTGTCCCTGTAAAAACCATGCTCCTAAGGTTTAATGACCGGGCCAGAATTAATCCGGAAGTACTTGAAAGTGTTGCCCGTGGTGGAGATGGAGGAAATAATTCGGAAGCCTCGGTGGTGACAGCCACGCATCAACTGGACAAGATTATTGTTCAGGTAGAGGCAACCGAACATTTAAGTGCGACGGCAGACATCGTGAAGCGGATGTTGTTGCGCCGTCATTCTGATATCTATGATTTTGAGGTGACCGTGCCGGAGTTGCTTTTGAAGCAACAACAAAAGACCAACGACATTTTTAATATTGTTTTAGGAGCCATAGCCAGTATTTCGCTGGTTGTTGGCGGCATTGGCATCATGAACATCATGTTGGCCTCGGTATGGGAGCGTATTCGGGAAATTGGTACGCGGCAGGCCATAGGGGCCTCCAGAAAAGACATCATTGTCCAGTTTTTAGCCGAGTCCACTTTGATAAGTGTGTCTGGTGGTATGATTGGCATTATACTGGGGGTTATTATGGCCCGATTGATTAATGTGATGGCCGACATTCAAACGGTAGTGAGTCTCTTTTCTGTGTTGGTCGCTTTTGGGGTATCAGCTACAGTAGGGATTGTTTTCGGGTATATTCCTGCCAAACGAGCTGCCAATCAGGATCCGGTGGAATCATTGCGTCATTAAAAGTTATTTTCTAACCCTGTTAAAGTCGGAAGACCTAAAAAGCTATAGTATGAGATGGAGATATGTTTTTTGTTTGTTTTTGATAGCCACCCTGCCCTTGCTTCTCAAAGCTCAGAACCGGGAGGTGGTGGTGATGGATCTGACATTGGATGAAGTCATAGACCTCGCCCACCATCAGTCCCTTTATAGTTTCAGAGCCAAAAATATGTATTTGTCTAGATACTGGGAGTTTAGAAGTTATAAGGCCGATCGTTTGCCCAGTTTACGTTTAAATTCAACACCCGTTAATTATGACAGGTCGGTGGTTAGCCGTTATGATTCCGAATTAGATGAGGAGCGATTTATGGAGCGTTCCTACTTCACCTCTGACGCCTCTCTGTCCCTTCAGCAGAATGTGCCCTTTACCGGAGGTGTCTTTGATGTCTCCTCTTCCTTATCAAGAATTCAAAACCTGGATACAGATGGGGTTGAATATGCCTCAGTGCCCGTCAGTATCGGGTTTACCCAGGCGCTGAACGGCTATAACCAGTTTCGCTGGGAGTCACGTATTGAGCCGCTTAAGTTTGAACAGGCAAAACTGGAATATCTGCAGTCCATTGAGAACTTATCCATTCAAGCCACCAACCATTTTTTTAATGTGGCCACAGCAGAAATCAATCAAAGAATTGCGGAAATTAACTATGCCAATGCCGATACGCTTTATCGAATTGGAAGTGGCCGGTTTGAAATTGGAACCGTGACCCAGGATGAGTTACTCGACCTTGAGTTGGGGTTGTTGAACGCCCGTTTGGCTGTTAGTCGTGCCGATATTGATCTGAAACAGGCCCATGCATCGCTTAATTCATTTTTAGGGGTTGGGGATGACGTGGAAATCAATTGCGTGGTTCCCTATGAAATTCCTGATTTGCAGGTAAACGTTGATCGCGCACTCTCCCTGGCCATTGAAAGTAATCCGGAAATATTGGATTTCCAAAGGTCTCTTCTTGAGGCCGAGCAAAATGTGGCCCGCACCAAATCTCAGAATGGTTTAAATGCAGATATTAGGGCTAATCTGGGAATAAATCGAAACGCTGAAGACATTGATATGGCCTATCAAAGTCCCTTTTTGGAGCAACAGCAAATCCGATTGGGATTGAGTATGCCAATTATGGACTGGGGCGTAAGGAAGGGGCGGGTACAAATGGCGCGTTCCAATCAGGAGGTGGTGGAGGCAACCGTTAAACAATCCTTGCTCGACTTTGAACAGGAAGCCATCATTTCCTTTCTTGATTTTAATTTACAGGAAGAGCAGGTCGCCATTGCAGCCAAAGCGGACACCATTGCACAGCGTGGTTATGATGTAACCATGCAGCGCTTCCTGATCGATAAAGTGGATGTTATCCGATTGAATTCAGCGCGTAATTCTCTGGATTCTGCCCGCCGAAGCTATATTAATGCGCTAAGGCGTTACTGGACAAGTTATTATGGTGTTCGCCAGCTGACATTGTATGATTTTATTGAAGACCGGCCCTTGATTCAGGAATTGGATGAATTGTTGCAACGCTAAGTTGTCTTCAGAATAAAGCGCCAAAAGCTTCGAAAGCCTTGTCTTGGACATTTTCTTACTAAAGACTCAAAATCTGCAGGTTATTTACTGTCACAAAGTACTTAGAGATATGAAAAAAAATCTTTGGCAAATAATTATTCCGATTGCATTGGTTATTGTGACCCTTGTGATTTACTCTGTATCCACCCGTGAGAGAGCGAAAGAGCCGGATGTGGTACGCGTGGAAAAGGGAACTTTTGAAATCGTGGTGAAGGGTATGGGAGAATTGGAGGCCCTGGAGTCTACCCAGATAATGATTCCTGAAGTTTTGGACGATCGTTCTGTTCGTATTCGCAGCATTGCCATCAATGATTTAGTGCGTGAGGGTACGGTTGTTAAAAAAGGAGATTATGTGGCCACTCTGGATCCGGGAGAAGTGGAAGAGCGCATGCGCAGTGCTGAAGATGATTTGGAAATGTTTAAAAACAACCTGGACAATGCCAAAATTGACAGCTCATTGGTGTTGAGTGAAGTCCGGGATGAAATTCGTCAGGCCAATGATCTGGTGTTGGACAGGGAAATCAAGTTGGAGCAGTCGGTGTACGAGTCGGTAGCCGTTCAGCGGCAAGCACAGATCAGTCTGGAAACAGCCGTGCGTTCCTTAGAGCAGAAAGAGAGAAATTATATTCAGGTACAAAGACGCCATCATTTGTATGTACGAAGAGCTGAAGAAAAGCTTCAGGAAGAGCTGGAAAAGCTTGAAATGCTTCAGCAGCTAAAGAAAGATTTGAGAGTCACGGCCCCTGGTGACGGGTTGGTGGTTTATGCCCGTGGCCACAACAATGAAAAGGTGAAAGTAGGCTCCCACGTTAGCCGATGGAATCCGATGATTGCCACCTTACCGGATTTGGCTACGCTACAATCGGTGGTTTATGTGAAGGAAATAGATATTTCAAAAATTGAACCCGGATTACAGGTGCGGGTGGGTATTGATGCTTTTCCGGAAGAAGAGTTTAGAGGCGTCGTAACCCGTGTGGCGAACGTGGGCCAGGCTGTGGCCGATGAATTTCATAGCGCCTTTAAGGTTGAAATAAAAGTAGACTCAAATGGAAAGGTTTTGTTGCCGGGAATGACCTCCACCAATAACATCGTTGTTGAGTCGGTAAAAGAGGCATTAATGGTTCCAAGATTGGCCGTTTTCAGTAATGAATCAATGACCAGTTATGTGTATAAACGCGAAGGGATTTCAGGTGTGGTCCAACAACAAATTAATACGGCCGGTGAAAATGATTCTTTCTATTGGGTAGAAGAGGGTTTGGAAGCGGGTGATCGGGTAATGATGCACCCACCCAAAAATACGGAAAAGCTGAGTGCCCATTTTCTGGAGTAGAGCCGGTTGCTTTGGCTGCTTGTTAATTGTTTGTAAAATAGAAAGAAATTTTTCTGTAATTCATCTTACTTGCATATATTTGCCGATATAGCTACGAGCAATTTACAGGATCTATAAGATATAATTTTTAACGATAACGAACTATGAAAGTAACAGTAGTAGGAGCAGGTAATGTTGGGGCTACATGTGCCGATATTCTTGCCTATCGCGAGATTGCCAACGAGGTGATTTTGATAGACATTAAAGAGGGTGTAGCTGAGGGAAAGGCACTGGATATATGGCAGAAAGCCCTATTGACTTGTATGATACACGCACCGTTGGCGTGACGGGTGATTATTCAAAGACGGCTGGTTCAAGTGTGGTTGTGATTACTTCCGGATTGCCGAGGAAGCCGGGTATGACGCGCGACGATTTGATTGAAACCAATGCCGGTATTGTTAAATCGGTGACAGAGCAAGTTGTGGCTCAATCACCGGATGCCATTATTATTATTGTTTCCAATCCATTGGATGTGATGACCTATCAGGCACATATTTCCAGTAAATTTCCCCGCACACGGGTTATGGGTATGGCCGGGATTCTGGATACTGCCCGCTACCGTGCTTTCCTTGCTGAGGAATTGAACGTGTCACCAAAGGATATTCAGGCGGTATTAATGGGGGGACATGGAGACACCATGGTTCCACTGCCACGGTATACGACCGTTGCCGGAATCCCCGTGACGGAGTTGATTGATGCCGATAAGCTGGACGCCATCATTGAGCGAACCAAGTTTGGTGGAGGCGAACTGGTGAAACTAATGGGTACTTCTGCCTGGTATGCACCCGGTTCAGCAGCCGCTCAAATGGTGGAAGCCATTGTCCGGGACCAAAAACGGGTATTTCCTGTATGTATTAAATTAGAAGGTGAATATGGCATTAGCGATTGTTACCTGGGCGTGCCGGTTGTTTTGGGCAAAAATGGTGTTGAGAAGGTGATAGAATTGAAATTAACCGAGGAAGAAATGGTCTCACTTCGCACCAGCCGCGATCATGTGATTGAGGTGATGAATGTATTAGATAAGTTGAGCCAATAAATTATTGGCTACCATTCAATGAAACCCGGCAAAAGTCGGGTTTTTTTTGTGTTCGTTTTCGAACACAAATGGCTTGTTTTCGCACGGTTTGGTACATTTTCAAGAAGGGTTGTTTCTTGTATAAGTAGCAGACATACAGCATTTTGCAGTTTTTGGCATTATTCCTGATAGTACCTTGTCAACCAAACAAGTACAAAAACAGGAGGATGAATTATGAAAACAATTGCAAAACAAACCGGAAAATTGAATGGAACTTTTTCTTTGATGGTATTGGGAATTCTATTCTTAACAATTCTTCCCATAAGTCATGTGGAAGCAGGTGGAATAGCCGATAAGGCTGAAAATGCAGAATTTGTTGCAGAATTGACTGAGCCAATTTTGGCTGTTGAGGACTGGATGCTGGAGGATATTGATTGGATTAAAGAGGAAATAGCCACTGATGACCGTAGAATGGAAAAGGTGGAAAATTGGATGCTGACACCCGAAAGCTGGGAAAGTGACTGGCATTATGACGTGGCAGAGCACACGGATAGCAGCAGCAATCAGATCGACGGCTGGATGCTGGAGCCTGCGGAATGGCGAAATGATTTGGCCGGACTAACCTATTATTTCTAAAATATTTAGTCATGAGACGGAATCAATTAACATGGATGCTTTTGGCACTTACCCTCTTTGCAAGTTGCGAATGTGAATCAGGCAGTGCCAGAAGTCTCGCTTTCTCGGTTACAGAGAGACAAGAGCAGATGACAGACAGTTTTAGTGCCATCGAACTGGAGGGGCATTTTGAAGTGTATTTGTTCAATGGCGATCAGCATAAGGTGATTTTGGAAGGGGATGAAGAAATATTGGAATGGGTAGTCCTCAATGTGGATGATGGCGTATTGAAAGTGGCCTATTTGAAAGACAAGGTGATTAAGAAAAATCAATCCGTCATCCTTGAAATTACCGTTAAAGATTTGAAAGAACTTTCTGCTGTGAGTACCTTGAAATTGATCACCCCAAATGTGTTTACTTTTGATACTTTGCATTTTGATTTGGCAGGTGCTGTTTCCCTGGAATTGAATGTTGAGGGCCAGGAGCTCGAAGTCTATGGTGCAGGTGCCACATCTATCAAAGCCCGTGGAGAAGTAGAAAGTGTGAATTTTGAGATGCCCGGGGCTGGAAAATTAGAAGGCTTTGATTTGAAGGCCGAGAAAGTTGTTCTGAATTTGGCCGGTGCCGGAAAAGCCGAGGTTTTTGCAAGCGAAGAACTGAAAGTGGACATAGCCGGTGCCTGCTCGGTTGTATACAAAGGCGACCCGGAAAAAGTTTATTCCAACGTGTCAGGGATTGGTCGTGTTAAACAAGCCGATTGAAAAATCGGCTTTAGAATGATCCTTCAGATGACAATAAAATGAGGAAGGATTCCGTTCCTATATAAGTAGGAAAGATGTATTCTACGCAAGGGTTTAAAAAGTCTGTTAACCATTTCTTTAAAATGGGCGGATTTTTTTTGCTTGTTACCGTTAATTTTTGTAAAAAATAGTCGTACATTTGTAAAATATTGTTAGGATACAAAAGTTGTCTTAAAGACATTACCGAGAGAGGGCCATTTTGATAGATTATGAAACGATTTAAGAACATATTATGGGGCTTTCTGGCCCTTGTGATGGTCTGGGGCTGTGAACGTGACTATATGTTTCGGGGAGGAACAGAGGGGATCGCCTTCTCTATGGATACGGTTATGTTTGATACCATTTTTACTTCTATTGGATCAGCCACCAGGCATTTTAGGGTCTACAATCCCTACGGAAGCGATATGACCATTGATGGTATTCGCCTGGCCGGTGGTGAAGATTCCAAATTTCGTATCAATGTGAATGGCCTTCCTGAACATCAGGTGGATGATGTGCCTTTGAGAACCGGGGACAGTCTTTTTGTTTTTGTTGAGGTGACCATTAATCCGGATGCCAACAGTGATCCCTCCTTTGTAGTAACCGATTCGATCCTTTTTTATACCAAAGAACGCATTCAGAGCGTCAAACTGGTCGCCTATGGCCAGGATGTGGTCGTTATGAGAAAGGATTCCATTGAATCCCAAACTTTTACATCCGAGAAACCTTATTTGATTTATGATTGGTTGATGGTGGGAGAGGGAGCAACGCTGACGGTGGAGGCCGGAGCTCGTCTGCATTTTTATAAAGGGGCCAGTTTAATCGTTCACAATGATGCTTCTTTAATTGTCAACGGCACGCATGAAAACCCGGTGGTTTTCACGGGTTCAAGATTGGAAGAGTGGTACGCTGATAAACCGGGTCAATGGGGATCTATCTGGTTATTGCCGGGGAGCCGGAATCATTCCATCACTTATGCAGATATCAGAAACGCCACCTATGGTTTGAGAGTGGACTCGGTTGGCCTCAACGGCGAGGAACCTTTACGGCTCTCCAATACCCGCATTGAGCACATCACCAAGCAAGGATTGGTGGCCCAATCTTCTTCTATTGTTGCCCACAATTCTTTATTTGCCGATTGTGGCAGCGCCTCTGTCGCGCTGACCCTTGGTGGCAATTATGAGTTCTACCACTGTACCATCGCCAATTACTATCGTTGGAGTTATCGGGGGATTCCTGCCTTACTGTTGTCCAACTATTTCATGAATGAAGAGGAGCGTCCGGTCATTATGGATATGGAGTCGGCCCTCTTCAGCAATTGTATTATTTATGGCTCAAATGAGAATGAAATTGGTCTTGATTTTGAACCTAAGGCTGATCGAAAAGACAGTGAGGAGGACAAGAAAGAATTTCTTTTGAATTATAAATTTGAGCATTCTCTGATTAAAACGACTTTTAGCGATGATGCACTTTCCAATAGAAATCATTTTGATAATGTCATCGTGAACCAAAATCCGTCTTTTATGGATTTCTCTGCCTATAATTATCGTCTGGACACACTTTCTGTGGCTCAGGATGCCGGCAGTACGGAAATTGCGCGTCAATTCCCCTTTGATTATATGGGAAATAAGCGGGTGGATGCTTTAATTTTGCCCGATTTGGGCTTTCTCGAACGAATAGAAATAGAACAGGAATGATATAGCCATGTCCCTTTTACCTTCCCAATCTGCCCGACTTCCTTATCTTTTTTTAATCCTTATTTTTTCTTCTCTGTTACAACTGCAGGCTCAGGAACTAAACGAGGCTCAGGATACTTGTCTTTCACAGGAAAGGACGGCAGGTATCCTGTTTTATAATGTGGAAAACCTCTTCGATGTTAGCAATGACTCGCTTAAAAATGACCATGAATTTACTTATCTGGGTTTGCGCCGGTGGACGTATGGGCGGATGCTGGATAAGTTCCGTAAAATAAACCGGGTCATTCTTAATGCCGGAAAATGGTCTCCTCCGGTTCTTGTTGGCTTGTGTGAGGTGGAGAACAGTTGGGTGCTGAACCGGATGCTTGATGAAACCGGTTTGCGGCAACTGGGCTATCGCCTGGTGCATTTTGATTCACCGGATGAAAGAGGGATGGATGTGGCACTGCTCTTTCTTTATGAGCGCTTTCAGGTATCAGGTGCTGAGCCGATTACGGTGGATTTTGGTCCGGGTGAACGTACGACACGTGATGTGCTGTATGTTAAGGGGGTAATGGATGGGTTGGATACCTTGCATGTTTTGGTCAATCATTGGACTTCCCGTTACGGAGGTTCAGCTGCTACGCAATGGAAGCGTGCATATACAGCCCAACAGGTTCGGTTGTTTACCGATTCTTTGTTGGCTCAAAATCCCCGTCGTTTGGTGGTTGTGATGGGCGACTTTAATGAGCCCCACCATTCCGGATTATTCTCAGAATATTTGGGTGCCGGCAGGTGGAAGATGGTGTAAATTTGGTTTCCCCGGCTCTCTACTTGTCGGGTGATGCTGGCACCATTAAGTACCGGCATTTGTGGCAGGTTTTTGATCAAATAATGGTTTCCAGATCGTTTTTTGAGACAGAGCGCCCCATTTTCATGGAAAAACCAGAGATGCGGATCATTGATTTTCCCTTTTTGCTGGAACGGGATGATAAATTTGGCGGTGATCAACCTTTTCGCACCTATGTTGGCATGCGATACCACGGCGGGTACAGCGATCATCTCCCCGTATGGTGGAATTTAAAACGAGCACCTTAGTGGGAGAGGACATGCTGACGGACCCATTCGAAGAGCAAGAGTCCGGTCGCCTGGGCGACATTGAGTGATTTCACAGGTCCGGTTACAGGGATATGGATCTCCATCTGACTGCCATTCATTAAAAACTCTGAAATGCCGTTGCTTTCGTTGCCGACAATTAAGGCCATTTTTTTAGGCAATTTGGTGACGAAAAGGTTGTTGGAGGCGGGCGAGGTCTCCAGAGCCACCAGGGTGTAATCATCCGGAATCAGATTCAGGACTTCTGACTTTTGGCAATACTGCCACCCCATGACTTTTCCTGCAACATCCGCTACCCGCAGCATTTTGCTTTTTCGTGGTGCTTCGTTGTTGGTAACAATCAGAACTTTTTGGCACCCGGTGTTTCCGGCCAGACGTATTATTTGTCCGAGGTTTTCCCCATTCCTGAGCTGGTCGGCAATAATGATGGGCGTTCCATCTTTGGGCGTATCCGGATAGGCGGCTTGCTCAAAAAACCGGTTGGCGTTGAGTGGGTTCATGATGGATCCTTGATGGAGAGACCCATTTCCTGACCCTTCTGAATCATGAATTGATAGGCCTCATCATAGTTATTGTGAATGATGCCATCTAAAATGGCATCCTTAATGGCTGTCTTAATGACGCCCACTTCCTGACAAGGTGACAGACCAAAAGTGGCCATTATCATTTCTCCGGTTACAGGGGGCTGGAAATTCCTTACCTGGTCCTTGGCTTCAATCTCCTTAAGTTTTCGACGGACAATTTTAAAATTTCGGAGGTGTCGCTCTGCCCTTTCCCTGTTCTTCGATGTGATATCGGCTTCGCACAAGGTCATCAAATCGTCAATGTCATCACCTGCTTCAAAGAGTAGACGGCGAATCGCAGAATCGCTCACTTCATCCTCAATTAAGGCAATGGGGCGCATGTGCAGATAAACCAGCTTCTGGACAAATTTCATTTTTTCATTGAGGGGCAGTTTGAGTCGCGCAAATATTTTCGGAATCATTTTCTGTCCCACATGATTGTGGGCATAGAAAGTCCACCCCGCAGTCGGGTCAAAACGCTTGGTCAGCGGTTTGGCGATGTCGTGCAGCAAAGCCGCATAGCGCAGCCAAAGGTCATCGGTGTTGGGGGTAATTTGGTCCAGCACTTCCAGGGTATGGTAAAAATTGTCTTTATGCGATTGGCCTTTAATGGTTTCAACCCCTTTCATGGCCTTCATTTCCGGAAAAATGATATCCAGAAGTCCGGTAAGATCCATCAACTTGAAGCCAATGGATGGACGGTCCGACAACATGATTTTATTGAGTTCATCGGCCACCCGTTCCATAGAGACGATCCTGATACGCTCCTTGTTTACGGAAATGGCCTTAAAGGTCTCGTCATAAATTTTAAATTGCAACTGGGTGGCAAACCGGATGGCACGCATCATGCGTAAGGGGTCATCAGAAAAAGTGATGCTTGGATCCAGTGGGGTTCGTATGATCTGTTGCTTTAAATCCCCCGTTCCGTTAAAGGGATCGACCAGTTGTCCGTAAGTGGCCCGATTCAGGCTGATGGCCATGGCATTTATGGTGAAATCGCGCCTGTTTTGGTCATCTTCAAGTGTTCCGTCTTCAACAATGGGTTTTCGGCTGTCCCTGTTATAGGATTCTTTGCGGGCCCCGACAAATTCAATTTCCATTTTTCGGTATTTGAACATGGCGGTGCCAAATGATTTGAATACCGATACTTTGAGTTTCCCCAGACGGGCGGCCACTTTTTGTGCGATGTCAATACCACTGCCAATGACCAGAATATCAATATCGGTTGTCGGGCGTTCCAAAAACAGGTCACGCACAAAACCGCCAATGACAAAAGTTTTTACGCCTTCAAGATCAGAGACTTCTGAAATGGTCTTAAAAACAGGGTGTTGCAGATGTTCTTGCATTTTATCTTAATGTGTTGTATATTAATAGAGTATAATCAATTGGGGGCTTGGTTTCTTGTTCGACTGACAAAATTACAATTTTTTGTTGGGATAAGGGGGGAGATGACAGGGGCAATTGTTTTTGGCATCGTTATTGTATGGACATATTCACAAATATAGATATTTGGAAATAATATTTTTTTGTATTAGTTTTGTCACAGATTTAATCACCTAAAAATTAAAAATTATGGTTGAGTTTTTAACTGCAGAAACATTTAAAGAGAAAGTATTTGATTACGCCAATAATAAGGAGTGGAGTTTTTCAGGCGACAAGCCTTGCCTGATTGATTTTTATGCCGATTGGTGTGGACCCTGTAAAACAGTTGCGCCTATTTTGGAAGAGTTGGCTGATGATTATAAAGGTAAGGTGGATATTTATAAAATAGATACAGAGAAGGAGCAGGAGTTAGCTGCTATTTTTGGTATCCAGAGTATTCCATCCTTATTGTTTGTCCCCAAAGACGGACAGCCGCAGATGGCCCAGGGTGCTTTACCCAAAGAAACCTTTGAGAAAGCCATCAGTGATGTGCTGAAAGTTGAAAAGTAATGCCATTATCTTAATTCCGACTTTAGTTGTACCGGCTGACCATTGGATGCAGCCAGGAAGCGATAGCGGCTGCTGTTTGTCTTAATGGCATGTTAAGGGGCGCAAGGAAGGTAACATTTTAATGGTCCTTTCGTTTAAGTTACAAATACTATTTCCCTGGTAGGAAATTAATAATGATTTAGATTTATGAAGCATTTGTTTTTTACATTGTTGGCTGCTCTTTTAATGGGCCAGTCAACCGGCTGTACGGCTGAAAACAGAGCCGGTGTTAAAGCCGAAAACCTGGCAACAGCACCTGCTGAAACCGTGGAAACCAGTCAGGTGATTGCTTTGGATGAAGCCAGCTTTGCTGAAGTCGTTTTTGATTTTAAAAACAGCTCAGAGTGGGATTACAAGGGTGACCGTCCGGCCATCATCGATTTTTATGCTACCTGGTGCGGACCTTGTAAGCGTTTGGCACCGGTGCTGGTGGAGCTTCAGAGTGAATACGGCGATAAGATTCAGATCTATAAAGTGGATGCGGAGAAAAATCGGGAATTAGCGGCTGCATTTGGTGTTACTGCGTATCCCACCATGCTCTTTATTCCTATGGATGAAGATCCTGCCGGGGCCAAAGGTTTGTTGCCGAAGGAGGAACTGGAAAGAATTATTGAGACTTTTCTTAAGGTAACGAAATAGTATTTGTCGGAAAAGGAATCTTAGTTGGTTTGATTATAGAGTTTTAGTAGAGGGGTTGTCCGTTTTGGGCAACCCCTTTTTGCGATTTTGCTTAAGGGGGTATTTGAATACCTTAATTATTTTTACTTATCTTTGCGGCGACAATTGGGGGCTTGAATCAAAGCACTGAGAATGGCCCCCCCCTTTTTAATTTATTCTACAATGGGGTGCCCTCAATAATCGGGCTG
>NZ_BAZW01000061.1 GCF_000974365.1 Geofilum rubicundum JCM 15548
TTGTCGCCCGATTCGCGTACAATGTTCGAGGCGATATATAAACCTTCGATCCAGGCACCGGTTACGATGAGGGTACTTACATTGCCACGGTTTTGTTCACGCAGGTAGGAATCCATTTTATTAAAACTGGTTACTGACATCTCCATCAATGAATCCAGATTGCTGGAGCTGGAAGCCATTCTGCGGAGGGCGTTGAAATCAAAAAATTGTCCGACCCTGATACCGTCCGCCAGATTTTTGACCGCTAAAAGATAGGATACCACAATGTTGTTTTTATCAAAGGTGTTGATATAACCCAAATCTGCACTGAATACCCCCAAATTAAGTGCCCTTTTAAAACTGGTCTCGTAGCCGGAGACCCGGTCGGGATCATTCATAATTCTTTGGGTAAACTCAACGCCTGAGTTTTTGAACAAACTGGCCATTTCAACGGGCGAAGAAATGTTGCCAATCACTTCGTTCATGATTTCTTCAGAGAGCTTCAAAGGGGCATCTGATATTAAAGAATCCGGCAGTGTTAATGCATCATCGTCTGCCGTTTTTTTGGATTCGGAACAGCCCGAGCAACCGGAAAATAACTGAATTCCGGCAAGTATGAGCAGGGAAAATAGTAAATTCTTGTACATGGTATAACTTGTTTTAATTGTTTTCTAAGGATTAACTAGTTCTTTTATACTTTTATAAATCCAGAAGGTTACTTTTTCCGCCATTTTATCGTACTGCTATAGTTGATGGCCTTTTTAAGAAGGTCAAAATAGAGTACCCCATATAAAAGGATGGTGAGTATCCACACCATGGCTATATTGAACCATAAAGTCTCAAAATATTGACCGCCAAAATGTTTCATGGGCGCAAAAAAGTGGGTTCTGAAGGACCATATTCTGTCTGGTTCAGGCATTTGGTAAATGGGATCCGCCATTTGAACCAGTTCGTTGTCCTGACGTACAATTTTATTTTTCTCAAATTCCCGCCTTACAATGGAAGACATGCTTTCGTTGTAATGGTCGTCCTTAATTCGGTTGAACTTTTCAGGATCGGCATTTAAGTTAACAGATATAAACCGGTCTTTAAGTGCATTGGCTTTCGAGAAAATGGTTCTGTAGTGATCCAGCAGCTTATTCAGATATTCATCCGTTTTATGGCCCACATTTACCGTAAACGTCTCGGGTCTCAAGTCCGCCAAATAATTGAATTCAATGCCGGGTACACGCTTTTGCTCTTTGGCCAACTCATTTCTGAGCAGTTCCAGATCATTGGCGAATTTTTTATCAGAGCTATCCTCTTCGTCCAGTATGTGTACCAGACTTTCGTTTAAAATCTCGCGCAATTCGGGCAAATAATGAACTTGCTTAAAATCGGCCAGACTTTCCTGTTGCTCAATATCGAAATAATTCTTCTTGTAGTTGTTGTGCTTGTACTGGTGCACAATCAATCCCTCATAGACATAGCGCGAAGGCATAAATTCGGCAATGGCCGGGACCTTATCCACGCTGGTAAAATCCTTATTCAGTTTGTCGAAGGTAAACATGGCGCCCCCCAGTACCATTTGGGGAATCATTACCAGAGGAATAAGGATGTAGATGGTTACAATGGAATTGAAGGAGGCCGACAGTATTAAACCTAAAATATTGGCAAAAGCCGAAATCGAAAAGAGCGCCAGCCAAAATTCAAAATACATATTTTGAATGCCCAATACATAGTTGGCCACAAATACAAAAAGCAGCATCTGAATGGCTGAAATGGTAAACAGCAGCAATATTTTCGAGGCCAGATAACTGGATCGGCTCAATTTGAGAAAGGATTCACGTTTTAATATTTTGGCGTCCTTAAATATTTCTTCGGCACTGATGATGAGTCCAAAGAATAAAGCCACCACAATGCCCATGAATATATACGGCGGAATGTTTTCATTTTCTCTGAAAATGTAAACGTTGGAGGTGGGGTCTGCTATGTATCTGATTAAATAGGCCAAAATAAAGCCCAAAAAGGGGGCTTCCAGCAAATTAAGGGCAATGTATTGCCGGTTGCTAATTTTGGCAAAGAAGTCTCTTAAAGTATATATTTTGAACTGATTGAACCACGAGGGGATGTTCAGACTTTTAGGGGGCCTGGTATCGACGGTGGTGACTTTGGGAATAAGATTTTCTTTCTGATAATAGCTGTACCACTCTTCGGGCGCGACTTTCCGTTTATTGGTATAGTTGCCGTATTCATCAATGACACTGGCATCAATGATGTTAAAAATCAGTTCAGGATTTAGGTTGCCGCAGGTCGGACATTCGCCCTGATCGCTGTTGATTTGCGCATCCAGCTGCTTAAAATAGATGAGCGATTCGCCCGGGTTGCCATAGTAAACCGGATAACCGCCTGTATCGAGAATAAACATTTTGTCGAACATCTTGTAGATGTCGGACGAAGGCTGGTGAATGACCACAAAAATGAGCTTGCCTTTGAGCGCCAGTTCCCGCAGGAGATTCATCACATTTTCCGAGTCGCGCGAAGACAATCCGGAGGTGGGTTCATCCACAAACAGAATGGCGGGCTCACGAATGAGTTCCAGGGCAATGTTCAATCTTTTTCGCTGGCCACCACTGATCATTTTGTTGAGCGGCGATCCCACCTTCAAATCCTTGCGTTCAAAAAGGCCCAGGTTTTTCAGGGTATCCGCCACCAACTGGTTGATTTCCTCTTCTGATTTATCTTTAAAGCAAAGCTTGGCGTTGTAGTAGAGATTTTCAAATACAGTGAGTTCCTCAATGAGCAGGTCGTCCTGCGGTATGAGGCCGATGATGCCCTCAATGTGTTCTTTTTCGGTGTGCAGGTTATAGCCGTTGATGAGTACCTCTCCCTCTGTGGGGGTTTCAATACCGGACAGGACATTCAATAGCGTTGTTTTACCTGCTCCTGAGGCACCCATTATGCCAATGAGGCGCCCCTGCTCTTCGGCCATGTTGATATCCCGAAGTCCCACCGTGCCCGTTTTGAAACGGTACAGCACATCTTTTACCTCATAACTGATTCTGACGGAATCTGCATCGGTGAGGAAGTGTCCCACCACATCGGTGTAATAGATGGGCTGGCCTTTTGGTATTCTGATAAAGCTGCCTTTGGGAAACAGGTATATGCGTTGATTGCTGATAACCATTCCATTGAGAAACAATTCCTGGTCACCCGTATAGCGCATAAAATATAAATCCGCACTTTTTACCCTTAAAATAATGATGGAACCATTGAGTCCGGTGGTTTGAATGTGCTTATACTCGGTGGCCCCCACCTCTTCATTGTTGACCAATAAAAAATCGGGCAGATTGAGCTTCTCCGCTTCGCTGTGAAGCACAAAGGCCTCAATGGCTGTAATTTCGTTCTTAGGAAGTTTAAATACCTGGGCCACTGTGCTGATAATGGCCATGCGCTGGTCGGTCAGCTTCATATCCATGCTGATGAGTTCGTATAAACGCACCAGTACGACGACTTTCTGTTCCCTGTTGAGCTGTTTGTTTATTTTTTTGCAAATGCCGAGAATGCGCACCGAATCTTTCATGGAAGTGAGGCGGACCTTACCCTCCTCTTCCCCATCCTCTTTTTCACCATCGGATGAATGCTTTAAAAACAGGGCAAAATACGCCTCAACAGCCTCGGTACTCAGCTGCTGCTTAAGAAAAGTACGAACATACTCTGTTTCCTTGGTTTCAACGCCACCATCCTGTTTGGTTATTAAGCCAAACAGCTGCATCAACGCTTTTAAAATTTCTTCACTCATTCGATAAAATAATCAATAAATATCCTTTGGGGGAATATTAGTCCGTATAAACGATGTAATCAAAGGGAATTTCAACAATGTCAGAATACTCTTCTCCGGCCTCCAACATGTCTTCCTCGTCCTCGTGGTAATGCCACTTGATAATCACTTCCTTACCATTTTCCACAATTTCTTCAAACTTGAGAAGAATATCGAGGATGACCTTGGAAGACGCGGTATTAAAGTATTCCAGTTTGAAATTAAACTCCGTTCTGTCCAGCGGATCGTTGGCATATGCATCAATCCAGTCGAGTATTTGCTCGTAAAATTGATTGACATCTTCAGGAAGGGACCTGCCTGATATCTCAAATTGCCCGCTTGCCTTATCCAGAATTACATTTGGGGTATCGTCTGTGCCCTTGATGTTAATAACTTCCATAGTTTATGCTTTTATCAGTTTCTTTTAATTGTAGAGGTCAGGATAAAAAAGGACACCTGCTCGTTGAGTTCTTTAACTGGTAGGTTAACTTACTGCCCGTTTTTTTGGCAATGTCAATCAAGCCCAGTCCGGCACCCCCTTTTTCAGAAATGGTAGACTCCTTAATTTGTTGCTTGAAAAGGGTGGACAGACCTGCTTTATCCAGACTGTTGATCAGTTCAAGACTTTCCTGAAGTCCCGCAACCCTTTCGTTTTTAATAATGTTACCGGTAATGATATTGTAGCTGTCATCCCCCTTGCTCACCATCACAATTCCCCGGCGTTCTTCGTCCTCATCGGTCAGTGAGTCGGCATGTTTGCTAATATTCTGTAAACATTCCACCATCACATTAAAAACTTTTTTCTGTACCGCGTTGGACTCTGCACTCTTCGAAAGGCTTTTTTCTGTCAGAGAGGTAAAGGTTTTGGTAATTTCCTGTGTTACCTCTCCTTCATAAACCAAGCTAATTTCATTGGTTTTCATGGTTTTATACATTTGGTATGCAAAATCCAGAAAACCTTGTTTTTCTTTTTCCATCTTTATAAAAATTCAAAGGGTCTAAAAAATATGTAAATATAATTACAATTCAATTCCTATCAATAAAACATCGTCAACTTGTTTTTCTTCTCCCATCCATTCGTAGAATTCCTGCGAAAACTGCCGGGAAAATTGCGCCATACTGGTGCCCGGTGTTCCGGTCAGAATTTCACGAATTCGACGCGGCTGAAATTTTTTCCGGTCCGGACCACCAATCTGATCGGGCAGACCATCACTAAAAATAAATATCTGATCGCCCTTTTCATAGTTGATCACATGATTCTCAAAGTCTTTTTCAATTTTTTTCCTTAAAGGAATTCCGCCAATGGCTTTGCGGCTTCCGTTGTATTCATTGAGTTCGCCGTTACGCAGCAGGAATAAGGGACGATGGGCGCCTGAAAAGTCAAGTGTCTGCTTTTCCTTATCAATGATGCACAAGGCCAGATCCATGCCGTCACGCCCAAGCGCTCCTTCCTGATCCTGTTTGAGCGTACTTCTGACCTGTCGGTGCAGTTCATCCAGGATTTGTGCCGCAGAATGGTCTGTTTGCGCATTCACAATATTATTGAGCAAAAAATAGCCAATAAAACTGATCAGGGCACCCGGCACGCCGTGTCCGGTGCAATCTACTGCAGCAATGTAAGATATGCCATCTTTTTCAAAAAACCATGGAAAATCACCACTAACCACATCTTTCGGGCGGTAAAAGATGAAGGACCGCGGAAATGAATTTTGAATATGGACCGTTTGCGGCAATATGGACGTTTGTATGCGCTGGGCATAATTGATACTGTCCGATATTTTTTTGTTTTTTTCCTTGATGTCCTCTTCAATTTTCTTGAATTCGGTCATGTCATGCGCTACAAACAGAACCGTCTCCAGTTCCCCCTCCTCGCCCAACTCGGGAATGGATTTAATTTCCATGATGCGCTCGCCTTCCTCTGAAGTCATGGGGACTTCAGTGATGGTTTGCTGCTGCTCCAGTTTAATGGTCGCCAGGGCTTCCTCCACAAATTCAATGAAGCGTCCGTCAATGTCCAGTTCGTTAATCCGCTTTTTTACCAATTCCTGCGGTTGCACATTGACAAAACGGGCCACTGCCGGGTTCACATAAACCAATTTGCCCAGCAGGTTGATACGAATGATCATATCCGGAGAGTTTTCTGACAAACTCTGCATGCGGCTCTTCATCCGTTCTTCCTTTTCGGCCCGTTTGCGTTCCGTTATGTCCTGGGTATTAAAAATGATACCCTGATGGCCGGGTCGTGCAATAAATTCTTCCCTTTGGTTTCGAGGAATAGCTTTTCGCCATTTTTTCGCAGATAGGTATATTGGGCCGTTTGTTCACCACCGGGGGTCTCCAGAAGGTATAGGAACAAACTGTTGATGGTTTTGAGGCCCCGGGGCGTTAGTATGTCCGGGTCCATACCATTGACAGCGTCTTCATCATTATATCCCAATATCCGTTTGACCGACGGACTCTCAAAAACCAGTTCCTGATGTTCGTTGTATATGGAGATAAACTCTGATGCGTTGGTCAGTAAGGCCTCCAATCTTTTGCGGGAGTGGGCCACCTCCTGAATTTGGGACTCCAGCATTTTGTTGGATCGTTCCAGTTCTTCCTGAGCGGCAATCATTTCCTGGGCATTATTCCGCAGCTGATTTTCATTTTCTCTAAGGGTAGCGGTCATCTGTTGAGACTCTACCAGCAGAAGTTCGGTCCTGGTTGTTATTTTAAGGTTGTATATGGTTTGCCCGATAATTGACGATATTTCATTGGCAAATGTGATCATATAGCCGGGCAAGGTTTTGTGTAAAAAGGCGATTTCAAGAACTCCCTGGAGTTCTTCCTCCTGTAAAAGGGGAACGACAAGGATGCTTTTGGGCTTTTGCTCGCCCAGCAGTCCGGATGTTATGGCACAGTAGTCATCCGGAATCTCTGTCCGGTAAATGAGTGCTTTTTCATAAGCGGCCGCCCCTATCAGTCCCTTTCCAATTTCAATTTCGTGGTATTCAAAGCGACGTCGCCCGTAGGCATACATGGCTTTTCGTTCCAGTCGCCGGTTGTTGAGCATATAAAAGGCCCCTTGTATCCCATCCATATAACGGAGGATGGATTTGAGGGTGGATAAGGACAAATCCTCCAAATTGTGCGAATTACGAAGAATGTCCGAAACGATCTCTTTTCCGTTGATGATCCAGTTTTGTTCGTCCTCTTTCTTTTTGCTGCTTCTGATGTTTTTTCCCAGATCGAGCAGGGTTTCAGACAGTGGGTCGCCCAGCGCCCGGATATTGTCCCAGTTGTTTTGCTTCAGGCGTTGGCCAGATCAATGTTTTTACTGATGCGGGCATTGAGTTCCGCCATGTTTTGATTGGCCCTGGCGGTCTTTTGCTCCACTTTGTTGAGAAAAGCAAGGATGGCCAGTGGCACACTCATAATCAGGAGGTCCAGAATCCATACCGGAAAGAAACCGTGAATGTACAGGAGGTTCAAAAAAGAAACCGGTCGGTCAAGAAAGGATAAAAATCCGGACCACGATAAGAAGAGCAGCAACATGGCAGCCAACAGAAGAAGGTATCTGTCACGGGGATGTAAAACATGCAGTGAAAAATGTTTTATCCAGGTCTCCTTTATATTCCTTTTTTTGAACAATGCTGTCATTACTTATAGTATATGCTTATCAACCAATTGGTTGACTATTTCGTTCCACATTTTATCAATTTCGGCCTCATGAAAGGTTACCATCTCAATGAGGTACTTACATCGATCATCCAGGACCACCGGAAGCAGATAAAGACAGGCACCTTCTGATTGTCCCAATCCTGAGGTAACGGGCAACATGGCCTCATCCAGGTCATGAATCACCATCGGTGTCCGTTCGTTGACAACCTGACCGTTAAGGCCCTCCCCTGCTTCAAAGTTATTTGGATGATAGTCTTCAGGCAGGGCGTAAGTCTGTTCTACGACAAACTGGCCCAATTGTTCTGTTTCTCTGTAAAGAATGGCCGCACCTGCTCTAAAAGTCTCTGATAAAAGATGCAAAAGATGGTGACGGTCCTGGATGCTTTTGGGGTCCGAAAAAATCTTTTTCAACATTTTTTCCTGATAGGAGGCAAATTGACTGGCCTCCTTCTCCTTTTGTTCGTAGTCTGACAGTTTTCTTATCAGCAGATTTTTATGGTCGGCCCATGCTTCCTTCTCCTTATTGAAAAGAGCCCGTTGTTGGGAAAGCTGTTTTTCCGATTTACGGTAATAGAGGTCCGCCGTATACACAACGATGAGGAAAAGCAGGAGGGCCAGAAAGTCCAATATATAAACCATGGCCACGGTTTGCGACGGGAAAAACAGCATTTTTGCCATCGACAATCCAAATCCCAAAGCGGCAAAAACAAAGAGACGCACAGCAAAATTCTTACCCGGTATTTTATGGTTGAATGGCTTCATTGGTCGTTTGTTTTAATGTGGTAAGGTATTTAAAAATTGAACAATCTCTTTGGGTGAAAGAATCAGATTGGGATCAAATAACTGCAGGGCCGACCTGGGCATGGTGTCGATATCACAGGTCGCCGGATCCTGAACAATGGTGAACCCTTTTTTCCCGGCAATATCTTTCATTCCGTAGGCACCATCCTTGTTAGCGCCTGTGAGTAAAATCCCCAAAGCTTTCTCTCTATATACGTAGGCCGCCGATGACAGGGTGTAATCAATGGATGGCCGACTGTGGTTAAAGCTCTCTTCTGTCGAAAGCGCGATGGTTCCGTCCAATTCCAAAAAAAGATGGTAATTGGCAGGAGCCAGATACACATGGTTGTACTGTAACTTTTCTTTATCGTTGGGCTCAAGTACTTTTATGACCGATTTTAAACTTAAGCCTTCTACAAGTCCCGAACGTACATGTTTTAGTCGGTGCAAACACAGAACAATCGGGATCTTAAATTGGGGATGTATGCTGGCCAGAATAGCGGATACAACCGAAAAGCTCCCTGCAGAACCTCCTATAACAACTATTTTAAAATCAGTAGCCTGCATGATTGTTGTCTTGTTTAAAGCCCGGTTTTTTATAAATTTTTTCTACGGCATCCACTTCTATTAGTTCTTCCTTAAAAGCGGCCGGTAATTGTTCTTTGGTACCAATCACCAGGTACCCGCCAGGCATGAGTTTATCAATCACTCTTTTGAATACCGATTGGGTGAGTCTGGTGTTGTAATAAATAGAAATATTTCTGAAGAGAATTAAGCCTATTGATTCCTCCGACGGGGTTGAAATTAGAAACGATTCGTGCCTGCAGTCTACGTTTTGTCTGACTTTTTCATCCAACAAACAGAATCCGTTGTCGCGATGAATGTAATTCTGATAGGCATTTTGGTCTTCCAATCTTTTATAATTCGTTTGGTTAACATCATCATGTCGGGCGTTCATTTTCCCTTGCTGTATAAAACGGCATCGTTCGATGGAGGGTGACTGGCCAATTATTTTGTATTTCTGCGACAGCTCGTTTTCGTGTAACAGAATGGCGAGTGAAAACACCTCCTCCCCACTGGCGGCTAAGGGTATCCAAAAATTCTCACAATCTTCCGGAATCTGGTTTATTATTTTATCTCTAAGCGTACGCCAAAAGGCTGGATCCCGAAACATTTCAGTGGTATCCACACACATGTGATAGGTGACTTTCTCTCTAAAATCCGGTTGCTTAAGCCATTCAAAAAATTGCTCTTTACGTCGAATGTTGAGTTGGGTAAATAGGTATGACAAGCGTCTTTTTAAAAATGACAGGGCATAATTCGAATAATCCATGTGTGGATAATCCGCCATGGCTGCCGTTATTTCTTTTATGTCATTGATTCCAAAATTCACCTAAGCAACTGTTATTGGGTTAATATTTTAAATGAAATGAGTTGGTTCTTGCATACACTGGTCCGTTTTTCGCAAATTTTGTCTTGAAAAATCCATTCAGTGTTTCGTGCGATCCCAAAACCATATTGCCGCCAGGAAATAAATTGTCGTGAAAGCGCTGTACAATTTTCGTTTGTAAGGCCCCATTAAAATATATCAGCACGTTACGACAGAATATGAGATCAAATTTGTTATAAAAGGGCAATTCTTCTTTAACCAAATCGTGCTTGATGTATTTTACCCTGCCAAGAAATTGCGGCTTTATAGAAATCGTATCTTTGGACTCGTTAATGTTAAAGTATTTTTTTATATCAGGCGTATCTGACTGTTCAAAAGCACCTTGAAAATTGGTCAAGTACTTTTCGTAGTTGAAACTAAAGCGGTAGCTACCCCGTTTGGCATGCTCAAGGGCTTTTTGGCTGATGTCGGTCGCATAAATAGCCGCCTTATCCAACAAGTTTAAATCGTCGAGTAGAATAATTAACGAATAGACTTCCTGACCGGTGGAGCATCCGGCATGCCAGATGTTAATTTTTGGATGGTTTTTGAAGGTTGGTAAGACCTTCTGCCGCAACTGGTTCCAGACCTTCGGGTCTCGGAACAATTCAGTGGTGTTAACGGTGATGGCCTCCACCACCTGCTCAACAAATTCCGGGTCGCTTTTGGTCTTTTGTATAAGGTCTGGCATACTCAGATGATAATCGTGCCTGATTTTTTGAATGCGACGATCAATGGAATTATCTGAATACTCACTGAAATCATAGGGAGAACATTCCTTAAGAATCAGCAGATATTCCTTATATGTCTGGCTTAACTCACTATTCTGCATGCTTAAGGTTTATTTGATTAAAAGAGCTCCACTTCCACGTTCTGAATGAAGGCGGTGTGGGAGTACTCTTCTCCGACTTTGGCTTCTGAAAGAAGCATCAATACGTATACATCTTCTCCAAACTTGTTTCGAATGGGAACTTCTCTGCGTTCACCCACTATTTTACTTCCCTCTTTGGCAACAAAAGCAGAAACAAATTCATTGGTTTTGTTGGTTTCTTTGGAAAAGAGCATGGTGGACTGCTGGCCCAGAACTTCGCTACGTTCATAACCCCACAATTTTTCTGCTGCCGCATTAAAAAATTCTACTACGCCTTCGTTGTTGGTGGTTATAATAGCATCCAGGGCGCCTTCCAGCATTTTTTCGTTGCGGATTTTTACCGCTTCAATTTCTGCAAATTGTTCTTTAACCTCGTTTTTAGCCTCTTCCAGCATTTGTCCCAGCTCTTCTTTGGAGTGCTTGAGGGCTTCTTCCATTTTGACCTGCTCGGTGATGTCGTTTTCGAGACTTATAATTTTTAGGATGTCGCCATTGTGATCCATAACCGGACTGTAGGTGGACAAGAGGTATATTTCATGGCCCGGCTTGGTTCTGCGGCGGACCCTGCCGCGGAAATTTTGTCCGTTTTGTAAATCCGCTAAAATACGATCCAATTCAGCTACATCATCTTTGAAGAAAATGACTCTTAGGTTTTGGCCTTCGACTTCTTCCGGTTTGTATTTGAAGGTGCTCAGAAAGTTTTCATTGACCGACAACAGGTTCCCTGCTGTGTCAAATTCACAGGAGATGGCGGCATGATCAATGGCGTCCAGAATACCCTTACGTTCGATTTCACGACGGTCGCTTTCTTCTTGAGTCGCCCGCATTTCCTCCAGGTTTTGTCGCAGTTCTTCTTCCTGCTGAGACATTTTTTCTGCCTGAATTTGCGTTTCGCGCAGCAGCTTATTGGTTTGTATGTTGTTTTTTACAGTGGCAATGGTAGAGGCAATGCTTTCGGCTGATTTTTCGACCAGCTCTATTTCAAATTTTTCAAGAATCTGAAAGGAAGCCAATTCTATAACGCCAAATAATTCGTCGTTGGTTTTAAGCGGAACAAGCAGAATGGTGCCGGGATTGGCTGCGCCTAAACCAGAGGTAATATGGATGTATTCGTTGGGCACATCGGTAATGAATATGGTCTCTTTTTCCAGTGCGCAGCGACCAATAAGTCCTTCTCCCCAATGGATGATCTTATCGGCATATTTTCGACGATCGAAAGCCACACTGGCCATCATTTCAAAATATTTGTCGCCGGTTTTTGCTTCATTGAGTAGGAAAACACCACCCTGGTTAACATTCATATAATTAACCAAATAGCTAATTATATCGTAAGAAAGCTGTTCAAGGTTGTCGCTGGATTTACGCAATATTTCACCAAATTGCGCCAAACCTTGGGTTACCCAGGTACGCTGTTCTTCTTCTATGCGTCGCTGTTCCTGTTCAGATTTACTTTTAACCATGTATTCGCGCAATTTCAGAAGCGCTTTGGTCATTGCATCTTTTTTCTCCTGAGAGCTAAATGGTTCATCCAGTTTATCCTGACGCAGGTTCTCTATAAAAGAAAGAACCATTTGAGTTCGGTTGGCTTCTTTTTTTAATTTGCGCGACTGCTGTTTAATGATGGCTGCAAATCTATTGGAGAAATAATAGCCGGTTATGGCAAAAATGATCGGAAGTAACATAACCGCCCATAAGGCCGGAAAAACAAAAAACAAATCGCTCAAACTTCCTTGCGACTGAGCAAAAGCGGGCGCATCCAGACTGATCAGAATAATCAGTACTGCAATTACAAATCCTGTTGCTGCTCCTTGAAGGGTTGACTTTGATATAAGCGCCTTATGATTGATTTTCTTCATTTGTTTGTGTTTTTGCTAAAAATGATCTCTTTATTGTACGCGAATTTGAGAAAGAGGTTAGAAGAATTTTTTGACCAAAAAGGGAGCAATTTCAGAAATGGCCAATATATCGTTGGCTGCTCCCAATTTTGCCGCCTCTTTGGGCATTCCGTAAACCACGGATGTCGCCTGGTCCTGGGCGATGGTGTCGGCCCCGGCTTCTTTCAGTTCCAAAAGGCCCTTGGCCCCATCCGCCCCCATGCCCGTCAGGAGAATGCCTGTGGCATTCTGGCCGGCGTAACGTGCTGCTGATCGGAAGAGAACATCCACCGAGGGGCGGTGTCGGTTGACCAGGGGACCGGTTTTAATTTCAACGGAGTATTCTTTGCCCGTGCGCTTTAAAAGCATGTGACAATTTCCCGGAGCTATGAGCACCCGACCCTGATAGAGGCGGTCGCCATCTTCGGCTTCTTTAACTTCCAGTTCTGAATTGGCGTTGAGACTGTTGGCAAAGGAACGGGTGAAACCCTCGGGCATGTGCTGAACGATGGCAATACCGGGCATGCGTGGGGGTAAATTTTTGAGCAATAAGCGAATGGCCTCGGTGCCGCCTGTAGAGGCGCCCAATACAATCATTTTTTCCGTGTCGACGATGCGGCTTTTGAGTGTGGCCCTTTCGAGTATGATGTCGGCATTGTATTTGGGTTTGACCAGCATGGCCGGTGGTGTGGAACTGATTTTGAGTCGCGAAAGTTTGGCTTGTGAAGCGGCCTTAACTGCATCACAAAGCATAATTTTAGACTCATTGAAAAATTGAGCCGCATTCATGGCCGGTTTTCCAATTATTTCTGAAGCCCCGTATTCCAGAGCTTTCATAGCGACCTCTGTTCCTTCCTGAGTCAGTGAGGAAATGACCACCACCGGAATGGGGTGCTGCGACATAATTTTTCGAAGAAAAGTCAGACCGTCCATCCGGGGCATTTCAATGTCCAGGGTAATGACGTCGGGAATTTGCTTCATTATTTTTTTTACAGCAATGATGGGGTCTGCCGCAGTACCCATCACCTCAATCTGAGGATCAGACTCAAGTATGGAGGTCAGACTTTGCCTTACCACGGCCGAGTCGTCTACAATTAAAACCTGAATTTTTTTGTCCATAACTGGCTGTAAAAATGAGTAGCTGCCCCTGGTATTTAATATTCTCTTTTATCGATAAACTTATGCCGTACTTCTCCGGTATCTGTAAAGAACAAAATTTTGCGGCCTTTTCTTCCTCCCGTGCTGGAGGCTATCACGGGAATCTTTTTCTCTTCCAGTATGATTCTTGCTACCCTTATATTCCGTTCACCAATGAGCATTGCACTTCGGTCCACCGCAATCAGGTCTCCCCCACCGAATATTTTGGCTTGAATGTTGTCCCTTTTTGATCCCAGCTGCACCATGCGTTCTATCAGTTTCTCAATGGCAATGTTGCCGTATTTGGGCGATGCCAGGTCGTTTCCGTTCCAGTTGGGCAGCATATAATGATTGATGCCGCCTATTTTATTGACCGGATCCCAAAGGCATATGGCCACACAGGATCCCAGAATGGTCTTGACCATATATGGTTCCCTGCTGGCGAACAAGGTGGAAGGATACAAAAAATGTTGTAGATATTGATTCATTTATTATTCCTTAAAAAATCTCATCATCATCATCGAAGAAGATATCGTTCCCTTCTCCGCTAAACCCATCCACCACATTTTTAGCTTCCGGAATGCGCACTGTAAATGTTGAACCTTCGCCTTTTTTGCTGTCTATTTCTATGGAACCGCCCATGACATCCAGCAAGGCCTTGGTTATGGATAAACCTAAACCGTGGCCCCGGTTAATGGAATTGATGCCTGAATCGAGACGTTTGAAGCGTTCAAAGATGATTTTTTGATTTTTTTCGGAAATACCTGTTCCGAAATCCTGAACTGAAATGGTCAGGAAGTCTTCATCAGCCGTCACTGTGATGATGACCTTACTGTCTTTATAGCTATATTTTAAAGCGTTGTTGAGCATGTTGCTCATGATGAGCTTTATTTTTTCGCTGTCGGTTTTGAAATAGAAATTTTTACCAAAACCGTAAGCGATATCAAAATTGAATTCAATTTCGATGCCCATTTTTCGGGCCACCAGGCCAAAGGACTCAATCATGGTCTGGATGATGTTCCGCACATTGACTTTAGCAATGTTGGGGGTCACCTCCCCGGCTTCAATTTTGGCTGCTACAAAAATGTTTTTGAGCTGGAAATCCAGATTGAAAGCCTCACTATGTATGAGCGCCACCATGGAAACCACTTTTTTCCAGTCGTTTTTCTCTACCGCGAGAATGGACTTGGACAAGCCAAGGATGGATGTAAAGGGGTTTACAATTTCGTTGGAGATATTGGATATAAAGTGGCTCTTAAGCGCTTCAGATTCTTTAAACCGCGTGGTGACCACCTGAAGTTCCTGTGAGAGTACTTTTATCTCGTGCTCATATTTTGTACGCTCCTGAAGCCGGTCTTTAAGCTCCTTTAAAAGTTGTCTGTCCGAAAGATTAGTCATAATACAGTTGTTATTGATAGCTTCTGTTTTTGGTTTATTCTTTTTCAAAAATGGTTGGTTTAATATGCTTTAGTGGTACCTCCATTCCAGAAAGGGATTCGGAGTGACCAATAAAAAAATACCCGCCTTTTTTTAAGTGCTGGCAGAGTTTGTTAATGACTTTTTCCTGCGTGACGCGGTCAAAATAAATGAGCACGTTGCGGCAGTAAATAACATCAAATTGCTCTTTTATGCCATAAACACTATCCATCAGGTTGAGGTAATTGAGCATCAGACTTTTCTGAAGCTGGGGATGCACCCTGACGGTTTGGTTGTGTATGTCCTTGCTTTTAAGGAAATATCTTTTTTTTAATTCCAGAGGAATGGTTTCAATCTTGTTGGCCTGATAGACGCCTTTGGCGGCTTTCTCCAACATTTGGGTGGAGATGTCGGTTCCCAGAATACTGAATTTAAACAAGGGGTGAAGGCGCATAAACTCATTCAGTACCACTGATATGGTGTAGGGCTCCTCACCACTGGAACAACCGGCACTCCAAATTTTTAATACCTGATTTCCATTTTTCTCCATATGTTGCGGAAGTACCTGCTCATTTAGAAATATAAAATGGACCGGCTCCCTGAAAAAATCCGTTTTGTTTGTTGTCACTACGTTTAAAAAGTGCAGAAGTTCCTTTTCTTGCCCTTCTTTACTAAAAAAGTACGCTTTGTACTCTGAATACGAATTCATTCTTAGCTCACGAATGCGCTTGAGCAAACGTCCCTGAAGCATGATTCTTTTGATGGGCGGCATTTTGATGCCATATTCGGCATAGATGAACTTACTAAAGACTTCAAAGTCCTTTTCAGTCAGTTCTGCCTTAAAACATTCCAGCTGCTGCCCGGGTTTATATTTTTGTTCACACTTTCCATTCAGTGGAAAAACTTGTTTCTAAAGTTGTTTAATACTATCCAAAATGGCAATGATTTCCTTTTGATTAAATACCCTGTCGGCATTTAATATGTATATGAATTTATCATCCTGTTTGTAGGTCGAAAAAATATAATCCGGACGATAATCGTCGTGATGGGTTTCATAGATGCGTCATCCGATTCCAAAACATCCGATACCGTATCCACCAAAATCGCCACCCTGTAGGTTTTCCCCAAAACATCATTGACCAGCTGTAAAACAACCATGCAAGTGGCCGAATTAACGGTTATGGCCTTCATCCCAAATTTGATTCCCGTGTCAATCAGGGGAATCACTTCCTCGTTGTAAGCAATTACTCCGGCCACAAAGGGCAGCGATTGGGGCAGCGACTGGGGCTGCTGATATTCCCTGATCTCCATTACCTTAGCTACATTGACCCCAAAGGTTTCTTCACCAACTTTAAAGGTGAGATATGAATTAATTGTTACAGACATATTTGACTTGATTATCCTGTTATTTTACAACCACTTCGGTTAAATTTTTAAGATCGATGACGTGAATAAATTCATCGTTGAGCACCAAGGTTCCTTCAAAGGTGTCGATCATGCCTTTTTTTCCTTCCAGAACGGTTTCTTTTAATAATTCACGCTTGGTCTCGATCACCTCCTTGACCATGTCCACCAAAACACCCAAACGCGCGTCCTGTTGATCAGTGGGATTAATGACAATAATGGAAGTATCGGCCCCGTTGGTGATGTCCTTTTTATCGAGGATGATGCGCATGTCCACCACCGGAATAATGTTTCCATGCAGGTTGATAACGCCCTTCATAAAGGAAGGGGTGTTGGGGACCGATGTAATAACAGGCGGTACTTCCAGTATATGATCCACCTGAAGGGCATCCACTGCAAAGGTGTCCTCCTGTATTTGAAATGATAACAGTGTTATATCGTGTGCTTCCATATATTGGCTTGTCTTTTGTTGTAGGCGCCTATTTTTTTAGTTTTCTGTTGTGCAATAGTCGGGAGGTATCTATAACCATGGCAATGGTTCCATCCCCCATAATGGATGCGCCCGAGATGATTTCCTGCTTTTTCAGGTATTTTCCCAAAGGCTTTACAACCGTTTGATACTCTCCTATTACATTGTCAACAATAACGCCGGTAATTTTATCTTCTGCCTTCACCATGATCATTTGAATCACTTCGGCGCTCTCTTTTTCTTCCTCCTGAAACACCTTACGCAGATCAATGTAGGGATATTGTTCCGAATCAATCACCACGACATTGTTAAAGGATTGTTTCAATTGTGACGGCTCCAGCGCATATATTTTATCAATGGCTGAGATGGGAATAACATACTGGTTGCTACCTACAGCGACCAACAGTCCATCGATGATGGACAAGGTAAGTGGCAGCCGGATAGATATCAACGTGCCTTTACCTTTCTCAGACTCAATGGTCACTTCTCCCCTGATATTGGCAATTTTTCTGCGAACCACATCCATACCCACGCCCCGACCAGACACATCTGATACGACGTCACGCGTGCTGAAACCGCTGACAAATAACAGATCCAGGATCTCTTTTTTGTCGAGCTGCACATCTGCCTCCACCAGCCCTTTATGAATGGCCTTTTGAAGAATGACTTCCGGATCAATGCCTTTTCCGTCATCCGATATTTCAATGATGACGTTGGCGCCCGAGTGAAAAGCCTTAAACAGGATGGTTCCTTTGGGGGCTTTGCCGGCAGCTATGCGTTCGTCGGGTAGCTCAATACCGTGATCAATCGAGTTGCGCAAAATGTGTAATAAAGGGTCTGTCAGGTTTTCAATGATGTTTTTATCCAGTTCCAGATCCCCGCCTTCAATGATGAAATCAATGTCCTTGTTCTGATCTTTCGATAAATCCCTGACCAGACGTTGAAAACGCATGAGTTCACTTTGTAAGGGTATCAAACTGATATCAAACGCATTTTCACGCAACTGACGCGACAATTTTTGGATGTTTTCAGTGAGAGAGACAATGGTTGGGTCCTCATTGTTTTCGGCGTACAGACTTAGTTGGGCCTGTATGGTGACCAATTCACTTACCAGGGTGACCAACTCGTCAATTTTGTGCGAGGAGACACGCATGCTGGATATCTTGTGCTCCTTCACGGCCACCTTTTTTTTCTCATCACGGACAGCCGGTTGTTGGGATTTGGGGGCCCATTGCCCCTTTTTAAAATCATCTGGTGTCAACAGAATGTTGCTCGAAAGCGCTTTACTGACCAGCGCTTTAACCTCAGGCTGGCCCACTATGGCCGTTTCCGCAATCAAATCGACGTGCAGCTCACACTCATCTTCCACAAAAATGAACACATCTTTTATTTCGTTGATGGATTCTGCCGTGCTCACCAATACCTGCCAAATACAATAGTTGGCAGAAGCATCCAATACCTCTAATGATGGAACCTTGTGCGTATAGGCAATGCTGAGGGCGTCACCAAGTGCATGGATATCATCCAGCAAATAGAGCGGATTGGTTCCGTTTTGCAGGAGTTCCTTTTGGGGGATGAAGCTGATGAGATAACTTTTTTCCTCCGATTCTCCCGCTTCCTGATCAGATGCCGTATTGACCGATGCCGCATCTGAAGGGGAATTCGTCACCGTTAAAAAGGCCTGAATTCTTTGAATAAAGACTTTTTGGTTCTGGATGTCCTCCTCCTTGCTGAGATCACCGGTTTTGAGCAGAAAATTAATCTGATCAATGGCTGAAAAAGTCAATGAAATCAGGTCTGTGGAAACCTTCAACTTGCCGTTTCTAACCCAATCAAAGATGGTCTCCAGATGGTGGGTAAAATCACTTAAATGATTAAAACCGAACATGGCTCCGCCTCCTTTCAGGGAATGCATGGCCCTAAAAATTCTTTCAATGAGTTCCTTGTTCTCCATGTCCTTTTCCAGAAGAAACAAGGCTTCCTCTAGGTCATGGAGATTATCCATTGATTCTTCTACAAATTTGGCTCTAAACTTATCTATCATAATGAAAGAATGCAATTAGGCATTTATAATGATTTGTCCCGAAATGAACCCTGCCACTTTCTGTTAAAACTCCTTTTGACTGTTTTCCTCACTGATGGCTTTGATAATGGCCTCAATGGCTCTCTTTGTCTGCCAAAGCAATTGAGGGGTTATTTCTCTTTCACCTGAGCGAATATGATAAAAGGTTTTTTCAAGCTTTCTGGATAATACCGAAGAGCTGTTAAAACCCAGCATGGGACCAGTTCCACTGATTTGATGAGAAATGGTGAAAATTTTTTCAGCTATAACGGCGTGTTCATTTACAGGCAATTCTTCGGCCGACAACTTTCCGTTAATGCCCTCTAATTCCCTGAGTGTATCGTTATAGAACTGTTTTTTAATTTCAGCTAACATTGGGTTTTATGGTTAATAGTTATCTGATTACCCTGGATATGGCCGAGAGTAACTTGGCAGGAACAAATGGTTTAATGATCCAACCTGTTGCACCGGCTTCTTTGGCCTCCATTTTCTTGGCTGCCTGAGATTCAGTGGTAAGGAACAGAATGGGAATGTGTTTATAAGTTTCCATTTCTCTTACCTTTCTGATCAGACCCAATCCATCCAGATTAGGCATGTGTAAATCTGTGATAATGACATCAATATGACGTCCATCCAGAAATTTTAATGCGTCTTCTCCATCGACACCTACAAGAACATCATAACCTTCGTTTTGGAGGGTGAAGTTGACTACTTCCCGGATACTTTCGGAATCGTCTACGATAAGAACGGTTTTTGCCATAGTAAAAAGTATTTCGTATTTAATTATTCTCTTTTTAAAGGGATTGCTATACCTGATATACAGGGTAATTATTCATGTGCTTCTTTGGTTTGAAGAAGATTTCCAAATCCGGCATTCACCAGTAAGGAACTTAAATCTTCCGGCAACTTCATGGAAACAAGCACCTCATATCCATTTTTCTTACCACTGTTTTTGATGGATTGAATAAGCTGGACAAAAGTCAAGTCGAGATTTTCAACATCCTTAACGCTTATCAGAACCTTTTCCGGATGATCGATATTGGCCTTGAGACTTTCGGTCATCTTTTTTATGGAGCTGATGGTTAATTGACCGCTGAAAACAATGGCGAGTTCCCCATTGTTTTTCTTGTAATCGATATTAAAATTCTCTGTCATATCTAATGCTTTTGAACATTTTTATGCTGGGTTATTCCTGTGGCGGATCGCTTAAAATTTTTCGTAATTATCCAGGTCAAATTCTTTGCCCAGACTGGATAAATCTTGCTTCATGTCTTTTTTGGGACTGGAAGATCGGGGCGTTTCTTTTTTATCATTTTTCAGTTTTTCCGCCGAAGTCTCCGTTTTTTCGTTGGCTTTTGCCACTTGTTGACTCTGCTCCATTCCAATCTGGAAATAACTGACCGCCTCCTGAAGGTTTTGAGCCAGAACGGAAAGCTGCTCTGAACTTTGCGTTAACTCATCTGAACTGGAGGCATTTTCCTGGGTAATCATGTTCAATTGTTGCATGGCCAGATTGATTTGGTCCGCGCCGGTTTTTTGTTCCATACTGGCAGCCGCAATTTCTTTGATAAGCAAGGTGGTCTTTTCAATATCCGGCACCAGCATCCGGGCTTTTTCCCCTGCTTCCTGCGATACCTTCAGGCCTTTTGTTACCAGGGTAAAAATTTCGTCAGCGGCCACTTTACTTCTTTCAGCGAGCTTCCTGACCTCAGCGGCAACCACCGAGAATCCACGTCCGTGCTCACCTGCTCTGGCAGCTTCAACGGCGGCATTCAAAGCCAGAATGTTGGTTTGAAAGGAAATGTCACTGATCATGGAAATTTTTTCAGAAATGGCACGCATGGCTGCGGCAGCTTCTGAGCTGAGTGTATTGGCAATGTTGACATCTTTGGCTGTTTCCACCGTGATTTTTTCTGTCTGAATGGCATTGTCCGTGTTCTGGTCAATGTTGGCCACCATTTCCTCAATAGAGGTAGATACCTCTTCCGCCGAAGCGGCCTGGTCGGCCGAACCGCGGGACAACTGCATGGAACTGGTCTTCAAAGTGTCACTGGAATACACCAGGTTGTTGGCGTTGTCCTTGATCGACTGAACCGTTTTTTTGAGGTTTAAGGCCATGGTACTTAACTCAGTGGCCAGAATACCAATTTCATCGTTTTGGCTGATTTCCACTTCGGCCGTTAAATCGCCTGCGCCAATCGCCTTGGCAAATGCCACCCCTTTGGTCAGTGGAACAACAATGGAGGAATAGAGCAACCAGGCAATGCCCAGTGACGCCACAATGAGTATGATGCCCATCAGAATAACGACCCATGAAAGGGTCGTAAAGGAACTCTTCATGTCCTCCAGCGCCACATCGTTTTCATGGGCATATTTGTCGGACAACACCTGAACTTGTTCCGCAATATTGTCGGAAAGTTGCATAATGCCTCTACCCTCCATAACCATGTCTTCGGCCTCAAAGAAAACCATGATATCCTCGTAGGCCTCGAAGGAGTTCAGACTCTCCATGATTTGGCGGTGCATGCCAAAGAGGGAATCCATTTCGTGAAATATTTCATTCAACAAAACTTCATCCTGTTGATCGTCCCAATTTTCCGTCAAAGATTCAAGGTCGCCTTTTAATGCGGGCCAATCCTTGCTGTGTAAATCAGCCAATCTGACTTTATCCGGCGTTCCCGGTTGCTTGTCCACAAACACCCAGTTTCGGATAAGCATCTTACTTTGGGTGATTAAATTGTCCAAATCGGCCAAATTTTGCACAGTTGGCCCGTAGGTATTGGTCACCTGATTGTTCAGACTGGTGCTTCGGGTAAGCGTGGTTATTGTAAGAATGCTGTTGAGCAGCACCGCAATAAGAATGAGGCCGAATCCGTAAATGAGTTTTTGCCGAATAAGGAAATTTTTGCCGATGTTCAGTTTCATTCGTTAAACATTTAATTAAGTTATGCTATCAGGTCCGCTAAGATAAAATTTTATCCATTAACTCTTATTTCTCTTTAACAATTAAGCTGCTCACTGAAATCTTTTTTTCAGTTCACCGATTAATTTGGTCAGGTTATAGAGCATAAACTATTTTATAACCTGTTTTGGTTCTATTTTATATTTAAAGGTTGATGGCCGCTGACATACCCTCTAAACGGGAACTAAACTGAAGACCCATCCAGGCCGCATTTCCTTTATGGAGTTCAAATTTTAAAACGCCGTCCCTAACCACAAAATTGATGGCTGACCCATGGTTGGTGGCCCCTTCTGATTCAGAAACGATGAGACTGTTCTTTCCTTTGGCCTTTTCAATCAATGCTTCGGAACTGCTTCGAATATTTACCGATGAGGATACAAAAATCACCTGCGCGTCCTCCACTTCTTCAATGCTGCGGTATTCATTGACAACAATATCCTGAAATCCGAACTTTTTGCCTGCCGATTGGTCGCGAATCCAATCCGCCACTTCTCTGTTTCGTACCACAGCTATGACAAAGTCGCCTTGCAGCGATTGGTCCGGCCATCCAATGTATCGTATGAAGTTCAGGGTAAATACCGCCTTGAATTTCGCTTCCTGCGCCACCATGTTAAACATGGGAATGGTCAGAAGCAACAGTAAAAAATAAATCTTTTTCATATTTGTCCGTCCTTTTTCTGTTTTACCTGTAAATCTGTTACGGATTGTTTAATAATTGGTTTCTTTTTTATTGATTTTTATGGTTAAATACCCAATTTTTAAACCCCTGCAATTTCAAAATAGTTTTATTATGAGGTCAATAGCAAAGGTAAAAAATACTATTAAATGATTTGGGAGGGATCAATTATTAGAATCTGTCTTATTCAGAGTCTCTTATACTCAGGTTGGGGCCATAAGGTTATAGAAAAGATCCATTTTGCTTGTCCCCTGCTTCATTAGGGGAAGTTTTTGTTCGGGGGCACACCCCAAACAAAGGCTTTTCTTCTGCGTTTTCTAG
>NZ_BAZW01000060.1 GCF_000974365.1 Geofilum rubicundum JCM 15548
CCATCCACCCCATCCACCCTCTCAACCCTTCCAACCCTCTCAACCCTCTCAACCCTTCCTACCCTCTCAACCTCACAACTCACAATACTCCCCGTCTCCCGACAAGTTTTTGCAAGGGTAGCGCCAGGTTTCAACGCCTTCGATCAACTGGTCGGATTCTTCCGGTCCCCAGGTGCCTGCCGGGTAACCGTGAACCTTGATACAGGGCTGTTCTTTCCAGGCTTTTAGGATGGGATCGACAAAGCGCCATGCCGCCTCAACGGCGTCGCCCCGTGAATAAAGCGTGGCATCTCCCAGCATACAATCGAGCAGCAAGCGCTCATAGGCACTGGGCAAATAGGTGTTGTTGAGTTCCGAGTAATGAAAATCCATATTCACGTCCTGCACATGGAAACCAGCACCCGGCACTTTCATGCCAAATTTCATGAGGATGCCCTCATCGGGCTGGATGCGGATCACCAATTGGTTTTGCTGGCGCATGATGGCCTTATCACCCGCAAAAAGGTGGTGCGGCGTGGCGTTAAAATGGATCACTATTTCAGTGACCCTGGTGGGTAATTGTTTGCCGGTCCTGATGTAGAAAGGCACACCGGCCCAGCGCCAGTTGTCGATATAAAACTTCATGGCCAGAAAGGTTTCTGTCCGTGATTTGGGGTTGACGCCCTCTTCCTCACGGTAGGCCTTCCTTCTTTTGCCTTTAATTTCAGACGATGTGTATTGTCCCCGAAGGACGAATTTTTCCACTTCTTCTTTTTGGATGGGCCTGAGAGATTGCAGCACCTTGACAATTTCGTTACGCATACTATCGGCGTTGATCAGGGCAGGTGGCTCCATGGCCACCAGCGAAGCCAATAGCAAGAGGTGGTTCTGCACCATATCGCGCAGGGCGCCTGAGCCCTCGTAGTAGCCACCGCGACTGCCCACGCCAATATCTTCAGAAGAAGTGATTTCTACATGGTGGATGAAATTGCGGTTCCATAAGGGCTCAAAAATGCCATTGGAGAACCGGGTCACCAGTAAGTTTTGCACCGTCTCTTTTCCCAGGTAGTGGTCGATTCGGTAAATCTGCTCCTCTCTGAAGCCGTGTAACAAGCTTTTGTTCAGACTCTGAGCGCTTTCCAAATCGTAGCCAAATGGTTTCTCGACAATGAGGCGTTTGAAGCGTCATCCTCGTTGTTGAGCCCATGCTTGGCCAGGTGAGCCGGTACGATGGGGTACATGCTGGGCGGTGTGGCCAGGTAAAAAATATAGTTGTTTTCCGTTTTTAATTGTTGGTTGAGCTTTTCCAGTTCCAGCTTGAGCGGCAGATATTCACTTTCTTCTTTGGTACTAAAAGCATAGTAGAAAAGTTTATCGAGAAATTGTTCCAGGTGTGCTCTGTTGTGCGGCTTGGTCATGGCAAATTTTTCAATCCCCTCACTCATTTTTTCACGAAAAGCCGCATTGCTGAGTTCGGTGCGGCCCAGACCAAGAATCCCAAATTCGTCGGGCAGAAGGTTCTGAGTGAATAAATCGAAGACCGATGGAACCAGTTTACGATAGGTCAGGTCGCCCGAGGCGCCAAATATTACTAATAGATGTTTTTCCGGTTTTCTCATTTTATTTTGATTGTGCTGTGTTGTTATTGTTTTTCTTAAAATAGTGGGGTGAATCGCCCCAGGCTTTCAGGCCTGCTTTTCTGCCGGTTAGCGCTATGCGCATGTTCAGGCAGGAGAGGCAGTCATCGGCCGACTCATCCGTACAGGGCTTATTGTCGTACAGCAAATAATCCTTGCGGTTGCTGGCTGGTGTAATGTTGGGCATGATAATATTCGCCCCTGTCTTCAGGGCTTTTTCCCGGCCCATCGGGTCAATGGCCTGTAAGGCCGTTGATGCCGCAATGTTAATATCGGGCATTAACAGTCTCAGGGCAGCAATCATGTTCAGTGACATGGAAAAGCGTTGACTGAGTGGCCATAAGCCATCTGCCTGATCGGCCAAAGGTGTCTGCTCATGCACAATATAGGGCCCCATTCCCACCATATCCACATCCATTTCTTTTAAAAACAACAGATCATCCGCCAGATGGTCCACCCTTTGTCCCGGTAAGCCAATCATGATTCCCGAACCTGTCTGGTAGCCCGTTTCCTTAATGGCTCTCAGCGCTTCTATTCTGGCTTCAAAGTCGTGCCTTTCATCGTCCGGATGCAGCTGCCTGTAGAGGTCCCTGTGACTGGTTTCAATCCGCAACAGATAGCGGTGTGCACCGCTGTTAAACCAGCGTTGGTAGGTATCCCGACTTTGTTCGCCCAATGACAGGGTGATCCCCAGCTCCCCGTTGGTCGCTTTTTTGATGGCCTGAAGCAGCGCATCCATTCTATCAACAAACAAGGGGTCGTTTCGTTCACCCGCCTGCAGCACTATGGAGCCTAAATTGTTTTCGTGGGCATAAAGAGCCGTTTGCAGGATGGTTTCATCTGCCAGGTCGTAGCGCTTGGTGTGGCGGTTGCTTTTTCGGATGCCACAATAGTAGCAATCCTTTCGGCATTTGTTGGAAAATTCGATGAGGCCGCGCAGGAAGACTTCGTTGCCGCAGTGCTTCACTGCCAGTTCGTTGGCTTTTTGGTGCAGCAGGGTCTGATGGGCGCCTGTGGCGCCAATCATGGCTGTTAACTGCTCTTTGGTAAAGGGGCCATCTTGTTGTAATAGATCACTAAATGCATTCACGCGCTTATCTTTTCCGTAAAAATAGCAAAATTAAAGAAACCGGCCGAGGGTTGATTTTTCTCATCACCATTTATTGTTTAATTATGGTAACTTTGATAAAACAAGGGGATCGGTGTCCCGTATTTAGGAATGCTGTAATGCTTTGTTCACCAAACGATCTGTTTTAGAAGCTTGAAAAGCCGGTTTTTTGGACAGACGTTGATATAAGAATTAACCATGAAGGATAAGAATTAATGATACATAAGAGTTTACTTTCACCCAAAAGTATTGTGGTTGTTGGAGGTTCCGATAACACGGCCAAGCCGGGCGGTAAAATTGTGAAAAACCTGTTGGATGGCAACTATCAGGGACAGTTACTGGTATTGAATCCCGGCAAAAAAGAAGTGCAGGGGGTTCCTTCTTACGCAAAGGTTTCGGATATTCCCGGCACGGTGGATCTGGCCATTGTAGCCATTGCTGCCCCCTTGTGTCCGGCAGTGGTCAAAGAGTTGGGACAAAGCAAAGGGACCATGGCCTTTATTGTGATATCGGCCGGCTTTAGTGAAGAAGGGGAGGCGGGAGCACTTTTGGAAAAGCAATTGGTGGAAGCCGTAGAGCAAGTCCATGGTGTACTGATTGGTCCCAATTGCATAGGTATGATTACCCCTGCCTACAATGGTGTATTTACCGCGCCCGTCCCCAAGCTGAACCCGGCAGGTTGCGATTTTGTCTCAGGTTCGGGGGCCACCGCCGTTTTTATTCTGGAATCTGCCCTGCCCAAAGGCCTGACTTTTTCATCTTTGATCACCGTGGGCAACAGCGCGCAAATAGGTATTGAAGAGGTTTTGGCGCATTGGGACGAGACTTTTGATGAGAGCAGTTCGCGCATCAAACTGATTTATGTCGAGAACATCAACGATCCGGATAAACTACTGAAACACGCTTCCTCGCTTATTCGCAAGGGCTGTAAAATAGCCGCCATTAAATCGGGCGTTACCGAGGCCGGCAAACGGGCCACCTCGTCGCACACCGGCGCCATGGCCAGTGCCGATTCGGCGGTGGAAGCCCTGTTTAGAAAGGCCGGAATCGTCCGCTGTTTTGGTCGGGAAGAACTCATCACCGTGGCTTCTGTATTTATGTATAAGAATCTGACGGGTAAGAATCTGGCCATTATCACCCAGGCCGGCGGTCCCGGGTGATGCTGACCGATGCGCTTTCGGATGGCGGTTTGAATATTCCGGCCATTGAAGGCCAGGCACACGATGATATCCTGGCCATGTTAAATCCCGGATCTTCCGCCTCGAATCCCATCGACTTTCTGGCCACCGGGACCGCCGAACAATTGCGGCAGGTGATCGCGTATTGCGACCAGAAACTGGACGACATACATGGAATGATTGTGATTTTCGGAAGTACGGGGCTGACCCAGGTTTACGATGCCTTTGAAGTGATTCATGAGCAGATGCAACAATGCCGGAAGCCTGTTTTTCCCATCTTGCCCTCCACCAGTAGTGCCCACGAGGAGGTCGCCTTTTTCCTGTCGAAGGGGCACATTAATTTTCCGGATGAGGTGGTGTTGGGCCGGGCATTGACGAAGGTGAATATTACTCCGCCACCTGAGGAAGATACTGTTTTTTTACATGGCGTGGATATTGAAAAGGTACGGCAGATTATAGATGGCTGCACTTCCGGCTTTCAGGAGCCGGAAGTGGTGAATGCCTTGCTTTTGGCTGCCGGTATTCCCATTGTGGAAGAAGGCGTTGCCGCCAATCGTAAGCAGTTGTTGCGTCTGGCCCATTCCCTCGGTTATCCCGTGGCCATGAAGGTGATTGGTCCGGTACACAAGTCGGACGTGGGCGGGGTTACCTTGAACATCCAATCGGACACCCACCTGGTGGCAGAGTACCGGCGCATGCGCAAGATTAAGGACGTGCATGCCGTTTTACTGCAAAAAATGCAGAAAGGAACCGAGTTGTTCATCGGCGCTAAGTATGAGTCGAAGTTCGGACATGTCATTTTGTGTGGACTGGGCGGTATTTTCGTGGAATCGCTGGGCGATCATGCGCACGGACTGGCACCCTTGACTTTTAATGAGGCCCATTCCATGATTCGCAGTCTGAGAAGTTACCCGGTGATTCAGGGAGCCCGTGGACAGGAAGGGGTGGATGAGGATTTGTTTGCAGAAATAATGGTGCGGCTGTCTTCTCTGTTGCGCTATGCCACAGAGATCAAGGAGTTGGATCTGAATCCGCTGATAGGCAATAAGGAGGGAATTTGTGTGGTGGATGGCAGGGTTCTGATAGAGAAATAAGACGTCTTTGACACTTTCTGACCAAAACCTTAAAGATGAGTAATTATTTAAAGGCCGAGGAAGTGGGTTTCTAGAATGAAAGGGTGACAATTATTAGTCGGGGCAATGGTTTTTTGTAAAATGTTACTAGTTTTAACATCTGGAAAAACAGACCTGATGATCTATTAACCTAAGGATCTATTAAAAGATGTGCATCATGAAAAACCTCAGCCTTCTGCTTGCCGTGTTTTTGGTGGGAGTGACTCAGATGAGTCTGGCCCAGCGCAACTTTGATAATGCCCATTTAACTTACTGTCAACGGACCGGCAAGGCCATCTATATGTATGATGCCAATTTTGTTAAGCTGGGGATGGTGCGGCCGCATTCGGAGATGGGCCGGGGGAATGAATATCCGGCAGCTGGCCTGACCGACGAGGGTATTATGGCGCAGTTTGGTTTTATGCGCTATCTGGATCTGGATATCAACCGCAGCCGGTTTGGTATCGGTTACTACGTCCCCCTTTATGCCGCTTATCATCCTGGGAAAAAAGTGCCCTGGACGATTTGCCCGAACTGGAGCGCAGTCCCTATTTATTTATTGGTGCCGGTTTGGGTCCCTTATTCACCATTCGTCTGTTTGACCGTTTCTTATTGGATATGTATGCCACTGCCCAACCTACGGTGTCCTTTTACGGTGGATACATGTATGAGGATGCCGGGGTGACCCACAATGAATACTCCTTTATTTCCTTTAACGTTGGAAGTATGATGGGTGCCAGCCTTCGCTACCGTTTTTTAATAGTTGGTCTGGAATGGTTGCCCCTGAATTCAAATTACAAAGTGTACATGTATGAAGACGGGGATGCCATAGCGTCATCCCCTGAAAAGCGAAAAATGGATGTGGGCCGGGTCAGTGCTTCGGTGGGGGTCTATTTTTAGAACTGTTTTACAACATAAGCATTCCGCTTTCGTTTATTGTTAATATTTGTAAATTTCGACTGTCTAACCTGAAAAGATTAAATGTATGATAATAAAGCAGTTATCCGTTTTTTTGGAAAACAAATCGGGTCGTCTTCACGAAGTATTTGATGTTCTGGGTGCTTCCAATATCAATGTTTCTGCGTGCAGTGTGGCGGATACTTCTGAGTTTGGCATTCTTCGAATGATTGTCTCTGAGCCCGATAAGGCCAGAGAAATTTTAAAGGAAAAGCTGTTTTCGGTGAACGTCAGCGAAGTCATCTCTTTTGCCACCCCCAATGCTCCCGGCTCTTTGTCAAAAACCCTTCAGATTCTTTCCAACGCTCAAATCAGTATCGAATATTTATATGGCTTCTCAATCGGGGAAAAGTCTTTCATTGCTTTGCGGTGCGACAATGCTGAAAAGGCGGTGATGGAGTTTCAGCGACATCAGATGGAGCTGATATCGGCCAGTGAGCTCTATAAGTTTTAATCCCATTCTCGGATTCTAAGCTATTCCGAATAACTATCCAACAAAATTGATAATGACAAAAAATATCTGGAACCCGCACTTTGAAACCATGCCCCGGGAGGAAATGCGGACGGTGCAAAGTGAGCGTTTGCGGGATGTGGTAGAACGCGTTTATTACAACGTCCCTTATTATCGTGAGCGGATGCAATCTCTGGGCATGGGACCCGAAAACATATCATCCGTGGATGATATCCATAAATTGCCTTTTACCACCAAGCAGGATTTGCGCGACAATTATCCCTTTGGCTTATTTGCCGTGCCCATGAGTGAGATCATTCGGGTGCATGCCTCGTCCGGAACCACCGGTAAACCCACTGTGGTGGGTTATACCCGTCACGACATAGGCCTTTGGTCGGAAGTCATGGCACGCACGCTGACCTCTGCGGGTGCCGGAAAAAGTGATTTCATTCAAATTGCTTATGGTTACGGACTGTTTACCGGCGGTTTGGGTGTCCACTACGGCGGGGAGAAAATTGGCGCTTCGGTAATTCCCATTTCAGGCGGCAATACCAAACGGCAGTTGCAGCTGATGAAGGATTTTGGCAGTACCGTTTTGGCCTGTACGCGTCTTATGCCTCTTATTTGGCGGAGGCCATTGAGGAGAGTGGGTTCGACCGCGATGAATTTAAACTGCGGGTGGGGTCTTTGGCGCTGAACCGTGGACCGAGAATATGCGTCGTGAAATCGAAAAGCGCCTGAAAATTAAAGCCATTGACATTTATGGACTGAGTGAAATAATTGGTCCGGGCGTCTCCTTTGAATGTGAGCACCAGTGCGGATTGCATATTAATGAAGACCACTTTATTCCCGAAATAATTGATCCTGATACGCTGGAAGTTTTGCCTGAAGGGGAATTGGGCGAGTTGGTATTTACCACGGTAACCAAGGAGGGATTGCCCATTATTCGTTACCGGACCAGGGATTTAACGCGACTGAATTTTGAAACCTGTGCTTGTGGGCGAACGCTGGTGCGCATGAACAAGTGTACCGGTCGCAGCGATGACATGCTCATCATCAGGGGCGTGAACCTCTTTCCCTCACAAATTGAAAGTGTGCTGCTCGAAATGGATGAAACAACGCCCCATTATCTGCTGGTGGTCGATAGGGTCAATAATCTGGACACCCTACAATTGCAAGTGGAGGTGGAGGATCGCTTCTACCAGGATAAAATCAGTGAGCTGCAGGCCTTGCGCATGAAAATTCAGCACCAGATTGAAAGCGCTACCGGCTTGTCGGTCACCGTTAAACTGGTTGAGCCCAAAACCATTGAGCGCAGTGAAGGCAAGGCGAAAAGGGTGATTGATAATCGAAAAATGATATGATGGATTCATTACCTATAAATCAGGAGGTCGTGTTACAGGTCCGGGAGGAGCTGGGCATTAAAACCTTGGCGCAGGCCTCCATTCGACAGATTGTGCAATTGGCCGACCGACTGCAAAAGATGTACCAGGTGGACTTTATTCGCACGGAGATGGGGGTTCCCGGACTGGCAGCTCCACAGATTGGAACCGATGCGGAAATAACCGCTCTGCGTTCAGGGGTGGCGAGCGTTTATCCGCCCATTCAGGGTATTGAGCCATTGAAACAGGAGCTGTCCCGTTTTGCGCGACTTTTTCTGGACATTGATGTAGCGCCCACAGGCTGTATTCCCACGGTGGGTGCCATGCAATCCTCGATGCTGGTGTTTTTAGTGGCCAACCGCCGCGATAAAAACAAGGACACCACGCTCTTTATCGACCCGGGCTTTCCTGTTCAGAAGCGGCAATTGGGTGTTTTGGGTATGAAATACGAAAGTTTTGATATCTATGACTACCGGGGGGATAAATTACGCGCCAAGTTGGAGTCGTATTTGGAAAAGGGCCACATCAGTACTTTTTTGTACAGCACGCCCAACAACCCGGCCTGGATAAGTTTTACCGAGAAGGAACTGTCGATCATTGGCGAATTGGCCAACAAATATGATGTGGTGGTGCTTGAGGATCTGGCTTATTTTGGCATGGATTTTCGTCAGGATTACGGGCAACCGGGACGTGCACCCTATCCGGCCACGGTGGCACGCTATACCGATAATTATGTGCTTCTTTTTTCCAGCTCCAAGGTGTTTAGTTATGCGGGACAACGGATAGGCGCCATGTTGATTTCGGATGGACTTTATAACCGGCAGTTTGCCGACTTAAACCGAAATTTTTCAATTGATAAATTTGGTCCTGCCATTTTACAGGATGCCATTTATACCTCATCCGCCGGCACGGCTCATTCATCCCAGGCTGCCCTGGCAGCTATTTTGAAAGCGGTCAATGAGGGGGCTTATGATTTTGTGGCGCCGCTCAAGGAATACGGTCAAAGAGCAGCATCATGAAAAAGCATTTTTTGGACAATGGGTTTTATCTGGTTTATGATAAGGACGAAGACCTTGAATTGGCCGATGGCTTTTATTTTACCATTGCTTATCCGGGCATGACAGGTGAAAAACTGCTGGGTGAGTTAATCCGGTATGGCATCAGTGCCATCACTTTGGATACGACGGGCAGTACGCGGACAGAAGGGCTTCGGATTTGTGTTTCGCACACCTCGCTCGACCGCATGGAGGAGGTGGCGAAAAGGTTACAACTTTTTGGAAGTGAGCATAAATAGAATGAATACAAATTAGGGTTTTAACCTACTGAAATATGTGCTGGTTACAAATTAAAAGCACTGTATTTTGTATATTATGTGCGGATCTTAATGCTCTGGTAGTATGGTAGAATTACAGATTATCATTAAATTCGTAATCAGAATAAAAAAAATCAAGATTTATGGCAAAAATAAGAGGTGCTATAGTGGTGGATAATGTGACTTGCAAAGGCTGTTCTCTTTGTGTGGCATCCTGTCCCACCGATGTAATCCGACTGGCCGATGAGGTCAATGCCAAAGGCTACAATTATGCATACATGCATCAACCCGAAGCATGCATTGGCTGTGCCAATTGCGCCATGGTTTGTCCCGACAGCTGCATCACGGTTTATAAAGTGAAATTGGCTGAAACGGTCTGATAACGGGTTATTTGTTTCTTTTTTACTCATGATGCGCACCCAGGTGCGCCTTTAAATATTTGCAATGAGAGAAATCAGGTTAATGAAAGGCAATGAGGCCATCGCCGAAGCAGCTATCCGCTGTGGCGTGGACGGCTACTTTGGCTATCCCATCACGCCCCAGTCGGAGGTCATGGAAACCCTTATGGCTGAAAAGCCTGGGAAAAGACGGGGATGGTTGTTTTGCAGGCCGAAAGTGAAATTGCCTCCATCAATATGGTATATGGCGGTGCCGGTTGCGGCAAAAAGGTGATGACTTCATCCTCAAGCCCCGGTGTCAGTTTAATGCAGGAAGGAATTACCTATCTGGCAGGTGCCGAGTTGCCCTGCGTGGTGGTGAATGTGGTCAGAGGTGGCCCGGGGCTGGGAACCATTCAGCCTGCCCAATCGGATTATTTTCAGGCGGTTAAAGGGGGCGGGCACGGTGACTATAAGCTCATCGTACTGGCCCCGTCATCGGTTCAGGAAATGGCTGATTTTGTGGAACTGGCTTTCGATCTGGCATTTAAATACCGCAATCCGGCCATGATTCTGAGTGATGGTATGATTGGTCAGATGATGGAAAAGGTGGAGATGAAACCTTTTACCCCGAGGTGGACCGATGAGGAAATCACGAAGATGCATCCATGGGCGACGACCGGTAAGCCCGCCTCGCGCGAGCGCAATATCATTACTTCGGTCGAGTTGGATGCCAATGCCTTTGAGCGTTTCAATCACAAGCTACAGGCCAAATACAAGCAGATTGAGGAAAACGAAGTGCGCAGCGAAATGTTTGAGTGTGAGGACGCCGATTATTTGTTGGTGGCCTATGGTTCCAGTGCCCGTATTTGTCAGAAAGCCGTACAGATTCTCCGTGCTAAAGGCATTAAAGTCGGTCTTTTACGACCCATCACCCTGTTTCCTTTTCCCACCAAAGAAATTCAAGCTCTGTTGGGCCACGTGAAAGGCATCCTGTCGGTAGAGTTGAGTGCCGGACAAATGGTGGAGGATGTCCGATTGGCCGTTGAAGGAAAAGTGAAAGTGGAGCACTTTGGCCGCCTGGGCGGAGTCGTACACTCACCCGAAGAGGTGGTGGAAGCTATGGAATCAAAAATAATAGGAGGATAATCCATGTCAATAGATATCAAAGATATAATTAAGCCTGAGAATCTGGTTTACCAAAAAAGCAGTCTGCTCACCGACCGGGTCATGCATTACTGTCCGGGTTGCACCCATGGCGTTGTGAACCGTGTGATTGCGGAGGTCATTGAGGAATTGGGCATTCAGGAAGACACCATTGGGGTAGCGCCGGTGGGCTGTTCTGTTTTAATGTATAACTACATTGAAGTGGATTGGCATGAAGCAGCACACGGTCGGGCCCCCGCTGTAGGTACAGGCATCAAGCGCCTGATGCCCAACAAGTATGTGTTTACCTATCAGGGGGATGGTGATCTGGCAGCCATTGGAACAGCTGAAACCATTCATGCCTGTAATCGCGGAGAGAATATGGTGATGGTATTCATTAACAATGGTATTTACGGGATGACCGGTGGACAAATGGCACCAACCACCCTTCAGGGCATGAAGGCATCGACCTGTCCTTTTGGTCGCGACATTGAGCGCGATGGTAACCCGCTCAGAATGACCGAGATTGTGGCCACTTTACCGGGGACTTGCTATGTGACGCGACATGCGGCCCATACCGCAGCGGCTGTTCGTAAATTGAAAAAGGCATTGTTGAAGGCTTTTGACAATCAAAAAAACAATAAGGGAACCTCTTTTATTGAGGTCGTTTCCACCTGTAACTCCGGTTGGAAAATGACACCTGTGCAGTCCAACAAGTGGATGGAAGCGCACATGTTTCCGTTTTATCCTTTGGGGGACATTAAGGACGTTTAAGCCCTTGTCTTTGACGCTTTAGCTGCGCTGATTTTCAATTCAAATAAAGGACTGAAAAATAAGCGGTTTTCTTATTGCCATTAAATAGTATGAATCAAAAACCCGGTGGACAATCTTTTGGGTTTAAAAAATAATACCAGGTATGAACGAAGAAATAATCATAGCCGGTTTTGGTGGACAAGGCGTTTTGTCCATGGGAAAAATTTTGGCCTACTCAGGTGTCATGCAGGATATGGAGGTGTCGTGGATGCCTTCCTACGGTCCTGAAATGCGTGGCGGAACAGCCAATGTGACCGTCATTTTGAGTGATAGCCGCATTAGTTCGCCCATTTTGAAAATGTACGATACGGCCATTATCCTGAATCAGCAATCGATGGATAAGTTTGAGAAGTATCTTAAGCCAGGCGGCTTGTTATTATATGATGGCAATGGCATTACCCGTCACCCCGAACGTAAGGACATCAATGTGTTTCGCGTGGATGCGGCCGAGGAGGCTTCAAAAATGCAAAGTTCCAAGACTTTTAATATGATTGTGCTGGGCGCTTATTTAAAAATCCGGCCCATTGTGAGCATGGAGAATGTGATGAATGGTTTAAAAAAATCACTTCCGGAGCGTCACCACCACATGTTGCCTTTGAATAAGGCGGCCATTGAGCGTGGATTGGAAATTGTTCAGGAGGTGCAGGTGGTAGGGTAGGAAGGGTTGATAGGGTAGGAAGGGTTGATTGGGTAGGAAGGGTAGATGGGGTTGATAGGGTTAAAGGGTAGATGGGGTGATTGGGTAGATGGGGTTGGTTGGGTAAGAGGGGTAGGAGCTACTTGATCTCTGAGGTATAGCCGCTGTAGAACACGTCCATTTTATCTCCCAATACCGACTTAAGAATACGCTGAGCATTGCTGCCGGTGCAGTGTCCGGTGAATAGGGTCATCTCCGGATAGAGATCCTTGACTTGTCGGGCTATGGCTAAAATATCTTCCTCGCTTTCATAAGACATCTTGTCGGACTTGTCGGGCAGGTGCGTACCTCCAATACAGGCTTTTACTTGTGGGATGCCGGTAAATTCTACACTCGACCGGATGGTGTTGAGCAGTCCGTTATGGGCGCACCCGGAAAAAACAATGAGGCCCCCTTCAGTGCCTACAGCTATCGCAATTTCATGCTTAAAAGCATCGGGCACCAACTCCCCGTTTTTTTCTATGAAAAGCTTGCTGTTGGCCTTTGGTGTAGGGAAATCATTGTGAATATTGGCAATAACGGTCACATGATCTGAAATGTAAGCACTTTTATCTATCCACTGAATGCGGTCGCTGTGTTTTTCTAGGACGGAGACATCCATGGTAATATTCCGCCTGTCGCCATGCCGAAGCGAGAAGTAGCGATGCCCGGGTATATGAGCTGAAAGTAAGACCCTGGCTTTGGTATTAATGGCCAGAAAGGCGGCCAGTCCACCCGTATGGTCTTTGTGCACATGTGATAGCAGGACGAAGTCCACGTCGGACAGGTCAATGCCCAGGGCATTGGCATTGTCGATGAATTGGGAGGAATTGCCTGTATCAAATAGCCATTTGTAGCCATCGGTTTCAAAATAGATACTGATGCCATGCTCACTGAGCAATGCTTTTTCAGGGTGGTAGTTGTTATCAATGAGGAGGGTGAATTTCATTTTGCTATGTTTTGTTTGGATGGTGGTGGTCGGTATCCTGCTTTTTTTTCAGGTAGAGCTCATGGTGGTAGCTGCCTTCGCGCATCAGGCTTTTGCCGCAGGTGGGGCATTTGTTTTCGCGACAAGGGTGGCCTTTTTCGTGGGGAAAGGTCAGCTGGCAATGCACGCAAATGCAGGGCTTGTCACAATCATTCAGTTTCATGGTCATGCTTACTTGGTTTTTGGTCCAGCCGACGTAAATCGTCTGCCTGGCAATAGATACAATGATGAATGGCTTCTTCGCAAATATTGAGCTTGAGGCACGCGTTGCAGCGGTACCAAAAGTCGTCCGTGTGGAAATTTCCCCCGTCGATGAACAGGGCTTTGCCTTCTACAAATGCTTTGGCAATGGACTTTCTGGCTTGTTCATAAATCCGCGTCAGTGTTGGGCGTGACACGCCCATGCTTAGGGCGGCTTCCTCTTGTTTGAGTCCTTCATAATCGCAAAAGCGGAAAGCTTCATATTCTTCGAACAGCAAGATGACCGGTTCCAGATCTTTGATGGGTATGCCAAACGGACGAAAACCCTCCATGATTGGAGGGTTTTGTACCGTTCTTTGTCGTTTGGGTCTCGACATGCTATTTCCTTATTTTTTGAAAGACCTCCTCTTTAGCCAGCGGCTTGGTACAGAAGAACCAGTCGTAACACTTCATTTCCCCCTCTTTACCTTCCATACGGTCTTTGGCTGTTCCGCATGAACCGGCTGTAGGAACAATAACATCATCACCAGGACGCCAGTCGGCCGGCGTGGCAACACTGAAAGCATCCGCCGTCTGTAAGGCAATAATGGCCCGCTTCAACTCGTCGAAATTACGACCCATGGACAGGGGATAGTAAATCATGGTTCTGATTTTACCGGCCGGATCCACAATGAAAACGGCACGGACCGCCTTGGTATTGCTTTCGCCCGGCTGAATCATGCCATATTTTTTGGATACTTCCATGGTAATATCTTCAATCAAGGGAAAGTTGACTTCAATGTCCTTCATGCCCTTGTACTCGATCTTTTCCTTAATGGTACGCAGCCAGGCGATGTGACTGTACAGTCCGTCGACCGACAAGCCCACCAATTCGGTGTTCAGCTCTTTGAATTCATCCTGCATACTGGCAAAAGTCATGAATTCAGAGGTGCAAACCGGGGTAAAATCGGCCGGGTGACTGAATAGAATGACCCACTGACCTTTGTAGTCGTCGGGAAAGTTAATGACACCTTGTGTGGTTTCTGCTGTGAATCTGGGTGCGTCATCGCCTAAACGTGGCAAGGAAACGACTTCTTGTTTTGTTTCTTCCATCTCTTTTTTAATTAATGGTTAATAATTGCTTTTTTCAAATTTACAAATAATGAACAAAGGTTCAAAATAAACTTGGGGGTGAGAAATAAATTGGATTGATATTGGTTATGGGATATAGGTAGGGGTTATGAGAGGGAAGGGTAAGTCGGGTAAAATGGGTAGATAGGCGGAGCGGGATCAATAGGTAGATAGGGGTGATTGGGTAGGAAGGGTGGATGGGGTTGTTAGGGTAGATAGGGTGATAGGTTAATAGGTCGTTAGGTTGGGACGGTGAAGCGTAGTCCCGCGAAGCGGGATCAATCGGTAGATAGGGGTGATTGGGTAAGTCGGGTGAAAAGGGTTGGAGTGGATGCGGCATCAGATAGGATGGGCGTAGTTTAAAATTACGCCTGGCCATAGGAGATTGTTTTATACTGATTATTTTTGTGGGTAAAGCAATTGAGAATTATGGCAAATAGAGAAAAACGGGGCAGAAGTAAGGGGGCTGCAGGGAATAACCGGGTGTCGGGCGAGGCCTTTATGCAGCAAAATGCGCAAAAGGCAGGGGTTGTAGAAACCGAAAGTGGTCTGCAATACCAGGTGGTGGAACATGTAGAGGGGCCCAAACCGGATGAGTGGAGTACGGTGGAGATTCATCAAAGGGCGCTGTTGCTGAATGGTACTTTGCTGGAGGATACGTACCGTCTGAATCAGACCAGCACGGTTCCTCTGAACGAGTTGATTGAGGGTTTGCAGGAGGGTTTGCAACTGATGGGTGTGGGCAGCCGCTATAAGTTTTGGGTGCCGGCGGAATTGGCTTGGGGAAGGAAAGGAACGGGGAATAAGATTCCGCCGAATGCGGTGTTGCATTTTGATATTCGGTTGGTGGGGATAGGGTAGGAAGGGTAGATAGGGTAGGAAGGGTAAATGGGGTGAATGGGGTTGATGGGGTTGATGGGGTGGATGTGTTGCGAAGCGATTCCGATAAAACGGAACTGCGCCTGCGGCTTGAAGTCCCGCGGAGCGGGAGGGGATATGGGGGGTGGTTAGAATTTGAGGGTGTATTTGACGTAGGGGATGGGGAAGGGGAAGAGGCTGAGCTGTTTGAGGTTGCGGGAGGAGGAGCCTGGTTCGTCATCGCTTTCTGAGGCAAAGTAGAGGAGGAAGGGGTTCTGGCGTCCATAGACATTGATGACGCCTACGCTCCAGATTCTGGAGGTGCGCCGTCTTTCCTTTGAGAAATTGAATCCGATGTCCATTCTGTGGAAGGCGGGCATCCGGAAACCGTTGATTTCCTTGGCATTTTCAGAGTATCCGCTACCATTGGTGGCGTTATAGTGGGGATAATCCGGGGCATAATATTTTTCGGAAGGCAGGGTTATAGGAGTTCCACTGCCATACTGCCACATCAGTCCCGCATCCGTCCTCTTGGTGAACTGGTAATTGAGGGATAAGTTGGCGGCGTGTCGACGGTCATAGCGGGCCGCAAAGCTCTTTCCGTTGTTCAGTTCCGGAAAAGTATTGGTGGTTTTCGCCAGTGTATACCCCAGCCATCCGGTGAGTTTACCGCCGGATTTACTCAGGAGTACCTCCATGCCGTAAGAATCGCCATACCCCTTGGTCAGCTTATCTTCCCAGTTGGTTGAATAATCAAAGAATCCGGTACTTTCCTTGTAGTGGAGCAGGTCATTCAGTTCTTTGTAGTAGAAATCAATATTCAGATTATAGCTTCGCTGTGGATTGAGGTAAATATCGCCACCGATATTTACTTGTGAAGAACTCATAGGAGCAATGCGATCGGTCACCGGAAGCCACAAGTCGGTCGGCAGCGTTACATTGGATGAACTTACCAGATGGATGAACTGCGACATCCCTGAATAGGCCCCCCTAAGGGTGATATCCGGCCTAAGCTCATAGCTTAAGGCCAGTCGGGGTTCCAGGGAGTGATACATTTTGCTTTCTCCGGTAAATACAACCCCTCTTAGTCCCGCATTGATCCTTAGTTTTTCCCGGATGGTCCATTCATCTTCCAGATAAGCATGAAATTCACCGCCCGTCAGGTTTATTTTTCCAAGCGTCGTGTCCACCGGTTCAGCCGTCGATAAGCTACGCTGTATGATGTCAATACCCGGATTGAAATCGTGTCGTATGGCCCCTCCGCCGAACTTTACCAGGTGATTGTTACTGGGATAATAGTCCATGTCAATTTTAACCCCATAATCCCTTATGCCACTTACATAGCGCTGTTCAAAGGTATCATAGGCATTATTGATCTGGTTGCTTCGTTTGACCCCAATAAAGAAGCGGTAGTCGGAATACGTCGCTGTAAGGTTGCTGAACAGTTTGGGTGAAATGATGTAATTCCACCGCAGGGCACCCACGAAATTGCCCCATCCGGCATTGTTTTCATCGTTAATAGAGCTTTGTCGGGAAGGACTTTCATTATCAAGCGGCTGAAAATTATAAGTCGTGAAGTACTTGTCGCGCCCCCAATAAGTATTAAAGTAAAGCCGGTTTTTGGGATTAATGGTATGGTTGTATTTGGCGTTGAAATCGAAGAAATAGTAATTGGTGGTCTCATCATTGTTCCGCTGCACCAATCCCGCAATGGCATCAATGTAAGTCCGGCGAAAGGAGATGGCAAAACCAGACTGGTCCTTAATAACGGGTCCATCCAGTGAAACGCCCGATGACAGAAGTCCCAGATTAACCGTTCCTTTGATTTTTTCCGTATTCCCTTCAAACATGCGGATGTCGATCACGGAGGACAGGCGTCCTCCATAACGGGCAGGGAAACTGCCCTTGTGAACGGCCACATGTTTAACGGCGTCGGCGTTAAATATGGAGAAGAAGCCCAGCAGGTGACCTATGTTGTAAACGGGCACATCATCCAGCAGGATGAGGTTTTGATCCGGACCACCGCCTCTCACGTACAAGCCACTGAATCCCTCACTGCCACCTTGTATCCCGGGCAGCATTTGAATGTTTTTGACCAGGTCGGTCTCTCCCAGGAGTGCCGGGGTTTGTCGGATTTCCTCAACAGGAATGAGCGTAGCACCCATCTTGGTGGTGTGAATAATTTCGCGGGGTCGGTCGCCCTTCACGGAGACCTCCTTGAGCAGCAGGGAGCCCAACAGGTCGAAATGCAGGACGGTGTCCCGCTTGATTTCAAATTCGACGGACTCGTTCAGAAAGCCTACATAGGAAGCCTGAAGTCGATGCCGGCCGGGCGACAGGGAAAGGCTGAAAAAACCATAGTTATTACTTACTGTACCCGATCCGGTGGATGGATTGTAAATGTTGGCGGCTGGCAGACTTTCTCCCGTTGTTTTATCCCGGACAAAGCCACTGACGGTGTAGGTGACTTCTGCCGGATCCATGGGCCGCAATATGATTCGGTTGTCCCGAATAATATAAGCGAAGGGACAGGCGGCGAAAATATCGTTGAGGTGTTCAAGTACCGACTGAGGTGTTCCTGAAAGTTGCAGGTCATCCTGCATGCACAGGCGGTTGCTATAGCTGATGGTCCATCCGGAAGCCGATTCAAGCAAATGAATCAAGTCTCTGGTCGATCCCCGGCTATTACCCAAATTCACCACAGGGCTTAAGTCATCCTGAGCGAATAACGAAAACGAGGTTGTTCCGTGTAACAGAACAACCCCGATTAAAAAAAATCTTATATGCGGAAAAATAGATTTCAAAAGGGGCGAATTAGCTTAATAAATCAACCCCCTAAAATTAATCAGAGATTATCAAAACTCCATTATCTAAAATAAACTTTTTTTGAAAATGCACCGAAAGCTCATCTGTGATATCTTCCAATGTTTCCCCGTTAAATCTGGTGGTTACCAGAATGTTGCTTTTCTCCTTTATTTTAAAGGAATTAATCTCCGGGAAATGCTGGGTGAGCGCCAATGCTATTTCGTGGAGCGATGATTTGTTAAAATCCAGTCGCCCGGTTTTCCACGACAGAAAGTTCTCATTTTTGGCATGTCCCTTACCAATGGCTTTAGCACCGGCTAAAGCCCATTCGCCCTTGTTCACCGTTATTTCTTCAAAAGCATTGTATAGGGCCACCCGTCCCTCCGTAACGTTGAGTTCAACAATGCCATCGTTTCTGTTGGCATTCATGTGAAAGGCAGTACCTATTACCTTTACGGCAACCGGTCCGGCTTCTACGCTAAACGGTTTTAATCGGTCGGGCGTAACTTCAAAATAGCCCTCCCCGTTTAAAGCCACCTTTCGTTCATCGCCTTTAAAGGCAGAGCGGAACTTCAAGGAAGAATTCCGGTTCAGAAAAACGATACTGGCATCCGGCAGAACAATGGAGTCAGAGGTCATGCCGGTTTCAAAAACGACCCAGCGACCATAGCCCGGTACATTCCAGTAAACCCATAGCCCGGCCGATACAGATAATACCAGCGTCAAAACAGCAGCAATCCTTAGCAGAAAGGAAAGCGGAGAGGCATTTTTGTGACTGCTGAAGCCCATTCTTTGGCGAATTTGCTGCCAGTCTTGCTCAATCACCTTTCCGGTTAGTGTGGATTGTTCCCAAACAAACTGGTATTCCTGATAGAGCTGCCTGAAACTACTGTTGCTCTTTAACAATGAGGTCACCAGTGCCGACTCTTCGGGTGAAGCCTCACCCGACAAGTGCCGAACAATGAGGTCGTCATTCGTGGTGTTAGCAGATTCCATCATGAGTGATTAGTGAAATTGAACGACGTTGAAAATATTGGGTGTTTTCTCGAACTGCTCTTCAGCAAGTACCGGAACTTCTTCATTTTTTACCACTGTTTCTTGAGCCTGAACAGTTTCCATAATGGTGGCTTTCTCTTCTTCAGGAGCCCCGAAAAGTTCAGCAATGAGTTGAAGTAAAAATTCCATAATATATTGGTTTTATATGGTGTGTATATGCTTTTTGTGGTTGTCCTTAGTATGACAACTGAGCGGTCTGATACACGTATAAAAAACGAATGATTTTTTTTAAAGGGAAAGAAAGAGGGCGGTTACCAGGGCATGCGTGAGCAACTGGTGCCTGCCCAATTCTTCGCGCAGCCTTTTGAGCGCCTTGCTGATTTGCGTTTCCACCGTTCTTTTGGAAATGGCTAAAGACTCCGCAATTTCCTGGTTGGTCAGTCCTTCCTGACGGCTCATTTTAAATATGCGGCGACACTGTTCCGGCAAAACCTCAATGGTCGATTGAATGAGCGCCTCCAGCTCATTGAGCTCCATGGAAGTCGAGGGCTGCTCAAAAGTATCCCCTTTGTCCAGAATAATCTGGTGGTGCTCATTTTTCATTTTATCCCTTTTCAGATGATTGAGACACCTGTTCCTCACCGTTTGGTAGAGGTGGGCATTGAGACTGGTATGAATCACGATTTCCTCACGCTTGTCGAAAAGCATCACAAACACATCCTGAACCGTACTTCTCGAAAGATCCATATCCAGCAACATCCGGTTGGCAAATATCACCAAAGGCTGGTAGTACTTGTCGAACAGTAAGCGATAAAACCTTTCTTCCCCTCTTTTAAGGCCACTTAGCAACAAGGCATCTTCAGAAGGCAGTGTTTTGTCAGGCATAAGACGATGAACCGTTTTTTGAGCTGTAATCAATTGATAATAAAAACCATTTTTCGGGGTGCTGCTTCAGTAGTGCGGGCCGGGTACCGAAATCACCTTGACAAAAGTAGCTGTTTTTGCCCATTTGTGCATATTTTTGAGCCGATTTGGATGAATTATTGGTTAAAGCGCCGAATATTGCCGTTTAACCGACTTTTTCGAATGGGTAAACGGTTAAGGATTGATTTCAAAAACATTAGATGGGCGTGGTCTTTCCGAATGGATTTTTTTCTCTTTTTTATTGGTAGCATGGTTGTGAGGATAGCTAAAAGTTTATATCTTTGCACGGTCTTTGAAAAAAGTCATTAGAGCTCGGGATGTAGCTCAGTCCGGTTTAGAGTACCCGTCTGGGGGGCGGGGGGTCGGAAGTTCGAATCTTCTCATCCCGACACAAAATAAAGCTCTGGTAATCAACACGTAACGGTGGGTTCCCGGGGCTTTTTTTATGCCCAAAAATGGGTTGGTTTATGAAAAATTTGGGGACAAAAAGTGACTTTTTGGGACTTTCAGAGACATTTTTCATGCAATTTTCATGCACCGCTTTTGTGCCGTTTCGGGTTCCTTTTCGTGCTTTCTGTGCCGTATGAAATGAATGAAGAAAAACCTTTGCTTTTCAAAGGCAATTAATTTTTACATTAGTTGCCCGGCCCGGTCCTATAGAAAATAATACAAATCCTTTGTTTTGTTTAATGAATAACAAAAATAACTGAACAATATTCATTGATGACTGTTTATTGGTTAAAACATTTAAGCATGAAAATATCCATCGCAGTCATCGGCTTTGTTATTGTTATAACAGTTCTTTTTCAATCTTACACAATTATGGCGGCAAACAAAACAGAAGAGCAAAAATATACCGTTGTCTTTAAAGACACGGATTTCGAAATCAGGTTTTACCCTTCGTCAATCATGGCAACCATTAATTCGAATGCCAAAACATACAAAGAGTTATCAGGTCCGGGGTTTCGTGCATTGGCAGGTTATATTTTTGGTGGCAACGAGACAAATTCAAGCATTGCAATGACTTCACCTGTTCACATGGACATTAATGATTCTTTGTCGAGCATGAGTTTTGTTATGCCTTCATCCTACAACCAAGAGAACTTGCCAAAGCCCAATGACCCCAATGTCCATATTCAAAAAACGGCTGATGAATACGTGGCAGTAATCCGGTTTGGTGGTTATGCCTCGGATAAAGATCTAATATTATACGCGGATAAGCTTCACGATATACTGAAAGTAAAAGGTATTAACCCAACCGGGCATGCCAGGTTTCTGGGATACAATCCCCCATTCCAGGTTGTTAACAGAAGGAATGAAATTATTGTTCCCGTTGATTGGAAAGCCGAATAATGAGATAAACAGTTTATTTCATTCGATGCATTTTTTGCTTAAATGCGCTTAACATGATTATTGCCAAAGAATGGGGCTACTTCTTCGATTGTAGGTTGTATCATCGCGTAAGTTTTTTAATACCTATAAAATTAGGAGGTAGCCTTTAGCTAAGCTAACGCGTCCGTCTTTACAATCAACTAGAATTGGAGACTAAAACAGGGCCTATCCCAAGGTGGGACTGCATTTGGAGAATTAACGCGTCCGTCTTTACAATCTTTGGTTCAGCGACCTGACAGCGCTTTTTATTGCGATTTCGCTGCTGAAGAACAATACTTTTGATGCTTATTGCGGGGATTTCTTTGGCACTTACTTTGGCAGTGCCGACATAGGAAGGTTGATTTCATCGTGGCGTAACTTTCAGAATATGAAAGTTTACCGCTTTTTCAGGAGAATGGAAACGGGGTGGTAGCGTTTTTCGTCGGTAAGTGGTTTCGTTTTAGATCCTTATTAAAACACAGGAAAGGCCAATGGGTTATGGCCACAATTGAAAATCCTAAAAGAAAATGGCGTGTCACCAGAGGCTTTTATATGGGTGCACGCTCAGGCAGAAGATAATACTGACAGTTATCTTAAAGCTGCAGAAATGGGCTGCTGGATAAGTTTGGATGGAATAGGTTGGGAATTAGAAAAACATGTTGAAAAAATACTATTTGCCAAAAGAAATGGAATTTTGGATAGAATTTTAATTTCACACGATTCTGGCTGGTATGACCCACAAAAAGAAAATCAGACGATAAAACCATTTACAAATATCTTCAAGAAACTCTTTCCGGAACTAAGATCACATGGTTTCACAGAGGATGATATTAATATACTAATGAGTGTCAATCCGTCAAAAGCCTTCTCGATAGAAATCAGAAACGACCCCTCATTCGGTAACCTATAACCCTAAGACCCCCTTTTTCATAATCTGCATTTCTATGAAACGGGGCAATTTCATTATAATGGATGATTTCAATGGCATTGGTTGAATTTTTCCTCATGAGGAAAGTTTGAGTGGTTTTATTTGCATAAAGCACCTTAAAGTGGTACTATTCGCAAATTTGTCTTCTGTAATGAATACAAACAAAGAGCAACGTAGTCTGGAGGCTTAGTTATACAAATCATTGCCCATCGGAAGGATGTCTTTTCCTTAGCTCAACTTAAATCGGAGCTTCAGGGACATACCAATATAGCCATCAAACGCTCGTTGGACAGACTTTCAAAAAAGGGAACCATACTTTCTTTCCATTCACCAAGGTTTCTACCTCATCATACCATACCACCACAATATGGTTCTAGAGGAATTTTGCCCCCTCAACTTTTTATTGATAGTTGATGAAATACCTGGTGAGACCATATTATGTGAGTTTGTTAAAGCGATAAAAAATTGTAATTTGTAGTAACCAAAAACATAAGCCCATTCATGAGAATTCAATACTGCTCAGATCTTCATTTAGAGTTTGCTCAAAACGAACTCTTTCTGCACAAAAACCCAATAAAGCCCGTTGCTGATTTTCTTATTCTGGCCGGAGACATTACCTATTGGAATGAAAAGCATTTTAAACACTGGTTTTTCGATTATGTTGCAGATCATTGGAAAGCAGTTTATTATGTACCCGGTAACCATGAGTTCTACTCAGGTAAAGATTTGAAAATTTTAGATCAACCGGTAATGGAGGCTATTAGAGAGAATGTGTTTTTAGTTAATAACGAGGTGGTTTTTATGGGGGATTGTGATTTGTTTTTCACCACATTATGGTCATATATACCTGCAGATATGGGCTTTATTGTTGAGTTTGGGGTTAATGATTTTCGAAGAATAAAATATCATGGGAAGGTCATTTCCAGTAAAGAATTTAATCATTTCCATGACGCAAGCCTAAACTTCCTGAAAGAGCAATTTTTAAAATCCACTGCAAAATTCAAGGTTATTACCTCGCATCATGTGCCAAGTCATATAGTGAATCCGCAGATATACAAAAGTTCTGATATTAGCAGTGCCTTCGTCTCTGAGCAAACAGAACTCATTTATGAGCTGCAACCCGACTACTGGATTTACGGTCATCACCATGCCAATATGCCCGAAACCTTGCTTGATAAAACCAAATTGGTAACCAATCAGCTTGGCTCACTAGTGGGCATTTAAAACCC
>NZ_BAZW01000059.1 GCF_000974365.1 Geofilum rubicundum JCM 15548
CATTGTATGGATTGAGAAAATTTTCGTCTATGTAATGATTGATATTTGTCAGGCCAACCCCTTCCGGAATTAGTCCAATGGTTTGTCGACTTTGGTCCCTCCTCAGGGTTTTATCCCAACGCAGGCCATCAAGTGTTTCCAAAGCAATACGGGCATAAGGAGCAGTTTGCTTAGCCTCCTTTTTTAAATCTTCGTTTTTAAAACCCAGACCTTTAACATTGGGAAAACGAGAAAATACGGCACCCAGACCAATTGCCAGTCCATCGAGCAGGGTCGTTTTTCCTGAACCGTTTTCCCCTGCAAGCAAAGTCAAGCGATTGCCCAATGAAATATCAAGGTTGGTCTTTGATCTGAAATTGCTGAGGGTAGCCTTTTTAATTTGTATCATTTGCTGATTTTTTTCACCTAACAAATATAACTGACATTTCCCGTCTTCTCAAACGATGTGACAACTTAAATCCACTATGCCCAGGAGCGCATTCAAAAATTGGCACAGTCTGCCCCCTTTAACCAACAAGCATCTCTTCGTTTGTTCTTCGCCAGCTCACTTCCTCACTTATCATGTAAAACCAATACCGCTTTTTGAAAAAAATCAGCTGGCACTATTGCAAAAAACATTAGCTTTATAAAAAAATATCAGAGATGTTTTTTCGATCTTAACACATTGCATGATGCTGCGATTTAAGGTTTTCTTTATTCTGTCTTTTACATTTATCGTCCTTTCTTTCGGTCAGAGTACCACTTACTCATTTGATCAGAATATTCCTTATTATGATGACGGTATTCCATCTGATGACTATATGGTTGAGCGCTGTTTATTAGATATTTATTATCCATCGAACAGTCAAGGTTATTCAACAGTTGTATGGTTTCACGGCGGAGGATTAACAGGAGGTAGTAAGGAAATTCCTGAAGCATTAAAAGAAAAGGGGATAGCTGTTGTTGGTGTTAATTATCGACTTTACCCCAAGGTCAACGCCCCAAAATACATAGAAGATGCTGCCGCTACAGTAGCCTGGGTGCTTAAGCATATCCAGGACTTTGGAGGTGATCCTTCCAAAGTCTTTGTTTCAGGACATTCCGCCGGGGCTCATACCATAACCCATTTTACCGTTGCCTACCTAATCGCATGATGAAAATTGTCGGACACAACGATACCCGTCTATTGGAACTGGACGGATATGGCCACCAAATGGCTGAGCCTGCATTCCCTTTATTATTAAATGAGATACACCGGATTGTAAAAGGCCACTAAGTTGAAATTTTGGAAAACCATAGGTTAGTTGTTTTCTGCTTTAATCTATTAATTTGCTATTTCTTGGTATTCAGCAATTCTTGCAGCATCGCCACCTTCTCTTTTTCGGCGGTTAACAGACGCTCATAAAGCTCAACTACCTTTTCAATGGGGTTGAATGGGTAGTTATTGGCAAGTAATTCTTCCTCAACCACCATCTTTTGCTCCAGCTTAGAAACAGCCTGCTGGGTCAAATTCAGTTCATTGGCGATATACTCTTGATGTTTCGTCCGTGATGGACTTTTGGTGCCGGGCTGGTTTCAAGGGGATTCATTGCAGTAGAGTATTTGAGTTATTTGACTGCTGTTGCAGTCCATCAAAGCATTGGCCTGAGGACAGTGAGCCTTAGCAGTTATCAAAGCCTTGAAATTGGAGAGACCAAGCTTGATCTAGAGCGCTTGGAAAAGATCTCGGATGTATTGGATACCAGCATGGAAGAATTAATGAGGCCGGAAGGGTATTATATCCATCAGGAAATTCACAAGGGAGGAAATGGCCCAGGAGTAAATTTTGGAAATGAAAACACCTATAACTATGGCGTAGAGAAAGAAATTCTTGACCGTTTAGTTTCAGCAAAAGATGATGAAATTTTTCTACTGAAAGAAGAAAACAAGTATTTAAAAGAAAAAATTGATCAGTTGTTGGATTTGGTTGGAAAGAAGTAAAATTTCATTTTAGTCAAAACTAGCTAATTGCAAGATTTTTATTAGTACTTACACATAGCTTATTGTCTGATTTAGGACCCTTTTCTCATAATCTTTATGCCATTAACCAAAAATAGGGAAAATGGCTAAACAAAGAATTTACAGGAGAAAAGTTCGTAAGATATTATTCCTACATCATTTTTACACCTTCAGTGCAGAGTTCCAAATGCGCTAACGCTTTATTCTATAATGGTCACCAGTTTATGATTAACAGAATACTTAATAGGTTGCCTCTTAAGGCGCAGTGATTCAATATAATGGATGCCATTAAGAAAAACATTTTCACAAGTTATTTTACAAAAAATCCCTATATTTAGCCTTTGAAAATTATTAACCCTTAACCCAAAACACCACCTGCTTATGATGAAGGCTAAGTTAATTATAGCTGGAGAAGAGCGCTGGCTCACAAACTTTCATTATGAATACTTCTTTCCGATAGAGACCAATCCCGATTTGAATGGCGGCAGACTACCACTGAGCGAATCTTTTGAGCCGGTCGTAGCCAGTGGGGAGGCCACCGACAATGAATGGTTCTTTAAACCGGTTCAATTTCGCCCTGTCGAGACTTTTGATTCACTCATTCGTCCAAATGATGGCATTGATGGCTCTATCCGGCACCAAATGGCAGGCGGCCTTTTCAACCTGAGTTTTGCCTCAAGTGAGCAAGATGAATTCTTTCTGGAGTGGTTGATGTTGGGTACCATGAAAGAAGGCAAATTTGAAATATATAATGGTGACGATGACCATTTTATGAAAATTGAGTTTTGGGACTGCTACTGCGTAGGTTTCCATGAAGCAATGGCACTGGGCAGCAGCCCTATGGAAATCAGTCTTCGCTTGTCGCCGGCCATCACCAGAAATAGAAATGTGGTGGAGCATGAAAAAAACTGGAAAGTAACCGACATACATGGTGAGTGGAAGGCTGGTGCTGTCGGGGCTACAGGCGCTGTTGCCGAAGAGGTAGCAGCCAAACTGGTTTCAGTTGAATTAATCGATTCAAATAATCAAGACATTCAAGCCGGTGTAGTGCAGTATGTCAACCTACCAACCAATTCCACCTATGTGAATGGTCAGGAGATCCAGGATATGGGTCAATTGGGACAGAACATCCGGTGCAAAGTCGTGTTCGACAAGCCCGGCGTGCATAACTTCAAGCTCAAACTTGAGCCAGGCTCCAATAACTTGGCATATTCCCAAGCCGAAATAACACGAAATGCCAACTTCAAGTACCAGGATCAGGAATTAAGTTTAACCACCAATAGCAATGGGGAGATAATTGTTGAAGGCTCACGGTTGTTCGTCAGTCCGGCCGCCGGGGACATCTTCTCAGTGTCTGCTACCGATGACAATGGTACTAAGCGTATGAGCAATGGTTTTGTTGAAACAGAGCGTTTGCTCCATTATGTGGAAGTGAAAATGAATAATCTGAATTCCATTGCCTCCAATTTGAATCCATTTGTTCGTGAATTTAGAAGTAATGGAGTTATTCTTAAGGATTTGCCCTCGGTAAATATGCCGCACCTTAAAAATATTGGCAACGATGCCGACAGAAACACTTTCGTTCAAAACGTACAAACAGCAATAGCTAACTCACCAGCCGTCAACTATAGTCCACATTGCGTGACCATCGCCTATACCGATCATTTGGCGGTGAAAGGAGTGATTGATGCCGGGGCAATCTCCCGGGGAGGAGGTGACAGGACGGTGAATGTTAAAATCGAGCATGAAAGGACATATAAAGAATTCGCTTTGTGGCACAATCTGGATGGAGATGATTGGTTTATTAGCTGTGTTTTTAAGCCGACAGACGGTAGTCCCGACATTTCTATTGGCAAAGACAAGTGTACGCCACGTGCAAAAGTGGATAATGCTGGTTTCTTCAACAATGTGGATGTGGATGTCCGTGGACTTCCGATGATAGCCGGAAAAATAGAAATGGAAGTCCATGTAGTCGAGCGGATGCGAGGGGGTATTTCATTACACAATAGCAATATTGTAGCAATTGGCACCCGATTTGAATGGAAGGATATATCCCCTAATCTACAAAATATTATAGCCATTCATGAAGTGGGGCATCAATTGGGAATGGCGAGCGACGGAAGCGGACCAGATAAAATCCCTACCTATTACAATAACAGCCAAGGCCATGTTGGGTCGCACTGTCATTTTGGTATTCCGGCAGGACAAGCCCGTTACGATTCTATGGCAGACCGTGAAAGGAGCCGTTGTGTAATGTATGGCGTCGCCGGCCGTCAAAGATCCTTCTGTCGTCACTGCGCCGAAGCCTTGAAAAAAGCAGACCTCAAAAGCGGTGTATAACTTAAAATCAAATAATTATGTCTACAAATAGTCTAAATGTTAGCCAACAACTGAAATCAATTTTACCTTTAATTCTCTGGATGCTTGCCGCATCCGTTTCATGTCAAACCCTTAAACAAGACAGTGTCATGCCAACAACAACCATCCGATTCATCCCCGAAACCTTTAATGATCTTAAAGTGGGAGCTTTTCACGGGGGGCGTAATCCATGTTCTCCAATGTCTCCAGAGAAAGCTACAAGCTACCTAATGAACGAGACGTTAATTAACGTGCCTGAAAAGATCATCCTGCCTTCTTCTGTGCCTCTTGAGAGCATTAAGCCGATAATTCCTGTTTGTGTTGCATCAGTCTTTACAGCACGTAGAGGTGCTAAGTACGCCCACTTATCAGAAGGAGTTTTTCACATTCGGAAAACTGACTCTGAGCATTGGTTTAAAGGTATAATTTATGAAGAACTTTGGGATGAAGGTGAGATGCCGGGACCGGCACCAGATGAAGAAGTGGTGGAAAAAAGAAGAAAAGAACGAGAGAAACAGATAGCTAAGGCCCAGCAATATACTGATGATGAATTGAATGAAGGAAATTTCAGTGGGGAATACAGAAATTTAAACCTCATGCAATATGTTGACATGCCTTTTGAGCCGGGTGTCTATGAGTTATACTATTCTGCCTTGGGGATTGAGTCAAACCGGGTACAGGTTGAGATCGTGTGTTTACCTTTTTTCTAACACCCCCGATAACATTATGTAATTTGAGACATAAATTGAAACAATAATATTCGCCTAAAAGAAGGAGAAAGGATTGGAACATATTACAGTTTGGAGTTATGCGATTAAATGGCGGTTAAAAATGTGATATAGCCGATAAATTGAAAATTCGCAACCCGACCCATTTAGCGATCTGCTGATTTTCTGAGGAGAGACCAAATTGAATTTCTAGAAATAGATATATTTGGCGCTAGCCACCTTTATTCTTTACTTCAATTCAAAGAGATTAGAAATAAGGCCTCCTTGGTAATCATGAATTCCTTCTGCTCAGATATAAATTTCCATCTGGTAATTGGATGGGTTTTATTTATGGGTTTACAGCATAGAATTGAGCAATAAAAACCATATTTTTGTAATAATATGGCAAAAGCGGAATACATAGTTTCATTAATCAAATCGCATTACAATAATGAGGTAGATAAGTTTACTACATCTGCCTTGCAAATTGCTGCCCATGAGGCCAAGTTAGGCCATTCGATACTTGCTAATGAAATTAAGAGTATTGTAGACCGAGCCAAGGAGAACAAGCCTAAGGTTAAGAGGTTTAGTCCTGATTTGCAGGGCTTAATAATTGAAAATGTACCTGCAGTCAATTTAGAAGATATTATTACCACCGATGATATCAAAGGAAAAATTAAAAGAATAATTTCTGAGTTTGTCCAAAGAGACAAATTAAGGAAGCACAATCTCGAGAATAGAAGAAAAGTTTTGTTATCAGGCCCTCCTGGCACCGGAAAGACCTTGACTGCTTCTATAATTGCCAATGAACTAAGGCTGCCCCATTATACCATCTTAATGGATAAGATGGTCACAAAATACATGGGTGAAACCAGTGCCAAACTTAGGCAGGTATTTGACCTTATTGAGCAACAACAGGGCGTTTATTTATTTGATGAGTTTGATGCAATAGGAGGGGAAAGAAGCAGGGATAATGATGTTGGGGAAATGCGCCGCGTTTTAAATTCGTTTTTGCAATTTATCGAGAGAGATAACTCAGATAGTTTAATCATCGCAATAACCAACAATAAATCACTTTTAGATCAAGCATTGTTTCGACGTTTTGATGATGTTATTTTGTACCACCTGCCATCAGAACAAGAAAAACTTTCACTATTAAAGGATAGGTTAGCCAGTCGATCTCAAAATGTTGATTTTGAAGGTTTGTTGCCCAATATTAACGGATTAAGTCATGCAGAAATTTCCTTGGCTTGTTTAGATGCCATTAAAGAAACTGTGTTGGATGAGGATAAGAGAATGGATAATTCTTTAATTCTAAAAGCTATTGGTGATCGGAATGCAGCTTATCACAAATAAACCTTAATGCCCGAAAACTACAAACACATTTTTTTAAACAAAGCCTTCATTTCTGAAAAATACAAAATAGCCTCAGGTTTCGGAGAACCTCGAAGAATACCCAGCCGTGATGCTGAAAGCCATAGTACCAAACTTCTGGCACAATTTGAAGAAATTTGGAGCCGGAAAAGGCAATTAAGAGAAGAGCGTGAAGCCGAACAGATTTCCACCAGAGAAGGAATCTACTTATCATTTACAAGTGCCGTAGAACATGACTTAGTAACAGCAAGTCTTGAAAATATAAGAAGTGGGATACGACTTTTAAATATTAAACAAGAATCCACTGCTGACGGGTTAGGGAAGGTCAGAGCAACAGTCTATATTCCCAATGGCCAGGAGGGATATTTCGTTAGGAAAATTGAAGAATATAGAACAAAAGTTACACCATCCGGCAAAGCCAAAAATGCCCCCCTGGTAAACAGTATTGAAGATGTTACCACAGCACTACTAGAAAGCATGTGGACGGATAAAGAAACCTTAATTCCAACGCAGACAGCCAAGTGGTGCGAAGTGTGGCTCAGTGTGGACACTGCAGGCAGTAATGAGCAAAACCAGATTGCCGATTTTTACAATCAACTAGAAAGTTTAAATATAGCCTACAAAAGGAATTATATCTTATTCCCGGAAAGAGCCGTTTTGTTGATTAATTCAAATAAAAGCCAGCTTGTAGAACTTATGCTAGTAAGTGACATTTTAGCTGAATTTCGAATTGGTCAAGAACCTGCAGGTTTCTGGGTTTCAGAAAGCTCAAAAGATCAACAAGAATGGGTTGAAGATTTATTGGCCCGTATAAACATCCTTGAAACGGATGTCTCAATTTGTGTTTTAGATAGCGGGGTAAATAACGGTCATCAATTAATATCACCCTTATTGCCTGAAGATAAAACCTTGTCATACGATCCGGAATGGGGTACTTATGACCATGAAGAAAGAGCAGGACATGGAACCTTGATGGCTGGCATATCTGCCTATGGTAACCTTGAGAAAGCGCTCTCTACTAATGATTCGATTGATTTAACGCATGGCCTCATTTCAGTGAAAGTTTTACCTCCTCGCCACCAAGGATCAACACCTAAGGAATTGTGGGGTGATGTAATTAATCAAAGTGTCTCCAGGGCTGAAATCGCTAGCCCTAAAGCCAGATTGGTTTTTTGTATGGCAGTAACATCCGCTGAAGACATGGAAAGAGGCAGGCCTTCTTCATGGTCTGGCGCAATTGACAACATAACTTATGGTCAGGGGGAGAGTCCAAGAATTCTTATTGTTTCTGGCGGGAATATTAGAAGCGAAGAATTATTTAAGGATTATCCTCATTCAAATTTAGCTTCATCGATTGAAAATCCTGCACAATCCTGGAATGCCATAACTGTAGGTGCTTATACACAAAAAATGATTGTAAATGACGAGGATTATAAAGATTATGAGACTTTAGCTAACCAAGGTGAACTCTCTCCTTATAGCACAACATCCTTAATGTGGGAGCGAAAGTGGCCATATAAGCCGGATGTCGTATTTGAAGGCGGCAACCTTTTAAGAGGTCCAGAAAATGTTATCATTGCTCATGAAGACTTAGAATGCCTGTCAACATCAAAGTCGTTTAATATTAAGCCCTTCGATACAATAAATGCAACAAGTGCTGCCACTGCTCAGGCTTCCTGGTTTGCAGCCAAGTTGCTCTATGAATATCCCGATGCGTGGGCTGAAACCATTAGAGCCTTAATAGTGCATTCAGCCAGGTGGTCAGATTCGATGTTAGAACAGTTCAGTACTGAGAACAAGCGGAAATCTTTCGAGAAACTAATAAGGATTTTTGGTTTGGGAGTTCCTCAATTAGAAAGAGCCTTGTATAGTCAAGAGAGTGCAATGTCGTTTATTTCCCAAGAATCAATTCAGCCCTTTATACTTGAGGGTAGCAATGGTAAAACCAATGAATTGCATTACTATAGCTTACCATGGCCCAAAGATTTATTATTAGATTTGGGTGCAGTTCCGGTAACGCTTAGAGTAACACTTTCGTACTTTATTGAACCAGGTGCAGGTGAAATTGGTTGGAAAGATAAATATCGTTATCAATCCCATGGATTACGGTTTGATATCAATAATGTCAATGAAGATGAAACGGCTTTCAGAAAAAGAATAAATGTGGCCGCAAGAGAAGACAATGAGCAATTAGTTAACAAATCCGGTAGTCAGCGATGGGCAATAGGAAAAGACAATAGAAGCAATGGCTCAATACATACCGACTACTGGGAAGGTACAGCGGCTGAATTAGCAACGTGTAATTTGATTGCTGTTTATCCAGTCATTGGTTGGTGGCGAGAACGTAAGCATTTAAATAAAGTTGATACTATAACTCGTTACTCGTTAATAATCTCCCTGGATACGCCTGAGCAAAATATAGAATTGTATTCCACCATAAAGAATCTGATTGAGATTCCGGTAGAGGTTGAAACGAATATCTGAATGTTCAGGTTGCAGCTAAAAACACCAAATTATGAAGCAGGAAGAGGTCCAAAAAGTTTTTGAGGAATCAGGTTGCCAAAACATAGCGCAAGCCAAGGAGTATTATTTTTTATTAGGGCAGGAAGCGCTTAATAGATGGCTCAATTTAGAAATTGAAGACCATCTCAAGGACGAATTAGTTCGCCTTTCTTCTGATTACGATGAATTTAAAATTGTTGCAGAGGCTAACCCGCAAATTGGTGAAATCAGAGATTTACTTTTTGAGATTATCTCTTATTGTGACACCAAAGCCCACGGAAAGCTTCAATATAACAAGTATGATGATTATCGGGCCATCGCGGATGCTTTTGTTCGCATGAATGATTGGGTGGCCGGACTTATTCGGTTTAAGTTTCAGAATAGGGTAATAGATGGTAAGTCTATCCTGAATGCTTTTAATTACTTGTTAAACCCTGAGAATAACTGTACCATTTTAAGTGATAACCATCGAAAAATGGTATCAGTCAATTTGTTAAAACATGATTACAATGAGCATAACTTCACCAACGATTTAAAGGAATACTTCTCAAAATTTGGTTTAGTGGTTGCCCATCAGGAGAATTTCACCTTTCTGTTATCGTCCATTGTTTATTCATTCAGAGGAGAATGGGAAGACGAAGTGGTAGGTCTAATGGCTTCTGATGGTACCGGATGGCAGGAAAATGAGATAGAAATTGGTCCTGAATACGAGGGGCTCATTATTTGGAATAGCAAAAAGCCCAGTGGGGGCAATGATACCTTAAAATTATTGAGAGCTTATCTCAAAGATCGAAAATCCTTTCCGCTTTACTACAGCATTCGGGGTGAAACCCGTTATAAAGCAAACATCATTGATTTTGCAATAAGTCAGGAGGAGTATTCGAATAAGGAATGGGCATCGAAAAAAATAAAGCACTATGCGCCAAATTTCAGTGATTATCATGACGATAGAAAGTCTGCGAAAATTGTTTTTTTTGCTGATGGGATTGAGAAGGTAGCGCCTATACCAGTCAATAAGTTTAAATTCTTTGGTAAAAATAGCCCGCCAACACAAGACAATTTATCCCCAATAAAGGCATTACCTACGGAAATTGTTACCAATGTTTCAGAAGCTAATACTAAAAAAAGTTATCCAAATACAGAACCTATGAGCTTGAATCAAATATTGTTTGGACCTCCCGGAACCGGTAAAACCTACAACACGGTAAACAAAGCCTTAGAAATAATTGGAGAACCATTAGAAGGAAAAAGCAGAAAAGATATAAAAGCAATTTTCGATAAGAAAGTCCAGGAAGGGCAAATTGTGTTTTCCACCTTCCATCAAAGCATGAGCTATGAAGATTTTATTGAAGGAATAAAGCCAATTACCGAAGGTGGAAATGTGAAATATGAAGTCAGGGATGGAATATTTAAAAAACTATGCCAACTGGCTCAGGGAATTGTAACCACAAGTTTTGACGAGGCCTATTATGAATTTATTAAGGACATATCTACCAAAGAATACTTTGAATTAAAAACTAGTGAGAATACGTCGTTCTGGGTTTCAGTAAATAGAAACAACAACCTAAACCTCTATACCACAGCTAACAAAAACCATCAGGGATCTATGGTTAGGGAGAATTTGAACAAAATGTCAGCCGGCCAAATCGTTTATATAGGCTGGGATTGTTATATCAATGCGGTCATCAGTCATCTTAAATCATACTATAATTTTGAACTCAACACAGACACCACCAAAAACAAAAAGTATGTGATGATTATTGATGAAATTAACCGTGGTAATATTTCTCAAATTTTTGGCGAGTTGATAACCCTCATGGAGGATGATAAAAGATTGGGAAGGGATGAAGGTTTAGAAGTTATGCTACCCTACAGTCAGGAGAAATTTGGTATTCCTCCCAATTTATATATCCTGGGCACCATGAATACGGCCGATAGAAGTGTAGAAGCCTTGGATACAGCATTGCGTAGAAGATTCAGTTTTACAGAGATGCCTCCTCGATATGATTTAGAGGGACTGAAATACGAATTTGCCGGAACCACCGGGCGCGAAATATTACGCGTCATCAATAAACGCATCGAGAAGTTACTGGACAGAGTCCATTTGATTGGCCATTCTTATTTGCTTATAAAGAATGGTTCTTCCGTTGAAGAGCAATTGCAAGACGCATTTTATCGAAATATCATTCCTCTTCTGCAGGAGTACTTTTACGGTGATTATGCCAAAATAGGAGCAATTCTGGGTAAAGGCTTTATCTACGAAGAAAATAGCACAGACGAGGAAGATTTTGCCGCTGACATCAATTTCGAATATCCGGAAAAAGATATTTTTCAAATCATCGACTACCGGCAAGGCCATCCCGGCCGTCAATATATTCAGGAAGGGATGACCTTTAAAAGTGCCATTCAGCTGCTAGTTAAGTAGGAAAGTTAAACCACGGCATGAAGAAAAAGCGACAACATATTACCGTCTTTGAGCATCAGATGATCACGCTGAATCAGGCGTTTGAATCAGGCGTTGTCTTTGACCAAAACAAGCTGGAAGCGTTTGAGTGATTCTTTGGAAAAGGCGTGCCCTACTTTAAGCTTATCAGACAAGGAGTCCAGTTCAATGAGTATGTTGGTGCCATTCAGGTGGGAGACACATTGGTGGAAGTTTTACCAAAAGCCGACAAAAGTAAAGCCAATGGCTCAGCAAAAAATACCTGGCGCGATGTGTTGATAAATATGCTGAGAACAGTCCAGGGCTTTGATGTAAAAGCCCCCAGTGCAAGCCAACTCAAGGTCAGGGAAAATTCTGTACTCGACTTGTATTTTGAAATGTTCATAAAGGAGGTAGAGTATCTTTTGCATCAAGGATTGTCAAAAAGATACCATCAAATAGAAGGAAATGTTCTTACACTAAAAGGCAGTCTAAAGTTTGATAAGCATCTTAATAAGAATATAATACACAAAGAACGTTTTTTTACCAATTATACGGTTTATGATACCAACCACATTCTCCATGTTATCATTTATCAGACACTGCTCCTTCTGAAACGCATCAATACTAATCCATTATTAACAGGCAGAATCAATTCACTGCTGTTGAACTTTCCGGAATTGCCTGAAAGGAAAACTACTGAGAGCCTCTTTAATAAAATAGTATTCAACCGGAAAACCCAAGGGTATAAAACCGCCATTGAAATAGCCCGATTGATTTTGCTCCAGTATCATCCCGATCTAAGTAAGGGTAAAAACGATGTTCTAGCCTTAATGTTCGATATGAATATGCTTTGGGAACAGTTTGTTCTGGTCACACTGAAGAAAGAAAAATCCTTAAGAGTTAAAGGCCAAAACTCCAGGTTTTTTTGGAAACCAATCGGTGGCCACAGTAGAACAATTCGTCCGGATATTACAATTTTCAAAAATGGGAAAAACTACGTTCTGGATACTAAATGGAAAATGGTTGATAGAAAACCCTCCATAGAAGACATCCGGCAAATGTATGCTTACCATCAATACTTTGATGCAGCAAAAGTCGCTTTGCTTTTCCCGGGTACCGCAGGATATATTTCAGGGAAATTCTTTGAAACAAACCAGCATCGGAACCTTTCTGATAAAGAATGCGGATTGTTGTTTACTCAATTTAATGAATCCGTAAAAAACTGGCAGAAACAGATTGTTTGCGAAGTGTCGGGATGGATAGGTGTATGAGAAATTACCTAAACCATGTATGGCTTTAATTTTTCGCAGGTGTAATAACCAAATACACCATCTGAATTTTTGAGTTAGTTTCTATTTTGAAAATTTTTAAATGTTTTTCGGTAAAAAAAGGTGCTAAATAAATCAAAAAAATGTAGTTGATTATTTCTTTTTTACCGTCCAAAGAGACCTGTTGGAATGTATTGGATATAAGTATTCTGTTGTGAGAGGTAGGGAGGTAATTTTATTTGAATGATTTGTGGGTCCAATCCATTTTTTGTCTGAATAGAACATCTGGTCGCTGATTGATTCCAATTGATAGTCAATTTCTTTTTCCGCAAGAAGTTTTGAAAAAATGGCATTTTTATAATCTAATAAAGGAAAAAAGTTCTGTTTAATTATGGGTTCATCAATTAATGCTTCTAGGGCATTGTGAATAAAATCTTGACTGAGTGATTGAAAAGTAATGTTAGTATTGTATTTTCTATTTACCTGTAGGGTCCAAAGCATGACATAAAATTTCCCATCGTTGGTTGCCCAGCTATGAAATTTATTAACATTCATTTGGTTGTTTAGTAAATCTCTTGAGAACGTATAGTTCAACAACCATTCAAGACAAGATTTTAATTTGGGTAATTCAGTTAACACCCCATTATCCTTTGGGTTGATAATATCCCATAATTCCTCGTTATCAATTCTTGTTAAAGTCTCATTGCAGAATATTCCTCCAAGTAGGATCCAAGCAATGTTTGAAAATTTGGATTTGGTGAGTTTGTTAAGTCTTTGAGAACTTTGGTTTATGATGCGAAGGTTGAAATTAATCGCATCAATAGTTTTATCATTCTTTGTGATTGTGTCAGAAGTGTGCCTCTTTGCGTATTCCTTTATTTTTGCCAATGACTCATAGATATCTATAATTGCAGATAGATCGTTACCAGGAATTATTTGTTTCTTTTCATCTTTCATAGTTACATAGTTTAGAATTAAGAAAGATGAAATTAGAAAATGTTTTTAATATAGCAATTTTAAGGGAAATAATGAGTTCATTTTTCAGCTATAGATTGCGGGCTGTTATAACCTAGTATGGCAAAAAAAACTATAGGAATAAATAAGGCTAAGTCGATGGTGGGAATGGAAAAGTATTAATTAATCTTTGTGTTACTTAAAAACCTTTTCTTGTAAGAAAATCCTTACAACCGTAAAATCCTTATCTTTGTTTTTCTATGCAAAGCACAGCCAAAAAGAAAATATTGGTCTTTATTGATTGGTACCTGCCCGGTTACAAGGCAGGCGGACCAGTGCGCTCCATGGCCAATATGACCGGGCACTTGTCGGGCGAGTTCGATTTTTATATAGTTACCAGAAACAATGAGTATGGTGAAACTGCACCTTACACCGATACCATTGCTGATAGTTGGAATGATTTAATGCCAGGCGTAAAAGTATGGTACTGCAGCGAAGGCAAAGCCAGCCTAACCGTATGGAAGCACCTGATAAAAACAACCTCTAGCGATGTGGTTTACATCAACGGCGTATATTCGCCTAAGTTCTCGTTGCTGCCCTTAATAGCCGCCAGATTGAGGCGTTTTAAGCACGTAATCGTCGCACCCCGAGGAATGTTGGCAGGCAGTGCCATTAACGTCAAAAAAGGAAAGAAACAGCTGTTTTTGAAAGCCGCCCAATGGTTGCGCCTGTACAAAAATGTGCAGTGGCACGTCACCAACCAGGCAGAAGCTGAACAGGTGAGACAACAAATCGATCCACAGGCACAAACCACCATCGCCAACAACCTGCCACGTAAGGTTACCACACCATTTACACCGGTTGTCAAAGCAGAAGGCACTGTGCGCCTATGTTTGCCGGCACGGGTAGCCCCCGAGAAGAACACCCTGTATGCCATTCAATGTTTAAAAGACTTGCCCGGGAGTATTCAGGTAGAATTAGATTTATACGGACAAATATACAACCAAGCCTATTGGCAAGAGTGTCTGGCGGAGATAGAGCTCTTGCCAGCGAACATCACCGTCAAGCACAAAGGCTTCATCCAGCCGGAAGAAATACCAGCCACCATCAAAGAATACCACGCCCTCTTTTTACCCACCAGAGGCGAAAACTTTGGACACGTCATATTAGAGAGCTTCATGGCCGGGCGACCCGTTCTCATCAGCGACCAGACACCATGGAGAAGCTTAAAAGAAAAGAAAGCCGGTTGGGATTTACCCTTGGAAGAAATACAGCAGTTCAGCGCCGTCATCAACGAGCTGGCCACCATGAACCAATCCACCTTCGACCAATGGTGCCAGGGAGCCTGGCAAATGGGGCAGGAGAGTGCCAACGATGTAGCCTTGTTGGATCAGTATCGAAAACTGTTTGGTGTAAAGCTTGTTTTTTGAAAGATAATGAGGGTTTGGCATCAGAAAATACAGGAAATTGACTGAAAGAAGCATTGAAAAAATTAAATTTGTAGAATGCCGGAATTGAACGAAATATACTTGTATAGAATGACTCATATCGAGAATATCCCGCATATTCTTCAACATGGGATCACGCATTCAACTTCAGCTAATGCTAATCGTAATTTTGTGCCTATCGGAGATAGCAGGTTAATCTCTACGAGGAATAATTTTTTGCTTAACAATGGTAGACGTTTAGGAGATTACATTCCCTTTTATTTTGGACCAAGAACACCTATGCTCTATGTTATTCAAAATGGTTTTAATATGGTTGCCCCCACACCTGCCGAAAATATTGTGTATTGCGTAAGTTCTGTTCAAAAAATGATAGACTTGGGATTGGATTTTGTGTTTACCGATGGACACGCTATTGATGGTTTTAGTTCTCAACATACTGCTGCCGACCTATGGAATATTGAGACCCTTCTTGATATGAGAGCGATATATGACCGGTACTGGAATGATGAGAATGATTTAGATAAGAAGCGTCGGAAAGAAGCAGAATTTTTAGTGGTAGGAGACATTGCGTCCTCAGCAATTTTGGGCTATTTGACTTACAATGAGAATGCAAGAGACAGGGTAGTTAACTTCGGTGCAGATGCGGATGCTGTGCACGTTAGGTCACGTTTTTATTTTTAAGCTATGATACATTATCAAATTGGCAATTTGTTAGACAGTGAAGCAGAAGCTTTGGTGAACACCGTAAACACCGTTGGTGTAATGGGTAAGGGCATAGCCTTACAATTTAAAAGCAGGTTTCCTAATAATTTTAAGTTGTATGCCAAAGCATGTAAGAATAATGAAGTAAAGGTTGGTCAACTCTTTGTTACCGAAGAACAAACATTGCTGTCAGGAAAAAAAGTCATTATCAACTTCCCTACAAAGACAAATTGGCGTTTGCCTTCCGAATATTCATACATAGATTCAGGACTAACTGAACTCGTTAAAGTAATTACCGAAAAAAACATAAAGTCTGTTGCAATTCCTCCTTTGGGCGCCGGGAATGGTGGTTTAGATTGGAATAAGGTAAAGCAGATTTTGGTGAAATATTTAGAACATGTGGATTGCGATATACATATATACGAGCCTAATGCAGCCATCCAGGAAGTTATGAGTAAAGAAAGAGTGAAATTGACACCTGCAAGAGCCATGTTGCTATCTGTATTATATGAATTGGTTCGCAATGGCGAGTTTGTGTCTGAGTTTGCGTCTGAAAAAATTGCTTATTTCCTGCAGCGTTTTGGAGCAAAGGAAGCTTTTAAGTTAGATTTTAACCCCAATTTTTACGGACCCTATTCGGGTAAAGTAAAGCACGTTTTATATTACTTAAATGGAAGTTACATAATGGGCTATAGTTCTAAAGACAAGAAGCCGTTTGAAGAATTGGGTTTAATACCCGGGGCTGAAGTTGAAGTAAACGAGTTTTTGGATATACCCGAAAATGCAACCCACAAAAGCACTGTAGAGAAAACTAAATCGTTTTTAACTGGATTCTATTCACCGTTTGGATTAGAGTTGCTTTCGACCATTGATTTCGTTATTTCAGAAAAGAAAATCAATACAACAGAAGCCATTACCAAAGAATTGGCAAACTGGAGCGATAGAAAGAAATCCTTGTTTACCAATCCGAAATTTATTCAAATAGCATTAGATAACCTGAAATTACATCTAAGCTAAAAGAAGTCCCAACAGCTCACCTTACATTGAGGAAGCCCTAGGAACAACTCACTATGTGCGGAATAAACGGAATCATATCCAGTCATACACCCGATAAGCAGGCCGTCATTCAGCGAATGAACCAGCGGCTGAGCCATCGCGGACCCGATGATGAAGGCCAGTGGATCGAAGGCCCTGTAGCCCTGGGGCACCGGCGCTTGTCCATCATCGACTTATCAGCCGCCGGTCACCAGCCCATGGTATCTGCCTGTGGCAGGTATGTAATGGTGTATAACGGAGAAGTCTATAACTTCCAGTCCCTACGCCAAAGCATCAATTACCCTTACCAGTCGAATACCGACAGTGAAGTCATCCTCGCCGCCTGGGTACGTTACGGTAAAGCGTCCGTCAAGCAACTCGAAGGCATGTTTGCCATAGCCGTGTGGGACAAGCAAGAACAGGTACTGACACTGGTGCGCGACCGGATGGGGGTGAAGCCCCTCTATTGGTGTAACAACGGCCAGGGCTTTGGCTTTTCGTCCGAAGTGCGCGCCCTCCTGGCATCCGGCTTGGTAGAGAAAGAAATTTCTGAAAGCGCCCTGGTCGATTATTTAAGGTACCAGACCGTTCAGACACCCGCCACCCTGGTCAAGGACATCTACATGGTACCACCCGCCACCCTCTTGCAGTACTTCCCCAACAGTCAGCACGTCAGCACCGAGAATTATTGGGACATCCGGCAGCAGTACACAGTCGTACCCCACACCTACGAAGAAGTCAAAGCGACCGTCCGTCAGCTATTTTTCAAAGCCGTAGAAAAGCGTTTGGTAGCAGACGTGCCCTTCGGAGCCTTCCTGAGCGGCGGCATCGACTCCAGCGCCGTGGTGGGCGCCATGGCCCAACTGTCCACCCACCAAGTCAAGACCTTCAATATCTCCTTTGCCGAGGAAGCCTTTAGCGAAGCCAAATATGCCCGCCACATTGCCCAAATGCATGGCACCGATCACCACGAGATAAAACTCTCGCCCGATCATTTTCTGGAACACCTGCCCGCAGCCTTAAAAGCCATGGATCACCCCAGTGGCGATGGCCCCAATACATGGATGGTATCGAAAGTCACCAAAGCCGCCGGCATAGACATGGCCTTGAGCGGACTGGGAGGGGATGAAGTATTTGGAGGCTATGCCATCTTTAAGCGCATGGCCCAGCTCGAAAAAATGCAAGCGCTTTGGCGCTTGCCACTGCCCTTGCGCAAAGTCGCCGGTAAAGCCCTCACCAACCTACGCCCCGGCGTAGCCTCAGCCAAGATGGCCGATTTGCTGGCCCTGCCCGGCTACGAGTTCAACAAAGCCTATGCCTTTTCGCGACAAGTATTGATGGATAAGCAAATTGGAGAATTGCTCACCGTGCCACTGCCTTCAGAGCACTTACCCGTTGCATGGCTCAATCAGAATGGCACCGCAAAGCACGCCCACAACCAGTTATTGAGCCGGGTTTCAGTCGCCGAGATGGAGACCTATATGCAGACCGTATTGTTGCGCGACAGTGATCAGATGAGCATGGCCCACGCCCTGGAGCTGCGCGTGCCCTTTATGGATCACCAGTTGATCGAATTCGTATTAGCGCTGCCCGATGGCATGAAATTCCCCGTCACCCCCAAAAAGCTGCTCGTCGATAGTCTGCCCGATTTGCTGCCCCACTACATCGTCAACCGCCCCAAAATGGGCTTCGTATTCCCCTGGGAGCATTGGCTAAAGAACGAGTTACACAGCTATGCCCAGGAGCGCATTCACAAATTGGCACAGCAACCGCCCTTTAACCAACAAGCCGTGCTAAATTTGTGGGAGCAGTTTTTGAAAGGGAACCCGGCTGTTACTTTTTCGCGGATTTGGCCCTTGGTCGTACTGGCAGAATGGAGCAACTCATAGGTTTGGCTTGCTGGTCGTTAGAAAAAGCAATGCGCTTAAAACAAGAGTACTTTGAAACTAAAAACTAAAAGTCATGGCAGATTATAGAGAAATAAAGACTTTTTACGAATTGATAAAGAAGTTTTGCGGAACTCACTTTTGACGAAAGAACGAGCTTCAATCACGCGAAAACAATGATTAATATGAAAAGCACAGCCAAAAAGAAAATCCTCGTCTTGGTGCTTCATCAGATAAAGTAAAAGAGCCTGATGTTTTATCGGGATTGTTTTTTGCTTTTCTTATCCGTATATTTGCAGTATTATTGCGAATTTAAAAATAAGAAAAATGGTGATTCAAGAATTTAGTTTTGGGAATTTCAGGTCTTTTAAGGACATTCAAACCTTGAATATGTCATCAGCTAAAATCAAGTCTAAGAATGAATTAATAGACGAAACTAATATAATCCATGATGAGAAGTATAAGGGTGTATCATTTCTAAAATCTAAAGCTATTTACGGAGCCAATGCATGTGGGAAAAGTAATATTGTAAAGGCGTTTGTAGCATTTATCCGAATTATTAAACAATCGGTTAAGGATGAAGAGATTTTAAGTCTGGTTGAGCCCTTTAGTTTGTCCACTGAAACTGAAAACGCACCAAGTTTCTTTCAATTAATATTTTGGATCGAAAAAACACGTTATAGATATGGATTTGAGTTAGATGACAAGCAAATTTACGCAGAATGGCTTTATGCTAAACCTGGAGAAAGAGAGCTGCCCTATTTCATTCGGGACAATCAAGAAATCATTGAAATTGATAAAACTAATTTTAGCGAAGGCAACAAGTTTGTAAGTCTTTTTGATAATAATGCTTCTGAGAATGAGATTTTTAGAAGCAATTCATTGTTTTTGTCTACCATATCCTCTTTAGGTTTTGGAAGATTATCCAAAGAGCTTGTTGACAATATTAGCTCAGCTATGGTAATCAATGGGTTGGGGCATAAGGGGCTGCACACCTATGCCGGTGATTGTTTGAAAGATGAAAAAAGAAAGAAGTATATCATTGATTTCTTAAAATATGGAGATACTGGCATAGATGACATCGATACCATTGATGTTTCATCAGATACTTTTTCCATTGAATCAGAAAATGAAGAAAATAAAGTCTCAGATAAGAATAGTAAAAGAAGACTTGTGATTTCTACCAGGAAAAAGTATGATGAAAATCTGAAATTTCATAAAGACGAACCTTTCCCTTTTACTTTGATGGAGTCAGAAGGTACTTTAAAGTTATTCGAACTTAGTCCGTTTGTTTTTGAAGCGCTTAAGGAAAACAGGCCTTTGATTATTGATGAATTCGATGCCAGGTTTCACCCTTTGTTGACGAAGAAAATAATTGAATTGTTTAATTCTAAAGGAAATAAGAACTCGCAATTGATTTTTATAACGCACGACACAAATTTACTTTCAGCTGATTTTCTGAGGAGAGACCAAATTGAATTTGTAGAAAAAGATAAATTTGGCGCCAGCCATCTATACTCTTTAGTTCAATTTAAAGGTATTAGAAACACAGCCTCGTTTGAAAAAGACTATATTAATGGAAAATATGGTGCCATTCCTTTCCTGGGCGATTTTAAAAAACTATTGAATATTTAAGTCCATGCCTAAGAAAACTAAAGCCATAAAGAAAACGGATCAAAGAGCTCAAAAGGCCTGGTTAAAAAAAGTCAAACCTTCTGTTTACGCTATTGAGGTAAAGGAACCTAATAAGACCATTCTGATTGTGGCAGAAGGTCAGAGTGAAAAACTGTATTTTGAGTCTTTTCCTGTTCTTACGTTAACAGTTGAAGCAATTGATTTACGCGGCCAAAGTAAACTTAAGCTTATTGAAACTACAGAGGCTATTTTGAGTAATACTGACAAAAGTTATGATGAAGTTTGGTGTGTATTTGATATGGATATTAAAAGAGGAGAAAGAGAGTTTGCCGACTTTGATAACGCAATAAGCAGTGGAATTGCTAAGGGGTATAAAATGGCCTATTCAAATGACGCTTTTGAATTATGGTTTTATTTACATTATAATTTTACTGATCAAGCTAATCACAGACAGTTTTATTATCGGGCTCTAAGTCAATTTTGGACCTGCAATTATGAAAAAGTTGGCAAAACCTATGAATTCTGTCTGAACATATATGAGCGGTTGAAAAGTGATAAAAATGCATCCCAGGAGGAGGCGATAAACCGGGCAGAAAGACTATTTCTTGACCAACGTCATACGGAATACCATAATCAAAACCCAGTAACCTTAGTTTTTGAATTGGTTAAATTCCTCAATGCTCATTCCAGAGATTAGAGTCTTTGTTTTTTGCATTCAAAACTAACAGGAGGCCTTTCTATGATAGGGGAGAAATGAAATATGTTTTATAATCAGAGGGTGAAGGACTTGAATTATGTTTTTTTATGGAAACAAAAATCAAATATTGGAACGTGTTATGTGAAAAACAAAATAGCCTGCTTTTTCAAGAAAAAATAAAAGCGGACCATATTTCTGAAACGAACTTGGTTGCGTTCATTAAATCATTAATTTCGAAGTACGCATTATCAGATAAGGAAATACTTGAACAACATCTCAATATTCCGTTTAAGACAAAAAAGGATTATATAGAAGTTACAAGGACAAACAGTAAAATAGGCGAGCCTTTGCTTATCAGCTTTAGTGCACATGTAGCGGATATTTCGGTTTCAGTAATTTTAAAAGACTGATTCCGTTAAAGGTTTGAACTAAGAGCTTTAATGTAAACTTATTATATTATGAAAAACTAATTGTGCGATACTTTTTATGAAAAAGATATTTATTTTAAAAGGGAAGAATGACACAGGCAAAACCATTAAGATAAACAGAATTGCCGAATGGATCATTAATAATCATGGAGCTACCAACACTATTAACTTTGATTCGAATGATTTGAAGAATGATATTAATGGCGTTCTTGAGGTCAGTAATTTAACAATCGGCATAAACTCCTCGGGTGATAACTTAATGGAAGTTCGAAAAATTGAAAGGTTAAAATCAGAAATAGGCGAATATCCTGATATTCTATTATGTGCCTGCAGAACCAAGGGAAAAGGACGTAAGTATATTGACAACAATTTTAATTATTCCAAGGGTTGGTTAAAAATCTATATTGATGTGAAAGAGCACAATTCTGCTTCGACAGAAAAACAAATGATTCGTGACGAAAGAATTATTGCTGAGATGCAGGCTTGGTTAACTGGATTGAAAAAAATAGAAAATTATTAGCTGTTTCCTGATTATAGGCGATATCTCTTGCTAAATATTTAAATTCATGGATGTATCAAGTATTTTCATTTCTGGGGTGGGCTTTTGTTCACCAAGTTAATTACAGACAATTTAGGCTCGTTTAGTCTGAAAGAATTATTAAAAAGGGAAGAAGAAACTCTTAAAAAGGAAGGTGAATTTGTTACTTTAGAAAAGTTGCAAATGATTTCTCCGTTTTCAGTCTTCTGCACTTTACCTGATTTTGAAGTTGACAATCCAACTACCAATGAGAATTTAGTCCTTCCATTTTATGATGCTGCCATGCGGCTAATATGTGACCTAAGCTATTCTCCTGACGAGTTTAATTATTGTGCTAAAAACTTTCAGGCACAAAATGTAGCCGATAAGCTAGATTTAATTGATTTCTTTTCATTACAGAAGAACTTTGTAGCTCAAAATGACTCTCGTTACAGATTGGGTTTTCGAAGCTTTTATTTTGCGCTCAGGCAAAACCTGGATAATATTGACTTTGATTACATCGCAAGTATTAATAAAACATTAGCACCGTTTTATTTGAATTATAAACATAAGGAGCTCTTTATTCCTGGTCTGGATTATATAAGAAAGCAATAATCGACAATAAGTATAGAAGGAATTGATGTTACAGAATGACACTAATGTTTTTTTGGTAGTTATAAAATAAAGCCCACTTTTTGACCTTCGATGAAAAGTACAGGCAAAAAGAAAATCCTCGTCTTCATAGACTGGTACCTGCCCGGTTACAAGGCAGGCGGACCAGTGCGCTCCATGGCCAATATGACCGGGCACTTGTCGGGCGATTTCGATTTTTACATCGTTACCCGTAATACAGAGTACGGCGAAACAGCGCCTTATACTGATACCATGCCCGATAGCTGGAATGATTTAATGCCCGGCGTAAAAGTATGCTATGCCAGTGAAGACCAAAGCAGCCTTTCCGTCTGGAAGCACCTGATATAAACAAGCCATTGCGATGTTGTTTACATCAACGGCGTATATTCCCCCAAGTTCTCATTGCTGCCTTTAATAGCCGCCAGATTGGTGCGATTTAAGAGCGTTATTGTCGCCCCTCTTGCACCAGCGCTGACTTTCTCCTTTATTTCCCGGTACTCCGGTCTGTTGTATTTGGTAGCTGCCAGTTGGCCAGCAGCATGCTCTATATTTGTCCCTTTCAACTCTACCAGTATCATCCAATACCGGTGTTGTCTGCGAAAAAGAAACATCCCGTCGCATTTGGGATTGTTATCCCTAAACACACATTGATCCAGCACAACCGCCTTAGTTTCTTCGTCGTGTCCTTTTGGCTGAAGTCTAACCTTCTTACCATTTTCCTCAAAAGAAAACGGACCGCTGCACATTTCGTCGGGCTGGCCACGCCTTGTACAAACACACGATTCAAATCTGCCAATATCAATCATCTGTTCTTTCTGCCCATTGAAGATCCCTCATTTCATCGTAAGCCTCCGATAAGACATTGTACGGATGGATCAGTTTGTTATCAATTAAGCCCAATTCTTTGTCCATAAGATCCTCAATGGCGTCTTTTTGCAGATAATAGACCGCTGTATCGGTGGCTGGGAGAGGATATAAGTTGCTAACATTCGATGAAGAAGTGATTTGGTCGCGCACTTGAAAGCGCATGAGGTGATTATTAACCGCTTCAACAATATAGGGGCTGTGGCTCGTTAAAATAAACTGCGTATGCGGAAAAACCCTAAGCAAGTCACCCACCACTCTGCGTTGCCACTCGGGATGCAGGTGCAAGTCAACCTCGTCGATCATGACCACCGATTTTGCCTCCAAAGGGTTGTCCATGTGAGGATTGGCCAAAGCCATACGCGATGCCAAATCGATGACCAGTGACAACATCGTTTTGTAGCCGTCGCTCAATTGCATAATATCCAGTCGCGTGCCATCAATTTTCACAGCAAACCTTAAAGGATTCAGCATAATATGAGGCTCTGATATATCCGGAAACAGTTGCTCTATGGCCTTTCTTACCGCCTCCAATTCAGGGAGCCTGTAGTCGAAGGAT
>NZ_BAZW01000058.1 GCF_000974365.1 Geofilum rubicundum JCM 15548
TCCACTTCGTTACAACTCCCGCTACGCTGCGCCTCTCGACCTAATGACCTAACAACCTCTTAACCTCTCCGCCTCTCAACCTATCAACCTAATGACCTAATACCCTATCAACCCCTCCAACCCTTCCTCCTCGCCGCCTCTCAACCTAATACCCTATCTTCCCAATCTACCCCACCAACCCTTCCTGCCCTTCCTACCCTTCCTACCCTCCCCTAAAAAACCTTTTTCATTCCAACTTGTTTACCAAATACGACAATTAAATTCTAAAAAAACATTTAAGTTATGGCATTCACTTTAGAAATAGGACAAAAAGCTCCGGATTTCAAACTACCGGCTACAGATGGGAAAACTTACTCTTTGGATGATTTTTCAGATGCCCCATGGCTCGTGGTATTCTTCACCTGCAACCACTGCCCTTATGTCATTGGTTCCGATGAAGTAACGCGCACCACAGCAGAAAAATTCAAATCCAAAGGCGTTCAGTTTGTGGGAATCAATTCCAACAGTAAAAACACCCATGAGGACGATAGCTTCCCCAACATGGTTAAACGCATGGAAGAATTCAAATTTCCATGGACCTACCTGCACGACGAGAGCCAGCAAATTGCCAAGGACTATGGCGCCCTGCGCACCCCCCATTTTTATGTCTTTAATATGGACAGGGAACTGGTATACACCGGCCGGGGGGTTGATACCCCGAGAGATACCTCAAAAATGACCGAAAACACCCTGGAATTGGTATTGGATGCGCTCACAAGTGGCCAGAAAGCGCCCTATTCGGTGACCAATCCCATTGGTTGTAACGTGAAATGGGATGGGAAGGACCGACATTGGATGCCGGCAGATGCCTGCGATCTGGTATGATCGACTGACAATATTTAACTTATAAAGGGGATGTCCGTTTGGACAGCCCCTTTATTAACACACCTTCATCTTACTATTAACAAACCAATACGATGATTCAAATTTCCTCAACATCTCATTAATTCATCGATAAACCATCCACCATCCAATCTTCAATATCCATCGCACTTTCGTGCTCATCGAAGGAATTATTCAACATCCAGTCCGTAATACTCATAAACGCTTCCTGAATAAAAAGTTGTGCAGAAATCCTGTATTGCAGCATCCAATCCTCAACGTTATCTGTTAAATCCGTTCTGTAAAGAGAAGCTTCCACCAAAGGCTCAAAACCAAACATCCATTCCCTCATTTCAGAATCAGGAATGTCCACACCCAGGATATCTCCAAGCATCCAATCCTCCAGATCATTTTCATTATAAACCAGAACGGGTGCTCCATTCAACATCCAGTCCTCCAGAAAAAAACAAGTCTCGTCGGCGTGCTCGAAGGGCATGTCACAAACCATCCAATATTCCAACATCATCATTTGCCCGATACTAATTGGCGTATTGTATGTATAGCTAAAGTACAACGGAGCAACATCCCCGCTTTTTTGGTCGCATTGCGAATACCCGCTACCAATGGTTAAAAACCACAGCAGTGAAGGTATAATGGTTAAGCGTGCCAGCTTCTTTGTCATGACCGTTTCCTCCAATTACAAATAAGCACTTTCGCTGGACATGAAGTCCGTTTTCCAGGCTGAAAAGCCATTTACATATTTTAACGTTACAAAGCACTTTTTAGTTACATATTCCTGCTGCTTTCTCAAAAATTAAGGATCCCTTAATTAATTAAAAGAATTAATGTCAACCATTTTAATCATTCGGCTTTCCACAGACCCTATTTATAACCTTCCTTTTACTCCTATAAATTTAAGCAATAATTAAGGCTTAATCAAGCTAATTAACATCAAATATTTGCCGCACACAATGTCTACATGGGCCTCATCACACCCCACGAATTGTCTGTACTTTCAAAGAAAGGGAGAGCTTCGCCAGACGCGCCATCAAAAAGAACGGCCATTATTTCTTCTTCTTCTTTTTCTTGCTGCCTTTCTTGCCGGACTCCTCAAAATCAATCAGCTCATTAACAACCGATTGCCAATCGTGCGTCGCGGCTTCGGACAAATCCACCGTTTTTTCGTACTCATTCTCGCTCAGATGCAACACCTTTACCGGTTTATCCAAATAGGTCTCAATCTCTTCCAGCATTTCTTTTTCTTCATTGCTGCAAAAGCTAATGGCAGTTCCCCTGTGAACGCCGCGACCGGTGCGACCAACACGGTGGACATAATTCTCGGCAATGTCGGGCAAGTCGTAATTCACCACATACTCTACGCTGGGAATGTCAATGCCTCGGGCACTTACATCGGTGGCTACCAAGACTTTATTACTGCCATCTCGAAATCGGTCCATGACTTTGGAGCGTTCTTTTTGCTCAAGGTCTCCGTGGATCGATTCACAGGCGACACCAATTCGCTCCATGGCTTTGACCACTCGTTGGGCACGGACTTTGGTCCGTACAAAAACCAGGATTTTGCTTTCGGGATGTTCCTTGATGATACGCTCCAGAAAAAAACGCTTGTCATCCATCTCCACGTAGGCCACCGAGTGGTCGATGTTTTTTGAAACCGGGTCCTTGGGGGATATTTGAATGCGAACGGCATGTTTCACCAATCCGTAGGCCAGATCTTTGATGCGCTCATCAATGGTAGCTGAAAAGAAAAGGGTTTGCCGTCTGCTAGGAATACGCCGCACCAACTGTTGCATATCTGCATAAAAACCACGTTCCAACATGTGATCGGCTTCATCGAGAATCAATACCTTAACCGATCTAAAACTGAGGTGCCCCTGTGCAGCCAGATCAAACATCCGGCCAGGTGTTGCCACCAACACGTCCACCCCATGCTTCAAGTGGGCAATTTGCGGATCCTGATCCACGCCACCATATAAACCAATGACTTTGATGCCGGTGCCGGCAGAAACTTCCTTAAACACGCCTGCCACCTGCATGGCCAGTTCGTGGGTAGGCACCATCACCAAACAGCGCATGGCACCACTTTCTACGGGTGTATGACTGGTAGCTATGATTTGCGTTATGGGAATAGCAAACGCGGCGGTTTTACCGGTTCCGGTCTGGGCTATGGCCAGCACATCTTCTCCTTTTAATATGGGAGGAATACACTTATATTGAATATCTGTTGGCCTGCTAAATCCTAAGCGCTCCAAATTTTGCGTTAAAGCTGGTATAAAGTTGTACTTTGTGAACTTCATGCTAATAATGTTTGATTTCTTTCTGAGTCCTATTTGTATCCATCCGCCAGATCAAAGCCCGCAACGAAAGACTTTAATAAGAGCTGCAAAGATACATTATAAAAGTGGCTTTTACGAAAAGCCATCCATTATCAAACGGAACGCTTTCAACATTAATCCTCCAATAATACCGGTAAATCAACCAGACAAAATCCTAAATGGTGTTAATTTGCGGCTGATTATAATAGCAACCTAAATAAATCGAAATACTATGTTGAAAACTTTGAAGTTGATTGGAGCAGTTGTCTTCACGCTGGCATTGATGAGCTGCAACCAGGAAACGCCCTACAGCGGAAACCCTGTTTTTAAATCCCCTTTTACAGCTGACCCGAGTGCTTTGGTGCACAATGATACGCTCTACATTTTTACCGGAAGTGATGAACAGGCAGAGAATGTAGATGGTTTTTTGATGAGCCGGTGGTATGTGTTCTCTACGACCGACATGGTCAATTGGACCAATCACGGCGCCGTTCTTTCAGTGAATGATTTTGAATGGGCAGCACACAATGCTTTTGCCGGTCACGCCGTCGAAAACCACGGGAAATTTTGGTGGTACGTACCCATGGTACACAAGGATTCGACAGCTCGCGTCCATGAAGGTTTTGCAATGGGAGTGGCTGTGGCCGACCATCCGGCAGGTCCCTACACCGATCCCATTGGTGATCCCCTCATTACAGACACCACCGCGAATTCCATTCCTTTAAATATTGACCCCGCTGTTTATGTGGACGATGACGGTCAGGTCTATTTCTTCTGGGGTTCCTGGAATGAGGTCAGAATGGTTAAAATGAAGGACAACATGATGGAATTGGATGGACCGGTTCAAAACGTGGAAGGACTCACCAATTTCTTTGAAGCACCGTATGTGCATAAACGTGGTGACACCTATTACATGACCTATGCTGCCGGCTATCCTTCAAGAACGGAATATGCCACCAGTAAAAGCATCAACGGACCATGGGAATACCAGGGCGTTATTCACGATACGATCCCCAACTCGCCCACCAACCACCAGGCCATTGTCCATTTTAAAGGCCATGACTATTTTATCTACCACACAGCCGGACTTCCCAACGGTGGCCCCTACCGCAGAAGTGTTTGCATCGACAAACTGGAATATGATGAAAATGGCTTGATTAAAAAAGTTGTAAGAACCGATATTGGTGTACCAATGATAGACTAACCCGCAATAACCCAAGCGATAAAAGGGTGTGACCGTATTGGTCACACCCTTTTTAAATTTAAAAAAATCCCTATCTTTATCCGGATCCGCCGAAAAAAAATCATTTTAGCCCGTCCCTTTTAATCATATACATAAATAGCCATGCACACCTACTTCTTGACCCTGTTTCTGTCGGCCTTTCTGCTGACCGGATGTTATAATACCCGGGAACCACAGCACAACACCATCTATGTGGATGGTAAAAACATTTTTGATGCCAGCGGTGCACCACTCATCATGAGGGGTGTGAATGAAATGTTCATCTGGTCCGATGATTTTTTGGGAGACACCATCATCCCTGAAATAGCCAAAACAGGAGCCAATGCTTTGCGCATTGTCTGGCTCACAGAGGCATCCAATGCCAAAGCTTCTCCGGAAAACCTGGATCTTATTCTGCAGAACACCATCAACAGCGGACTATTTCCCATGCCTGAACTGCATGATGCCACTGGCAAATGGGATAAGCTGGACTCGCTGGTGGATTATTGGACCAGACCTGATGTGGTGGAAGTCCTGAAAAAACACGAAGAATATCTCCTTCTGAATATTGCCAATGAGTGCGGTGGTCACGAAATCAAGTCGGATCAATTCCTACAGGGGTATAAAAAGGCGATTGACCGACTGCGGGCGGTGGGCCTCCAATGTCCGCTGGTCATTGATGCCTCGGGCTGGGGACAGGACCTTGATATTTTGCTTGAAACGGGGCCGGAATTACTGCAGCACGATCCGGAACACAATCTCATTTTTTCCGTGCACATGTGGTGGCCGGCTGAAGATGGTTCTAAGCAGCGCATCATCCACGGAATTGAGCAATCTGTAGCTCTGAACCTGCCACTGATTGTGGGAGAGTTTGCCCCCATGGGTGTTGGCTGCGCCAGAAGCATCGATCATATAACCATTATGGAACAGTGCCAAAAACATGAAATGGGCTGGTTGGCCTGGTCGTGGGGCGCTGTAGGCAATGGCGATTGTGAAGAAATGGATATGACACGGGGAGACAGAAGGGGAACCTTTGAGGGGCTGACCGACTGGGGACTGGAAGTATCTATTAATCACCCTTTAAGCATTCAAAACACGTCCATCCGATCCGGTTATTTGAAATCAAAAATAAAATGAACACATAATATCATCTCATTTTGTGGATGTTTCATAAAAAAGTGGTTATTTCGCACTCTATTTATAAACCTTAAAACAAGTATCAGCAAGTGAGAAAATGGCGCATTGAAGATTCGGGAGAACTCTACAACATCAATGGATGGGGTGTAGATTACTTTTCCATCAACGAGAAAGGCAATGTTATTGTAACCCCCAAAAAGGACAGGGCCGGCGTTGAACTAAAAGAGCTCATGGACGAGCTAACGGTGCGCGATGTGCCGAATCCTGTGCTCATCCGCTTTCCGGATATTCTCGATAACAGAATTGAAACCATCTCACAATGTTTCAAAAAAGCGGCAGAAGAGTACGAGTACAAAGCTCAGAACTTTCTGATCTACCCCATCAAGGTCAATCAAATGCGTCAGGTGGTGGAAGAGATTGTCAGTCACGGCAAAAAATTCAACATAGGCCTCGAAGCCGGCTCTAAACCTGAATTGCACGCCGTTTTGGCCATCAATACAGAAACCAACTCACTGATTATCTGTAATGGATATAAGGACGAGGATTACATTGAGTTAGCGCTATTGGCCCAGAAAATGGGTAAGAGTATTTTTATCGTGGTTGAAAAGCTCAATGAACTGCGCTTAATCACCTCCATAGCCAAGCGCTTGAAAATTAAACCCAATATAGGGATTCGCATTAAGCTGGCCAGCACGGGCAGCGGAAAATGGGAAGAATCGGGTGGCGACAGCAGTAAATTTGGTCTTTCATCCAGTGAATTACTGGAAGCCCTTGACTTTATGGAACTCCATAAAATGAAGGATTGCCTGCGTCTAATTCATTTTCACATTGGCAGTCAGGTAACCAAGATCCGCCGCATAAAAACAGCCCTGCGTGAAGCAGCGCAATTTTATGTGCAATTACATAAGTTGGGGTTCAAACTCGACTTTGTGGATATTGGTGGTGGTCTTGGTGTGGATTACGACGGTACCCGCTCATCAGTCAGCGAAAGCAGCATTAATTATACCATTCAGGAGTATGTGAACGACTCTATTTCCCATTTTGTGGTGGCCGCCGACAAACATGGCCTTCCCCACCCAAATGTGATCACGGAATCGGGCCGTTCCTTAACCGCCCACCATTCGGTATTGGTCTTTGAAGTTTTGGAGGCCACTTCTCCCCCCATGTGGAAAGAGGAGGATGATATCCAGGAAGCAGACCATGAACTGGTCAGGGAAATGTACGAGCTATGGGACAATGTGAACCAACCACGCATGCTGGAAACCTGGCACGACGCGGTCCAAATCCGGGAGGAAGCTTTGGACCGCTACAGCCTGGGCGTTCTTGATCTGATAACAAGGGCCAAAGTAGAGCGGCTTTTTTGGTCCATCGCTCAGGACATCAACCAAATTGCATCGACGCTGAAACATGCTCCGGATGAATTTAAAAACATGTCAAAGATTTTGGCCGACAAGTATTTCTGCAACTTCTCGCTATTTCAGTCATTGCCGGATTCCTGGGCCATCGATCAGATTTTTCCCATTATGCCCATTCACCGGCTGGACGAGAAACCAACCAGAAATGCCACTTTGCAAGATATAACCTGTGACTCGGACGGAAAAATTGACAATTTTATTGCTACCCGCAATATCAGCCATTTCCTGCCGGTACACCCCCTTAAAGCCAAGGACACCTATTATATTGGTGTATTTTTAGTAGGTGCCTATCAGGAAATATTGGGTGATTTGCACAACCTGTTCGGTGACACCAACGCGGTGCATGTCACGGTGGACAAGGATGGCTATGAAATTGAACAGATTATTGATGGTGAAACCGTCGCTGAGGTTTTGGAGTATGTGCAGTACAACCCCAAAAAGTTGGTGCGGACGGTAGAGACATGGGTCACGTCTTCCGTAAAAGCCGGAAAGATCACGGCCGAAGAAGGCAAGGAATTTTTATCCACCTATCGTTCAGGCTTATATGGCTATACTTATTTGGAATAGAAGAAATTAACGGACATTCAGAAAGCCCGGCGACCTCGCCGGGCTTTTTTTGGCGGGTTGCCCTTTTTGCATATCAAGCGAATATACCTATTTTCGCTTCAAATTAAAGCACTGTGATTCATTCGAAATATCTTTCCATCATATTCCTTTTATGGCTGGTCCCGATTGTTTCCTTTGGGGGAAACAAGGACAGCACCAGGTACGCCATCGAAGCCAAATACCATTTGGGCATTGTTGTTCCCCACCATACCAGCATGACCTACCTGATCAATGATTACGCCCGGGGCGGGGAAATCAACCTGATCCGTCAACGCCACCGGTCGGGCCTCTGGGAAAGCTACCTCAATCGTCCGGAGACCGGAATCGGACTTTGGTTCAGCACCTTTGGACGTCCCGACATTTACGGGGAAGGTTTTGCCATCTATCCTTTTATCAATTTCAGACTATTCCAGCTGGGGCAACTGCAAGCCAAATCGCGCGTAGCTCTCGGGTTGGGTTTTGCCAACAAGCCGTTTGAAGTGGGCGTCAATACCTATAACACGGTCTTCGGTTCACATTTAAATGCCTACATCGGTTTTGGCTTTCTCCTGAACTATCCGGTCACCGACCGGGTAGCCCTTTCCGGCAGTTTTTCACTCAACCACATGAGCAACGGATCGTCCCGAAAGCCCAACAACGGCATCAATACAGCGACTTTTACGCTGGGGGCCATTTACGAACTGTCCCCTGTCAAAGCGCCCGATTATCATCCGGTCAGTCCCCCACCCTCTTCGGCCAGGGAATGGCTCACCACCCTCAGTGCAGGAAGAAACCAGGCCGCAGCCTACAACCCCACGATTTACTGGTCGGGCAGCCTCACCACCACCCATCTTTGGTATACCACCAAAACCAGGGCATACGGACTGGGACTGGATTTTATTCGTTTTGGTGGCGCCCCTCTGGCTTCCAAAAACTTTCAGGACATGGATGAAAATGCGGTTTACAGCTTTAAAGATGAGCTGTATGCCGGTCTGTTTGGCACCATGGAATCACATATGGGCTCTACGGCTTTGTACATTGCTGCAGGTGGTTATCTTTACCACGCTACGAAACCGAGACAACCGGTTTACGCCCGCTTGGGTGTGCGTCAAAAACTAACAGGGAACCTTTTGGCCCACTTTGGCATTAAGGCGAACTTTTTCACGGCGGAGTTTATTGAGTTTGGATTGGGGTATAGGTGGGGGAGATAGGTTATTAGGTCGAGAGGTTGAGAGGTTGAGAGGTTTAGAGGCAATTAGGTTGTTAGGCGGAGAGGGTAGGAAGGGGTGGATGGGTAGATGGGGTAGATTGGGTTGATGGGGTGAGTGGGGTAAGTGGGGAAGAAATGGGTTATAAAATGGAGATGGTATGAAGCATATAGTTATTGGAATATTGGTATTGGGAATGTTGGCGGGTTGTAGTTACATTACGGACCTGAAGCGGACGGGTGATGAAATCACTCAGGATATGGAGTGGTCGGGGGCGGATGACATTGAAATATGGGCGCCTGTGCGCCTCATCCTCGTGAATAGTGAAAGCACATCTCTGAAGTTGTCGGGCATGGATTTTATTGTGGAGGGCTATGACCTGATTCAGGAGGAGAGCAAACTGACCATACGACACCAAAACATTGACTGGCTGCAGGACAGCAAAATTGCGGACTTATATGTCTACAGTCCGGATTTCAACCGCATTACGGCCAATTCACCTTGCCAGATCAGCACCTTGGGGGACACACTTCACATCAACCATTTATCTTTAGTCGTCAATGGCAAAGGGATTTTTACGACCAGTGACATGACGCTGAAGGGCCATTCTTTATCCATTTCGGTTTATGGCGGCATCAATAAAAGCAAACACACGCTTTCAGGCCAGATAGATAACGCCCTCTACCACATTCAGGGGGGCACCGATATTGAAGCGGTGGATTTGTCAACTCAAAACACCACTCTTATTCATAAATCTTACGGGGATTGCTACCTGAATGTCGCCGATCAATTGCAAGTCACCATCTTTTCAACCGGCAATGCCTTCTACACCGGATCGCCGGACCTGACCTTTGAACAACGCAAAAACACCGTCATGACCGCCACCGGCAAAGCCATCCCCTTCTGAACAGGCGAACTCAAAATACAGCTCCTAACAGTACCATTAAGAAAAAGACCAGCTTTACAGTCTTCGAAAAAAAGACCAGCCTTTAAGTCTTTGAAACCAAGGATAACCATTACTTAAAGTTTGTATATAAAGGTCCATTTACAAGGCTTGCGAAGTCGCCAAAAACGGAATTTAACTTGTATAAATGAGTATTTTGGCGACAAGCGTAACAGTCTATCCCGATTTTTCGGGACAGTAAATGGGGCTTTAGGAACAAACTTTTAGACGTTGGCGACCTTTATGATATCCGCAAAAACCCCCGCAGCCGTCACCTCAGCACCAGCCCCATAACCCTTCACCTGCATGGGGTGTTCATTGTAGTTTTCTGACCAGATCAAAATGATGTTGTTGCTGCCTTCCAGATCGTAAAAGGGGTGTGTTTTGCCGACTTCGATGAGTCCCACCTGGGCTTTCCCTTCCGATAATCGGGCGGCATACCTCAGGCGCTTCCCTTCTTTTTCCAGTTTCTGACGACGGGCTTCAAAAACAGGATTCAATTCGGTCACCTTCTCCATAAAAACTTCCAAAGACGGCAGATTGAGATACTCTGCCGGCACAAAGGTTCTACCTCCACATCCTCCTGCTCCAATGGATAACCCGACTCCCGGGCCAGAATTAACAGCTTGCGCACCACATCCGTTCCACTTAAATCCACTCTTGGATCAGGCTCACTGAATCCTTTTTCCTTGGCCTCCAGGATAACTTCCGACAAAGGCTTCTCTTCCGAAAGCTCATTTACGATGAAATTCAGCGTACCGGAAACCACCGCTTCGAGACGCTCAATGGTATCACCACTGCGCACCAAATCGTTAATGGGTGCTATAATGGGTAATCCTGCCCCTACGTTGGTTTCGAAGAAAAATTTAACCCCCTTTTCGCGGGCTGTGGCCTTTAATTTACTGTAGTGTTGGAAGGACGAAGAACTGGCAATCTTATTGGCTGTGACCACCGAAACGTTCGCATCGAGCAAGGCATGATAGACATCCGCCACCACTTCACTGGCCGTGCAATCCACAAAGACACTGTTCGCCACGTTCATGGCAATGATTTTATCCTTAAAATCATTAATGCTTCCGGGCGTCCCCCCACTGTTCAACTGCTCTATCACCTTATCGGGATCAAGACCTTCCCGGTCGAGCAACATAGACTGGCTGCCAGCTACACCTACCAGACGAATGCGCAAACGGTTCTCCTTTTGCAATTTTTTGGTCTGCGCGCTAATTTTTTTCAACAACTTACTACCAACGGTTCCCTTCCCTGCCAAGAACAAGTTGAGACGAGAGTAATCGGACAAGAAAAAGGCTTCATGAATCACATTGAGCGCCTTTCTTATGTCGCGTTCCTTGATCACAAAAGAGATGTTTATCTCTGATCCACCCTGCGCAATGGCAAAAACGTTCACCCCGTTTTTGCCCACACTGTTGAACAGTTGTCCCGCTATACCGGTGGTTTGCTTCATCTTCTCTCCCACAATAGCCACAACAGCCATTTCGTCATCCACCATCACCCGGTTGATCTGGCGATTGGCCATCTCCCTGTAGAATTCATTTTCAATGGCCGCGCGGGCCACAGCGGTCTGTTCGGTTTCAATCACCAGACTGATACTGTTCTCGGAAGAAGCCTGTGAAATAAGAATCACATTCACCTCACGGGCAGCCAGACAGGAAAACAAGCGCATAGAAATACCTGTAACGCCTACCATGCCAATGCCTTGAACGGTAACCAGTGACACGTCTTTGATGGAAGAAATCCCTTTTATTTGCTGGGCCAAAGATGATTCAGCCATCTGACTGATCAAGGTACCTTTGGCATTGGGATTGAACGTATTTTTTATAAGTATGGGGACCTTTTTCTGAAAGGCAGGAATGATGGTGGGCGGATAAATCACTTTCGCACCAAAGTGCGAAAGCTCCATGGCTTCAGCATAGCTCAGGTGATCGATGCAATAGGCCCGACTAATGACTCTTGGGTCTGCGGTCATGAATCCATCCACGTCGGTCCATATTTCCAGTGTGGCAGCATCAAAGGCAGCCGCCAGTATGGCAGCTGTATAATCAGAACCTCCACGACCTAAGGTGGTGTTTTCATTTTTAGCATTGCTGCTGATGAAGCCTGGGAATAAGGAAAGCTGGCCCAACTGACCTTTCATGTCTGCCAGCAACTGATCGGTCTCGTTGACAAGCACCTGGTTGCGGCCATATTCAAGGTTGGTTTTTATATATTGTCTGCTGTCGTACCATTGAGCGCCCAGATAAGTGGCAATTATTTTAGAGGATAACCTTTCACCAATACCTGATAAACTTTCGAAGCTTTTGCGACTCAGTTCCCTGATTAAAAACACACCCTTTAGAATGATGCGCAGCTCTTCAATATCATGCTCAATAAGGGCACTCACTTTTTTAACACCAACCGGATCAAAAAGCTTGGCAATGATTTGTTGATGGGTTTCTATGATGGATTGCAAATGATCAAAGCAGGCTTCGTTGCCGGAACCGGCCATATTTGCGGTTTTTATTAAGCGGTCTGTAATACCTCCAACTGCAGAAACCACCACCACAACAGGTTCATTTTTAACAGATAAAACAATATCCTTAACCCTCGCAATGGTTTCAGCAGAACCTACTGAAGTTCCTCCAAATTTCAAAACTCTCATCCTACAAATATTTTACTTATGTTCAATTTAGAACAGCCATTAAAAAGCCTGTTCTTTCAGCAAAAATACATAAAAATACCAAGGGACAAAGCAACCAGCACTTAAGAAACTGAAATCTCCACAAATAGAGCTGACATATTCGGTTATTTTGACTTTTATAAAAGTTACATTCGTTTAAAACATCCTCCAAAAACAAAATTTAGACAACTTCAAAATTAGCCCCTAAAAAGATTCAAAGCACTAAATAATTCCATTAAATGTAACAAAAACTTACACCAATGAGTATAAATACCTGATAAACGTATTTTTTAAAACTTTTGAATATTAAATACAATTTTTTGTAAGTTTGTCGACCCATTTTAAACAACGGTTTAAAATTTAGTTTCATACGAACGCTTTCTTGTTAAATGTTAAGAAAAACATTTTTCCGGAAAGGCCCTTTGCAGAGGATATTAACCAGACACCTAAAAACAACTTCCAACCAGAGATGTGATTAGGTGTTTCCTGCTACAAAAAATGAAAAAACCAAACCCCCTTTGCCATGAAAAAATTGACTCAAATTTTAATGGTAACTTATAGCTTAATGCTATTAAGCTCATTAAACCTTAACGCCCAGGTCGATCAAACCTTCTGGTTTGTGGCCCCTGAAACAACGAGGAATCACGCTAAAACACCAGGGATTCTGAGGATTACCGCCTTCGAAAACGCTGCGGTTGTCAAAATTTCTCAGCCAGCCAATAGCGATTTCCATCCCATTACCATCACCGTACCCGCCAATTCTCAGGAAAAGGTGGAGTTCCACGATTATGGTCAGAACATCAAGGCCTTTAACAATGTTGGCAATTGGGTATCTAATCAGAATATTGAGCCACCCAGGCGTGCCGATAACAGCTTGATTTATGAACAGATGCTCTGGTCCATTGAAAACGGCACCATGGACGCGGTCAGATGGAACAATGCTCTTGTTCTGGACAACGACTGGACAGGATTCCCAACCAATAACAGCAATCCGGTGGTGGCCAGTCCCGATCAGATTCCCATCCTGAATAAAGGTTTGCTTATCGAATCGACCAATGGAGCCAACATTGCTGTCTATTACGAGGTGGCCAACCCCAGGAATCCGGAACGATTTAACCTTAAAGGAAGAAATGCACTGGGAAAAGAGTTTTTAATTCCGTCACAAAACAGATACTACAATCTCGGAGCAATGGCTAAAGCCCGTGAAAAAGTAGATATCGTAGCCACTGAAAACAATACGACCATCACTATTAATTTTGACAGAAACATTCACCATTTTGTGGGTAAGCCAACAGCAGGCAATTCATTTAGCATTACACTCGACCGGGGCCAAACCTTCTCGCTGAGATCTAACAGTCAATTAAGAGAGCACCACCTTGGTGGTATCTTTGTTCAATCTGACCAAAATATTGCCGTCACTATTTCCGATGACTCAATAATCGAATCCGAAAACCATCACCACTACGATTTAGTGGGTGACCAACTCATTCCCATCACCATCACCGGCACCCGGTACATTGCGATGCATCCTTCTTTTGGTACCAAACATCAGGATCAATACGAGAATTCCGGGAACACTTCAGTTTCCAACCTCGTTTTTATCTGGCCGGTGGGCGATCCAACAGTTATCAGAATTAATGGTGAAGCTGTAAAAGATGGAGGCGGCGACAAGCTTTTCTCCAGGGGTGAGTTTCATGTAGAAAACATCTCAGACAATGGCATTTTCATCGAAACGAACCAGCCGGTAATCGTATATCAGGTTTCCAGCTACAAATATGAACTGGGAAGTGCTGTGCTCCCTGCACTGGAATGTACCGGATCCAAACAGGTTAGCTTTGCCAGAATCTACAATGCCAACTTTTTTATTCAAATACTGACCAAGAATAAAAACATTCTGGATAATAACGGACAAAACAATTTCGAGGCCTATTATCAACAGGGCAACTCAACGGTGGATGTCACCAATGAACTTTTTAGCACTTCAACGGCATCGTCGGCCGGATGGACTTTAATGGAAAACACCCATTTTGTCGGAGAAGAACAGTGGTACTCCTTTGTAAAATACTTCCCTCAGGATATAGGATTTCCTACTGGCGTGCCCATCACAGTTAAGTTTAAAGAGTCGGCCGGAAGTGACGCCATATATGATGATGAACTGTTCCATTTAAGTGTCCTGGATGCCAATGGTGCCAGTATGAGTTTTGGTTATTTTTCGTCCTACAACTCTGTGGCGATTTCCGGTCCCAGTGCCTTATGCATAGGAAAAGATGTGGAACTTCGGACCAATGGGATTATGGCCGACTGGTACCATGCCCCCAACGATGTGGAACCTTTTGAGACTGGAAAGAATTTGATCTATGTCACAGAACCCGGCGAGTATTGGGTAGAAATCCCCAACTCCAGCTGCCAGTCTTCTGACCCCGTCATCATCGATTACATCATTCCGGATTTTGATTTGGGAGCAGACACAACCGTTTGTCCCGGTGAGCCAGTAGATTTGGGCATTGAAGAATTGGAATATCCGGCAGAATACAGTTGGTTTGTGAATGATGTTTTGGTGCCCGACAATCAAACCTTTGAATACTCCTTTGTAACAGAGCCCAACAACACTTATCACATCATTCTGAATGCCAAAACCAATGTGGATGGCATTGAGTGTGAACATGCCGACACCATTGTAGTGACAACCGGTCCAGAACCATTTATAACACTTGATGCAGAAGAAGAAGTTTGTGCCGGCTCAGAACTCAGAACGGCGTTTTTTGACTTTCTCACCTACGAGTGGGTGTTTCCCGACGGAACCATTTCCAACGATACTTATATCTTCCCTGTAGATGAGGGCACTTACACACTGACAGTGAGCACAGCCGATGGCTGTACTTTGACTCAGGACATTGATGTGACCATTCATGACTTGCCGGTGGTCGACATTAACGACGATGCCGTCTGTCCTGGCGATATTGGCGAATTTAACATTGGGCCCAATAGCCACACTTCTATCCTATGGTTCAATGGAGCTACAACCCAAAGCATTCAACTGCAGGACACAGAAGAAGAATACGTTTGGGTTGAAGTCACGGATAATAACGGTTGTATAAATAGGGATACAGCTTCCTTCACCATACACAATCTCGAAGTTTTTGACTTCAGTACCATTTATATATGCCCAGAACAACAGGATTTCGAGATTGAAATAAACGACAATTTTTTCAATTACGAATGGAGTTTCAAAACAGACCATGAAAGTTCGAATCCTGCCATCGAAATAACCGATGACTCCAATCTGAACCCTTGGGCGTCGTACCATGTGCTCACAGTAACAACTAGCGATCCCACAGTAATCCCTGACCCAGTTGCTGGCAGATACTACGTAAAAGCACAAGATCAGATTAACAATTGTCCGGTAGAGGGCTTTTTCGACTTGGTTGTGACACCGGTACCGAAGTTTGAATTCAAAGTCCCTGAATTTGTGCAAGATTCAAAGATTTGTGAAGGGGATACCATTAAAATTGAATTTAATGATCCCCACGGTCGTGACTTCGATGGTTATGAATGGTCCTTTGTTCCAGAGGATGGATCACCAGAAGTGCATAACTTGTCAACCAATCCATGGATAGAGGCAACCATAGCAGGCACCTATATCCTCTTAGCCAAAATGGAGAATGGCTGTAATGCCAGAGACTCGGTTCCTATAAAAACAGTTCCTGCGCCTGAGCTGGCAATTTCAGATCAGGAAGCCTGTCCTGGAGAGACCATTGAGTTGCAATTGGACGCCTATGTGTCCAACTACAATGATGAACTTTCCCCCGACGCCTACGAATGGCTTAAAGCTCCTGCAGGCATGGAAATCACCGATCAATACCAAGTTATTGACACATCTCCAATTTACATTGTAGATAACGAAACCAAACACGGCTCTTACCGCTTAACTGTTTTCAACGGAATGGGCTGCTTTGCATCAGCATTTGCCAATGCATCCTCCTATGACACACCCAATATTGAGATAGAAGATGATACCATTTGTTTGGGGCAAGATTATCTTCTAAGCATTCCTGAAAATCTGGCCAGTATCGACGGGCAATACTCCTGGTATCTGGAAGGAGAACCAGCACTACCTTGGTACCTCAACGAAGATTTGTCGGTTTCACCTTCTGAAGCAGGTATCTACTCCTACTACTTGATCTTTGAGACCAATGATGGCTGTATAACCAGCGGTACCATGACCCTGACCGTGCTTCCTTCACCAACTTTAGACCTCCCCCCATCAGGCGAAATCTGTAAAGGAGAGACCATCTCGATAACTGCTGAGGATAGTTATGAAAGTTATGTATGGAATGGGGTGGCAGGTGATCACTCTTTCCAGGTCAATACTTCCGGGAATATCAGTTTGGTCGTCACAGATGAAAATGGCTGTACTACTTCTGCCACAACCGCTTTGACGATAAGAGACTTGCCAAATGTGAGCATTGCAAATGCCGAAGCTTGTCCCGATGAAATCATTTCCCTTTCAGTGGAATTTGATCCGGAAGTCTATAACATTATGTGGACCTTGCCCAATGGCAGAACCATCCGGAACACCAACACCATTGAAACGGTAGAAGGAACTTATTCAGTTATGGTGGCGGATGATTTGGGCTGCGCGGGCAGAGATGACGCTACTGTATCCTGGTTGGAATTTCCATGGGTATACTTCAGTCCCGGCAACAACCTCATCGACATGTGCCCCTTTCAGCTTCCTGTTGAAATTGAAGCGGACGGTGATTTCCCGACCTGGGATGAAATTCACTGGCACGATGGCGAATTTGAGAATGAAAGACGACGCACCGCCAACCTAAGTGATACCGTCAATGTGATTCGTGTAAAGAATACGGATGGCTGCTGGTCGCGTGCCAGTCAGTCTGTTCTTCTGGCATTGCCAACGCTTTATGAGGTTGGTCGGAATGTGGAAGGATGCGAACCCACCGATGGCATTCCCTTTGTCGAAAAGCTGGATGCAGGTGTTTACACCATCTATGAAGACTCCACAGAAGAGCCCATTGAAGTTCCCATATCGACCTACCACTGGTATACAGTGAACGAAGCGGGGGTTGATACTTTGGGAACCGATCAAACCTTACTGGCCAAAGAAAGCGGACAATATGTAATTGAAATTTTCGATGGTTGCTGGATGCACCGAGACACTTTCAATATTGATCTATATCCCACGCCTTCGATTGCGGGTATTGACTCGACCATTTACCGTCAGGTGACGGTATTTGCTGAAGGTGGTACCGAGCCCTATTCATATACGCTCAACGACCAGGCGCCTCAGAATGAAAAGACTTTTAAGAATCTGGAAAATGGTGAATACACCGTTTATGTAATTGACAACCATGGCTGTGAGGCATCCACCCACTTTTTGTTTGAATCCAACATGGACATTACGGTGCCGAACTTCTTCACGCCTAACGGAGATGGCTACAATGACACTTGGGTGATAGAGGGAATAGAGAAATTGCCGGAATCGATCATTTATATTTACGACCGCTATGGCAAATTGCTGAAGAAATATGGCTCCAATGATCCGGTCTGGAACGGGGAATACCTCAATCAGGCTGTTCCTTCGGATGATTACTGGTATGTGATTCACTTATTACCGGTGAATAAGTATATCAGAGGCCACTTTACTTTAAAACGCTAACCAGTTTCAGCGCCGGGGAGGCAAAGGCCTCCCCGGTCTCAAACCCCTTAACCAACATTATTATAATGATCAGAAAACTCATCCTTTCACTAACATTCTTACTCCTGTTTACCGGACTATTTGGCCAAAAATATTTCGTTACCAACCAGTATGTTTATGATTTATTTCTGATGAACCCCTCGGCTGCCGGCTTCAACCGTAGCTGTGTCAGCATTAATGGATTTTATCAGCGACAATGGTTTGGTTTTGATTCTGCGCCAACAACGCAATTATTGGCGGTGCAAATGCCTGCCGGTAAAAATGTGGGTTCCGGCACCTATCTCTACAATGACTTGAACGGATATAACAAAAAGTTCAGTGTTATGCAGGCTTTCTCTGTAGAGATTAAACTCAGGGAAAACCGCAGAGGTAACACCTCGCTGGTATTTGGACTGGCTGCTTTGTTGGAACAGGCCACCATTGATCAAAGTGAATTTATTGGAGCCATTGGTATCGACCCGGCTATTAACGGAGCTTCGGAAAGTGGCTTTGGATATAATGCCAACACAGGATTAATGCTGCGCATTAATCAGCACCACATTGGCGGGGCTGTCACCAATATCCTGCCGCAAAACAACCCCATGTACGATTCAGAGTGGGAACCTGACTTGTCTCGTGACATCCACCTTCATGCAGGTACCGTGTTCAAATATCCGGGAAGGGATGTCTGGTTTGAACCTCTGGTTTATTACCGCCAAAATTCAATGGAAGACAGTCGGTTAGACGTCAACATGAAAATGGATGTCCCTACTTTCAATGAAGACTTTTCTCTTTGGGGTATTATTGCCTACCGCCGAGCCTTAGATCACGAGTTTGGGATGAGTCTGGGAGCGGCGACAACGATTGGCATTAATTACAGGGGATTGAACGTGGGACTGGAGCACCAGCTTGGATTAACCTCGGCACAGGGGCAATTTGGCAGTGCCTTTATGCTGGTGGCAGGCTACAATTTCTGTTATGGTAATAGAACAAGGTCTCTGCCCTGTTCAGAAAGGGACCAGATGCTTAATCTCGAATTGGACCAATCTCCAAGAAAAAAACGGGGCTTATTCAGGCGGAGATAATCCCATTTTAATGAGTAATGATTATATTGTCATAGTGAATAACCCACACAAAGCAGGACTGATTCCATGAGGAAAGCTTTAATAATTATAACCGCTATCATATTGTTGCAGGGCTCGTTCAAAAACCTATGGGTTTACGGACAAGAAAAGGTATCGGCCAATACCCCTGTCGTGGCTAACGATGATTTTGCCGGCACCTTTAAAATGACGCCGACTGAAATCAATGTTACCAAAAATGATTACGGCATCGGGAGTGGCATCAGAGGAATCGAAATAACTGTTCCTCCCATTCACGGAACAGCCGCCATAACTGAACACAATACCATCCTATACAAACCTGAAAACTATTTCATTGGATCCGATTCCTTTGTTTACCGCATTTGCAACACTTCGGGGTATTGTGGGGCAGCCAAGGTTTTCGTCAACGTTGACGACTACGACTTTGTCCCCGTGGCCCATAATGATACGGTCATCAGCTATCAGATTAAAAACCTGACCATTGATGTGCTCAACAATGATGAGTACCTGTACGACCTTCCCATAAGTATCGATATCATTACCAATTTCAACAATAGCACGGCCACCGTGGACAATGACTTTAGAATTGTCCCCAACATCAACCGGTATTCTGCGGAAGGGGATTCTTTATTGTATAGAGTTTGTGATAAGGAGGGAGACTGTGACCAGGCCTGGCTTTTTCTTTCACTGGACCAGGATGTGGAACAGGTCTTTTTTATTCCAGAAGGCTTTTCGCCCAATGGCGATGGCATTAACGACACTTTTACCATACCGGATTTTCAGGACGTTGCCAATATGGTCATTTATATTTACGACCGGACGGGGGTATTACTCTATGAAGACCAACAGTTTAACAACAACTGGGACGGTTACGCCAATACCGGAAGTTATAAGGGAAAACGGCTGGAATCAGGCGCCTATTACTACCTGATTCAGGTGGATGGCATCGGCGATTTTAAAGGATTTATTTATTTAAGCAGGTAGTTAAAATTGAAATATAAAAAGCAACATACCAACAACAGAGGATGGATCAGTTACCTGATGGCCATATGGCTCGGGTGTCTGTCTTTGCTTGTTTCTGCGCAACAAAATCCCGTCTTTACCCAATATACCAACAGTCCGCTTTGGATGAACCCGGCCTATGCCGGTTCCAGAAACGCTCTGGCCATTGACTTTACGACCCGACAACAATGGATTGGTGTAGAGGGAGCACCCATGACTTATTATATGGGCGCTCACACGCCCATTAACGACACAAAAATGTCGGTCGGCGCCTCCCTCATGTCGGACATCGCCGGTCCGGTAATCGCCAATCATTTTTCTTTATCCTACGCTTACCTGCTCAGGATCAATCACAATCATTTGTTATCGGCGGGACTCAATGCGGGACTTAACAACCATTGGGTAACCCTCAACAAACTGGATTTAAACGACCCAACGGACCCCAACTTTCAAAACAACATTGAGAATGGGATGACCCCCACCTTTGGAACAGGTTTCGTTCTCTATTCACCCCTTTATTATCTGAGTTTTTCCATGCCCTCCATTCTCCCCGCCAATATGAGCTATCCCGGTGAGAGTCAGTTGGCCTACAGGCGGACCACGCCCTATTTTCTTTCCGCCGGCTTTAATGTTTCCGTTGCAAGAGATCACTTTGTCCGACTCTCAGGCATTGCCCGAATAGAGGAAGCTTATGAAAACTCTTACGACATGAGCGCCCTCTATAATTACAATGGCTATTTTTCAGCAGGGGCCTCTTATCGCCTCAACCAATCTGCGGCGCTGATATTGGGTGTTCAAATCAATGAGAACGTGGGCCTGACCTACTCCTATGATTTTCCGGTAAGCAGCCAACCTTTAAATCTGGTTAACTTTCAGGAATTGACTTTATCAATCGACCTCTTTCAGTATTTTGTACCCAACCTCGACCGTGAATTCAGAAGCAAAAAAGCGGCCACCGATGATGGAAAAACCCGATCCATCCGCTATTTTTAGGACTTTGTCTGACGGATGCCGCTCCAGTCGATCAACGCACTGGTTGCTTTAAAATGATTGGTGTGACCATATAGGAAATCATCCGCCCGCTCATGACAAATCATGGGATGGCAACTCAGCAACACGTTCCGGGGTGACATGTGACGCACGGCCTCCCGGGCATGATTGCCCCATAACAGCCAATAAATGTCCGGATTTCGATGATTGATGTAGGTCATTAATGCAGTGGTAAACGGACGCCAGAGGGCGGCGTGACTGCCGGGTTTGCCCACTTCGCAGGAGAAGGAGGTATTCAACAACAGAACGCCCTGTTGCTCCCAGTACTTAAAGAGCTGGTCGGGTGGCAAAAGCTTAACCCCTTCAAATATTGAATTTAAACGGCCCACTATTTCTCTAAAAGTTCGTTTTTCACCATACTCCGCATCGTAAACGGCTCTGACAATGTTTCGGAGACTGGTATTTCTAAAAGGGGCCGTCCACGATTTTAAGGGGCCCACCTCAAAGGCGCGTCCGGTGGCCACACCGGCTTGGGGATAGGGATCCTGACCAAGAATAAGGACTTTCACCGCATCTAAATCCAGCGTCAGAAAGCGGAGCATATATTCAGGCGGAGGTGTAAAGGGGGCGCCATTCAGAATCTTTGGCGCAATCGTTTCCAATAAAGCATAGCCCTCTTCATTTAAAAAAGGCTCCCAGGAGGGATGCACTTGCAATGGGATTAGTGAACTTTGGTCACTCATTATTTGTTATTTTACCTATTCGTATGATATTAGTTCGCTATTGTTTGGTAAATGACCTATTAACCTAACGATCTTTGTCATAAACCAGCCCTAAAAATAACCATTTAATAATACATGGGGGCTCCCTTTTACCTGCCAATTGTACCAAAATATCTATATTTATAGAAAATAGTTGACCATGCGACAAACCTTCTTTTTCTTTATTTTAATCAGCTTAATCACTGGTGGATGCGTCAACCAACCCCTTTCACACAAACTGACGCACCACGAATTTATTCAGGTAGACCAACCGGCTGCCATCGACAGCACCATTGATGCCGTAATAAAGCCCTTCCGGGACTCTTTAAATTTATCCATGAACACGGTCATTGGAACCAGTAGCGCTTCCATGCGCTCATTCAAACCTGAAAGTCCCCTCTCCTCTTTTGTAGCCGATTTGGTTTACGATGCAGGATATCAATATTTGGAAACTCAGGGCTATACCCGACCCAAATTGGTAGCACTGGTCAATGTCAGAGGTCTCCGGGCGCCCATGCCCGAAGGTCCCGTCCTGCTGCGCAATGCCTACGAAATGATGCCCTTCGAGAATTTGATGACGGCGGTATTACTGAGCGGAGAGCAAATGCAGCAATTCTTTCAATTAATGGCCCATGAAAATGGGGATGGCCTGTCTGGCGCCACTTTCACCCTGACGGATGAAGGTGCCACCTCCATAAGGATTGATGGTCGGCCGATTGATGAATCGGAAGACTATTGGGTGGTGACCTCCGACTATCTGGCAGAGGGGGGCGATGGCTATACCATTTTTGGAAAATCAGACAGACATCTTATTTCAAATTATACCATTCGCGACCTGATCATTGAACGCATTAAATCCATGTCGGAACAGAATCAAATCATTTCACCAGAGATGGGTGTGCGCATTACAGATGTCAGATAAAACCCTATAAGTCGGAAAAAATGCCAAACAGAAGAGAATTTATAAAAAAAGCCGTTGCCGGTGCAGCCCTATTAACCCTCCCCATGGGAAGCCGGGCCTTTTCCGGAAATAAGGAAACCCGCCTTGTCATTCTTCACACCAGCGATGTTCACAGCCACATCGACCCGATGCCGATGAATCACACACGCTTTCCAGGCATGGGTGGTTTTGCTCAAAGGGCAGCGATCGTGAACAAAATCAGAAAAGAGAACGACCATGTTTTGCTTTTAGATTCAGGAGATATATTTCAGGGCACCCCCTATTTCAATTTTTATGAAGGGAGTCTGGAACTGAAGTTGATGACGAAGATGGGCTATGACGCTGCCACAATTGGGAATCATGAGTTTGATAATGGTCTTGAGTCGCTCAACCATCAATTACAACACGCTGGTTTTCCTTTTGTGAGTGCCAATTATTCGTTTGAAAACACACCTTTGGCAGGAAAAATTGCGCCCTGGCTGATCATCAACAGGGGACCTGTTAAAGTGGGGATAACCGGACTTGGCATTGACCCGGAGAGGCTGGTAGCTCCTTCCAACTACAAAGGCATGGTCTGGTCCGATCCCATTTCCGTGGGAGATGCCACAGCAGAAAAGCTCAAAAAGGAGCATGGTTGCGACCTGGTGATTGCTTTGTCGCACCTCGGATTAAAAATGAATAAAGGCAGAAAGGACGATTTTCAGCTGGCAGCTGAATCCAAACACATTGACATTATTTTAGGTGGACATACCCATACCTTCCTGGATGAGCCCATTGTTGAGACCAATGCAGCAGGCAAAGAGATTCTGATCCTGCACTCGGGGCAAAATGGTGTGCGCATGGGAAGAATAGACCTGGTTTTTAGCAAAGACCTGAATAACCAACAGGTCTATCAAATAGAAACCCCCAGCCTAAAATAGGCAGGGGGCTATTTGTTTTAAACAATATTTTCCTTTAAAAAACTACTCCACCGGAATCTGACGCTTAAAGGATTCATCCAGTGAAATAATGGTTTCGGTGGATGAGATGCCCGGGATGGACTGTAATTTATCGTGAAGAATGCGCTTCAAATGCTCATTGCTTTGCGCATAAATCTTGATAAAAATGGCATACTGTCCGGTCGTGTAGTGACACTCAACAATTTCCGGAATTTGCTCCAACATTTGTACCACCTTGTCAAATAAGCTGGCCTTCTTCAAAAACACGCCCATAAAAGCACAGGTATGGTAACCGACTTTTGTGGGATTGAGCACAAATTCCGATCCCTTAATAACACCAATGTTCATCAATCTCTGAATGCGCTGATGAATGGCTGCACCGGACACTTTGCACTCTCTGG
>NZ_BAZW01000057.1 GCF_000974365.1 Geofilum rubicundum JCM 15548
GATAGAACCATTGATTGGGAGGAGTGGTTAATCTGATCCGGGTTGAACCGGTTCCCAGAATTTGTCCATGGGTAATTAAAGATGCCATGCCATTCACACCATAACCATTGTCCAAAACCAACTCGCCCGTTGCAGCAATATTCAAATCTCCATTCACGGTCAGCTTTCCGTTGGAGGCAACAGTTAAGTCACGCCGGCGTCAATGATCAGATTATTCACCTGTGCCACATTAGCGCCTGTAATCACAGGCATATTTGCAGTGGAAGCAATGGTCGTATTGGCACTGGCAGATGGAACCGTACTGTTGGTCCAGTTACCTGCTTTAAACCAATCTGTGTCTGTAGCACCAGTCCATGTGTAAGCAGGAATGGTGATAGCACCAAAGGTAATGTAATTGCCTTCTCCAGGGTTGGCATTAAAGTTCAACGCAGGACTGGTTTTAGCAGTACCGGCAGTAGAATTCCCGGAAACATTGCTCAAGGACACCTCATGCCATTTGTCGGTCAACCACTGAACGCCACGCAAACCTGACTCTGCGGGATTAACCCCACTGGAAGCATCCCAGCGCAGGGTCACCTGAGCTGTTGCTGCAGCCGGCGCTTCAATGTTCCAATACTCGCTGGAGCTCACATACTGCACCGGTGCTTCTTTGCTGCCGGTGGAGAGTCCAGCACCACTGGGTGAACTGCTATGGTATTGGGCGCGCCACATACCGGATGCAGTAACATTCTCTACCTTAATATTCCCGTAACGACCTTCATTTCCCAAAGGAAAATCGAACGAAGTGCCAGAATTAATTCGTTTATAAAGTGGTCCATCAATGTATCTGGTTGCTAAAGCCCCAACAATGGCATCCGTTGCAGGGTTTAAAATGGAGAACACTGTGCCATCACTGACTATTATACGTCCGTTAGTCAAAGTCACCACTTCTGCCACATCGACATCGGTAGTTAACAATACCCCTGCTGAATTATTAACATTCAATCGATGAAATTCATTAACCCCTGTAAAATCCTGGCTTCCGGTCACTGACTGAGATTGAGAACCATTAAAAACGACCTTGGCATTGGATCCAAAACCGGCATTAAAACTTCCGGATACAAAATTAACGTCCCCCTTTACAGCAAGTGTTTGATAGTGCTCATTTTGCAAGCTAACGCCATCAATGGTCAAGTCTCCTAACAATTGTAAACTTAGGTTGGGTAGTCGTCTGGCCCCCAGACCAGTCACTTTAAGGTGATTTACCTGTGTAATGTCACTCAAGATATCATAATCAGAACTACCTTTAAATTCAAGCGTTCCTCCATTGGCAGAAAAGAATTCATCATAAACACCGGCCGGAAGATCTCCTCTTTCGATGGTTAATATCCCGTTTCCGAGCACATCACCCAAACGGTGACCAAAAGTGGATCCCAGTTCAAGATTTCCATTTTCAAGAATGGTTGTCCTGTAAGAAGAAATAAAATTCGCAGGAACATCTACACTATGGGCCACAATCACCATGGAACCTCTTGGTCCTCCTCCGGGCACTACGCCACCTGCTTCTGGATAAGTGTCCCATGTAGAAGTATTGTTCCAGCTACCAGATGTCTTGGAAATATAAGTTGGTACCTGATCCGGAATAGCCTCATCCAGACCGGCCGTATAATCTCCACTAATTCCATTGTCATCGGCATCAATAAAAGTAAAAACCAATTGATTATTTGTTATATCAATGACCTCTTCTCCCGAAAACTTATTCCACTCACCTGAGCCGTCAGATAATAAACGAGCTGCCACATAATTATTAATGTTTGCGGGATCGGGTTTCACATCAACCGGGTAATAACGCATTCTTGCAGTTCCGTTGAAATCCGATAACCCTTCAGCACGAAGCACCCAATGGTAATGCAAAACATTATCCGGGTCAAGGACACTCGGATGGTATTCACCTGCGGGCTTAGCCAGCAAACTACCGGATACATTGGTATTGTCAGAAATATCAAAAGAGACCGGTGTGTATTTTCCGGCAGACCCCATTGGAAAAACGAAAGAGAAGGCTCCCGAAGGAATATATTTCTTTACACCATTATCGGTGAATGAAATATTGGTCTGTATCATATTCGAAACCGAAAAAGGATTTCCAGCCTCAATTTCACTATCAACACCAAGAATGAATAGGTTACTGCCAATATTCAAAACGCCTTGCTCCAACCTGAGCCGATCATTGACGGTCAACTGATTGCCAACCGTCACATCCACTCCGCTCAGATTACTAACAGTCAACATCCCAAAGACGCCATTCCCGGTTAATTTTTGAGCCTCAGTACCACCCATAACAATTCCCTTAGAGGTACCTGAGTGTAAATATTGCCCGTCAAAGCTTAAATCACCTTTAACAAAGACTTCATTATCATTACCCTGTAACTGACCAGCGTCAAAAACGAACCTATTGTCCACTACGATATCAGCATTGGCATTATCCAGAATTAAATCAGACCCACCAGACTTCTCCAAATTATAGAAAGTGGTATTTCCTGAAAAATTTTGATCAACAAGACCGGTAAATGTAGTGGTGTTTTGTCCTGAAACATAACTTCCGGCATTAGTCCAATCGCCTGAGATGATCAAATCCAATCCATTAGCCAACCATGTCGCTCCGGCATCAATGGTCAAATTATCAATTGAAGCAGAAACAACATTCATGCTGACATTGGGATTGTTGCCGGCTTGATTATCAACATGCACATCCTTCAGATTAATAGATGAAAAAAGTCCGAACGATTGATCCACCTCAGTTTCAGTATCGCCAAAAGCAATAATGGAACCATCCCCCAAATCAACCGCATCAGAAGTCAGGCTAATATTAAGCGAAGGAATCGTCGAATTTGGAACAGCATTGACAATGCTCATCCTTGCACCGGCAGCCTGATAAAATGAAGAACCCGGCGACACCATCTCAAAAACACCGCGGTTGGTTACGCCACCCAAATGAGCATTAGTTCCAATTTTCACTGTCGAGTTGACGTGATTTTGTCGAAAATTCAGGATACCCTCTTCGGCTAATTCTGAACGACGAATTTGTGAACCTACATAAAAGTTAGCTTGATGTAAAATAATACTGGAGTTCCCCGAGGATGTGTATTCTATATAATTATTAGTGCCTCCATTCAGGAAAAAATTTGTATTATAACCGCCCGTAATGGTTCCATCCAGCCAAATTCCGGTATTATCACCCGATACCCTCACAGTGGCACTGCTCCCAAGATACAGTCCTGTACCGGCAGGAATTCTAAAATCCGGGCCACCAGATGTAAGTGTAAGATCAATACCACTGTCCCATAAATTCAGCGTTCCGCCAATAAGTTCCAACGCTTTTACCTCGCCATCAGTCGGTCCGTTTAGCGTAAACGAATTATTAAAGGTAAAGTTACGGTTGGACTGCTTATTTAAAACAAGCCGATAGAAGGAAGGCTGACTTGATGCAACACTAGAAAAAGAGGCACTTTCATCACCACTTAATTCTAAAATCACATTACTTTGTTGCCCATCATTGGCAGTAAAAAGATTCAGAAAAGACTCAGGATTCCGCAATACAATATTACCGCTGGCAATCAGCCGATGTTCCAAATTGGAACTTCCTCCACCTTCTACAAATATTTGATTATTCGTAAAATTGGTCCCATCTGTATGTAAGGCTATATCGCCTCCAACTCGCAAGGTGCGAACATTACCAGAATTAGGAAAAATAATCCGTCCACTATTATCTGTTCCAATTCCTCCGACTCTTAAGGAATCTAAAACGTGAACATCACCTTCTAAACCATTGTTTAAACGCAAAGTGCCACCAAAGCGCACATTCAAATTTATACAAGTTATATCCGTTGCAAAAGTCACCGAATTACCATCACTCCATTCAGCGCTTGATCCAGGAACACTAAGCCTTGGAAAACGATTAAGATGAGCTGGCGCTATAACATTTCCAGAGTTCGAACGCATAATAAAACTCGCCTCAGGATTGGTGACAAAATCCCCTAGATCGCCCTCCAAAAGAGGCGTATTAGATGCATCCATTTGATATTGAATCTCACCATTACCTGTGATTTTTCCATTCACCCTTAATCCTCTATTGGGTGGAATAATCAAACGGGACATATTTCCTTCAACCCCATTGGCTTCAGGGTTTTGCTCAAGCACTAAAGTAGCAATTTCGACCGGATTGGCAGAAGTTCCGGTATTTAATGTAATCCTATGTCGGGTAATGCTGCCCGGAGAACCATGGTAGCCAATCTTAACAATGTCATAGGTATCAGGCGTTTTATTTGAAGCAGCACCACCATAACCGACAGTTGACCAAGAGCTTTTATCAGACCAGTTGCCATCTGCAACACGACTGTAATAACTGTTAAACTGTTAAAGCCATTATTCTTCCCGGCGGTAAAGTCTCCTGACACTATTCCCGCAGAGGAGAAATTAACAACAGGAGAATTAACCGTATTATTAGATCCTGTAATCCAATCAGTTGTACCTTCTATCAATCTGGCAGCGCGCCAATTATTATCGAGTCCACCCGGTTGATAAGAAAACTGATAACTAATGCTATTTTGATTGACGCTTTCCAATCCGGAATGACGTAAAACCCAATAATAATTGAGAACATCTGCAGCATTGGAAGCTGAAGGATGAGATTTATTCACTCCATTCATTGTGAAATCACCTGAAACTTCTCCTGGGTTACCCTCCACGAGAACAGCACCTGTGTTGAATTGAGTTTCTGAGCCTATTGGAAATAAAAGAACCTGCTCGTTTGAATAATCTCTGTTTTCAAGAAATAGTGGCAAAGTAAGACCTCCATCTGAAGCATTCCCGGCAGTCACAAACATCCTATCGGCACCAAAAACACCATTGGTGGCAGCAATGCTGCCAGTCACACGAAGATTATAGGTATCCAGATTCATTAATCCCGTATGCAAATAGAAATCGCTCACCTCAATACTGCTTAACAATTTAGCGCCGGCAGTATTAACCAACTCAATGGTTCCAAAACTTTGCTGTTGGGTAAGCGCTCCCTTAATGGTTTGCTCGGTAGTTCCATTGAGCACAATTCTACCGGGATTGGTGGCATTGGCCAGAATACGGCCATCCACGATTTCTATATTACCTGTATGGGCCACTTTATATCGGAAGGTGTTGAACTCACCGCGGTTAATCTTCAAATCACCCAGAATCTTAATCGCGGTATTGTTGATGTCTGTCGGATCAGTTGTTCTGCCAGTGCTACCCAAAGAAACCGCCCTGAAAATCGTTGGATCCCAGGCCTGATCTTTATTAATTATCACATCATGAAAAACCAATGGCGCAGCAACGGAATTATTTCTGGCGTATATCACCCCGGATTGATTGGAGTAAAAATGAGTGGTATTTTCGCCTGCTTGGTAATCACCACTGCTTTTCAAATCAAAATTTCGCCCCACATAAAGGTCATAATAATCCGTACCATCCTGCACCTCAACCAAGGTATTATCATTAATTATGAAATCCCTGCCAACTTTTAAATCCTGCTTAAGCAAAACGGTAGAGGTCCCGGTTGCATCGTATCGCTTAATCTCCAAATTCCATAAATTGGCATTGGAAGCGATCTCAAAATTCCGGTTGTTGGGAATATCTATTATAATGCTACCCCCGGTTACATTATAATTGCCTGTAGTACTGGGAATATATAAACCATTTACATCACCGCCGCCCGTATCATGCAATAGGATGCTTCCGCCTGACATGTTAAAAACGGCATCCTCGCTGTCAAAACCAAAAATGGCATAGCTGCTGGATTTTTCACCTGCCTCTGTAACATTTCCTCTTACAACAAAAGTTCCACCAGTTTGGGTATAGGAAGTCTTTCCACCACCTACGGCTCCACTTCTAAACTGTGAAACATCTACTGTTCCTCCATCCATGCGCACTTGTGCGTAGGATTCCGACCAAAAAATGAATCCTGCGCTGTTTCGTGTGCCAAAAACACCGTCTGAAATTCTGAATGCGCCATAAAGAGACATCGCCTGATTACTTCCGCCTGTTGCAACACCAGTTGCTGTTGTTTCATAACCTGTAATTTGATTTTGATCAGAGGCCGTTGAATAGACACTTACTCCAGTGCCGGCAATCCAAAGAGCGGCATTCTGACCAACGGCATAATCTCCATTCCCACCACCTGAACTTCCTTCTGTGAGTGTAGGTATACTGATCTCACCGGTTAACTTCAAAGTCCCGGATCGTATCCATAAAGCTTTTCTTACCTCAGGATTGGCAGCCGAAAAAGGACTATTGGTAACGCGTCCGGCACTATTAGGTCCAAATAGTGTAAAATAAGCAACATCATCGCTAAAAACTTCCAGAGAGTAAGTTCTATCCGTGCCCTTTTCAACCACTAAATTATAGAGATCTGTCAAGCCATAAAGCTGCATTATGTTATTCGCACCACCATAAAACCTGAGCGTTACGGCACCATTATCAGCAAACTGATTGTAAACAGGTGCTGTCTGGTTCGTCAAGCGCACACTACCTCTGTTAATAAAATCACCCCCTACCCGAAACTGATGAAAAATATTGTGATATTCTCCAGTCGCGGGCATGGACCCCCCAATTGAATAACTGCCTCTGGTGTTTCCTTCTCCGGTGGATATTCGTCCATTGGCTTCAACATAGACGTTTCCTTGTATATCAATATCTAACACGGAGGTCGATGCATCATTATTAATACGCAAACCTCCACGATCAATTTTCAGATATCCTTCAACGGTCAAATCATCTAGCAAGGTTACTGTCTCCCCTATCGCATTTAACCCTATCTCAACATTAAAAAACCGTCTGGACTGAGCAATATCATAACTGCCGCCATAAAACTGAACGGTTCCCTCTCCTTTTCCTCCTCCGGTAAAATGAGATGCGTCACCGTCAGGAAAATTGTCTGCTGCCATTAAAACACGACCATTACCGCGAATCTCGCTAAATAAGTGTCCATTAGTGGTACCCAAGTCAAGACGTCCATCAATGGTTAAGCGATTCCCTATAAGGTCATTGGACAGCACAGTGACTGTACGCCCATTACGAATCACTATATTATCACTGGCTTGTTGCGGATAGGTATTGGTGGGATTGTTTGGCAACATCCCTGCCGGATCGAGGGTCCATATTTGTGGATCATTCCAATCACCACTCACCAAGGTGTACCAGGTAACACCATCTTTGCCAATTACCGGACTGGCATATTGATCCGTAGTACCCAGGGTATAATAACCATCCTGTAGGTCTGCATCGGCAACATCAAACTTAACCTGGGTATTAGAACCAAATTCAACAAGTGCACCAGGTACCACAGAATAATCCCCGGCAGTTCCAGCGCGATACAACAATACATAATTATCTATATCACTGGGATAATGACCATTAACAATACCTTCTGACAAGTCAAATATTACAGAGGCGTTAAAACTACCCACTTTACTGATGGAAAAGTCCTTTTTCCATCGCTCCTCAACGCCAGAAGGTAAATTACTTGTAACCGGACTGTCATTTATGACATCACTCTCTGAAACAAACAAGTATTCTCCATTATCGAAACTTCCATTTTCCTGAATGTATAAACCGGAAACAGAAGCTAATGCATGTATGCCGTCGGCTTCCTTGCCTATGCCTGCCATATTCGCATCATAGCCGACAGGAGCCGTAAAAATATCGTTATCAATCGCAATGCCGTACTTTAAAGCCAGGTATTGAGAAGCAATTTGCATTTGAGCTGTTGTCAATGCCGACTTATAAACTATGAATTCAGCGACGTCAACATCGTGAAAATATGTACGATAACGTCCCAGTGCAGCGCCATCCCAGGAAGTAAGCTGTGCGTTACTATTTCGTGATCCGAGAAACTGATTATTTTGGAAATTTTTTCGCTGGGCAGAGGGTAAGGATGAATTAAGTGATGTCGAGAAAACACCATAAGTGTTAACTTCTCGTCCTCCGGAAAAAGGTTCCACAGCCGCTACCATATCCGTCTGTAAATCATTCCCATAATGATGAGAACGTATCTGATTGCTATTTTCCCAATATATATGTAGATTGGTATTACTTGCAGAGCTTGTTCCGCCAACCAGCGCCCTAAAAGAACTATTACTCCTTCTTTTACCAACGAACAACACTGTATAATCGCTTGAGGCGATTACATTTCCGTTGAAAGGCATAAAATCATCTGAACCATCGAAGGATATCGCCGGTTGCCCATTTAATTGCCCTGTTAAAAACTGTGGCCTTGCAGCAACAACTGATTGCTCAGCATGGTTTTCATTGCCAGAGAAATCAGTCAAATGCTCAACAGGTTCATTGTTGTTGAGGTTTAGTCTCGCTGCATCAAACCAAATAATATTCTCAGGTTGGCCATTAACTCCGGTAGCATTGCCAATTCCGGCAGGCCCCGTCTGTCCAAGAGCACTAAAACTCAATGCTACCAGACCTGTCATTAATAGAAACCTGTTCAGGTTGTATAATTTCTTCATATAATCGTGATTTGATATTTTATTGCAACTGATAATTCCGTTAAATAATATCCTACTTAACTATCCTGAGCTTTTATAACTCTCTTTTACGCTAAAGTTGAAAAATGGTTGCCTAACCTTATTTTCCGGCATTAACCACTCTTTCACTCTTTACCCTATTATTAGCCACTGCACGAATAATATATACACCGCGTTCGGCAGGTAAAAATATGAGGGTGCGACTACTGCGGGAAGGCACTGTATCGACTTTGCGACCATTCAAGGTGTATATCTCAACATAAGCATTGCCTGTGCCTAACAATTCCGGAGACATACTCACCAATACTTTGTCGGCTATACTTTTAATTTTAATTTCATTACCGGCATCCATTTCATCCTCCCCCGGGGTTTCTAAATCAGTAGAAACTTTATAAAAATGCAGAACAAAGCGATCATCCACCTCTCCGGTTCTCGTAACAGAATAACTGTATTCATTCTCATGAAACAAATTCACAAAAGCTCCCGTCTCCCGGTCCTCTAAATAAATGGTATGCTGACCCGTGAAGTAGCTTAAATCAAATTTCAACAAAACCTCCCCTTCCTCATTGTTTCGGATAATTAAAGGAATCATTTTCATATCTTCTAAAAGCATGGGCATCCCATTGATGGCTAAGGCACGATCACCAACACGTGTATAAATCTCAGAAACATTCTTCGAATCATTAAAATACTTTTCAGAATCTCCTTTATCAAAGGCATGATCCGCATCATCAGAAAAATACAACACAGCACCATCACGCGCGTGCTTGTTTTCCGTTTGAATTCTTAAAACATCAGCGGTTGAGCCGGAACCTGAACGCTTAAGTTTAGACTTGGCTTCTCCATGGGTTCGTGCGGAAGGCAATACGGTTAAAGTGGCGCCAGCTTCAAGCGCATTGACCCAAACAGCTTGCATAGGAGGAATCAAAGAAAATTCTTTTTCTATTTCAAGAGACATATTGTCAAAGGGCGCCAACGCGACCTTTGCAAATCTGGGAGCATTACGGTTATAGGTGACAAAAACCATTTCTTCACCTATTTTACTTCGATACCACATGGTTCCATCAACCGCTGGTCTTTCAAAAGCCTCCGTATCTTCCAATCAATAAATGAGGGATAGGGATTTGCCATCAAATGATAACCGGACTCGTCAAAGGTGCGACTAACAGCCACATTATTAAGCTCCCCGGTATAGGTAATAACCCGGTCTTGATCACCTTCGGCAGGCAGATAATTAGTTGTTATTCCTTCTATAGGGCGCAAGGAACGAGCGGCAAGCCCCGATTTAATGCCCCACCAATTTCCGGCCCTATAGACATTAATAATCACGCCATCGTTGCCGGCCCCAAAATCGCTAAATACCGCTTCTTTTCTGGAACTACCAATATAAAACCACTGATTTTGCGGTAAAGTAAGCTTAGTTTCTACTTCGCCTTCCACTTCACCCTTGGTGATCAAAGAAGCCATTTTCCCCTCTCCGTATTCATGCTCCAGCAAAAGTCGACCTCCGACTTTTACGGTTAGCTTCCCATTAACTGTAAGTTGAGCACCTGGGGCAAGGGTCAGTGAAGCGCCTTCCTCAATGATAAGATTTTTGACTTCTACAAGTTCATCCGTGGCTAAAATGACTGGATAAAATTCCGAACTTTTGATTCTAACGTTGGAAGTTGCAACTGGGACTTTGTTTCCTGACCAGTTCGTAGCAATACGCCAGGAATTATTATCAATATCAGTTTTCCATTGTAATCCTAAAACAACAGAAACTACCACCTCATTTACAATATCGCCCAGTGGAGAATTTGGCTCATCAGCCTGAAAGTCCTCCAAATCCCCAACCATTTCCGGATTTTGAATTACGGACCAATCCGGGCCGGTAACCACTGCATCTGGATTCAAAATGTAAACTTTTGTATCATTTGCATTTCCATTAATACTAAATCCGCCTCCATCATGGGTAAAGTCCCCGCCAACAATCAAATTACCATTGTTTTGCACGGTTGTATTAGAAGAAGTACTAAAATTACCAACAACGATTATGTCTCCATGAGAAGTTATTCCTGATCCCGTTGAAGAAAGGTTTCCATGAACAAGCAAAACACCCCCCTTTTTAACAGTTATACCGGCAGAACCAATTAGGTCTCCGAAAATTTCAAGCTTACCATCCTTCTCAATGGTAACACCTCCCCATTGATTGTTGGTGTAGTTTCCATCTACAATAAACGTCCCTTTCACAGTAACCGTTACTGGATTAAAATCGCCATTTCTTGTTATTATGGCACCTTTAGATATGTCCAGTGCGGCATCGCTTACATTACCATCCATGGAGGGTGGTCTGTTGGGCCATTGATCTGTATTCCAAGCTGAAGGATTCTCGTAATCACCTTCAAAATTGGCCTTGCTTATATAATTTGCAAAGGAACTGTTATAAAAGAAACAGCTCAGCACTATAAACGAACTCAACTTCACGATGTATATCTTCTTCATACGAAACGTTTTGTGTATTCTTAACTCTCAATATCTCTCTCCAGACACTTTTTTGTTTCAATTCATTCCCAAGCCAATTTACTTCTTAATTCGGGCTGTTAAGGTTTTGTACGCAGGCTTCCCGTTTTTGGTTGCGACTAAAAACGGTAATGTCAACAAAATATTGACCAATGGCCTGAATTTTGTGATGAACTTTTTTTCAGCTCAGCGAGCCTCCTCTGGAGCAACTTCCTAACAAAATAATTTTACAACCCCTCCTAAACAGCCTATCAGATATTTTGTTCAACACTTCAAGATTAATAACATGACACTCTGTACCTTCTTGAAGCAATCATTAAAATAAACCGAGTGTTCCAAAACAGACTCAGAAGAAGAGAGCGATTACTAAACAGTAACACACCAGCGTGCTCTAAATTGATCTGGTTTGAAGAATAATTGAACCATCAATCAACTCCATCTTTTTTGCAAAAATATTTTAAAGGATTATTTATGTTGAAGTATTTTGTCTATTATTATCGACTATTTCATTGCCAATTTTCGCACATTTAAAAACCATGGCGCAACTATCACCGGATAAATATCTCTCCGTATTGGACGACTTGCTGTCGAAGGGACAACCCGTGCAGGTGTCGGTGCGGGGCATGAGTATGTTTCCGCTTTTGATGAAGGGGGATGTGGTGCTGGTGAAGCCGGTGACTTATGAGGCTCTGTGCAAAGGAGACATTGTGGTGTTTGAGCGGAATGACATTTGGGTGGCGCACCGTCTGGTGCGGAAGTCGGATGGCAATCTGCAAACCTATGGCGATGGGAACCGACTGGTGGATCCGCCCCTTCCTTTTGGCAGGGTAAAAGGGGTGGTGGAGAAGGTGGTGCAATCGAGGTGGTGGCTGGCCAGATGGGCGACCCGGTGGCCGGGTCGGGCACTGGCTTATACCTGTGGGATTACGGGACCGGGACTCTGGCTGCTGGGGCGCATAGCCTCGAAACTCTACAGAATGTTCAACAAAGGGAATTGAGAAGGGAACAAAAAGCCCCGTGAACGCTTTAATGGTTCACGAGGCTTTCAAGCTCTTAATCATATTGCACCTACGAATGTAATTGCTCCAATAAGGATTGTCGCTGCTTCTTTTTCTTTCGCTGTTTTTGGTACCAAATCAAAAAGCCGGTGACGGGCAGACTGGCGAGGATTAAACTGACCAAAAAGGCCAGGATTTTTCCGGGAAGGCCCAAAATGCGCCCGGTGTGCAAGTCGTAATTCATTTCGGCGAGACGGTGTCCAAAATCGGCTTCATCGTAGCGATCGTTCTCTACCCGTAAGGGCTCTAAGGTGTAGCGGTCGAAAAAATAGGTGTTGTGGTGGTAAAATTTCCCCTGGTATTTGAAAAACACAATTTCGATGGAAGCGTCCTCTTCTGTCAGGGTGGGCGTCATGTAAATGCGCTGTGGGTTGGGCTCCACTTCAAAGGCTTTGTAAAAGGCGCGATCGATGGCGGGGATTGTGTCGTTGTTGGCCAGGTGTTTATGGGCCACATCCGAATGTGGATGAACATGTTCGGTCTTGCTTTTCCCGCCGGAAGTCATGTAATAAACCGCCTTGCCAAACCAGTCGAAACTCCACACCAGTCCGGTGACCACAATGACCAGGGCAAATACCAAAACGTAAAAGCCCAATACGTTGTGAAGATCGTGGTTGAGGCGTTTGAAGCTGCCCTTCCATTTTATCTTAAAGGCGCGTTTGGACTCGGACTTGCGCCAGGATTTGGGCCACCACATGATGAGACCGGACAGTAGCAAAAACAGGAAAATCAATGAACCAATGCCTACAATGGGCTGGCCAATCTCGTAGGGCAACCATAAGGCACGGTGACCGTCCATGATGAAATGAAAAAAATCGAACGTCCCTTCGGCAAAATGGGTGTCTTTCCTGATAAACTCAGCGGTATAGGGATTCAGAAAAACAACGCTAAAGACGTTGTTGGCACCTTCCTGCGACCAAAAGCCAACGGCGGCTGCGCCTTCCTTGTCTTCGTAGGTCAGACCGGTGGCGGCCTGTCCGGGGACATAACGGGCGGCGGTATCCAGGAGTTGACTGGGTGGAGCAAAACTTTGGTCCTGCGCTTCTACAAAACGCCATGGCTCCATGAGGTCTTTTATCTCCTGCTCAAATACAGAGAGTGCCCCGGTAATGCTCACCACAAATAGGATCAGGCCCGAAAATAATCCCAGCCAAAGATGCAACCAATAAATGATTGGTTTAATTCTGCTTTTCCAAATCCCCATATCGCTATTTATTCTTTATAATTTAAAAAAACCGGCCACAAAATTGGCTTCCACTTCGGCGCCTTTTACGGCCGTATAATCCTGCAGATTGATTCTATACACATAGAGACTCACATCCTCAGGAATACACATATAAACATAATTTCCATCATGCAAGGCCGTTGAAGCCAGTTTTCTTCCCAGGCCTGAATGTTCCGGCACCTCATCGATGTAATCGATGGTCTGGACATTAAGGTCGAGGATTGCTGGCTTCAGGGGGCTGTCCGACCAGGTGGACTGGTCGGCTCTGGCTTTCATATTCATTTCAGCCAATACTTTTCCATTACCCAGATAAAGAAGGTGGGCCGTTGTTTTTCCCTCTGCGACCTCGTCAAAAGCAAAGAAATAGTCCGGATCAAATTCCGTTGCTCCGCTGTTGATGCGAAGGATGGCAGCTTCTTTGGTAAACTGGCTGAATCCGTTGGCAGGGTTTGAATGCGACAGGGCATAGACGTTGCCCGACTCATCTTTAATCAATCCGGAATGGGTGCCAAATCCACCAATGGGGCCGGTTCGTGTATCCTCTATTATTTTAACAAATTCCAGTTCGGGATAGGAAAATACAGCTACCTGTGCCACATCGGTATGGTTGGTGGCGTAGGTGGCCGGATCGCTGATATAGTAGCTCAGGTAAACGTAGTTGCCACTCTGAACCATACCCGAAAAGGAAGGGCCGCTGGCGCTGGTGAGATTAGAGACAGCGGTGGTACTTGTGGCGTTCACAGTGAGACTGGCAGCATCTAAGGTATGCAAAACCACCACATCTGAGGTGGAGGAGATTTCCACACCCAACAGCTTTCCGTCTTCGGTTTCCACCACATCGTTCAGACTGTTATCAAAAGAGGAAATACCGCCTGTCTCATACAAATCGCCATTTGCATCGTTTTCCAATCCTATCAGGCTATTGGTCCCCATGCCCCCAATACTGTAAATCTTGTCGCCTATCTGATTATAGGTGAAATACCCCAGTTGATCAATGCCCTTACCAAAAGCGGAAAGGCTCCCGCTCATCACGTCTTCAAATTTGACGGTGTAGTAAGTAAAATTACCATCGGTTCCCTGGTAGGCCAGCGAAAGGGCAAAGGCATCCTCTCCCTGAAATTCATCTGTTTTGTTATCATCTTCGCTGCACGAAGATAAAAGTAAGCTCCCGCCAAAGAGGAGACTGCTTATCAGCAATAAAGAAAACTTTTTGAACTTTTTCATTGGTTGATGTTTAATGATTAATAAATATTTTTAAATGGCATATCTTAATTTGATACTAAAGGAGCGACCGGGTTTTTGCAGATAATACTTATCATACAATCGGGCATCCAGCAGATTATTGCAGGCCACCGACAGGTTATAGCGGGCATTCTGCCAGCTATATCCCAATTCCAAATCATGGGATATTTGCCGGGGAATCACATATTTATCATTGGAAGATCCCAATTCGGCCCACGTTAGGAAATACTTCTCTACGTAATTGAGGAAGTAGTTCACATTTAAAGTTGCCCCGGGCATGACCGGGGCTTTTAGGTTCATACCTGCGTTGGCATTCCAAAAGAAAAAGGGCTTATTGGGCAGACGAAAACCATAGTGGTAATTTTTCTGCCAGCCGGTACCGGTATATGAGCTGTTGTAAATGCGCTCCGCCTGGTCCCTGATATCCTGATAGGTAACATTACCCCCCACATGAAATTGATTGTTCCATTGGTACTTAAAATGACCTTCCAGTCCATACACTCTGGTGGAACTCAGGTTGTCGTAATGGGTCACGGGACTGGAAACGGTCACCACTGTATAGATTAAATCATAGGCTTTGCGATAAACAAAGCTACTCCCCACTTCCAGCTGGTGTTTGGGATATCGGTCGAGCCGATATCCCAGTCCGACATTCACATTATGGCTTCGCTCAGGTCCCAGATCCGGGTTGGCACCCACAAACAGGCCATCCCCAAAAAGCTCAAGGGGCATGGGCATGCGGTTGGTGCGCTCGTATGACGCTTTCACCTGAAGATCAGACAATAAATCATACGTAGTGGCCAACCCATACCCAAATTCTTGCTTATTGCTTTCCACCGCTTCCACCCGTTGGGTCTCCAGGGCAAAATCAAACTCTTTTGAAGTAGAGGCATGCAAAGCAAAAAACTTTCCGAAAAGCGTCGTGCTTAATCTACTACCCAAATCCAGTTTATAGGCCACGCCCACCACTTGCTTCAAAAGCGATTTGGGGTATTTATTATCGATATTATCCGGATTCTCAATATCAAAAGCCTGGCGTCGAAAGTAATTGACCGCATAATTCACGGCCATGGAACTTTGGGGACTGATGGCATAGCCGGCGTTTAGCTGACTGGTGAATTCATCTTCATCTAAGGTGCTGTTGGTTTTTAAAAATTCGCCATCATCCGACACCTGACCATCATTGGTGCGGGAGACCGACCGTTCGCCCAGCCAGTTATACCTCACGCCGCTCAAAGTATCGACCACCTGTGATTCCCCAAAATTGAGGGCACTGTAGAGACTGACATCCAATCCCCCCTCCAGCCAATTCTTTTTGTTGAAGCGTAAGGTTGGTATGAGGGACCGACTGTTCTGAACAATTCCACCATAAACCGTACTCATGGTAGCGCCATGCTGCACCTCCTTATCACTAAATGTGGTGAGTAATCCCAGCAGAAAAATATCGGCCCATCCTTTATTGACAAAGCCCGACTCTATCTTCACCGTGCCCGATCGGTACCTGTCGTGAAAGCGTTCCACTTCGGTGGTATCTACAACGGTATTGTTCTCAACAATTTCAGCCAGCACCTCATAATTATTGTCAGAATAATTATAAAAAGCATGGCCTCTTACCGTAAAGCCTGTTTCAGAATTGGTGTGGGCGCCGTTAACAGAAGCCCTTTGCGTGTTGAACGAACCATAGGAGTAGGAGGCATCCAGATAGTTACTTTTTCGACTGGTCACAATATTTACAGCCCCGCCCAGCGCATCCGTCCCCAGCCAAACAGGAACAACGCCCTTATACACATCCACCCTTTCAATCATATTCACGGGCAGATCGCTCAAGCCCAGGGAAGCTCCGAAGTTATCCATAGGAATGCCATCCATAAAAAACTTCACCTGTTCGCCCGAAAATCCATTGAGGGTAAAATCCATATTGGAACCCAAGCCCCCCTCTTCACGAATTCTCACCCCGGAAATCCGATTCATAACGGCTTTGGCATCAGCGGTACTGTTGAATAAATCTTTGGCAGACACAGATGAAACCTGATAGGCCTGTTCGGTAACCAGTCGGGTGGCCGACTTTCCCTTCACCACCACGTCATCCATCGTGTAGGAAGTCTCCCGAAGTACCAGGTCAAGCTTTACGATCCTTTCAGAAACCTCGAGGGATTTACGTATGGTCTCATACCCCATGGAACTGGCCTGCAACCCATAAGTGCCACCAGGAACATCCTTAAATTCAAACGCGCCCTGCGCGTCTGTTACAGTGCCCCAGTTCAATCCGGATACTATCAAGGTCACACCTGGAAGTCTTTCACCAGAGGTAGAAGTAACCGTACCGCTAATAACCGCAGCCATACTCTCTTGTCCGCTAACCGTTGAGTAAGAAAAAACCAACACCCAAAAAGCGACCACCTGCCCCAACCATAACAACTGTTTTCCCAAAGTCTATTCTTTTAATGTCCTTATCCTTTTCAAAGTTGACAAAGGTATTGGGCAGACAGGATGCTCACAATCCCTAAAAATAGGTATTCTGATTGATGATAGTTGTTAAGGTATTTATCAGGCTTGTCTTGCGAAAATGTTTGTTAATTCATGAATCCAAATAACTGCTATGAAAACAAAATGGCCCATCTCGTTTTATTTAACTCCAAAAAATCTAGTTGTTTTAGTAACGATAGTGGAATAAAAAATGAATAAGTGTGGAAAATTCGCTATTCAACGGTGTAGCTGCCTTGGAAAAAATATTGGAGGCTATCTTTAGGATTAATTAGGACTCCGGCCCAACTATGCTCACCAATTCTTTTAGGTAAATAACGATATTCATGAGTCTGAAATTCTGAAATAAATGGAAGAGTGTCCTGCAACATCCCAAGATTAAAACCCTCAACGGGAACGGAGTCGCAAACAATAACTTGAGGAAGGTTATCCGGTTCAACCCTTACAAGGTAAATATTTGCAATATACTCCTCTCCCATACTTAGAACATTACTTCTTTCTACAACAACAGGCTTATAGCCCACATTCCCTCTCTCTTCTTGTAAATATGCTTTTAGCTCAATTTGTACCGAAAACAATCTGCACCCTAGGAATAGACAGATCAATACCAATATCAAACTTACAAAACTATTAAATTTACAAGTCATACTGCCCTAGAAATAACTCATATTCTTTAATAACGTCATCTTCTATTTCCTGATGAATGCGTGAAACGATAGTTGACTCCTCATTGATGACATAAGCACCACCGTTCCTTTTTAGCAAATAACACCTATCAATATTATGCCTAGCGGTAAATATTTTTGCTGAAACAAGTACATCTCCCACCTTATTAAAAACAGGCTCGCTAATGTATAAAACACTCATCTTGTGTCTGTTTTTGGCAATCAACATTAGATCGCTTCGGGAAGCATTACTGGCAAGAACTTCCTCAAAATCTAAGATCCGGACATTCTCATTTACTAAAGACAAGTCCCAAACAGTAGTTTTAAGGCTGCTGATTTGGCTGTAGAGGCCAATTTTATTTTCATTAAAAAAGGAATGACTTAATGGGGGTGTATTATAGCTGAAGATTGATAATATACCAGCACTATCAAGATTAAGATCTGAAAAAGAATTGGACAATAATGCAATTTCAGCAATTCTTATGGTATCATTATCGATAATAACCGACCTTGCTTGAAAATTAAGGACGTCCGACAAAACAACATGCAATACTTCATGCTTACGGACAAGTTCTTTGTGCGAGCTATTCAAACAAGAGGCTCCTCCGATAAAAAATGCAAGTACCCAGAAAAACAAAAATATATTTCTTGTTACTATGTCCCGAAATATTGTAAACCTTATCATTGTTCGAATAACTGGCATCTTTTATGTTATTTAATTATCATAAAGTAATATATTTAATACCTAATGTGTTTTAATGAATCACACCAGCCATCCTCTCTAACACCATACTTAATTGTTACTCCCATAATTTCTCCTTTTGAATATGCCCGATCTCCATCTGCCCAATATGAAGGAGTTCGTTTGGCATGAAAATAAATTGTGTCGGCACGGACTCTTCCCGCCATCTCCCAGGCATCCTTCTCCCTAATTAAAGCAGAATCGGTATCATTGTTGAAAAAACGGTCACCGGCTTTTATTTCGGTCATGAGGGCTTGCTGAACGGAGGTCTGGGCATTAAGCAAAGTACCAGTATCTATTAGGTTTTCCATTTGTTCACCTATGGCCTCAACTGCTTTAGCTAAACGACTGGTTTTTGGCACATTCCGCGACTTATAGCGGGTTGCTCCGCGACCTCTGGCTAAGCCAAGTAAACCTGGTAATCTATCAGCATCTACATAAATGATTTTGATATTTCCGCCGGAGTGAATGGGCGGTCCAAAACCGCCATTTTTGGAGGTTAGGGTCAGAAATGTGCCTTGAGAAAACAAGCGACCATCACCAACATGGTCGCCAGATCCTGACAGTTTAATCCTGCTAACGGCCTTCAAAAAGGCTATTAAGAGGCTCACTTCCCTATCCTCATCGGAAGCCTCTTTATCGCCACTTACACTGTAATGCGGGTAGTTGGACAGCTTCTCCTTCCAATGAGGTTCGACATGGGTACTGGATTGTCTGGTCTCAGTTTCCGTTTGCAAAAAGCTTCTGTTGTAGGCTTCCTGAGAAACATCTACAAACTGTGCTTCAAGAGATGCGAGGTTACACTTAATTCCATGATTGCTGAACTTGCCTGGATCAATGGTATTCTTATAGGCATAACCAACCCCAATCACATAGCCTTCATAAAGAATCTTATGATTGCGGAGATGGGTGAAATCCTCTTCAGAAATATATCTGGGCATGGGCTATTTTTTTACCAATGGTTATCAAACTTATATCGTTAATCCTCAACTCGTCAGGAGAAATGGTTATGACCGAGGTTACCCCTCCACCCACAGAATCAATCTGCTGCTTAAATCCGATGCAGTAGGCATTCATAAAGTCCACCTTGAAAGGTGAACTTCCTGATTTGACTTTAAACACCACACTGCCTTCTTTAGCTGTATTCTTCATGGCCCAGTGGAACACATTATCGGGGACAGTCTCCAAAAAGGTGCCCCGAAGTAAACCCCCTCTGACTTCATCCTGAGGCTGTCCTTTGTGGTCCACCGCCTGGCCAAAACCAATATTGAAATTATCCAATTCAAATTCTTTGCCATCCAGCTGAAGCCAAACGGTATAATCACTGTCTATTTGCGGAAATCCAAACATAACTGTTTCTTTTTAAAATTACTTTACCCAACGATTTTCTAATTGTACCTCGCCGATCTTAATTTTGTTGACCTGGATGGTCATTGAAGTTGAGGTAAAAGATGCTCCTTGCTGAGAATAATCCACATTAAGTGCAACACAAGCGCCATCTTCAAACAAAATCTTTTGTAAGGGAATGTCGTTAGCATCACAAATAACAAGAGCGCCGTTTTCAAGCTTTCCGGATTTGAGCATCCATCTTATCAACTCTGTAGGGGGGACATTGGGGTAAACCACATCGATGGTTCCTCCTTTTACATCGGTCTGGGGCTTACCGTTTCGATCCGTTCCCTGGGCAAAAGCATAATTGCAGGATAGTAATTCATAACTGTCGCGATACAGGCCACTGATACTAGAGTCATCTAACTGGCCAACGCGTAAAAAACATTTGTGTCCAAACATGGATAAGGAATTAGGGTTAACATAAAAATCAATACTTACAAGCAAGTAAGTTTTAAAATAAATCCACTAAGTATTGTATAACAATTCAATACAGAATTAATCTAGATGGCATCAAAATTAACTCATCCTGATTTAAAAAACAACTGTAATTAACAATAACAAAAAAAATCCAAAAAGAATTTTGACAATCAAGCCCAAACTACTTACCTTTGACGACAGTAACTTTAACCCAAAACCATGATTAATTCTTTTGGATCATGGAGGAATAAAAATGGAAAGACTACCAAATATTCATCCCGGAGAGATTTTGCTTGAAGAGTTTTTAAAGGCATTTAAAATTTCCGCCTATAAATTAGCTAAAGACACGGCCATACCTCAAACAAGAATTTCTCAAATAATTAAAGGAAATCGCAGAATTACTGCGGACACTGCTCTGCGCTTTGCTTCCTATTTTGGTACTTCTGCCAAATTTTGGCTGGGGCTGCAAAATGATTATGATATTGAAGAGGAGAGAATTCTAAAGAAAGAGGTTCTTAATAACATTAAAAACAAAGCACCCAATCATTGTGCTTAGCTTTATTTGACACAAAACCCCGAAGCACTGCTCCGGGGTTTTGCCTATAAAAGAATCTCTTGTTTATTGTCGGATGATGGTTTGCTCCCGGTCGGGTCCCACCGAAATGATGGTGATGGGTACGCCCAGTTCACGCTCCAGAAACTCAATATAGAAATTAAGTTCTTCAGGGAATTCATCTTCTGAACGCACGTTGGTCAGGTCGCACTTCCAACCGGGTAATTCGGTATAAACAGGCTCCAGATTATCGGGCAGTTCGTAGGGGAATTCTTCAGTGACTTCATCGCCCATTTTGTAGGCGGTGGCGACCTTGATGATGGCCTGATCGCTCAAAACATCGCTCTTCATCATGATGAGCTGCGTTACACCATTGATCATGACGCTGTATTTCAAGGCGACCAGGTCGATCCATCCGCAGCGGCGCGGGCGACCGGTAGTGGAGCCAAATTCATTGCCATTTTTGCGCAGATTCTCACCAACCTCATCAAAGAGTTCAGTGGGAAATGGGCCTGACCCCACCCTGGTGCAATAGGCCTTAAAAATACCAAAAACCTCACCGATGTTTCCCGGGGCGATACCCATTCCGGTACAGGCGCCGGCACAAACGGTGTTGGAAGAAGTCACAAAGGGATAAGATCCGAAGTCAATGTCCAGCAAAGTACCTTGGGCCCCTTCGGCCAGCAGACTTTTGCCTTCCCGCATGTAACGGTTGAGCTCATGCTCACTATCGATCAGTTTAAACTGACGCAGGGCTTCGATGCTCTCCATCAGTCCGGCCTCAAACTCATCCAGATTGTATTCAAAGTCGTACATCTCCAGCAAACGCAGATGCTTGGCTTTAAGATCGGCATACTTTTCTTCAAAATTGTGCAGAATATCACCCACACGCAGTCCGTTACGACCGGTCTTGTCCATATAGGTGGGACCAATACCTTTCAGCGTGGACCCAATTTTGGTGGCTCCTTTAGATGCTTCAGAAGCTGCATCGAGCAAGCGATGCGTGGGTAAAATAAGGTGGGCTTTTTTCGAGATATACAGATTATTGTGCAGGTTGGTCCCTTTGGCCAACAGGCCATCTACCTCCTTTTTAAAGGTGATGGGATCGAGCACCACGCCATTACCTATCACGTTGATTTTATCGGCATGAAAAACACCGGAGGGAATATTGTGCAATACGAATTTTTTGTTGTCAAACTCCAGAGTGTGTCCCGCATTGGGTCCACCCTGAAAGCGAGTGATAACATCGTATTTTGGGGTTAATACGTCAACAACTTTACCTTTGCCTTCATCGCCCCACTGTAAACCTAATAAAACATCTACCTTCATTTTATACGATTATATGGTGATATTCATGATCGATAAAAACCATTGGCACAATTTATTATTTACCCAATGGCTTAACCAAACTGTAAAACAAAAAAAAACCGGAAAACCACTCCCCAGAGGGATGACTTTCCGATGTGTAAAATTAGTTAATTTAAATCGGATAACGGTACAATTCCGAAATTAAATTTCTTCAATAGACTGGCAACCGGCTATTGTCGCAGAGATTTAGACATCTGGTTCCTTTCTCGAAAACCGCACTCCCACGGAACTATCTCCTTTACCGCCTTACGCCTTTTTGGCATTACAGGCACTGCAAATGCCATAAATATAAAGAGAGTGGTGGGATACCTGAAAATCCATCACCTTGGCGGCATTGTTCAGCACGAGCTGCACCGAAGGATCGCAAAATTCCGTCACATCACCACATTGGATACAAATGAGGTGATCGTGCTGCTTCGACTCAAAGGCCTTCTCGAACTGGGCAATGTTTTTACCAAACTGATGTTTGATAACCAACTTACAATCGAGCAAAAGGTCGATGGTGTTGTAGAGGGTAGCGCGACTCACCCGGTAATTTTTATTCTTCATGAAAATATAGAGCGATTCGATATCGAAATGACCATCGCGCGAATATATCTCATCCAGAATAGCGTATCGTTCCGGTGTTTTTCGGTGACCGTTGTTTTGAAGATATTCAGTGAACAATTGCTTTACAGCATCTTTGGTTTTTATCTTATCCATATTTAATCCGATTAAAAACAGATCGCTGCAATTTACTAAATTTATTCAATTAACAAAACGGCATTTACCTATAAGAAGTTGATAAATTTAATCTATCCGCAAAAACTACTCGGTTGTCGCTTAGGCGCCACCGGCCAATCCCCCTTTGATACGCTCCTGACGGGTGACATTGTGCACGCCTTTAATTTTGGCAATATTGAAAATCAGATTATTTAAATCCTCGGTGTTGTGTATATAAAGATAGATGACACCCTCGAAAATGCCATCGTGGCTGTCGAAATGAATCGATCGCATATTCACGTTCTGGTCCTCTGAAATGACTTTGGTAATCTTACTCACAATACCAATGGAATCAATACCAGAGAGGTTGATCAGGGCCAAAAAAGAGAGAATTTTATGGCTCTCCCAGCTGGCGGAGACGATCTTGTTGCCGTGACTCGACATCAGACGAATGGCCACCGGACATTTGCGACTGTGTAAGATCAACTTGTTATTATCGTCCACATAGCCCACCAAATCATCGCCGGGAATGGGATTACAACAGGAAGCAATCATGTATTCCTCATCCGCCATGTCGTCCGACACAACCATTTCGGTGGGCTTCGAACCTTTTTTAATGGATTTAATGGCACCAGTGCCTTTCACCGGACCATCACTCTGTTTTTTACCAAAGGACAAACGCCAGTAGCGCACCCATTTATTGGACGTTTTGTCGCTCAATATTTTTGGAAGATTATCCAGCGAATAATCTTCTTGCCTATTTTATAGTAGAGCTCCTCTTTATTGGGAAAATTATAAAAACTCTGTAATTTCTTGAGAATTTTAGCATTGGTGGTCAGCCTTTTCTGGTTCAGGGCTTCTTCCAGCATCACCTCCCCTTTCTGAACCATGGCCTTTCGCTCCTTTTTAAAAGCCTCCTTGATGCGCGACTTGGCTTTGGCCGTGGTCACGTAATTGAGCCACTCATACTTGGGTGTTTGTTTCTCGGAAGTCAGAATTTCCACCTGATCACCACTTTTCAACTCGTGACTCAAGGGCACCAACTTGTAATTGACTTTAGCACCTATACATTTATAACCAATGTTGGTATGAATCTCAAAGGCCAAATCAAGCGTAGTAGCGCCTTTGGGCATGACTTTCACATCTCCTTTGGGGGTAAAAATCATCATCTCGGCACTGAACAAATTCAGCTTAAAATCATCCAGAAATTCCAGAGAGTCCACATCCGGATTGTCCAGCACCTCACGTATTTGCTTGAGCCAATTGTCCAGTTCCGTATCCTTATCCTGCTGTCCCTTATACTTCCAGTGCGCCGCAAAACCCCGCTCGGCAATTTCATCCATGCGCTCACTCCTGATCTGAATCTCGACCCATTTGCCATCCGGCCCCATAAAAGTGGCATGCAAAGCCTCGTAACCATTCGCCTTTGGCACACTTACCCAATCTCTCAAACGGTCCGGCTTTGGTTTATACACATCGGTGATGAGGGAATAGATGCTCCAGCACTGCGTTTTTTCCGGAATGCCGGGCTTGGCTTTAAAGACGATGCGCAAGGCCAGCAAATCATAGATTTCATCGAAGGGGACCGACTTCTTCTGCATCTTATTCCAGATGGAAAAGACCGACTTAGGTCGTCCTTTAATGTCGAATTCAAAACCCTCATGACTCAAACGATCGATGATGGGCAATGAAAAGCGGGTCAGTATTTGATCGTTGCGGGTGCGATAGTCCTTGAGTTTTTCTGAAATATCAAAGTAAACAGATGGGTGCTCGTACTTGAGACTTAAATCCTCCAACTCCGTTTTTATGGCGTAAAGCCCCAGACGATGAGCCAGCGGTGCATATATAAACAGAGTTTCACCCGCAATTTTATACTTTTTATGATCGGGCATACTGTCGAGCGTACGCATATTATGCAGCCGATCGGCCAGCTTGATCAATATCACCCGCACATCCTCCACCATGGTCAGGAGCAGCTTCCTGAAATTATCCGCCTGCTTGGACTTTGTCTGGTCAAAAGCCCCCTCTAACTTGGTCAGCCCATCCACAATACCAGCTATTTTTTCACCAAAAATAGCTGTAAGATCGTCCACCGTATAATCGGTATCTTCCACTACATCGTGCAGCAAAGCCGCTGCAATACCCTTGGCACCAAGTCCTATCTCCTCACCTACAATGCGCGCCACAGCCAGCGGGTGCATAATATACAACTCGCCCGATCTGCGCCGGACACCCTTATGGGCTTCCATCGACAGTTCAAAGGCCTTGATGATGAGCCGGTGATCTTCGGCCGACTGGCAACGGGTGCAGTTCTTCAGAATCTCATCCAACTGGCGCTTCGCATCCTGATCTTCGTTATATTGGGGGTCTACTGTCATAGCTTAATCCACATCAAACCACTAAAATAGTGGATTGTTTCCATTCATCAAACATTGTGAATACTCTTTTCTAACACAATTATTCCTTCATCTTTTTTCATCCTCAAAAAAACACAACTCCATTCCCGCTCCAACCATCCTAATAATCTATCAACCTAATGGCCTCTTGACCTATCGATCCCGCTTTGCGGGACTTCGTTCCACTTCGCCTCCCAACCTAATGACCCATCAACCCATCCAACCCTTCCTACCCCATCTACCCTTTCTACCCTTTCTACCCTTTCTA
>NZ_BAZW01000056.1 GCF_000974365.1 Geofilum rubicundum JCM 15548
GCGGGAGCGCGCATGGTGATGGAGGTCAATGAAAACCCTTATGCGCCTGAAGGCGGTCGTTTGGATCCGGTTTTTATTCGAAAGGTAAGACGATGGCTGATGCTCAACACAACCTTCAGATTTGTGGATGGGTTTGTTGTCATCTCCCGGAAGTTGGAGAATCTGGTCGCTAGCTATAAGAAAAGTAGGGCCCAGATCGTTTATGTGCCCATTTTGGTAAATGATGCCATAACCTATAAGGAAGCCGTTCCATCGCCGGATGTCCCTTATCTGCTGCATTCAGGTGCGTTAAGTGAGACCAAAGACGGAATGATGGCTGTGTTTAATGCTTTTGCCATGGCGCATAAAGCATTGGACGGTCACCTGAAGTTTTATCTCACTGAAAGAAAGATGCATCCTTCGCTTTCTTTAAATCTTGAACAACTTATGAATGGCCATAAGCTGGCTACCAGTATTTGTTTTACCGGGTATTTGCCCCATGAGGAGCTGAACAGTTTACGGCGTCAATCATCTTTAGCCATTGTTAATAAACCTTCCAACTGGCAGAACGATTATAACTTTCCTACCAAATGGGGGGAGTATTTGGCCGATGGTATTCCCACGGTGGTTGCCTCAACAGGAGAGATGAGCAGATACGTTAAGGATATGGAAACGGCCTTTGTGGTGCCGGAAAATGATGCAGCTGCTATGGCTGAGCGAATCGTTTTCGTGATTAAGCATCCGGAAGTGGCTGCTCAAATTGGCGAGGCGGGCAGGCAGTTGGCTTACAAGGAGTTTTGTTATAAAAATCATTCGGAGGTAATGAAGGCTTTTTTTCTTAAGCTGCTTAATTCTAATAGGTTGAGAGGCAAGCGAAGCGCAGTCCCGCGAAGCGGGATCAATAGGTTGATAGGTTGTTAGGTCAATAGGTTGTTAGGTCAATAGGTTGATAGGTTGTTAGCTGATTTTAAGAAAGGGTTAATCCAATGAGTTTGTCTTCTGCCAAATTGCGCCTGCTGCGCCACCTTAGTAATATGCCGGGTTGGAGAACCCCTCGTAAAATTCTGGTCATTGAATCAGATGATTGGGGCAGTGTGCGCATGCCTTCTTTGAATGTTTTTCATCATCTGCAAAATGCAGGCGTTCATGTGAATGGGAGCAGAGGTAAGAGCTATAACTCTTTGGATACACTGGCATCACCTGAGGATTTAAGTGCTTTGTTTGATACGCTTTCATCGTTCAGTGACAAACACGGTAAGTCCTGTGTAATGACAGCCGTTTGTGTGGTCGCCAATCCTGATTTTCAAAAGATTAAGGCGCATCATTTTACCAAATATTTTTATGAGCCTTTTACCCATACGCTTAATCGCTATTATGCTAATGATGACTCTTTTATGCTGTGGTTGGAAGGTTTTAGGCGCAGTGTATTTGTGCCCCAGTTTCATGGTCGTGAGCATTTGAATGTGGCTGAATGGATGCGCGCTTTGCAAAGAGGAGACAGGGATACGCATTTGGCTTTTGAGAAAGGGTTATGGGGCTTTGCAAGAAAGAATGGCCACAAGGCAGTTATCTCTTTTCAGGCGGCTTTTGATTTTTACGAGAGCGGTGATTTAGAGCTGCAGTCTGAAGCTATAGAGGAGGGCTTATCCTTGTTTTATGAGATTTTTGGCTATCAAGCTACTTTCTTTGTCCCCCCCAATGGCCCCTTTAGTCGTTCACTGGAAAAAGTGGTCGCCGATAATGGCATTCGCTTCCTTTCTACGCCCAAAATTCATCGGGAACCTCTGGGTTTTGGAAAAAGCAAGCGGGTTTTTCATTGGCTGGGACAAAAGAACCTACACCACCAATATTATCTGGTGCGTAATTGCTTTTTTGAGCCCTGGGAGGGGCAAAAGGACTGGGTGGACAGCTGTTTGAAGGACATTGAAACGGCTTTTGCGTGGCATAAGCCGGCGGTTGTGTGTTCACATCGCGTTAATTATATCGGCGTACACAATGTGGTAAACAGGGATCAGAATCTGGCGCAATTACATAAGCTCTTAACAGGTGTTAAGCGGCGTTGGCCGGAGGTGGAATTTATGGCTTCACATCAATTGGGCAATGTTATCGCAGGGACTTATGGTGACTGAAGTTAAAAAGATGCTCTCGGGACATTTGCGCAATGTAAGAGGCTGGCGCAGCAAACGGCGTATGGTTGTCTTTGAGTCGGACGACTGGGGCAGCGTTCGGATGCCGGACCGGGCTACGTATGATTTACTATTGACAAAAGGTGTCCGGGTGGATAATTGTCCTTTTAATAGCTACGATTCGTTGGCCAGGGAGAATGATCTGACCGCCTTGTTTGAAACACTGAAGCGGCATAGAGATGTTAACGGGCATTATCCTGTTGTGACAGCTAATTGTGTGGTGGCGAATCCTGATTTTGAAAAAATAAGGAGCTGTCATTATGAGGCTTATCATTACGAACTCTTTACAGAAACTTTGAAAAGGTACCCGCAATGTGGTCGCTCTTTTGACTTGTGGCAGCAAGGCATTCAGGACCATATCTTCTATCCGCAGTTTCATGGTCGCGAACATTTAAATGTGGCCCGTTGGATGGCGGCTCTTCAAAAGCAGTTGCCTGAAACGCTCTTGGGTTTTGATCTAAATCTGTTTGGTTTAAGTAAGATGATAACCTCGGAAACAAGGGCCAGTTACCTGGAGGCCCTGGCGGTGGAAAACGCGGCAGAGCAAAGAGTCACCAACGCCATCCTGGCGGATGGGCTGGTTTTGTTCCAAGGTCTTTTTGGCTATGCTTCGCCATCGTTTATTGCCCCAAATTATGTGTGGTCGTCCCTCAACGAAAAAGTGCTGCTGACACATGGGGTCAGATATATTCAGGGGCAGCGCAGGCAGCTATTGGCGAAGGGGTTCGCTGGTGCGCGAAGGACTGTGGGGCATTATACCGGACAAAGAAATGCCTCCGGACAAATTTATTTGGTGCGCAATTGTTGTTTTGAACCTTCCCTTTATCCGAAAATGGATAGTGTCTCAGCGTGTCTGGCACAAATCAAGACGGCCTTTCAATGGGGGAAGCCTGCCATAATTGCCATGCACCGTGTTAATTTCATGGGGGCAATAGATGAAGCCAACAGAACCCGGAATTTGTATCAGTTTAACAAGTTGCTGGTTGGTATTCAAAAAAACTGGCCGGGAGTAGAGTTTGTGACGAGTGACACACTAGGGGCTATAATAGAAGAAACTTTATGACAAAGACAAAATCAGGCATGTTGGTAGCAGGTGATTTTTGTCCCGTTAACCGATTGGCGCCTTTGGTTGCCGGAGGAGGGGCGGCAGATAGTCTGATGAACGATTTGTTGCCCTTTGTGCAGGAAAAGGAACTGGCTATCGTTAATCTGGAATGTCCCTTAACCAATGGCCGTGCTTTGATCAGGAAGACCGGGCCTGTGCTTAAAGCTTCACCCGACGCTGCTCAAATGCTTTCAGAGGCTGGCTTTGGTTTGGTGACTTTGGCCAATAACCATGCGATGGATTATGGATGGGAGGGGCTGAAGCACACCTTGCAAGTCTGCCATTCACAAGGTGTGGCGACGGTTGGTGCAGGTAAAAACCTTTCTGAAGCCCGTAAGATTTATTATACGATGGTAGATCAACAAAGGGTGGCGGTTTTGAATTTTTCAGAAAATGAATTCTCTACCACGCAAGGAGCTGAAGCAGGCGCCAATCCTATGGATTTGGTGACTAATTATTGGGATATACAAGCGGCCGCGAACCAGGCGGATTATGTTTTTGTCATTGTGCACGGTGGGCATGAGATGCACCCTCTTCCCAGTCCCCGCCTCAAAAAGACCTTTCGTTTTTATGCAGATGCTGGTGCCAGTGCTGTCTTTGGCCATCATCCCCATTGCTACGGAGGCTATGAGGTGTATAAGAATAAACCGCTTTTTTATAGCCTCGGAAATTTCTTGTTTGACGATCCCCGCCATAAAGGTGCTTTATGGCATTCCGGGTATGTAGTGGAGGTATCGTTAAAGGAGTCGCTGACTTATAATATTCTCCCTTATGTGCAATGCCGCTCAAAAATGGGGGTGGCATTGATGAAAGGAGCAGAGTTGCCGCAATTCAACAGGGAGCTCAGACGCCTTAATACGCTTATTTTAGACGACGAAAAGCTGGAAGCTGCGTTTGATGCCTATTGCAGGCAGGTGGGCAAAATGTACACAACCTTCCTCGAGCTGGTCCCGAAAGTGGTTGCGGGTGTTGCAGGGACTGCGGGTAGTACCTTCTTTGTTGAGTGAGAAAAAGAAGCGCCTTTACCTGAATTTGATCCGGAGTGAGTCACACCGGGATGTTGTGATCCATATCTTAAAAAGCCAATCAAAGTCATGATAGCTATTCAGAATGAACTGGGGGATTATTCGCAGAGGTGGATTTCTTTTTGTCAGAAGAACGGGATAGCCTATAAAATTGTGGATTGTTACAGCAGTCAAATTGTTGATGATTTGAAGGATTGCGATGTTTTGATGTGGCAAACACATCAAAACAATACGAAAGACATTTTAATGTCGAAGCAGCTCTTGTATGCTTTGGGCAATTCCGGGATAAGGACTTTCCCGGATTTCAATTCAGTATGGCATTTTGATGACAAGGTGGGTCAAAAGTATTTGTTGGAAGCCATAGGTGCTCCATTGGTCAAAAGTCAGGTATTTTATGATAAAGCCGCTGCAATGGCATGGATCCGGGAGACCCGTTTTCCAAAAGTTTTCAAGTTGCGGGGTGGGGCCGGGTCTCAAAATGTGCGTCTTGTTGGCTCTGTGCGTGAAGCCAGAGCTTTGATAAATAAAGCTTTTGGGAATGGTATTTCTGCCTATAATGCCTTTGGAAGCTTAAAGGAGCGGTGGCGAAAATACCGAATGGGCAAAACCAATTTTGAGGAGGTTTTGTCCGGTGTGGCCCGTCTGGTTCATCCTCCTGCTTATGCCCGCGTTAATGGTCGCGATAAGGGCTATGTCTATTTTCAGGATTTTATTCCCGACAATCTGTTTGATATCAGAGTTACCTATGTGTTCAACAGATGCTTTGCTACCAGGCGACAGGTCAGGCCGGGCGATTTCAGGGCTTCGGGTAGTGGCGTGACGGATTATGACAAGTCCCGGATTCCTGAAACGGCCTTGAGGATCGCCTTTGATGTGGCGCAGCGCTTAAAATTGCAGACGGCAGCTTTTGATTTTGTGCTGAATAAGGGTGTGCCTGAAATCGTTGAACTGAGTTATGCCTTTGGCTATCCTGAAAGGGTTTTTGATCAGGGGTATTGGGATGATCAATTGCAATACCATGCCGGTTCTTTTAATCCCTTTGGTGGATGGTTGAAGGGCTGCTTGCTAATGAAACGCTTAGAAAGGCTGGTTACCATGAATAAGGTCAGGCAAAGAGTGTGCTTGTTGATTCCTACTTTACAGCCGGGTGGCATGGAGCGGGTGATGTCTGAACTGGCACGATTTCTCTGCGAGAAGAAGGGGCTGGAAGTGCATTTGGTGCTTTATGGGCGACACATTCAGCGTTACTACGAGCTGCCGGGTAATCTGATTGTGCATCTACCTGATTTTGCCTTTAATGACCGATTGCGCATTGTGTCTATCGTCAGGCGCTTATTTTTTTTGAGACGGACTGTGGCAGAGATAAATCCGGACCGGATTTTGAGTTTTGGGGAATATTGGAACAGTTTTGTTTTACTGGCACTTCGCGGACTGCACTTGCCTGTGTTTGTTTCAGACCGGTGTCAGCCCGGAAAACGTATGCGTTTGCACCACAAATGGTTGCGGCGGGCTTTGTATCCGACGGCGGCAGGTATAGTGGCACAAACTTCGGTGGCCCGACGGGTTTACTACCAACAGCTGAAGCATAGAAATATCCGGGTTATTGGTAATCCCATTCGCTTGCCTTCCTCTGTCAATGGTGAAGCTAAAGAAAATGTGGTCTTGTCGGTAGGGCGCCTCATCCGCTCGAAAAACCACAAGCAGTTAATTGAGTTGTTTGCACAGATTGGCCAGCCAGGCTGGAAATTGGTTATTGTTGGGGGCAATGCCTTGAAGAGGGATCTGAAAAAGGAATTGGTTGCAACCATAGAGCGCTTAGATGTGGCAGATAAGGTGGTTTTGACTGACACCCAGACTGACGTGGAGGCTTATTACCGACGGAGCAGGATTTTTGCCTTCATGTCTGAGTCGGAAGGCTTTCCCAATGTGATTGGTGAGGCGCAGTCGTTCGGATTACCGGTCATCGCTTTTGACTGTGTAGCGGGTCCTTCGGATTTGATTACCAATAATTATAATGGCTTGCTGATTCCTTTGCATGATTATGTGGCCTTTCGCCAAAAACTGACTTTGTTAATGGAGAGCGCTGAATTAAGAGAACGTTTGGGTAAGAATGCCCTGGAGAGTGTTCGGAGGTATTCGGCAGAGACGATTGGCAGGCAATTTTATGATTTTGTGATTGGATAGTTATGAAAGTCTTGCAAATCAATTCAACGGTCAATTCGGGCAGTACCGGACGTATAGCTGAAGATATCGGCCATTTTCTCTTGCAGCAGGGGCATGAAAGTTATGTGGCCTATGGGCATGGCAACCGACCCAGCTCTTCGCGCTTATTTAAGGTGGGCAATGAATGGGACCGACGAATGCATGGACTAAAATCGCGCTTGTTCGACCATCATGGCTTGGGTTCGGTTAAAGCCACAAAGAATTTTATCCGGCAGGTGGAAGTCCTGCAGCCCGATTTGATTCATCTGCACAATATTCACGGCTACTATATGAATATTCACGGCTTGTTTGAATTTTTAGGTGCGGCAGGTATTCCGGTTGTGTGGACGCTGCACGACTGCTGGCCCTTTACCGGTCACTGTACTTATTTTGACAGATATGCCTGTGATAAATGGCAGCAAGAATGCCACCATTGTCCCAATATTCATGGCTATCCCCAAAGTTGGCTAATTGATAATTCGCGGTCGAATTATCGAGTTAAGAATCAGATTTTCAATGCTGTAAGAGTAATGACCATCGTTACGCCCTCCCAATGGTTGGCCAATCATGTTAAGCAATCTTTTCTGAAGACCTATCCGGTAGAAGTTATTCACAATGGTGTTAATACGGATGTCTTTAAGCCTTTGGATGCTCCCGGGGCAGGAGGCAGGTATGCCTTGAATGCTCAAAACTATGTATTGGGCGTGGCCAATGTGTGGGATACGCGCAAAGGTTTGGGTGATTTTATCCGCTTACGGGGAAAGCTGGATGCCTCGATCGCACTATTGTTGGTGGGGCTTACGCGACAACAAACAGATGGTTTGCCGAAGGGCATTACTGGCGTCCCTCGTACCGAAAGTGTGGAAGATTTGGCGTCCCTTTATGCCGGTGCTGGCGCTTTTGTGAATCCGACGTATATCGATAATTTTCCTACCACCAACCTGGAGGCATTGGCTTGCGGAACACCTGTTGTTACCTACAATACAGGGGGCAGTCCGGAAGCAGTGGAGAAAGGGGTTGGTTATGTGGTTGAAAAAGGAGATGTGGATGGTTTGGCTTTGGCCGTGCGAAGGGTTTTGGTGCAGGGGGCTGCCTTTCGGGTGAATTGCCGGCTAAAGGCTGAAAATTTCTATGATAAGAACGATCGTCTGCAGGATTATCTGGCATTGTATAAGCGCTTATGCGCAGTAGCTTCTCATCAAACTGTTTACGATGGCTTGCAAAATTAGCATTGTTACCATTTGTCTGAACAACGTTAACAGTATTAAGGCGACTGTTGAATCGGTGATCAACCAAAGTTATTCTGACATTGAATACATTGTGGTAGATGGTGGCTCTCAGGATGGGACGATGGAGGTGTTGGCAACCTACAAAAGTCAAATTGCTCAACTTATTTCTGAACCAGATGCGGGTTTGTACGATGCCATTAATAAAGGACTGAAACTGGCTACCGGGGATGTTGTAGGCTTGATACATGCCGGAGACCGCCTTTTTGATAGTCAGATTGTTGAAAAAATTGCCCACTGTTTTATCCTTCATGAGGTCGATGTTATTTACGGGCACAGTCTGCTCGTCAATGAATGGGATATACCCGTAAGGGTTAACAAAAGTCCCCCTTTTCGCAGGTCCTTGATTGCCCGTGGCTGGATGCCTTCGCACCAGAGTATTTATTTGAAGCGACATTTGCTGGATCAGCTGGGTTATTATGATTTAAGCATGCACCCAAGCGCTGATTATGAGTTTTTTCTCAGGTATTTTTATTTTAATAATTTAAAAATAAGGCTGCTGGATGCTTATGTACTGCGCTTTGCCATGGGGGGAGAAGTACCATAAACTACCTCAATAACCTGAGGGCTCAAAAGCAGCACAAGGACTGTTGGCGGGTCAATGGTGCAGAGCCGCCTGCCTTTCTTGTCCCCCTTAAACTGCTGCGAAAGCCACTTCAGTTTATTCGTGCTTATGGATGGCGCTTGGGGGTTGGTAACTCATTATTCATAATTACCGCGCTATGGGATTAGTAATTCGTTTGGTTGAAGAGCGGGATAAAACAGAAGTTTTATCCCTGTTGAACAGTGTCTTTTCTGAAAATCAGCGCACAGCCTCTTTAAGGGATGAAGCCTATTGGAAGTGGAAGTTTTTGGATGGTCCCTATGGTCCTTCCATGCTTATTGTGGCTGAGCAGGATGGAAGGATTGTCGGTGTTAATAACTGGTGGTCCTGGGAATTCATTGTCCGGGGTCAGGTAGTAAAAGCTCTGCAGCCATCTGATTCTGCTGTGCATCCGGATTACAGAGGGCAGGGCTGTTTTAAACAGCTTAGGATTTATGGGCTGAAAGCGGTGCAGGGAACCGGCGTTCGTTTATTGTTTAATTATCCCAATGAAAATAGTTTACACGCCTACCTTTCTTTGGGTTGGCATTTTCAGAAGCCTATTCCCTGGCGTGTTCGGGTTCTGAGGCCTTTGAGTCTGGTGAAAGGTTTGTTTTCTGCGGCCAAATCGGAGGCCCTTGTTATCGATCCGACTTATAAAATAGACGTGAGAGTACTCAACGAGATGGCGCAAAAAACAGATGGCTACGACCATTTTTTGAAAATAAATCGGGTACCGGGTTTCCATCAATGGAGGTACTTGAACCATCCACACCGCTCTTACGGGATGATAACATATACCCGCGGCCATAAAAAAACGGCAGCTGTTTTTACAATCAACAAAAAGGGGCATAGCCTTGAAATGGTTGTCGTTGATATGCTAGGATCTGTTGAAAACACCCTTCCTTTATTCAGGCGAATAATGGATGCCGGTCGACAAATGAATGTTGGTTTTATTGCGGTGATGGATAATATTTTTTTTAATACACCCGCGTTATGGAGGTTGGGCTTTGTGAAACGCTGCTATAAAAACATGGTTGTTTTGCCGCTTGATTTAACCTTGGAGAGTCATGTCAAGGGCTATGGCAACTGGAGCTTGATGGCGGGAATGCATGATTCCATATAGATTTGTTCTACAATGAACATCTTAACTTTTGATATTGAAGAATGGTATGTTTATGAGCTTTACCCTAAAGGTGGAAAAGCTTACTATACACCAATTCTCAATGGGTGTTTGACCCGTTTGCTTGATTTTTTGGACGAAAGGAATACCCGGGCCACTTTTTTTTGTCTCGGCATTATGGCCATTAGCCATCCTCAAATCGTGAAACAAATTGCGGAAAGAGGGCACGAAATTGGTTGTCATTCCAACAAACATATCTTATTGAATCAGCTGTCGCCTGAGCAATTCAGGGAAGATACTTTCCAGGCCATAGATCGTCTGCAGAATTTATTGGGTGAGAAAATTGAAATGTACCGTGCCCCTGCATTTTCAATAAAAGCGACGACCAGATGGGCCTTGGAAATATTGGTGGAAAACGGTGTTAAGTATGATTGTTCAGTCTTTCCGGGTAGGCTTCAACCGGGTGGCGTGGCGCTTCAGGAAAGAAACTATCCCTCCCTGATTACCACTCCTTCCGGCATTATTTATGAATTCCCGCTTAGCTATTCAACCGTCTGGTCGAAGCAATTGGTTTATTCAGGCGGTGGTTTTTTCAGGTTTTTTCCTTATGCGCTGATTCGGTCGCTGACGCAAAAGAGTGAATACAACATGACTTATTTTCATATCCGGGATTTTGACAGTCAGCAAAAAAGGGTCTGTTCATTTCGGTATTTTCAGTCCTATTATGGCATCAATGGGGCTTATGAAAAGTTTTGTCGCTATGTTAAAGATTTTGACTTTGTCCCCTTGGGGGTTGCGGTAAAGATGATTAATTGGGAAAGATTGTTATTGACTGTCTGATTGCTGTGTACAAAACTTTTTTTAAAAGATGGATGGATTTAGGGCTGGCCTTGACGGGTCTGCTGGCGCTTACACCCTTGTTGCTTATAATCGCAGTGCTGCTTAGTATTGTCAATAAGGGAAACCCGCTGTTCCTTCAAAAAAGACCAGGCAAGGATGGCAGGGTGTTTCGGATGATCAAGTTTAAGACCATGAATGATAAAAAAGATGACAGGGGGCAATTGCTTCCTGACAAAGAACGGTTGGGTTCTTTGGGTGCTTTGCTCAGAAGCTGTTCTATGGATGAATTGCCCAATCTAATCAACGTGGTGAAAGGAGACATGAGTCTTGTCGGACCTCGGCCGCTTCTGGTCAAGTATTTGACGCTGTACAATGCGCATGAGGCGCGCCGGCATGAGGTTTTACCCGGTATTACGGGTTGGGCCCAGGTGAATGGCAGAAATGGACTGTCCTGGAAAGAGAAATTTGAATTGGATCTGTTTTATGTGGATCATATTTCTTTTTGGCTGGATGTGCAGATTTTGTACAGAACTGTTTTCAGGGTTCTGAAAAGGGAAGCGGTCAATCTGAATGCATCCACTACTATGACTACATTTTCAGGAGATTAAGTGTTCTGTCTGCTTTTGTCTGATTTTTTTGATAAAAGGTTCTTTTTGCTGTTATAAGTATGTTTTGTGTCGTAACTTAATGTACTTGATTCCTGTTATACTCGCAACTTCTATTAAAAATGCATCACTATTATATTTCATTTAAAAGCCTGAGCTATGCAAGAGAAATTTATTGAATTATTTAAAGAAGCCCTGGAGATTGACGGTCGTGCAATAGAACTGTCAGACCCATTTCGCGATTATGATGAGTGGTCTTCTTTGGGACAACTATCCCTCATTGCTATGTTGGATGAGCAGTTTGATGTTGTCATTGAAACAACCGAATTTGAAAAGCTGACAACGGTAGGTGATTTGCTTACCGCGGTCAGCCGGAAAATGACCAGTTAACGGTTATGGCTTTTTTAGAATTTAACCATGTGGGTATTGCAGGTTTATCCGGCGCTGTTCCCAGAACAGTGATTGATAACCTGCAATACACTTCCTTCTTTTCGCCCGATGAGGCCAGAGACATAGTGGCAAAAACAGGCATTCATCAAAGAAGGTTTGCAGATGCTGACACTTGCGCTTCTGATTTGTGTTATGCTGCTGCTGAGCGCTTATTGACCGACATGCAGGTCGATCGTTCGGAGATTGACCTGCTGATTTTTGTTTCGCAAACCGCCGATTATCGGATGCCATCTACTTCGGTCCTTTTACAGCACCGTTTATCCTTATCCAAGCAGACCATGGCGCTGGATATTAATATTGGGTGTTCTGGGTTTATTTATGGCTTATCGGTTGTCTATGCCTTAATGCAACAGGGCAGTTTTAGAAAGGCCTTGTTGCTTGACGGTGAAACCCGCTCTAAGGTGTATTCACCCAAAGACCGGAAAACGGCGTTTTTATTTGGAGACGGTGGCGTGGCCGCCTTGATTGTGAAAAATGCAGCTTACCGCCAGAGTTTCTTTTCCATGAATACGGATGGATCAAGGGAGTCGCTCATTAAAATTGAAGGAGGGGGATACCGGCATCCCAGCTCTGTTGAAACAGTACAAGAACGTGTGGTGGATGCAGACGGGAACATTCGCAGTATGGAACAGGGGTATATGAATGGGGCGGATGTCTTTAACTTTTTAATCAGCGAAATTCCTAAGGATATTAAAAGATTGTTGGAGAAGACCGGAGCAGAGATGGAAGGCTTCGATTATGTCCTTTTTCATCAGGCCAATGATTACATGAATGATTATCTGATTAAGAAGCTGAAACTGAACCGGGACAAAGTGCCTTCTTCCATTCGTAAATTTGGCAATACATCTTCGGTTTCTATTCCTCTGACCATTGTGTCTGAATTGTCTGATCAGCTGCATAGCCGGAAAAAAGTGTTGCTCAGCGGATTTGGCGTGGGCATGTCCTGGGCTTCGGCCATTATGGATCTGGTGGATTGTTACATTCCCCCTTTGGTGGAAATTTAGTGTTTAATTTTTCGTACATGAAAGATGCCATCGATCCTTTTATGCTTCAGGGTAAAACCATTGTTGTTACCGGAGCGTCATCCGGTATCGGCCGGCAATGTGCCTGGAACTGTGAAGCGCGCGGGGCCTCTGTGGTTTTGCTGGGACGCAACAGGGAGCGGCTGGAGGAGCTTTAAACGCCATGCAAGACAGATCGCGGCATTTGGCCTTTAGTGTCGACTTATGTGAATATGACCATGTTGAAGCGATTCTGAAGGAGGTGGTGACTAAGCTGGGGAAAATTGACGGATTGGTTCACTCAGCAGGCATCTCCGCAACGCTGCCATTTAAAATGGTTAACAACGAAAAGTTGGCGCACTTTTTTCAGACCAATGTGTTTGCTGCCATGCATCTTACCCGTCTGGCCATAAAGCCGGCTTATTTATCGGAGAAGGGCGGTAGTGTGGTTTTTATATCTTCGGTAATGGGTATAGTAGGTGAAATTGGAAAGACGCTGTATGGCATGACCAAGGGTGCCCTCATCTCTGGCTCTCGGGCACTGGCCCTGGAGTATGCACCCCGAAAGATCCGTTTCAATTGTATCTCTCCGGGCGTCGTTGAGACGCCCATGTCTCAACAGTCGCCCTATCATAAAGACGCGGCTGCGCTCAAAAGAATAGTGTCGCTCCATCCTTTGGGAATAGGAGAAAGTACTGATGTTGCCCATGCTGTCACCTATCTCTTATCGGATGCCTCTAAATGGGTCACCGGATCCAACCTGATTATTGATGGCGGATATTATGCCCGATAATGGTCTTTTTTTAAACTTAGAATGACTTTGGCGACTTTGAAACAAAGACTTAAAAAAAACAGCAGTTTTCTCATTCAGACCATATAGACATGGCCTGTATTTAAGGAAGAACTTTACTTTAATTAGGAATGAAAAATGTCATCATCATAGGTGCGGGTGGTCACGGTGCAGAATTGGACGAATATATTCAGTTTTCACAAAAATGTTCCGGCATAAAGACGCTGAAGGTCGTAGGGTTTCTGGATGACAATCCGGCCAATTATGCCAGCTATCATTTCTCAGCACCATTAATGGGAGGAGTCAGGGAGCATAAAGTGGTGCCGGATGGCTTTTATATCATTGGCATTGCCAATTTGGCCTACCGACGTTTCTTTGTGGAGCTGTTTCTTTCACAGGGTGCCCGCTTTCTCACCTTTGTGCACAGCACTGCTTATGTGTCTGAATCGGCAACAATTGGACAGGGGAGCATTATCGGCCCATATGTAAATGTTGGGCCTAATGCCCAGGTGGGAAATTTCACGCTCATTAATTCGCGATGCAGTCTGGGGCACGATACGGTCATCGGGGATTTTGATTTTATCAGTCCCAATGTCTGTTTCTCAGGATTTTCGTCGGTGGGCAACGATAATCTTTTCGGGATCAATAGTTCCACCATTCCGCATATAAGGGTGGGGAACCGCAATAAAATTGCTGCAGGAATGGTGCTCGATCATCATGTGCCTGATGATTCTGTGGTCTTTTACCGCTTTAAAGAGAAGGTGATAGCTATGCCTGCTGAGTCGCACAATAAGCAAATCAGTTAGTGCTTTTATGAAGCTGTATTGTTCAAACCTGTAAATTTCAGAGCTATGGAAAATCTAAGAAAGCGCATTTATTTAGCCTGCCCCCACATGGGAGGAAATGAAATAAATTATGTGATGGAGGCTTTTGCCCAAAACTGGATAGCTCCGGTAGGACCGAATATTGCTAAGTTTGAGAAGGCTATTGCTGCTTATATTGGCGTAAAGCATGTTGCTGCCCTGACTTCCGGATCAGCAGCCCTTCATTTGGCTTTGGTCCTTCTGGGTGTTCAAAGAGGAGATGAAGTAATTGCTTCCACACTGACCTTTGCTGCCACTATTAATCCGGTAGTTTATATGGGAGCCGTTCCTATTCTGGTCGACAGTGAGCCTGACAGCTGGAATATGAGTCCTGACTTGCTGGAAGAGGCAATTAGAGATCGCATAAAAAAAGGAAAACGGCCTAAAGCAATAATACCTGTGCATATTTATGGCATGCCTGCCAATATGTCAAGAATAATGGAGATCGCTAACAGATATGAGATTCCGGTTATTGAGGATGCAGCTGAGGCATTGGGTAGTCGTTACAGGGACCAGCCGGCAGGCTCCTTTGGAAAATTAGGGGTACTATCTTTTAATGGCAATAAAATTATTACGACTTCGGGGGGAGGCGCGCTTGTTTCCAACGATGAAAAGTTGATCGACAAAGCCCGGTTCCTGTCTACTCAGGCTCGCGATGACGCTCCCTGGTACCAGCACAGTGAGATAGGGTATAATTACAGACTGAGCAATGTGCTGGCAGGTATTGGCCTGGGACAGATGGAGGTGATTGATGAACGTGTAAAAAGGAAAAGAGCCCTGTTTGATTTTTATAGAAAGCAATTTTACGATTTTGAAGGAGTTGAATTTCTAGCCGAGCCTGATGGTGCTCATTACTCCAATTTCTGGCTCACCTGCCTCACTGTAGATCCCTTAAAATGTGGTGTCACGCGGGATGAAATTCGCCTTGCTCTGGAAAAAGAGAACATTGAATCAAGGCCCACCTGGAAGCCGATGCACCTGCAGCCTGTTTTCTCCGCTTGTCCTGCTTATGTGGATGGCACTTCTGACCGTCTTTTTGAATTTGGCTTGTGTCTCCCATCAGGAACAGGAATGACCGATGAGGAGTGTCAGGAAGTTAGTCGCATCATGCAGTCCTGTTTTAAGGTTGTTTTTTGAGGCGGGTTAATTAAAACTGTTTTTACGAAATAAGCCAATAATTACCAGATGCCCTTCAATCATGTGCTGAATTTTTTCGTCCATCTTATTCGTAAAGGTCACGAAAGGAGTGTTAGAGCCAAAAAACACATCTTGTATTCTTTCGGTTTGCAGGGGGTTACCATTGTGATTGGGTTTGTGTATGTGCCTTTGCTGTTGGATTATCTTGATAATGAACGCTATGGTATATGGCTGACGCTGACATCCATTTTAGGGTGGTTTGAATTTTTCAATGTGGGTTTGGGGAGTGGACTCAGAAATAAATTTGCCGAAGCTGTGGCGCAGGACAAACATGAGTTGGCCAGGGTGTACGTAAGTACTACCTATGCGATTGTGATTGCAATTTTCTTTGCGGTTATTTTGTTGTTCTATGTCCTTAATCCCTTTCTGCAATGGGATGCCATTCTTAATACCCGTACGGTTCCTGCTCAGGAATTATCCATTCTTGCTTTAATTGTTTTTTCCTTCTTCTCCCTAAGATTCATTCTTAAGCTGGTGGGGGTTATTCTTATAGCTGATCAGCGGCCTGCTGTTTATAATGCTTTTATGCCTATTGGGAATGTGATAACCCTGATCATTATCATTTTGCTTATTCATTTTTCGGAGGATGGTTCTTTGATTGTTTTAGGATTTGTGCTTAGTGCTGTACCCGCAATGGTGTTGCTGGTAATGACCTTTGTCCTGTTTAACGGGCGCTACAGGAAGTACAGGCCCTCTCTTAAACTGGTCAATCTTAAACTCTCAGGGGACTTAATGAAGCTTGGTCGCAAGTTCTTTATCATTCAGATTTCGGCCATTGTGCTTTTCATGACTTCTAATATTATTATTATTCAGCTTTTAGGACCTGAAGAGGTCACCATCTACAACATTGCCTACAAGTATTTTTCTATTCCTATTATGGTGTTCGCCATTATAATGACGCCAATCTGGTCGGCCGTCACGGAGGCTTATGTCAAAAAGGACATTAGCTGGCTTAAGCGCACACTCCAACGCCTGAATTTGGCCTCCGGTATTTTTGTTGTCGGTATTTTTTTGATGCTTCTTTTGAGCGAAATGGTTTATGAATTGTGGATTGGCGACCGGGTTAGCATTCCGTTTTTGCTGTCTCTTTCAATGGCCTTTTTTGCCATCATTAATGTGGTGTTGTCACCCTATACCCAGTTTATCAATGGTTTTGGCAAGTTAAAGCTGACCATTATTGTTGTTGTTGTTCAAACCACTTTGTTTATTCCGCTTGCCGTGTTATTGGTAAAATCGTCTTTGGGTGTTTCGGGTGTGGTGCTGGCCATTTGTCTCATCAACGCAATGGGCTTTTTGTATGTGCCGCTTCAGACCTATAAGATATTGAATAACAAGGCGAAGGGTATATGGGGTCAATAGGTAGGTAATTTAACGCACATGAAAATTCTTTGGTTTTCAAATACGCCCTGTAGCGCATCCGGAAAATTGTTGGGAGCGAGCTACACCAAAGGAGGCTGGCTGTCTTCCTTGGAAGGTGCTTTGGCCAATATTGAGGACATTCAATTGTCGGTGGCATTTTATTGGGTTAAAAGACTGGCGCCTTTTAAGTATAAAAATACCTTCTATTATCCGGTTCTTAGAAGTGGGTGCAGTACTGTTGGGGGGCGACTGCTTAATAAGTATTTGAACCGGAGCGATGACGCGGAGGAGATCAAAAGATTGTTATTTATTGTGGATGAGGTGCAGCCGGATGTTATTCATATTCATGGTACGGAAGATAATTATGGATTAATTCAGGCGCACACAAGAATTCCGGTAGTGGTTTCCATTCAAGGGATCTTAAATGCTATTGCACTTAAATATTTCTCGGGTATCCCTTATTCTGTGGTTCAAAAGTATGAAGGCCTATCGCCAAAATTGAAGGCTAGCTCTGTAAAGCGCCTCTATGCCGGCGTGAAAAATAATGCGGAAAGAGAAAGAATGATATTGTCCATGTCACGCAATATTATCGGACGAACGCTCTGGGATAGACGTATTACGCGCGTTTTGGCTCCACAGAGTGAGTATTTCGTTGTTCAGGAAATGTTGAGGCCTCTGTTTTTTGGCAAGGAATGGAAGAAAAGGGAATTCTTTCAACCGCTCAGACTTGTTTCTACTTTGGGGCCGGGATTTTACAAAGGACTGGAAACGGTTGTCCGGACCGCTCAAATTCTGAAGAATACCAAAAGGGTCGATTTTGAGTGGGTTTTACCCGGATTAGAAGCATCGAATGCCATTGTGAAAATGGTCAAGCGATGGCTGGGAGTCGATTATGAGCGCATAGGAATCCGCTTTGTGGGCTCCAAATCGGCACCGGAACTCGTGGATATGTTGGTGACTTCCGACATATACGTCCAAACCAGTCACATTGAGAACAGTCCCAACAGCCTGTGCGAAGCGATGTTGATTGGGATGCCTTGCATTGCCAGTTTTGTGGGGGGGACAGATTCCTTGCTGACAGATGGCGAGGAGGGGCTTTTGGTGCAGGATGGCGATCCCTATGCATTGGCCGGTGCCATCTTCCAATTGTACAATGATTTTGAAATGGCAGCAGGATATGCTGCCAATGCGCGTCGTCGTGCCCTTATAAGGCACGATGAAACGGAGATCCTTCAATCTACCCTTCATGTTTACAAGCAACTTTTAGCAACATCTTTGCCGGGTTTGTAAGGATTAGTGATCAAATGCGCATTCTTTCGTAGTTCTGTTTGTAGTTTATTGAAATACAACTTTATGTTTAAAATAAGCATGCTTTTTTTGGCTTTTATGGCACTTGCAGGTTGTCACTCATCCAATCGTGTTGAAATGGAAAAAATTATCTTCTTACACCATAGCACTGGTCAGGCCGTTTGGCTTGGAAGCACCAACCGGTACGTGTACCGTTTGACCCGCAAGGGGGATGTCCAAAAGTACTTTGACCGGTACAACCGAAGCCACAAGACCGCTTATCAGATTTCTGATATGAAATTTCCCCAAGCGCTTCCTTATGGTGGCCGAAATTACCCTTATGATTATTATAATATTTGGGTAAAAAATGCCGGAGTCCACCCTTATATGGAGCAGCCAACACTGGAAATGCTTACCAAAGAATATGACGTCATCGTCTTTAAACACTGTTTTCCGGTGGGCTTTATTCAGGAGGACACGGGCTATCCCAATGTCGACTCCGAAGAAAAGAGATTGGAGAATTATTATTTGCAATACGGAGCTTTAAAGCAGAAAATGCATGCGTTTCCGAATAATATATTTATTGTATGGACACCACCGGCGCTCTTAAAGAAAGCTACAACAGAGGAGCAGGCCAAACGGACACATGATTTTTATCAATGGGTAATGGATGAGTGGAATGAAAAAGGGGATAACATTCATGTATGGGATTTTTACGGCTATGAAACAGAAGGGGATGTTTATATGAATGAGGCCTTTGCCTTGGGATCTGGTGATTCACATCCCAATGCCGGATTTGCAGCTCAAATGGCTCCATTGTTCGCCCGGTTTATGATTGATTGTATGGAGGGGCGGGTAGACTAACGGAATGATTTGCATCAATGATTATGAAGCTAAAAAAAATAGTGGACTCACTGGAAAGGTTTGTCGTAAGCAAATCCGGCAGTGAACGGAAAATTAAATATCTGAGGAGGCAAGGTGTTAAAATTGGGGAGCGCTGCTTTGTACAATCCATATTTATCTCCAATGAGCATTTTCTGGTAGAAATGGGAAATCATGTTGCCATTGCTAATGGCGTGCGATTTATAACGCATGATGGCAGTGCATCCTGGCTTTTTAGGGAGGAGCTGGATGCGGGTATTTTTGGGAAAATAAGCATTGGAAATGATGTGTTTATTGGAATGAGCAGTATTTTGCTGCCCAATACGACCATTGGTAACAACTGTATTGTAGGCGCCGGAAGTGTTGTGCGGGGTAAGTTTCCGGATAATTCTGTTATTATGGGAAATCCGGCCAAAGTTGTTTTGAAAATGAGTGCTCAAAAGCTGCTCTATAAGGTGAGTCCGGGGCTCTGTAAAACCCTTGACCTGAATTTGCCGGACACCATAGCGCTGCTAAAAGAAAAGTTTTCGATAGAATAATAATTTTCAGTCCGGATGGCTGGTACATACCGGACTTTCTGACAGGGCATCTAAATCTCAGACAGAGCAGCAATTTTTAGGGTGCTACATCACAACCACCTTGAAATGTGTTGTTTTTATTCCGGACAAGGTGACGATGTAGACGCCCGGAGGATAGCGCCCGGTGTTGATAATAATGGGGGTGCCGTTAATCTTCGCAGTCTCATAGCGGGTTCCCAAAATGGAATGTACGGTGTATTGTCCGTTATAAACCAAGGGAGTATCTAAATCTATCACCAGTTGTTGGTTCTGTTGGTAATTTGAGAAGCCGATGTCGCTTTGGGTGGTTGGTAACTCAGATGTGGTGGTTTCTCCGTCCCATCCTGCAATTCTTGCCAGAAACCACCAGGTAGCCTTGGCCAGTCTTAATGCGCCGGCAGTGCCTATATGTCCTACACTTTTATCCCCTAAATTGGTGTCTGTAATAAAGGGAAAGGTGTAGGTAACGCCGTCGTAGGTCCAGGTTTCTGTATTCAACTGACCGTTGTCATCGTAACACAGAATATCGGCATAATCAAATAGCAGGCGCGTAGGATCCTCTTTCACGAAATTTCTGATATGTTCGTGTTTGATATAGGCCTGGTAGGCCTGTTCACCTGTGTATTTGTCCACCGGTCCAGTAGTGAAAGCGATTTTTGTCGGATAATTATTGGCGGTGCAATAACTGACGTAATCCAAAGTCGCATTTAAATAGGTCTCTAAACTTACCCTGTTGCCGGTAATGGCAAAGTCTTCGGCATTCAGCCCCCAGCCAAGCGTTCCCGCATCCGGCCCTCCTCTTGTGCTTCCCCACCATCTGACCTTGTGCTCCGGGTCATATTCCCTGCTGTGGTAACTACTCATCATGATCCAGCACCACCCATAGCCTATCACGCTGATGGGACGGTTGTTGTCATAGTTGCGTTTAATCATGTCTTTGACGCTGTTGGCCGCCTCCGGTCTCTCGCCTTCGGGCCAGGCAAACCATGAATACCACTCATCATCCAGAAAGTCGCGGCCAATGTTGTTGCAGCGCAGGTATGCTGTGGTATAAGCTTCTTCATAAGCGATGTTCACTTGATAAGTTGGATCCTGACTCTCTAAAAGGTTTAAGCCTACCCTGTAGGCGGTAGAATGGGAAGCGCCCGGGAAAGAGACCATCATTTTCTTTACCTCATTGATATAGTGAGGTGGAATTTTATCATAATCCGCAACAATGGTATGATCGGCAATGATCTGTGATTGCGAAATCAGTCCAGAAGTGAGCAGGAAGAGTGTAATAAGCAGCGATAAATGTCTCATAGTTGAAGGTTTGATGGGTGATTAGAATGGCAGGATGCAAAAAAGCTGAACCCCTAGTCTCGTTGAAAGGCACCCAGGTCTGGTGCTACTCCGGAGAAGGGCAGTCCAACATCTATGCCGGCATTAAGCAGAGGACTGCCTTTGACTGGTTTTAGAAAATCAATATCCGGCAAGGAGCCATCTGCTTTTCGGGGTTTTTTTAATTCTGTCCAATCCAGACTTTTAAAATCGTTATCGGTGATGCTGAGCGATAAATTCCAACTGTTGTTCTTTTGATTAAAGGCCTGACTCCGCACAGAATGGGCATCGCCTTTTTCATTTTTATAGGCCAGGTTGTTGGCATACAACTCTCCCGAAGGTGCCTCACTGGCATTGGTGCGCATGATTATCCAGCCGTAGCCCAAGCCATGGCCAATGTTCTCTTTGTAACCATTGTAATAGGCCGAATTATTGAAATATTTCCCGACAAGTGGTGTGTCCCCCGAATTGTTGGGAGAAAAGCCATAGGCGCCATTGAGCGCTCCAATACAGTTTTTCATCAGTCTGGCAAGCGCCAGTGTATTGTTGTCGCGGTAGATCGAAGCATATTTAAAACCACAACCTTCGCCCGACATTGCTCCACCATCAAATGCCCAACAGGTATCCCATTCTACATAACCAACCGATGTGCCGGCAAAGCCATTGTCTGAAAACTCCCAGGCTCTGCACCCGGTGTAATACAGCTTAGAAGCTTCAGCACCTGGGGTTTCCCGGTAGTTTCGAAAATGAAAGCCGGCTCCGTTTTGCCCCGGTGAACCAGGTGTTGGATAAACGGCCGTGCGCAATGAATCATTCATGTTATGGGCATCGCAGTTGATGTATTGAATGGTGCTGTGGAAGTCTGCCACCACATAGGCTTCCCCGGCTACGTGGTGGACGAGCATATTTTCGAAGGTGATGTTGCCCACATTCCAGGCATCCACACCCACTACATTGGAATTCATTCGCTGATAAACATTGCGTACCTGAAGCCCTTTAAGATGTATGTTTTCTACATGCCACAAGGTAATGCCTCTGTTGTAACCCAAGGAAGTTATGTCACGGTTTTGGCAATCCAGAACAGGCGTCTCTCCGGGGTAATTAAAAAAGCAAATGGGGCGCTCCGGACTCCCTGAATTGAACCCCCTTTCTCCTCCATTGTCGCTGGTGGAATAATAGACGCCCCCGCGAAAGTAAACCGTATCACCGGCATGTGCCTGTGTGAATGCTTTGGTCCAGGTTCTCCAAGGGTTTTCTATGGTGCCGGGGCCATTGTCGTTGCCATCAGGTGCTACAAAAAACTGGCCTCCGACAATTTCTGTCAATTCGCCATGGGTAGCACTTTTACCTTTGTTTTTCTCGCAGTTTACAAAGCATCCCAAAAAAATGGCTATGAGCAAGCTTTTGATCCAACTGAGGTGCATAATGAGGATGTGTAAAATGAACGGTCTGAAAAATATATACCGTGTCGTGGTGACATGTAGCGAGAGACAGAACTTTGGTCCAAATTGAACGTCAACGAATAAATATAAGGCCAAATCTTTTTTTTGTCAAAAAAATAATGATAGGCAGACTGCCCTGTGCACAAATTGAAAGTGGCCTATGTTTTATGCTTTGTTTTGGGCAACAATCACTCTTATGGTTCCTGAATGGTCGCAAAGGGATTCCAGGGCAGTATAGACCTCGGATTTTTTAAGCAACTGAAGGACAAAGTTGCCTTGTCCGGCTCCAACTTCAAAGGCCAGCCATCCTTCAGGTGCCAAAAATTTCGGGGATTCACGCAAGAGTTTTTGGATTATGCTTATCCCCAGCATGCCCCCGTCGAAGGCAAGGGGCGGTTCATTGCCGGCAATCTCTTCAGTCATTTTATCTACCCTGGAACTTGTGATGTAAGGCGGGTTGCAGACAATAAGATTTGATTTGTTGTAAAAGTTCTTCGACTCAAATGCGGAAAACAAATCTCCCTGACGGACTTCTATGCGATGGCTCAGTTTTAATAATTGAATATTTTCCAGGGTGAGTTCTGTGGCTTCGTTGGACAGGTCGGTTGAATATACCTGGCAATGCGGGTTATAAGCGGCAAGGGCTATTCCCAGGTTGCCTGCTCCACAGCAAACGTCCAGAATGATTACCGGCTTTTTATTGGCGGCGCTTTGTTGGGATAATTCAAGGGCTTTGAGTCCGAGTAGTTCGGTCTCCTTGCGTGGTATTAAAGCTCTTTTATCCACCAGCATTTCAATGCCCATGAACGATTGCCGCCCGCTGATATAAGCTAAAGGCGTGTTGCTTATTCTGCGTTGGATCAGCTGCTGCAGTAGTTGCACTTGTTCCTCTGTCAGAAGCGGCAATTCCGTCTGCATGGCTTTAACGGCCGAAACGGGATGGCCGGCTGCCATATTCCATAAAGCTTTCAGCGTTGATTCCACCGTCTCTTCCGGTTTGTCTGCCAGAAAACGGATTTGAGTTGCCAGCTCCATTTGCAGCTCCAGAAACAATTGTTTATGGCTCATTTGTCAGGTGTAATTTCTTTAAGGCCTTTTTGTCAATTTTGCCATTGGTGCTTTTGGGCATCTCATCTACAAAAATGACCTTTTGCGGAACCATAAATGCTTCCAGTCTGGCCGCACATGCTCTTTGAATAAACTTTTCGTCCATTGGTAGTCCGTTATGCGTTACAAAGGCCCAGATGGATGCGCCCATTAGCGCATCGGGAACGCCTAAAACGGCCACTTCTTTAATGCCATTGATTGTATAGATGACATTTTCTATTTCTATGGGACTGACTTTTTCGCCCCGTGTTTTGATGATGTCGTCGTTGCGTCCCAGAAAGTACAGAAAACCCTCTTCATCGGTTTTGAACCAGTCGTTGGAGCACAGTACCTTTTCTCCGGGCAAAGAACCTGGTTTCAGCATTTCCCGGCTCAGCGCTTCCTGGTTCCAGTAGCCGAGCATTACATGCGGTCCGCGAATGTGCAGCAGGCCTTTTTGGTGGGGGCCAACAGGCTGTCCTTCTTCAGATAGCAAAAAGACCTCGGTACCCGGTATGGCTTTGCCCACCGATCCCGGCTTGGCGTCAATGAGTTCCGGTTCAAGGTAGCAGACTCTCTTACATTCTGTCAGACCGTACATTTTGAAAATTAGTGCGTTGGGAAATTATTTTTTGAGGTCGGGAATGAATTCTGCAGGCAGCGCTGCTGCCGTGTTGGTTATTTTTTCAATGCAGTTCAGGGAGAAGGGGGCTTTTTTATAGGTGGCAATCATCATGGCGTAAATAGTCGGCACCCCAGGAAAGACGGTCGGCTGGTGCTGATCAATCAGGTTATAAATGGTTTTTTGAAAGGTGAAAGATTGCTCCACAATGATGGCTCCTCCAATGGTTATGGCCATTATTAGTTGATACAGCCCGTAATCAAAAGCAAAAGGAGAGAGAACAATAATGCGGTCACTGTCCCTCAGCCGCAGATACTGAATGAGGCTCCAGGAAGCGAATACCATGGATTGATGGGTCATCATTACGCCTTTTGGAAAACCGGTGCTGCCTGAAGTATAGATCAACGCTGCCAGATCGTTGGGAATAACAGACGGTAGTTGTGACGATTGTTCGCTGTTGGCCGATATCAGATTTTCAAAACCTGTCATTCGGATATTTGGAAAGGGATTAATACTGTCCGGCTGTCCCGTCACTATAACTTCACGAAGATGCGGGGTGTCATGTAAGATCTGTAAGAAGTCGTTTCTGAGCTGGTGCTCAGAAACCAAAACCTTCGCGCCGCTATCGTTTAAGATATACAACAGCTTGTCCGGTTTCGTCTGCGGGTTAATGATCAAAAAAGCAGCCCCGGCCATGGTCGTTCCGTAGATAGAGACAATGCACTCCCATGTGTTGTTCATGTAAATAGCGACCCTGTCTTCCTTAGTGATGCCGCTGTTAACGAGATGGGTTGCCATCGCATGGGCCTGCGTGTTGAGCTGCCGGTAAGAATAGCTTAGGTCTTTAATAAGGACCGCTGTTTTGTCGGGATGCTCATAAGCGGATTGCAGCAGAGCCTCCCCCAGAATGCGTTGTGGAATAGTATACATGGCCTTAGTATTTAATGGGTTCCATGCGGAGGTAGTCTGTGGTTTTGATTTTGCGCTCAAAACCCGTGAATATGCCTTGCACCTCTTCTTCTGTCTTGTTCATAACCAGCGCGACTTCTTCCGTGTTATAGCCGTTTTCAAAGGCATACCAGTAAAGATCCATCTCCTCAAAAGGCATCTGAAAGAAAAACTCTTCCTGCGTCTGTTCTGCCGTATAAGTATCCGATGTAGGCGTTCGCTCAATAATTTCCCGGGGAATGCCCAAATGTTCAGCCATCTGGTATACCTGCGTCTTATATAAATGGGCAATGGGCATCACATCTGCTCCGCCATCTCCGTTTTTAACGAAAAATCCTTGCTGGACTTCGTGTTTGTTAGGTGTCCCTATGGCCGCATAGTGGTTGGCCTCAGCATGGTAATACAGAATGGCCATCCGACTTCTTTGCTTAAAATTGGAGGCCGCCACTATTTGCCTGAATTCATTGGCCGGTAATCTTCTGGTCTGTTCCTGGCCGGCTGTATCTACAATGGTCAGATAGAATAATTGGGGAAGGTTAGAGGCAAGACCTGATTCATTCAGGCCGATTTTCATTTTGTGGGTAGCCGGGTTGTATTCCTGAAAGATGCGTTTCACGGCGTCATCCCTCCGTTTGTAGCAGTTGAAACCTTTTAGGGCACCAGTGATGTTTTCTGTGACCGTTTCAATACCAAAATTTTGGGCCAGGTCGTGGGCCAGGCGGGCACTGTCGGGACTGGAATCCTGCTCGGGCATAAGTATCCCCAGAACATTTTCCGGTCCCAGTGCCTTGACTGTCAGTGCCAGCGTTAGCGAAGAATCGATACCGCCACTGATGCCAATGACTGCCCCTTTCCTTTGCAATGTGTGATAGACATCTGCCTTTAGATGTGCAATTATTTGGTCACATTCCTGAGCAAGATTTTTAAATTCAAGGACTTGCCGACTAAAAGGTTTTGTTTTCGAAATCATGGCAATCATGTTTAAGTTCTCTGATCAATGATTCTATGACAGTTGCTGAGCTGGGTGGGCAAAGAGAATGTGGCGTTTTTATTGATGAACTGACTGTGCAGTAGCTGGGTGGACAGAATACCAGACAGGGCCATGTTGTCCATTTCAGACACCAGCTGGCTTGTTTTGATCTTTGATAGTAATTTTTGGGTTTTTTCAATGTTGAAGAGTCCCGTTTTTTTGAGTGCCTCTGGCGCTATCATCTCTTCTACATAGGCGGGGGGCTTTTCAGTCATAAAGCTTTTTGAAACCGGTGCGCGGTAGGCTTGCTTGGGTCTTTTGAGAATGCTGTCGGGCAATTGACCTTGCATCATCTGCTTAAGGATGTATTTTTCATCCAGCCCGTGCATTTTATAGTCGGGCGGCAAAGTAGCGGCGAATTCCATGACCCGGTAGTCCAAAAAGGGGTATCTGCCTTCTACTGAGTTGGCCATGGCCATGCGATCACCCTGTGAGCATAACAGATAGCCTGACATGAATATGGTGATCTCGAGCCATTGTGCCTGACTCAATTTGTTCCAGGTGTTAAAATCTTTGTGTAATAGTTTTCCTGCCTCCTTTATTGAATCATGGCCATTTATGGCGGCATGCATATCACCTGAGAAATAAGAGATGATGTTGGAAGTGTTTTTCCACCGAAGTAGGTGAGAATAGAAGGGGGACGAGGTTTCTTCTAATTTGTAACCGTAGAAAAGTTTGAGCATGGCCTGATTACGTCCTTTGAATTGCGCCAGATAGGGGTAAAGCTTATTGAGCAATAAGGGACGGTATTTAGAATGGGGTTGGCGCGACCAGAAATTCCGAATAATGGTTTCTTTGAAAATATCGTAGCCGGCCAACATTTCATCAGCTCCTTCTCCTGTTATCACCACTTTAATATTGTTTTCTCTCACTTTTTTTGATAAACAAAACATGGGCACAGGTGCCGTTCGCAATATTGGAATTTCGGAATGCCAAATAACCTGCGGGAAATAGTAGCCAATATCATCTTTTTTACATGTGAATGGCGTGTGTCTGGTTTTTAAATAAGCGGAAGCTTCCTGTTGAAAAGATGTTTCGTCAAATTCATCATCTTCAAATCCTATGGAGAAGGTTCGCAGCGATCCGGACGCCACGTTTTTTATCAATGCAGTGGTTGCGCTGGAATCGAGACCGCCGCTTAAATAGGCCGCAACAGGCACATCGGCCCTTAACCTTAATTTGACCGCATCGGTCAGTAATGCGCTGAGCTCTTCCCGTGCTTCATTAAAAGAACCCCTGTAGCCCGGAAGTCCATCAGCAGGAAAGTGAAGTTGCCACCACTGCTTAATTTCCGTTTTTTCGGAGCTTATATGCATATAATGGCCCGGAGCTAACTCTAATATGTCTTTGAATACGGACTTCGGGCTAAGCGTGGTCCAGAAAGTGAATACCTGTGATAAAGCCATTGGGTTTATGTCTGCTTGTAGTTGGGGATACTCCTGAATAGCGTTT
>NZ_BAZW01000055.1 GCF_000974365.1 Geofilum rubicundum JCM 15548
GGGATTTATCGGCGCAAAGATACACCGAAAAGATGATTCAGCTCAAATATCCCTCTTTTTAATGGTACCTTTGCGCGCAATCCGCCAGAAAAATTCACACACAATCCAACTAACATGTCCCATTCCACCATACTCTCCCGCTTTAACATTAGCGAACTGAATCCCATGCAGCAGGCCATGCTTGAAGTCGCACAAAAGCCCAACGACGTGGTACTAATATCCCCCACCGGTTCTGGCAAGACCATCGGCTTTCTCTTGCCGGTGCTTCAACTCCTCGTGCCCGAAAAACAGGGCGTGCAAGTCCTCATCCTGGTTCCCTCCCGCGAACTGGCCCTGCAGATAGAACAAGTCTTTAAGCAAATGGGCACCGAGCATAAAATCAACTGCTGCTACGGCGGTCATTCAGTTGGCATCGAAGTCAACAACCTGCAACATCCCCCAGCAGTGCTAGTCGGCACCCCCGGTCGAATAGCCCACCACCTGCGCCGTAAGAATCTCGTGCTGACCCAGACAGCCACCATTGTGCTTGATGAATTTGACAAATCGCTGGAGATGGGGTTCAAAACTGAAATGGAATTTATATTGCAGCAATGCAAAAGCGCCAGGAAGCGCATCCTGACTTCAGCGACCCAGTTAAAGGAGCTTCCCGACTTTGTAGGCATCAAAAACAAAGTTGAACTCAACTACACAACCCCCCAGTCAGAAACACCCTCCGCTTTGGTCATGAAGACGGTCAAGGTCCCCGGCGACGACAAACTTCACGCCCTCATGCTTCTGCTCGGTCACATCAACGCCCAATCCACTCTGATATTTTGCAACCACCGGGAAGTGGTTACCCGCATTTCAGAGCAATTAAACCTCCACAAAGTGGAACATGGCCTCTACCATGGGGCCATGGAACAAATCGACCGGGAAAAAACCCTCATTAAATTGCGCAACGGCAGCATCAACCTACTCATATCTACCGATCTGGCAGCCAGAGGACTGGACATTCCCGAAATTGAAGCGGTGATACATTACCAGCTGCCTCCCTCTGAAGATATTATGGTGCACCGCAACGGCCGGACCGCCCGCATGCATGCCGGTGGCACCGCCTATTTTCTGCTCGATCATAAAGACTTCCTGCCCAGGTTCCTGACCACTGCCCCGGAAGAAGAAAAACTGCCTCAAAAACTGACCTTGCCCAAGCCCTCCAAATGGAAGACCCTCTACATTGGTGGTGGCAAAAAAGACAAGATCAACAAAATGGACATCGTCGGCATGCTCCTCCAAAAAGGCCAACTACAAAAAGAAGAATTGGGAAAAATTGAAGTCCTCGACCACTCCGCCTACGTAGCCATCAAAAGCAGTAAAATGAACAAAACCCTGCAACTGATCAGAGACGAAAAAATCAAGAACAAAAAACTCAAAATGGAAGTCTCCAGTTGAAATAGGTTGTTAGGTCGATAGGTCAGGAGGCGGAGCGTAGCGGAGTCCCGCGAAGCGGGATTGTTAGGTCATTAGGTCGATAGGTTGTTAGGTTATTAGGTCGATAGGTTAGGAGGTGTAGCGTAGCGGAATCCCGCAAGGCGGGACGAAGCGAAGCGGGATCGATAGGTTGTTAGCTATACAGGAAAACCGCCTATTGGCCATTTAATACGAATCCATTAAAAAGAGGTGAAGTCCCTTTAAATTGGGGAAATTAAAACTTTCCTAGCAACTTCTTCACTGCATCTTTATGAATGGTGAATCCCATCATTTTAAGCTTCACATAATCCTCGTGAAAAAAGTAGTAACCAAACTCTGGGGCATCTACATCATTGTTGCGCGATCCGGCACCTGAATCCTTCACCAAATACCAATCCTTGCCAGTTCCGTTATAATTTTCCACATAGCCCACCAAGTGCATACCATGATCGTCGGTGGTTGTTTCATTGGCAAAGCGAAAAGCCCGGGCATCCTCATTGATGTAGGCCGAGGGAATGTCAAAATCGGGCACCATCGCACACTGCGTTTCCCTGATCAGTCCAGGTTCCGACACATCACCGCCAATACTCACCGTAAAGCCTTCCCGGATGGCCTCTTTCAGCGTAGCCATATAGTCTTCCAGAGGAATGTTATAATATTCATCACTGTGCCACCAATTATCGGGTACCGTATATTCCACCTGCTGCCAGTAAGGCTTTTGTTTGTAGGACAAAATTTCCACAAAATCAGAAGGATTCAGCTTCAGATAATCATCCCTGTAAGAAGCAGGCGTATAAGATTGGCCGTCCACTAAAAACTGCTCCGGAGGCACCCCTATGTAATGGTTCATGATAGATTGGATAGTAGCCAGAACAGTCGCCTCATTCCAGGCATTTTGCATTTTTACAGCCTTTAGATAAGCCTTCATTTCAGCCACCATCTCCTCATGGTTGTGAAACTTGCGCCCGCCAATCAGTCCCGAATAGGCCTCGTATGGCACCAATCCGTACATCTCCGCCATGCGTGCCACAGCATTGGCTTCCGACCCCTCATCAAAAAGTGAATTGCCACGCTCCTTCACAAAGCGCCGCGCCTTCTCAACGTACTCCCAATAAGCCATATAAATCTCTGAAAGCTTCACTTTTTGATTGGTCTGCCTATAAATTTCCGATTCATAAAAGGAAAGCGTTGAGTAGGCCCAACAAGTCCCGGCATTGCCCTGAGAAATCACAGGATTGGCCCACTGGCGCTCATAGAGATGCACTTTGTTGGGCAGTTGCTTGTCCGACTGGTCCATAGAAAACCTTCGAAAGGGCTGCTGTGGCTGCAAGGAATCCCTGACACTTTCCGCATCCTTCAGGATGGTTTCATAGTAATAACCTTCGCCGCGCTCATACTCAATAAAAACACTTTGATCGTTATTCTGAGCCATGGCCACAGTCCCAACACACCAAAAAAGCAAGAAAAACTTCTTCATATCTTTTAATTATTCATAAAAATTAGATGGATAGTCCCAAAATATTCCAGACCTAACAAAAATGCAAAAAATATGAATACTCAGATATGACTTTTAGACACATTGTTCAATTTTTTCAATAGACCAATGGATTTAAATCACAAAGGAGGCACCCAACCGGGCGCCTCAGCAAAAACGCAAAAACCCCCGGCCTCACAAGTGACACCGGGGGTTGTTAAAACCGAAAGCATTTGGATTTACTTCACATAGGAGTCAAGTCCAATATAACCTTCCAGGGATTTCAGGTATTCAGCAGATTCAAAATGCCTGATATTGTCTTCGGCCATTTTGATTTTATCACGTATTGACCGCACAAAAGCTTCATCGAGGTCGGGCCATTTCACCATATATTCCTTCAGAAAGCGTAAATGCCTTTGCCAAAGTTCAATATCCCCCATCTGCTTATTAAACAAACGGTCATGGTACCAATCGCTTTTAAGCATGTCATCCCTGTCGAAAAGCTTTCTCACTTCCGGATCATCCAGGGTTTTACCTTCAAAATTCCCATAGGCCATGATGTGCAGGATGGCCTTCAATGGCGGGCAGGCACCTTCAATGCTGCCATCCTTAAAATAACTTTCAGCCACCCATTGTTGCGCTTCCACAATGTTACTCACACCGTCCACAAAAACATCCAATCCCTGCAATTCAGGTTTAAGCATCTCCTCATTGAAGACAGCATCCGGGTTTTCAAAAACACGTCCCAGGAAATTTCTGGCAAACTTGGCAGTAATCCTATATCCAAGTCTGGATGCCAGAACCTTTTTGCCATTGTGCTCAAAATCTTCCAACTTTTCAAGCAAACCATGCTCCATCATGAATTTGGGATCCGCTTCATCGGTCCTTAATCTGCTCCATAATTCAGGAACCAAAAGGCTGATATCATGATTTACTTTGTAATTGGGCCCCACCCAACCGGCAGCAGATGAAAAACCACTATAGCCGGTTATAATATAGGAGACCAGGGCATTGTTAAGGTCAGTAACAGGACTCAATGCATTGAAGGGCCCCTTAGTGAGCGCCCCTTCAGAACCGGCACCTGTTGTGGAAGGCGATTTTCCGGTAAGGCTACAAACAAAATCCATAAACAATTCAGGAAGCTCCTGGTAATGAATGGGATTATAGACAGCCAGGGGACGAACATTTTTCTCTGGCGGATTGTTTCTTCGTCCAGTCAGAACAGCATTCACCGGTTTCAATACCGGCTTGTCAGCAGGCGTTTTTCGATACAAGCGTGTTCCCATTTCAGAAATATACTTCTCACGATGCTTAATAAGGTCCGGCCTGTTCTGCAGATACCGCATGTTTTTCGAAGGGCTGCCTTCATAAATACGCGGATGAGCGGATGACACAAAATAGGTGCAATCCTTCTGCGCAACTACACTTTTAATCAAAGATTTAACAGGTTGGGTAAAGCGGTCAAACTCAATGGCATCTTCGATAATCTCTTCTGCGTCCTTAACCGTCAGCGGTTCAAAATTGGAAATAAAAGTATTTGGTGTTGCCAGATCAGCCTCAGCCTGCTTGTCGTACCCCCTATGAATGGCATCATCAGGTCGCTGGAAAAACCGAAATTCACAGTTGTAGGTGAACTTAACGGAGGACTGTTTGCAGTCAGCCGACAAATACGCCAACTTATTGGTTGGTATAACGATAGAAGAAGTAATATCATCCTCCATCTGAATTTTATCTGCCGCAATAAAATCCTGCCTCAATTTAAAAGTACGCCATGCACCACCACTTTCCAAACCAACCCTTAAATAGCTGGCTACTAGTTTTCGGTTTTTAAATTTCAGTTCATTTCCGTGGCGACCGTCGATTATATCTACCGTAAAAAACTTGCGCCAATCGTTGCCCCATTTGTTTATAAAACCGTTTTACAATAAACACCAAACCTTTTACATAATGCGGAATGGTTCTTAACCATTCGTTGTACGCCTCTTTATATCGCGTAGGTGAAGGCGTCAACAGTTTAATAACAGAACCCAGTGAGCGGTCCGGACTTAAAATGGGTCTGGATTTGTCGGTAACGACATAATCCTGATAGGCATCCGTATAATCCTTATTAATGATTTCCTCCACCATTTTGAAATCATTCTCATAATCGGCAATGAAAAACGGACCATAAATGATGGCATCGTTGATGGACTTGGAAATTTCCGATTTTCCACCCCCCGAAACAGTGCAGCTTATGACAGAAAGTACCCTCTGCGGCTGTTCCAATTAAGCGCCATGAAGGGACATAAGGGTTCTTTGACATGCGGACCTTATACCCGGCAGGTGAGATGTAGGTACACTTGGGGTTTAAACGAATTGAGAACGCCTTGTCCTGCTTTTCCCAACTCACTTTTTGATCCACCAAGTTAAAAACAGAGCTTTCAGGCACATAAATGATGTCCCGATAGGTTTTGTCAATGGCATATCCTTCCGGCATCTCCTCCATGATATGGCCATACATCCCAACCATTTCATCAAAAGTAAGGTGGTTTTCGGCAAACTGGTTCCAATCGGCAAAACCATCTCCCAGATTATAGGACGGGAAAGCGATGGCACCACCGGCATGCTCCTCCTCAACATTGCCCAATAAATTGGCGGCATAACTGATCTGGGTTTTAACCTCCTTCTTTGAATAACCATAATAATTGTCGGCAATAAGCGTCACAATTATACCTTCCGAAGTTCGGGCCGTAATTTTAAAAGCACCACCGTCATTGTAAAGCTCGTCCTCTTTTTCCCAGCACATACCATCCCGCTTCTGTCTTTCAGTGGCTTCGCTGATATGCGGAAGTCCCACCTCCTTTTTCTTCACCTTAATCAGATGCGGCGCCAGAATCACACAACCGGTATGACCGGTCCAGCTTCCACATCCAAAGCAGAATCATTCTGCGGTAAAAACGGATCCCCTGCATTTCCAAAAATAGATTCAACAAAATCCAGATTACTGATCAGATTACCAGGCACAAAAAAACGAATTTCCATCCGCTTTTCTGCGGAGACACCAGGTACAAAAGGACTAACCACAGGTCTTAACAAAAGCGAAACAAACAGTTTGGCCTTCTCTTCCTGGGTAGAGGTAAATGGCAAGCTCAAAAGCTCCTCCGGCGCATCTAACGCCTTAGTCAACAGATGCCCAAAAGTCTTTTTGGGCACCGCCTTTTTATCATCCGGAATGGGCAGCCCACCTTCGGCCACATGAAAAACACCTTGAGTCGTCCGTCGATCGTATTTCGGATTGTTTAAGATCCCTTGTTTCAGTCGGTAAGCACTGACAATATCCGAATTAAACACGTCTTTATCGGGCGGCAGGGAGAGTGCCCTGGCGATTCCATGACTATCGACAATAAAACTATTGGACGGAATCCGGGGAGCTATTTCGTCCTTAAACTCCGCCAAATAGCTATCCAGAAAATTTTGAATGCGTTGATCGGCTGGACAAAGATAAGAAGACAACAGACGATTTTTCTCCTTGTGATTCAGAATCAAATCATTGGCCAGTTCAAGAAATGCTGTTTTATTCTCCGATTGATAATAGGGCTGACCCAATGCGGCCAGTTTAAGATTGATATAATCCCGCATCCGTTTAGGCTTAGGAATTTCATTGGTGCCATCCACCGTAATGCCAAACGATTTTTTTAAATCCATGTCTCTAAAATTTTATTTGATATCAAAGCTAAAGAATAGTGAGGAGAATGGCGAATTTTCAAACACTTATCTTTTTTAGGTGCCTGTTCTATAAAAGGCTCACCGTACAGCCTCCTATTTGGCTTCTTCAGAGCTTAAAAAAGTCCTTCAAAAGGAGACAAAAAGGTCATCTCAGGGTTATTGCATCACTTTAACTGTGGGGGGATGGGCAAAATCCACCCATTCCTGTTCCGCTTGTTCCTTGGTCCAACGACCATCAAAAGTAACCACCCGGTACTGCATGGTATAGCGTTGACCAAATACCATTTCCCAACTACGATTTCGAATGGGGCAAAAATTGATAAAAATATTGGCCAATCCGCCATTTGACCCCCTATCCCAGGTCCGCAAAGGTTCTGGATGGTTGAAATTGGCGGGATGACTCATAATTAGTATTCCCGAAGGCTGCTTTCCGGTCTCATTAACCATGCACCATTGGGCCGGATGTCCATCCGAATTGTCCTGATGGCGTCCCTCAGAAGTAAGTATCTGCACCGTATAGCCGTTCCATTTTTCACTGCCCCTAAAAACAAACCCACCGTAGCGGTATTCTTCCAGAAAAAGGCCCTCAGGTTGTGCACAGTTAAAAGAAGAGATATAATCCACCCGGTTTAAATCCCTGCCTGCATTAAACACCCGCACTTCCAACTCCTCATTTAAGGCCACATCACTGCCGCCTTTATCATTGAAAGCCACATGTTGTTGCAAGGTTTTAAGCGACTGAAAAACATCCCCCTGAATGGTGGAGATGGTCCCGGCATAATCCACCCGCCCCTGTTTGTCGCCCAAATTCCAAAAATCCACCGACTTCCCCTTAAATTGGGTACGGGTCCAGGCATTCCACAAGCCATAATGATGCATATGATCCGGCGGCTGAATCATGGTCAGAATTTTGCCTGAGGGACTGTAAAGCGGATGGATAAATCCACTTCTGGAATAAGCTGTATCTACCCCATCCGGCAATGCCGCCTTAGCATGGTTGTATTGCAAAACCGGCTGAAAACCATTGAAAAGGATGTAAGAAACATCATTCTTACGAATGGATGTGGCTGAATCATTTGATTTTTTGTCCCCGGCACGTAACTCAAAAAACCGTATACTCCCCTGCTTTAAACGTCCCTCCACCTGCCACCACAGTCGCGGATGCTTGCCCTCTTCCAATTGAAAAGCAACAGCATACTCCCCATTATCGGTCACTTCAAACAACTCCAAACCATTTTCCAGACATGCGGCCGTCAATTGAACCGGCGCATGCACAAAAACGTCCTTTCGGTCATAGTCACCCGCACTGACCTCAAATCTGGCCATTGTTTGTGCTTGTAAATGAACGATTGACAACATGAAACTTATTATTACTGCCAAGTGTCTCATTGAATATGTGTTTTTAATCATTTACTCCTTATACTCAAACTGATCACCAGTCGTGTCCAAAATGAGCCTGTACCACCAATCCGGTTGGTCCGGATGCTTTACAATGGGATAACGACCATACTCATTGGTCTGAAACACCCCGTCTTCCTCCAATTTCAGATTGCCGTCCAAGTGCTTCACCATTAAAAAGCCATACAAGTCCTGCCAACGTTCAACGGTATAATTACCCATTTTTACCGAAAAATCGGTCAGGAAATCAGCCGCCAGCTCGGGATCCTTCTGGTACAACTCCAGTGCCGCCTTGTCAACAGCCGGCACAAAATCTTTAAAGCGTGCTTCCAGAGCACTTTGCGCTTTAACGATATCCGGATGGATGCGGTTATACTGCAGATAGGCCAGATGCGCCACTTTATTAAATACCCAAAAAGCCGCATCCGCTTCATATTGGATAATACTTCCAAAGCCTTCGGCATAAGCCTCAGGCGCGTGGCGCATCCCCACATACATGGGGACATACACCGAAGAAGCCGCATCATCCACCCCAAACCAGATAATTCCGGCAATCATGTCCGGCAGGCCTTTCCGACTCTGAGCAATGAAAGAAAAAGCCGTCTGCTGCGTAGCCGTTGTCCGTTCATGAAAGTATTGCTTGTCGTCCACCTTCCAGGTCATCGGTCGCCAGCGGTAAGGACGCTCGCCCTCTCCTGCCCCTGCATCTTTGCTCATATCGAACTCCGTTCCTTCCAGATGATCCCGCTTGAAATGCATCAAATCCTGAGGCGTCAATTTGCGGTCGGGTTTAATGAACAGCGGCATCTTATTATCCAAATCATAGCCCATGGCATAATCCTGGTACTGATCCATATCACTGTTTACCTTACGAAACATGCTCCACACGCGCGCTTCGCAGAAGCGCGCGCCGCCAAAATCCACCGGCGCATAGGCATCCGTAAAGCTAAAGGCCTCGTCTGTTCCGGAAAAATACCCCTTCCTTCGGGCCACCTCCATCACATCGTGCGAATAAATCACCTCCACCGAGGGTTGATTCAAAAGGTCAAATTGCCTGGAAGTAATCGACTTAACCCCATCTGCCAGCGGAAAAGTGGTGATCCGTGCCTGGTTGGCATGGGCCGAAATGTAACCGTCGGGGATTCGCATGGCCACCCAAACAGCTCCTTTATCGGCATTGACCGTCGTTTTGGTTTTTCTATCGTACTTGGGTGTATAGCCCTTTCCTATTAATTCCATGATCCACACCTCATTGGGATCCGAAATAGAAAAAGATTCCCCACTGCTGTAGTAGCCATATTCCTCCACCAGCTCTGCCATCACCTGTATGGCTTCACGCGCTGTAGCCGAACGCTGAAGGGCCACAAACATCAAACTGCCATAATCAATCATGCCGGTGGTATCCACCAACTCGGGACGCCCCCCAAAGGTACTTTCACCCATGGCCACCTGTTTCTCATTCAGGTATCCCACCACCGTATAAAGTTCAGAAGGATTCGGGATTTTAGCCAGTGGCCGGTGCGAGCCGCGGTCGTAGCACTGATAAAAAGATCCCGGGGCTTGCGCTCCTCCTTCAAAATAATACAATTCGCCATAGCGGATGTGAGAATCGGCCGCATAGGTAATCATCGAAGACCCGTCCACCGAAGCACCGGGCGTCACCAAATAACTGGTACAGGCCATGGCCGGAATGGCAGTCAGCCAAAGCATCGCAATAACAATCAATAGATTATACAGCTTCATATATTCAGTTTTTAATTTTCGATGTAGTAAACCTACAAAAAAGCAGAATACCGAGGCATCCTGCTTTTTTTCATTTAAAAGAAATTCTTATTGGAAACCATGCGTCCTACTTGCCAGCCTTTTTCAGCCTCTTTTCTTGCTTTTTTTCTTTAGGAGTCTTTGCAGGTTCTTTTTTTGCAGCTTTTTTAGCGTCCTGACTCTTTGCCATCTGGTGCAGTTTTAAGTTTTACATGGCACAAATATAATGTATCCAACTTTATTTATTTAGAGAAAGTTATTATTTTTCTGGAATGAAATCATGACACTTACGAACCACCTATTGCAGCGCCGGCCACAAATCCGGTAGCCCAGGCCGCCTGTAAATTAAAACCACCGGTAAGGGCATCAATATCGAGTACCTCTCCGGCAAAGTAGAGGTTTTTACAGACCTTACTCTCCATGGTTTTCAAATCAACATCGCTGAGAGACACGCCCCCGCAGGTCACAAATTCCTCCCGGAAAGTCGATTGACCTTTCACCTCGTAAACATCGTTGATCAATACATCCACCAGTTTATTGAGTGCTTTTTTTCCCACTTCCTGCCACACTTTGTCGGCCGAAATGCCACTTTTCGCAAGTAAAAAAAGCCACAGTCTCTCAGGCAATTCCAACGGGCGGGCGTTGGACATCCGTTTTTGCGGATGCGCACCGGCAATGGCCTGCAAGTCAGCTTTCACTCCTTCATTCTTTTTTTCACCCAACCAGTTGACCAGCACGTTTAATTGATAAGCTTTTTCATTAAGGTGTCGGGCAGCGAAAGACGAGAGTTTCAGAATAGCCGGGCCGCTCAGGCCCCAGTGCGTTACTAAAAGCGGTCCCCTGGCACTGTAATTGGTTCCGGGAATTCTGACAAGGACATTATCAACCACCACACCCATCAATTGCGTCAACGCCTTATCCGGTAAATTGAAGGTAAACAGCGAAGGAACGGGGTTCTCAATTCTATGCCCCAAATCCCCTAACCATTTCAGCCCCTCCATTTTAGGACTTCCACCGGTGGCAACAAGCACGCCATCGAACACCTCTGTCGGGCCATCTCCCTCCTGGAACCTGAGGTTCCAGGCGCTTCCTGCCGATTCAAGCGAGCAAACGCCAGCATTGGTTTTAATTTCAACACCCAGCCTGTGTGCTTCATTCAGCAAACAATCCACAATGCTTTGAGCATTCTGGGAGACAGGAAAAACACAATGATCGTCCTGCACCACAAGAGGTACTCCCCGGGCTTCGAACCACTGCATAGTCGCTTGGTTGCTGAAAGCATGAAACAACTTTTTCAAACGTTTCCCGCCACGTGGGTAGGCCTCACAAAATTCATCCATATCCCCACAGGCATTGGTCACATTACAGCGTCCACCACCTGATATCTTCACCTTCGACAACAGCTTACCGGTTTTTTCAAACACAACCACCCTGTGAGCGGGATATTTTTCCTTCGCCGTAATGGCCGCAAAAAAGCCGGCGGCACCTCCCCCAATTATAGCAACATTCATTCAGTTTCTTTCCTTTCATTCTTAGCCCTGTCGGCAATTTGTTTTAAAGCTTGCCGATTCCCGAAAAAGACCGGACAATTATGGCCAATTATCGCTTAATTTCATCCGATGAAGAAATGTACCGTACACTTAAGTCCGGATCCTCCATATCCGCGTCCAACGGGAACATGGGGCGATTGATGCGTTGATAATCCAATTGCATTAAATCCTGATTAACACCGCCCGGTGTTAAAGCCATAATCCAGTCCGCACGCATATCATAAAGTTCTGGCACCAAATAGCCTATTTTAACGATCAGAATATCACTTTCACGCGGATTTAGTCCCAGCCGTGTAAAATCATTTTCATAGTGATAGGCCGCACGCCTCTTGGTTACAATCACAGAGACACTGCCACTTTTCACAACCACAGCTGTCTGGCGGCCCTCATCTTGATCCTCAATAGCCATGATTTCCCCTTTTATCCGAACCGGGGGCGCATATCGATCGTCTATCTCAGCGCCTGCAGTGGCATCAATTAGTCCGCCCACGCCAATTTCTTTAGCTTGGTCGACAAAAGCTTTTCCAGGTATGGAGGCATAAATAAGCGATGGACCATTAGCCTTTTTAAAGGCCGGATGGTCCAGGATGCGTGTCAATGTCCAGGTCACATCTCCCGCGCCACCAGCGGTTGGATTATCTCCGGTATCACTGATAATAAAAGGCTTTTTATCACTGGCAATAGCCGTCTGTATGGCTTCCTCCCAGCTTGCCGTAGGCGCAACAAACTCAAAATCATGTCTGACCCGCCAAAAATGGTTTGCCAACTCCTCAGCCGCTTTACCAACAGCCGCCTTATCGTCGCCATACGTCACTACCACGCCATGGTTACGCGGTTCATCCGCCCAAGGGTAGGACATCCAGATAGAAGCATCCATAACCTTTTCGCCATCAATCACAGAAGGAATGGCACCATACAGACTCTTACCCGGTTCTATGCGGGTACTGGTCTTTTCACCCGGTAAGAGAATAGGCACAGGAATCCATGCCTTATAGGCCGGTTTTCCCTTACCGCTTTTCAGGCGCGCCAACAAATTCGTCACAGCTCTTTTCTTCGATTCCATAAAATCCTCATGCGGCGCCAGACGGTAGCAGGTTATCAAATCTGTATTCTGTGCCAGTCTGGGCGACACACTCCCATGTAAATCCATGCAGGTAGAAATGACCACATCAGTGCCTATCACCTCTCTGACCCGCACAAGAAAATCGCCTTCCGGATCATCCAGACCTTCAACACTCATGGCACCATGAATATCAAAAAAAAGACCATCCAAAGGCAAAACGTTTGCCAAACGTTCCAATGTTTGCGTCACCAATGACTCATAAGTTGCACGCGAAACAATGCCACCCGGCATAGCCCTGCTGCGCAACGTAGGCAACCAGGTAGCTTCATTAATGATGGATGAGTCAGGAGACAAAAACGGATAAAGGCTAAAAATGCTGTCACCCGTATGCGTGCGAAAAGCGTCTTCGTGCGAGACTGCTGGAGAAAACGTACTCGATTCAATGGCGATTCCGGCCATCGCAATACGCGGAAGATCACTATCAGATTTCGGGTTGTTGGCACAACCGAAAAAGAAAATAGAAACAACACTAAGGATTAACATCCTGAAAAAAAACATTCTTCTCATAGCTGTATGCAAATTATTCAAATTGTATTTGATAGGTGAAACCTGTAATACCCGCTAAATTTTGGACAGCAAGTTAAGTTGAAAATTGATAAATTAAAAGTGATTCCAATCCACCCAGGCATCCAATTGCCTCACAGAATGGGGACGTAATACTATTTTCTGTTCCTGATCCAGAACAAACATAGTTGGGGTGGCAAACACATGATAATCCATAGCGGCTTGAGTGTCCCAGTTTTTATAATCGCTAAAACTGATAAACGGAAAACCAGCCGAGAAATTAACGAAATCATTTTTTTCGGCATCCAGCGAAACAAATACCACCTCAACCCCCTGCGACTCCCATTTGGCATAAAGTTCAGTTATTTTCGAAAGTTCATCGACACACAGGGGACAATGTGCCGACCCAAAAACCACCACTTTATAGGCAGCCTCCACCTCTGATAAATGGCCGGGAATTGTAACTGGTTGCCCATTTCTTAAAACACCTCCTTCAAAAGAAATGTCAGGAGCTGTATTTCCGATTTTCATAGTGCGGTAGCTTTCCAACTGAGCAGCCAGGTCATCGTTAACGGTGCAGGCCACTTCGTTCAGCACTTTTAGCGCAAGATATTCAGAAGCTTCAAACAGACTGCGGCTTTCCAATAGCTTAAACAGGACATCCGTTATTTCATTCAGTTTTTCCTCATCGGCAGCAAGGTTCTCAATCATTGCATCGATTGAAATCTTGATTTCCACGTACACCGAATCCAACGAACGGCCGCTGTTTTCGATGAGCCAGAAATGACTTTCGATGGCCTCTCTGAGCAATCCGCTTTTGTAAAGTTTTGCATCTGTATAGTCCATATTTCTAAAAGCAGCAATGGAGGCAGGAATCTCCTCCGTGCGGTATTGCGCAATAACCGGAACAGAGCTCACCAATTTACGAACCGGTAAAAACCAGCTCACATAGCTCTGAGGGTCTAAGCCTGCCAAAAAAGCACTGTCTTCTTCCTGAATACGCTGCTTTTCCTTTCCTATGGCTTTAACCGGCGTTTTCTCAACAGCAAACAGTGAATCCATGCGATAAATGCGCTCCAGATAAACCCAGGCACTCAATGCCTGCTCCCTTCGGGGATGCTCGGAGGCATATTGCCCAAAAAGCCGGTTCTCTTTTCCCTTAACAATTTCAATGGTTTCAGGTTGGCTTAACAGTTCCCCTTTCAGCACAAGGTTTTCCTCTGCAAGTATGACAATAAAAGACTGGTTGTCTTCTGCCATGAGATATCCCATGCCATATTCACATGCGGAAAAATTTAAAGTGAAACGCCCGTTTTCATCGACTCGGCATTTATCAATGGTGTAGGTGTTAAAGCCATCAAAGCTTTCAAGAGTTATTTCCTGATTGGCAAGGGGTGGAAAAATTCCGGTAATGGTGTTTTGAATATTGCTTTTGCCTGCGGCGCATGCAAATGAACATAACCACATAAAAAGGATCAAAGGATACTGTTTCATTTATATTTTAATTTTTAAGAATGCGTTTTTAACCAGAAAAGAATTTGGTTATTGTTTATAAAAATGTCGCTAAAAGCGAAATTTATTTTTTACGTTGAGGGCAAGAATTGCAAATTCGCGCCAACAATTAGTACTACTGCTGCAACACTCGAACAAAGGAGGTCTTTAAACCATGCCATCAGCTTAGGCGGAATGGCATGGTGAAAATTCAAAGTTTCAAAGATATGAAAGCACCAACCCTTCGGCAAGCTCAGAATAAAACCTTAAGGCAACGAACAGAATTGGCCCACGAGCGGTTGCAGTTGCGCATTTCGGCCTTGCTGCTATCGAAGTACAGGCACCGTGAGCCATCACCATCCACGGTACTTGACCAATAATAACCGAAAGAACGCACAAGGCCGAGCGAACCAGTGTGGGCGGGGCGAAGGGCAGCAATGGGCAATTTAAGCGGGGAGGAAAAAGCTCCTGCAGCGTTGTTACTGCTCCAGCTCAATCGGTTGGCATTCAGTTCTGCATCAGTAGGCAAACGATAACCAATTGGGCATGGATTATTGGTGCCGTATACACCCTGCCACAGGTTATGGTTTGGTGGACTGCGCCAATCCTGACTCGAACCCATTCCAGTCGTAATAAAAAGTCCATGCCCGGGTGTGTCGCTGGTACTCCGGGTAGAAGTTTCGCCGGAATTTGGTTTCTGATGACCATCAGCAGCCCTGCCCCACTGGTAATAGTCGCCGTATGATTCGGTATCGTTACTGCTGGTGGCAGCACGGCTGGCACCCAGATTGCGGTCCATCCAGATTCTGCCGGTTACGGGGTTGAGAACTTCTACGACTTCAGTAGCATCTCCTTCTCCATTATTTCCTTCAAAAATCGCCGTAAGCGTTATGTTTTTTGCAGGCATCATTAATGTAGAATTGGGTACATTTGAATCGTCAACATATTCCGTATCTCCGGTCCAATTAATAAAAGTATAACCTTCATTAGGAGTTGCCATAATTTCCACCTGTGTACCCTCTGAATATAAACCATCACCTGAAACCTGGCCGCTACCCTCGGGGAAAACTTCCAAATTAAGCGCAAAGGAGTTCGCTACTCCTCCATACATTTTAATCCCCTTAAGCTCGATATAGCTTGAATTTCCATAACTACCATCATTAAAGGCCATGATCTTTACATAACGTGTTTGTGCCTCAACAAAATATTTTGTAGGATTGTAAACATAGGATACACCATCTGTTCCGGCTCCTACAATGGATTTTCCGAGAAATTCATGCCAGTTTTCATCCAAAGCATCAGGGGCTGTACTATTGATTTCAGGATGACCGGCCAACGCAATATGAGTGATTTTTCCATCACTGAACATTTGGAATACACTTATGCTGGTAATTTCTCTTGCTTGCTCGAGATCAACAACCAGTATGCCATATCCGATACCCGGATTTAAATTTGACCAGGTTGTTCCAGCATCTGAGTTGCTAAGGATGTTTGACCAGTTATCCGGGTCATTTACGTAGATGTCCTGATCATAAATAGCTTGAGGTGCCTCCCAACTGCCAGTCCATTGATTAAGGTTTGAACTGTAAGGGTTTGCACTCACTCCGGTAATTTGAATCGGAACAGCCATGGGATTGGTTGCTGCAGGGCCACCACGAATGATGTTAATGAGACTGAATTCAAACTCGATTTGTTGCGACGCAGAAACGATCAGCGTTTTTGGACTGGCATGGTAACCATTTTTATAGGCGGTGAGGCGCAATTCATCGCCTGTTTCAAATGAAAAATCATCGATATCTGAGTCTCCGGAACTTTTTAGCCCCAGACTCTGTCTCCCGGCATTACCCTGCGAAACCTTAAATGATTGCCCGGTTAGCGCACCTACAGCTTTAAAGGTTTGAACGCCCCCTTCCGATTCTACTTTTACCAAATAAACACCGGGATGGCCCAACTGTATGACCATAGTGCTTATGGGGTTTAAAAGCTGCTTATCAGAGATATATGACACCTGACCATTGAGATTAACCACGGACACACGTACATCCAGACTTCTGTTTCCATGGTAGTTCAAAACCATTAATCCCGGTTGATTTTGTACCACAACAAAATCAGATATTCCCTGATTAACTATGTTGATACCTGTTTCAACATCACCAATGGTTTGTGAGGTCAGATCGATCTCGTAACTTTCGAAATTGGGAAGGTTAGTAAACAACAACCTGGAGTGGTTGGTCAGGTTCTCAATCAGAATGGAATCCAAAGCAATTGTCTGTAAGCCAGATCTTGCGGTAACGGTATAAACAATTTCCTGTGTAAAGGCAGAGATGCTGAATGCAAGAATTAACAGGGTGCTGAGTAGTTGATTTTTCATAATTATTTTGTTTTGGGCAACGAGCGTTGAATAGAAATTAATCCTTGGTAGAATTGACTGAATGGGCCGATAAGTCGTATTCAACTAAAAAGATATACACACCCAATAAAAAAGTTAATATCAGCCAGATACCCTTTGGACAGATACCCATTATTCAATGATAGACTGATGAAAAGAATAGACGAAAAGAGCAAAACGTATTTAATCTTATTAAAAACAGAAAACAGCAAGCCGCCTGATACTGATATTGGCCAAATTGCACATAAAGCCCAACCAGGATGACAACCCCTATAAATACCAGTTATGTAAATAGCCATTTGGCAGGTTCATGAGATTATCCTCTCTAAGCATACTTCCATGCGTGTTATAAAGCTTTATACTACCAGCTGCTATGGCTCTGTCTATTTGCATATTAAATTTGCCTTTGGTTGGGTTCGGGTATATTTAAAAACCGATGTAGTAATCGCCTCTGCGAAACTTAAGTTATTTAATAAACGAAGCCTAAAAGTCATTTGCGTTAAAAACATGTTTAGCGCAAATGGCTTCGTGAATTATAGTTTACACTCCCGTTTAATCTTTAAGTATTTTATAAGTAGCACCTTCTATATTTACGATGAACATTCCTTTGGCAAGAAAACTTAAGTCAACAATAGTCTCACTTTCTTTTGCGCTATATTCTCTTAAGAATTCGCCTTTGATGTTAAATAATTGAATTGATTCACTGCCTAATGTTCCAACTATAGTTAGAATGTTTTTAACCGGATTTGGATAGGTTTTGAAGTTAAGCGAATAAATATTTTCGTTGTTAGTTGGCGTTGAAGGTGAGTAATAATAGTCCAATCTGGAATTAAGCAGCCAACTTTCCTCGTTTGGGTTGTTATCGTTCCAGTCCTCTTCTCCCCAATTAAATACTGTTCTCGATAACATCTTTGCATTGTCATTGTATTGATTTTCGATTTTGTAGGTATAAGATTCAATCCATTGATCTAACGAGCTGTAACGATACAGTTGAATGCGAGAAATATTCATGCCCCAACGATTATATTTTGTTTCAATTTTTGTACATATTTTCCACTGACCCGATAAATTATCCCAAGTATTATAGATATTGTGTGAATTATACCATCGGTTATTCTCACTATCCCAATCATATCGACTGTAATCTGTCAGATTACCTGAGTTGCCATAACTAGTGCGATCCTTATAATCCGATATAAAGATATCTTCTATCAAATTAAAATATATTACATAACCATTTTCATAACCTATTCTACTAACAGGAATCCAGGTGTCTCCTTCCTTTGTATATTCAGTGTCTAATTGAATTGAACCATACTCTGTTTCAGTTTTAGTTTTCCAATCTCCAAACTCATTATCCCACTGATAAAATGCTTCTATTCTAAGACTATTATCTTCATTGTATATATAACCGTTCTTGTGGGTTCCCTCAAAGAGATCTTCAGTTGAATTCCAGGAATAAGTTGCATATGTTTTATCATAACCGTCATCGTTATACAATTGATCCATTTTGAATTCTGGCACCCACAAATCGTTAGTCCAGTCATATGTTATATGTTGTTTATATATAGAGGTTTCACCATAAAAGATTGCTTCCTCTTTATAATCAGGTTTTAATTCCAATACGTTATCATCCCATGAATATTTAATTCGCATCATCGTTGTATTTTCAGCGTCTTTACCCCATACTGTTTCTTCTTTCAAAATACAGATCCACGATTCATCCCACTGGTATTCTTCATATAGAGTAATTTGTTCATTATTGGAGTCGAACTCATAAACATATTTATTAGTATTTACCCATATATTACTATATGTATCCCATGTGGAATTTATTCGTATCTCTCCAAATTGGCTATAAGAATAATCAATTCTTGTCGAGGACATCCAGCATTGCTCAAGATTATCCCAATTGCAAGTTTGTGAAAGAGTAGTTCTATCTTTATCATCATACTCATACACAGTTTTAGAAATAAATTCTCCGGCATCGTTCGTTTTTACTACACTATCAAGTAATTCTAAAGAATTGGCTGTAGATTTTAATAGTAGTTCGGCAGCGTTCTCTTTATTAGTGTACAGTGGCTCCTTTTTATCTAAGTCAATTATGGATACTAACTTAACTCTCGTTTGCTTATTATGGCTTTGAAGCAGCCCATCAGTTCCGTTGTAATTTTGAGAGTATAGATTTAATACTTGTGTGCATGTTAACAGGATAAGATAAAATGATTTTCTCATGCGAATTAAGTTAAGTTAAAAAGAAAGAATAAGTCGATTTTCAGTCAGGAATACAAATGGTTGTTTAAAATAAGTAAACCCTTTCTGATCTAATAGCTCCTCCAAACACATATAAAAAACAAAGAGCTAATACGATATCCTCTTCATAGTTTGAAAATTATATTTGAAAGTAATATTCTAAAATTAAAGGTAAAACATTTAAGAATCAAACCTAATAGAATAAAGGGCTTTTCCATTTAATGAACAACCTATTTCATTTAATGAACAGCCTATTTCACTTAATGAGTTAGCTATTTTATTTCACAATTCATTTAAGTAAGGTTTCACAGGTGTATAAATCATAATTTCTATCAATTAAATAAGAAATCACATCATTAATCCGCAAACTGGCAAGATAGAATTTGTACTTATTGCTTCGTTTAACCAACAAGACCAGACCCTTATTAATTATAAGGAAAGATGGCAGATCGAAACGATGTGTCGGGCCATGAAGTCAATTGGTTTCAATATGGAAGATACTCATCTTACAGACCTGAATAGGCTTTCAACGTTGGTGGCAATCATTGCAATTGCTTTTGTCTGGGCTTATCTTGTCGGTATTGATAAGCATAAAAACATTAACTCTATAAAGTTGAAAAAACATGGCAGAAGGCATATAGCTTTTTTAAATATGGGCTTATTAGAATTGCGCATACCATCTTAAACACTATGAATACCAGCGGTTTTAATCAATGTGTAAAAGTTTTGTCATTTACTTAGATCAAATCTATTAATTCTCAAACATCATAAAGTTTTCTATAAATTGAACTTAACACTTTAGAAACTTTCTATTTTATGCATTTAACAAACTTTCCAGCTTTCATCTCATTCAATCCTTATGCAACGAACAGATAACCCATTCCTTTTGTCCAACATACCGTAATTCGTAATGCCGAATTCGTCACTTAGACTAAAGTTTTCTGAATACTTTGTGTCAAATTCTTTTCTACTCCACCAATAGCTACTTGTACCCAAGTCAAGGAAATAATCACTATAATCACGTACCCCACTAGGAAGGGCAGAGAAACCGAAATTGTCAGTACCGAAGATAATGTTATGTGAATTCCAACGAGGATGGTCATCAGTAGCACAATCACCACCCAACAGCGAGTTAACCTGTTTGCAAGATTTAAGGGCATTTGCGGCACTTTTAGGATTGTCCCATTCATTAGGATATCCATGAGCACCAAGATAATTAACCAACTGCTTCCACTCGGTATCACCAGGCATATACCATCCGACTGGGCAAAGCTTGTCTGATTCAACGGCATACCAGTTATAAAGAGCGCCGTACGCAGCGAGAACCTCAGCATCCGAGTTTAATCCGTCAATGTTCGTGTAGGGGTAAATTGAATAGGCCCCGGAGGTTAAATTTCTCCATTCACTATAAGAATGGCCTGTTGGTATGAGCATACCATCTCTATACCTGGTTGTTTTCAGGTTTTCGGCCATCCACTCCTGGTCGCCAATTATAACGGTGCGATAGGTGTTGCCGTCGATGTCGGAGACTCCCTGCCCGGCTGATGGCCGTGATTGGGATTACCGGTAGTTGCAATGACTTTTATTTTTGCAATGTTGCTGTTTGTTTCGGGAAAGGTTTGTTTACCATCCCATACTATCAGGTTGTTAGCACCTGATGATACACTTGTAACATCTCCTGATAGATGGTTAAAAGGAATAGGCTCATAAGAATCTCCTGCATCAAAGCTCACTTCCAGAGATAGGTTATAGGCGTTTTGGCCTTCCAAATCGTACTGTACTTCCACTATTCCGCTCCCATCACGTTGGGGTGTTGCCCGGATGTTGGAAATGGTGGCGGTTTGGGCACAGATTGCGATACCTGATAGCAGTATTAAAATAAGTATGTGGAATGATTTCATAATCTCGATTATAGTAAGCATATAATTATATATCAAACGCTATTAGTCCAATAAACTCATGATATATTAACCCTATAGCCTTTACATAATGTTTTTAAACAGATTTTGGAGTACTAATCAATGAATAATAATTGTTGTAAACTCAAAACTTTTGCAATTTAACTCTATAAGCAAAACCCATAAACCTTATTTTTTATTAAAATGGATAACTTAAACCATTACTATCATTGTATAACAATTGTACTTCCGCTTCCGATAAAACTCTATTCCAAACAGCCACTTCATCTATTTTTCCTTTCCATTGATATCCCCAGCCTGAAGGTCCAGCTGAATGAGCTCCTATTACAAATTGAGTGATTGCATTACCAATACTTCCATGTTGTTCCGTAACACTAACTAATTGTCCGTTAAGGTATAATTTGCCGTAAATCCCATCAAATGTAGATGCAATGTGATACCAAGTTTCGTTCTTAAGTCCTGTGATGCGCACCGTATTGTTAGTTCCATTAGTAAGCCTGTATATCGCATTTAAGGATTGTGGGTTATTATACCATCTTAGGTGATACCCATAATTAGATGTGTAATCTCGTCCTTTTGAAATAATATCGGCGAGACCAGTGGTCTTTTCATTGTAAACCCAAGCAGACATAGTAATTGCAGTTCCAGTTATGTTTAAGCTTTGATCATTGCCAAAAGTAATATATGCATTACTAGAGCCATTAAAATAAGGACATTGGTTTATAACACCTTCAGCTTTTAAACTTGTAACCCCTGACGCTGCATTTCCGTGATTTGTATTATGTGCATCATTCAAATTGCCATTCAAATTCCAGTATGAGACAAGCCCATCAATTAAATTACCTTTTAACATCGTTTGAATAACAATAACCTTTAAGCTTGATTCTTTGCTGTACGCATCGGGAAAACTTGCTAATCCATTCCAGAGCAAAAGTTTGTTGGTTCCGGAAGTTTGTTGCAACACATCGCCGCTGAGATGAGCTGCCGGTATCGGAGTGAAGGTGTTGCTGTCATCAAAGCTCACTTCCAAAGATAGGTTATAGGCATTTTGACCTTCCAAATCGTACTGCACTTCGACCATTCCGCTCCCATCACGTAGGGCTGTTACCCGGATGTTGGAAATGGTAGCGGTTTGGGCAAATAACACGGTTATGTTTGTAATTATCAGAATACCGGCAATAAATATTTTCATAATCAAGATTTTAAACGATAACTAGTGTTCTTACAATTCCCATACCTTTAAAGTGCCAATGGCGCTAGTTCTTTATCAGTTTCCTGACAGTTTGAAAACCATCCCTGTCTTCAATTTTTAAGAGATATAATCCCACCGGTAAATTTAATGTTGGTACAGTTTCCAGGTAAGAACCTGTCAGTTTCCTTATTAAAACAACTTGTCCGAGCGGTGTAACAAGAGTTACTTGCTTTATTTGACCGGCATTTTTAATAGTGATAATCTCATTGAAGGGGTTCGGGAATACTTCAATGATATTAAGACTTTTGCCCGGTAAGCCTGTTATTGGTGTAAACCAAGCCGTTAGTGTTCTATTCGATTCAGAGGTAAAGCTTATCACAGGGTTGTCACTGACTTGTGTGTCATTTTCAACCCAGTACTGAAACTGATATCCATCTTCGGCTATGGCTTCAAGGGTCACTTCCCGGCCATACTCATAATTGCCTGCTCCAATAATTCTGCCACCTTCCAACTCATTAACACGGGCATTAATGGTATATGTATTAATGCTAAATTCTGCCTCGATGGTATGACTTCCTGATACGAAATCAAAAGTATAAGAAGTAACTGCTCCAATACTCTTACCATTCACCATTACATCGGATACATGATAATGGTTATCGGGAACTATGTTATAAGTTCGAAAACCTAAATGCGATACTTCAATTTCACCATTGGGACTTATACTACCATTGCCGGATGCCTGTGAATAAATGGTATGATTGGTTGTGAAATTGGCAGGCCATGACCATGCTCCTTTGATATCTTCAAAAACTGCCCGTACATAAAACTCATGGGATGAGCCCGTTGAAAAGTTATCAATTAGATGTGGGTAGCTGGATACATTCTCAATAAGAGTTCCTTCTGTTTGCGGGTTAAAACCCGGAGGGCCATATATAATATCCCAGATTGATTCCGTATCACGCGGAACCCAGTTCAGTCTGGCAGAGGAAGCTGTCAAATCCACAACACTTAACAAATCCGGAACACCCGGTGCTGTGTATCTGATTCTGAAATTGGTGGAAGCAACAAGGCTGTCAGTAGTATCAAAACAATTTACCTTCAACCAGGCACTGGCCATTGGCGCATCTTCTTCAACAAATAATGTAATTACATTATTATCTGGGTCATAATGGAAAAGATACTCATCGTCATTGAATGTGATACTGTCGAGCCACACTTCATATGAAACATTCTCAAAACCAGGTGCCGGATAATAATAATACGGCAGGGGAAGTTCAACAAAGCGGTTATAAATATTTAGTTCCTGATTTGGTATTGCAATTTGAGAGGTGGTGTTTGTAACTGTAAAACTGCCATGCAATGCTCTTTCGAAGTGAAAAGAGTCATAAACGCCAGTAAAAATAATCGAGAAGAAATAATTGCCAGTAGTATCAGGATTAAACGAATTTAGATATTGCACAGTATTACCTGTTTTGGCTGCATCGTTAAGAACAATCATTTGAGGAGAGCTGTCGGCATTGTCCGCATGTTGTATTTCTATGTATGCATTTATTTTCGAGATATCTAGCAGGTTTATTTCCGGCACATTTAGCTGGCAGACTAAATCAATTGATTGATTTAAGTCGAATTCCATTAGATTGATATCAGACATTAATTGGATATCTGATTCAATATTGGCTTTTGTGTTAAATTGTATATTTCTTTGTTCAGAAACAGATGTAATATCAATTATTGGTATAACTTTCCATTTTCCCGGTATTGGATTTGTAATTGAGATTGAACTTAGGCCTGTATGCGGATTTTTGTTGTAACTCAAACCATCACTATTCATGCCTAAAGCTATTCCATCTGGGTTAATTAGTGAAATTGCATAGTCTATTCCTTCAAATATTAAAACATCATTAAACAGTAAAAACTCAATATATGATGTTTGGTTGTCAACATTTATCTCTGCAGTTGGATTTAAATTGTTTGGTGTCACCAGCAATGATTTAGTAGGAGTTTGTTGCGAAGGCTTAATCCTTTGACTTTTTAAAAGGCTCCTGTGTACAAACTGATGCTGGAGTGGTTTTGGTTCGATAAAACCAAATAAACTGCTGTAGCCATAAGGGTCATTGTCATCTGTTATCCAGAGTGGATAAGTCTCATCTTTTATGTCAAACCCTACATCGCCGTAATATTTAAAATCCTGCTGACCAATAATAGTAGCTGCGATAAGTGAAAATAAACTAATCTTTTCTTTCGAAACAGTTAATTCTGTTTTGGTGAAATAATAATTCTTAAAATCAGAGTGTTTGTTTTTAATGAACTGTCCTATTTTATTGTATTCATATCTGGAATCAGGTGATTTAAGGTTTCGGGAAGAAAGCACATAAATAAGAAATTCCCTGTTGGGGTTTAGCTTTTCAAAAGCGTAAAGTGTCAAAACATCATTGTAATCTTCATCCAGATTCAATGTAGTAAGGCCTTTTTGGAAATTTACATCGGTTCTATGGCTATATAGGCTATTTAAGTTCACTCCATCTCCAATAATTATTTCGCCTTCGCCATTAATAAATAATTCAATTGCCCCTTCATTAATGCTATAATTAAGAAATGATTTAGAGTCATCAATATAGGCATCAATTATTCCAGACAGCAGACTTTTATTTTGTAGTGTTTTGCTGTACCGCCCATCATCATGATTGCCATAATACCCTATAAGTCCGATGCCTTTGCTAATTAAAGAAGCACTGCTAAAACTGACAATGCCATCACTATGTTCAGATGCTTCTTGATGAAGCAATTCAGGCAATTTATACTTTTTTGAGGTTAACCCAATTACAACAATTGAGTTTTCCACTAACTCTAAGGGCCATTCTCTGTTGTGCAGCGCATGAAGAAAATTACTGCCTATTGATAAATCCCTGTATGCAGGAGCTTTGCCATCCTGCCCGACAAATTGTGCCCACCAACCAAGATTTGTTCTGTAATTTCTATTGCCGCCTAATGAGCCGTGTATTGGAGACATGGATAGAAGTACTTTCCCTATTTTTTCACTATCATAGTTCCCTTCTGTAGTCAGGTACTCCATTGTAACTAAACCGCCCATACTATGCGCCACAAAATTCAATGGCTGATTATATCGCGATGTTAAATATTCTACCGTTTGCCCCAGCATTAATCCACAATGCATAAGGTCATCTTCATTGGGATAGTAAAATTGCCAGGCGTGATAAGGCCCCATTTCATTTAGTTTACGTTCGGTATCGAACCAGTAGGACACCTGGTCCCCTTTTGTACTGGTTTGTGATTGGACTGCTTCATCTTGATGGGAGAATGTCCCTGTCAGACCATGAACAAATAAAACAGGCTTGCCATCATATTGTGCGGGGAACCGGTATCCTCCGGGTTCACATGAATTACAATGGGGTGGAATCAACATCGAAACCGGATATTCACCGGTATTGTAATAGTTGTAGGTTTGCCCTGGCGGATTGCTGGGACTGTTTTTGTGGTAAGGAAAGTACCTGCTTTCGTCATTTTTATCTCCCCCAAAAAATTCTCCATCATTGTGAAGGAAGATGATTGCATGCCGGGTATTCATTCCTTCCCACTTTAACGAATAAGAGTAATCAATATGACCAATTTGTTCATCGTTGTTATTGAACAGTACTATTTGATTGATATCGAAAACGCCCGGGTCAAAATACTCAGGTAAAGTCATAAAGGCTGTTCCTTCTTCATCAACATCAAACATCGCGTATTTATTATCACTCTCAGTAGTTATTAAACCTGCTAAATTATTCCTCCTATACCCAACCTTACTGACAATATTTTTGTCCGGGTCAGTTTCAATTACCTTCAAAAAAATCCCACCCGAATAGATATTTCGGGTATCAAAAGTAAATATATCAGAATAACCAACAATTGTCTCAGGTGGAGTTAAGCTGTTCCCGTTTAAAGTTGATTGCGTAAAATGTGATGTAACTCCATTTATAAAAACCCTCAAAAAATCAGTTTTGCTTCCTGTTGTATTTGGTTGGAATTCGACTCTAATGGTTTTGCTGTTTCCGGGAGTAAGATTGAAACTTCCACCTCCGGAGGTGATTTTAAAGTGTTCGTTAAATCTTAAAGCAATGTTGCCTGTCACAGATGTTGCTCCGTTATTGGATAGCGTAAACTCTGTTTCATTCCCTTCGGTGAATACTTCTGCATTCCCAAAGTTATATGAAAGAGGTGAAAGGTCAAGATTGGGAGGTGAAATCACCTGAAAGGGTCCAAAGCTTCTGACATTATTGCTTTTGTTGGATTCGTCAATTTGATTGAGATGGTCTGCTTCAAAAACAAAGTATCTTGAACCAACATCGTTTGACGTGAATGTATAAAAAGTCTGTTGGGGACTAAAGCTATTCGAATTTAATACTGGCACGCTTCCGGTTGCAAATGGTGTTCCATCAGTATTGTTTTCTGATGATTTGATATAAAACCCAACCCTGCTTGTATTGGCAGGCGTTCCCCCAACATTCCAAACATTACAGTTTATTGATACAGTTTCGCCTACCTGGAAATTTAGATTATTGGGATTCGTCCGTGCATCAACGCGTATATTTGAAACTGAGAGGTCTGGTTTTGGAGGCCTTTTCCAGTTCACAAAAATTTCCACAACGCCATTCATGGTATTAACACCTGCCCAAATTTGAGCATCCAACGAACCTACACAATTTTTAAAATTGTGCTTTTTGCATTAAGGTGCCGTGTCAGTGATGTGTGATTTAAAAAATCTACAACAAAAAACTCGGATATTTCGGCTGGCGATGATGCATTTTCCGTTCTTGTTACGGTAATGTTAATCTCCGTCCCCTGATCGGGCTGATTGTTTTACGCGCCCCCGGACTCAAAGTGTTGCTATACCAAACACCATTATTTTTCCATTGAAGGGTAACACTCTCAACTCTCGTTTGTGAATACGAAACAGAAATTGTAAAAAAAATGCTTGCTAGAAATAAGATTAAATGTTTCATATTAACATTGTTATTAATTGAAAGTTGCTTAATCAATCCTTAACACATCTCACTGACATATATAGAAAACCATCGTCGGCACTATAATTTATAACGACCTTCTTTCCATCAATGGTAGGTTCGTAATCATCGTTTAATTGAATGGTTGCTACTTGATTATTGATTTTTGTGGCAGTCCAGAAAAATGCCCTTCTTTTGCCGGACTTGTAGGTGTTGGCCCACTCAATATCCTCACTGTCAATTCTACCATCATAGTTTACATCAAGATTAAAACCGCCTCCTGCTGCCAGGGCAGAAAAGCCACTCGTGTTGGTTCCTGTTTTGTTCCTATACCAGTGATTTTTTCCACTGCTTTTTAATGCGCTTCCTGCAACATCTTTTCCCCCGAGATAATTAAACAATTCCTCCCATTCATCCAGAGTGGGTAGGTGCCATCCATCAGGACAGCCTGCCATTGCTGATTCCCAGCTGTACAGATAGCCGTATAGCTCTACATAAGAGGGGTTTTCTTTTCGTACAAAAGAAAGGTGGTCTCCGGCTGACCTAAGGTTTTCTGCCATCCAAACCTGGTTGCCGATTTGTATAGTTTGGTATTCATTGCCTCCAACATCGTTGGTTACACCATATGTTAATTTTGGATTAAAAGGTGATTTCTCATCTTTTTCATCCAGATTGTCGGAATCACAGGATATTACCAACAAAAGTGTCATTGCGGCGATAGATGCAGATATTAGATACTTTAACATTTGTGTCAATTATTGTGTGTTTTAACAGTATCCGTTTTTTACAAATATCAACACTCCTGTTATTAACTTCAAGTTCTTTTTCCACCCATTTAACCAACCATGTCATTTCAATAACGAACGCCGCAAGTCTTTTAATAAAGATAATGTGGTAGCTGGTGGTATTGATATAGCTCCCACATTTCAATAGAAAGCTTGCCATGGCGGCGGTGTTGTACAATGTTAGTAGATGAAGCCATCGAACAAGCAAAAAAAATGTCAAGAGCACATTTATAATATTGGCAATAAGGGTTTTATTAGAATAAATGAAAACTTATTCCGCCTCCAATACCTGTCAATGGAGCAACAGTCATATTGAGGTGTAAAGAGCACCAGTTCGTAATATAAAATCGAACCCCAGCTTCTACTAAGGCTTGGATGTCTGATCCGTCTTCCATTTTATAAGATCGACTAAACCAAGAATTATCTTCATCTCTATAGACGACCCGCTTTTTGAATTCCCCAACAACTATTCCTCCTTTTATATAATAACTTGAAAAACGATCTATTCGTTGGTAATAACTTA
>NZ_BAZW01000054.1 GCF_000974365.1 Geofilum rubicundum JCM 15548
GCTGTTAATATATAGTTGCCCCTTCCATTTTACTTGATCTTGGCCTGAAAATTGCGCTGTAATTGCGTTAAATTTGATTATTTTAGCATCTTGTCAACCACAAACAAGTATTTAGTATGCCGTTGTTCAAAAAAACTGCAAAATTAGCTCACAACCTATTAACCACTATACTATTGTGGACCTGGCCCTTGTTGATGAATGGGCAGGTATATCCCCAATGGGACTTTCATTTCCCCCTCTCCAACGCCGCATTCATCAGTGGTAGTTTTGGCGAATTGCGGGGGAGCCATTTCCATTCCGGTGTGGATTTTACAACACAAGGCAGAACCGGCTTACCCATGTATGCCATTGATGAGGGCTATGTATCACGCATAGCGGTGTCTCCGGTGGGTTTTGGCAAAGCCATTTACATCAATCACCCCAACGGCTACACCTCGGTTTACGCCCATTGCGAATGGTTTTCCGCGGATATTGAAAAAATCGTGACCGATATCCAGTACCAAAAGAAGTCCTTTGCCATTGATGAATCCTTTACCCCCGGTCAAATGCCGGTTGAAAAGGGACAGGTCATCGCTTTTTCAGGAAATTCAGGTAGCTCGGGTGGCCCCCACTTGCATTTCGAGATACGCGAAACGGACGCACAAAAGCCCATCAACCCCCATTTCTTTAACCTGCCGGTTAAAGATGATGTTTCCCCAATCATTCAGGCTGTAAGCATCTATCCTTTGGATGCCAACAGTCTGGTCAACGGCAAAAACACCCCTTTGTTTCTGCCGGCTACTTTTCATGGCGGTCAGTATCATTTAAAGGGGAATCCAAAAATTACCGCTTCCGGGCAGATTGGCGTGGGCATTGAAACCATCGACTATTCAAACGACTCTTGGCGCAAGTGCGGGGTCTACAGCATTCAACTCCAACTGGATGGGAAGGACTGGTTTCGCTCCCAAATAGATGGCTTTTTCTTCCATCAAACCCGCTATTTAAATAGCCACATAGATTATGCCGGGCGTCGTAAAAACCGCAACGTCATTCAAAAAAGCTTTGTGGATGAAAACAACCAGCTTGAATTTTACACCACCACGGCTGAAAGGGGAAAGATATTCGTACAACCGGGCCATAACCACCACATCAGCTACGATGTGGCCGATGCCAACGGCAACGAATCGCATTTGGCATTTAACATCGAAGGCCTCCCCGGCTCTAAAACCCCAGCCGTTAAGGCAGCTCCTGAGCTATTGAAAATCAGTCCCGACAATCCTTACTTCATCAGTCTGGAAAATTACAAGGCCCATTTTCCCGCCAATAGCTTCTATACGGAAGTACCGGCCGAATTTGAGCTGTTACCGAACACCGGTGTTGGCATCGGATCCCACTTCAGGGTGCTGAATGAGGAAATTCCCATTCACAACTTCTTCGAAGTAACCTTACCCATTCCGGATGAAGCCATTGGACAAACCGGCTTGACAGGGGCCCTGGTCAGAAACGGAAAGCTAAGCCATGCCGGTGGCAAAATCGTTGGTAACAACATGCTCATTCGTACCCGGGAAGCGGGGACCTATTGTTTGACCACCGATGTGACACCGCCCAGTGTGCGACTGGTGAATGTGCCATCGGCACGCAATTACAGCCACCGGGCATCCATCCAATTAAACCTCAGTGATGACTTTTCAGGTATAAACACCTACGAGTGCCGCATTAACGGAGAATGGGCCTTGTTCGAATACGATCCAAAGAACCGTGCGCTGACCGGCTATTTCAAAAACCTGCGTATCGACAAAGGATCTAAACATCAACTGGAGGTGGTGGTAACCGACCATACGGGCAATGCCTCCACCCTTAATACTGAATTCATCTATTAGGAAGAGAAAATAAGATGCACCAACTACTCTACATATTCATTTTTATCACTGTCATGGGCCATATGCCCATGAAGGCTCAGGTAGATACGGACAGAATGACCATCATTGGTCGCAATGCGCTGTATTTTGAGGACTATGTGCTTGCCATCCAATATTTCAACCATGTCATCAGAGCCAAACCTTATTTAAGTGAGCCCTATTATTACAGAGCGATTGGCAAATATAGTCTGGATGATCTCAAAGGGGCTGAACAGGATATCTCCAAATCACTCGAAATCAATCCCTATTATGTGGATGCCTATAACTTAAGGGGCATTATACGTCAGAAACTAGGAAGGACCAAAGAGGCCATAGCGGATTACGATAAAGGGATGACCATTGACCCGGAAAACATCAACCTCATCGTTAATAAGGGAATTGCCCAAATCAACAGTAAGGAATACGATAAGGCCATTGAAACCTATTCGGACGCCATTCAACTGTCGCCAACCCTGGTGTCTGCCTGGCTCAACAGAGGATTGGCCAGGCTGGCCATGGAAGACACCACTGGAGGACTGGAGGATTTCACCAAGGCCATTTCTCTAAACCCCTTTATACCTGACGGATATGCCAACCGCTCCATCGTTTACTATCAAACGGGTAATTACGAAGCTTCCTTAAACGATGTAAACGAAGCCATTCAACTGCGCCCCGATGATGCCCGCTTCTATTTAAACCGGGGCATCATTCGTTACCAGATGGATGATTTGCGGGGCACGGTGGAGGACTTCGACAAGGTGATTGAACTGGAACCAAGAAACGCCATGGCCTACTCTAACAGGGGTATTTTAAGAGCGCAGGTGGGGGATACCAACAGGGCCATTGAAGATTTTTCAAGGGTACTGGCACTAAAGAGTGACGATTGGCTCACGCTCTATTACCGGGCCATGCTTTATATGGAAATTGGTGAGTGGCAAAGGGCACTGGCCGATTTAAATATTGTGGCCGACAACTACCCCGATTTTGCACCGGTGTTCCAAAACCGCTCACATGTGAAGCAGATGCTGGGAGACAACTATGGTGCAGAGCTCGATTATGGCACAGCGGTTAAACTGGAACTCGAGCGTCGCGAACAATCCGATCAGGCCGCAACCGAAACACCAGTAGCTTCAGAAGACAAAAAGGATGAACAAAAGGGTTCAGCGCGCAAAGCGACACGGACTGAAAAAGATACCGACATCCGAAACTATGACAAGGTGGCGGTGCTGGACGACTTTGGCAATGAGCCCCAGGAGGAGGCTTCCACCAATCCGCTGAGGGGACGCATTCAGGACCGAAATATTATTATTGATATGGAACAGGTCTTTGGCCTTACTTTTTACCCAGGCGACACACTGGTACACCGTCTGCGCTATTTCAACATGGAAGTGGATGCCCTCAACAGACGGCAGCCGCTGGACCGGTCACTGGAACTGGCCAATGTCGAGGAGGAACCTGACCGCGAAACGGCGGCCGACATTTTCACCCAAATCAATGACATCAGTGAGCAGTTAAAAACGGCCGGGGAGTCAAACCAAAGCATGCTCTACTTTGTGCGGGGAACGCTCTACAATACAGTACTGAACCTCAACAATGCGCTGGAAGATTTCAACCGGGTGCTCGAATTGGATCCGGCGCATGTCCCTGCCCTCTTTAACCGGGCCTACACCCGCTATAAAATGGTGGAAACCATTCGCAGCATGGAGGCGGAAACACCTGATCAGCAACCGTTACAAATGGGTGCGGTCAGCTCCCGCACTCCGGCGCAAAGTCAGCAGGAGGAGCGGCGGATACTCGACTATGACCTCATTCAAAAAGACCTCGAAAAAGTCCTGGAAATAGACCCGGATTTTGAATTTGCCCATTACAACTTAGGGATGATTCAGGCAGTAATGCGTAACTTTGAAGCGGCCATCGAACACTTTTCTGTCGCCATTGAAGCCAATCCCGATTTTGCAGAAGCCTGGTTCAACAGGGGATTAACAAACATTTTCCTGGAGAATGACGCAACCGGAACACTGGATTTAAGCAAGGCAGGAGAACTGGGAATCTTTGAAGCTTACAATGTGATTAAACGGTACGGAATTAGTTCAGGCGAATTGGAAGAATACGACGAGGACCAAGAATGATAGAAATTCCTGAACACATAGATACGGACAACCCTGAATTTCAGGATGCCTTGCGACTGATACAATACACCTCTTCATCGGTGTATCTGACAGGAAGAGCAGGCACCGGTAAGTCTACCTTTCTGCGCTACGTTTGTAACAACACGCATAAAAAACACATCGTACTGGCGCCTACCGGTATTGCAGCGATAAATGCCGGCGGCGTGACCATGCATTCCTTTTTTAAAATACCTTTCCGCCCCATTCTTCCGAATGACCCCGACTTGTCGACCAAAGACCGTCGGATATACGACTTTCTGAAATACAACAAGGCCAAAATCCAACTTATACGGGAAGTGGAGCTGATTATCATTGATGAAATTTCTATGGTAAGGGGTGACACGCTGGACTTTATTGACCAGGTGCTCAGAGTCTATTCAGGCAACAAAAACACGCCTTTTGGCGGTAAGCAGATGCTACTGGTGGGCGATGCCTTCCAGTTGGAGCCGGTGGTTAAGCGCGACGAGTGGCAAATCCTCAACCGCTTTTATCAGACACCCTATTTCTTTTCCGCAAGGGTATTTCAACAAATACCACTGGTTCAGATTGAATTGCAAAAAGTTTACCGACAAAGCGATCCGGTGTTTGTCAATATTCTGGACAAAATCCGCTTAAAAAAAGCGGCTGACCCCGAAATCCAAAGTATCAACAAGCAACTTAATCCCAGCTTCCAAACACCCAGAGATGAACTATTCATCACTTTAGCCACCCGGCGGGATACGGTGGATTACATCAATGAGCAGCGCCTCGGGGAACTGGAAGGAGATGAATTCAGTTTCACCGGAAAAATATCCGGCGAATATCCCGAATCGAGTCTCCCACCCTTAAGAATCTTATTCTGAAAGAGAATGCCCAGGTGATGTTTGTCAAAAATGATATGGAGCGCCGCTGGTTCAACGGAAGTCTGGGAATGGTGGACGAAATCAGCGAGGAAGGCATCTATGTGCGATTGGAAAACGACGACATCCATTTGGTGACGCTTGAAAAATGGGAAAACCTGCGCTACAAATACGATGAAGCCAACAACCGGATCATCGCTGAAGAAATTGGCTCCTTCAATCAGTTCCCCCTCAAACTCGCCTGGGCCATCACGGTGCATAAAAGTCAGGGACTGACCTTCGATAAGGTAGTGATTGACTTTAGTGGCGGGGCATTTGCCGGTGGTCAGTTGTACGTTGCCCTCAGTCGCTGTCGCTCCCTGGAGGGCATGGTATTAAAAACACCTGTCAGAGAAAGCGATATCATTGTAAAACGGGAGGTAGAAGAATTTGCAAGGGCTGCCAACAACAAGCAACTCATAGAGGAAGAGCTCAAAAAAGCCAAGGCCGACAGTGCCTATGCACTGGCGCTACAGTCCTTCAGGGAACAAAACTGGCCCAAAGCCATTGCTCATTTTGCCAAAGCCATTGAGTACCGCAACGACATGAACAATCCCGGTCTGCAACGTTTCATCGCCCGGGAAATGTTGTTCATTGATCATTACAAAAATCAGATCACCGATTTGGAAGCACGACTGCAACAAAATCAGCAAAATGTAGAGGATTTTGCCCGTGAATATTTCCTCATGGCCAATGAGTGTGAAGTCAAGTTTAAGGACGACCGTTCGGCCATTGCCAATTTAAATAAGGCACTACAGCTGAATCCGCTATTTGTGGATGCGCTGCTCAGGAGAGCCACCCTTTTACGAAAAACAGGCGACACGGCCGGTGCTGAAAAGGATTGCTCCACACTTCTGAAAATCAAGCAACGCCACTTTAAAGCCCTTTTGCTGCGTGGAAAAATAAGACTTCAGCTCAACCATCTGGAGCCGGCCTATCAGGATTTGCTGGAAGCCATGCATTTGCGAAAATCCAACCCGGAAGTATATAAAGTACTGAGCAAGGTATGCACCAAAATGGGCGAAACAGAAAAAGCCAAAACCTATAAAAACATAGGCAAAACTCTGGAAGAAAGCGAAGAAGACTTATAAGAGGGCGTTCATTCTTTCTTCTCCGGCATCGACAAAATGGGCATGGACCAGTTAAAATGAATAGACAGGAGTCGGGTCGCAATAATTACCCCGGCTGTGAACAGCTGATTCAAAGCCGGATCCAACCCCAAGTGGCGCAGCAACAAATACACCAGGGCACCGGCAATACAAGCCGTGGCATAAATCTCCCGCTGAAAAATCAAAGGCACTTCGTTGGTCAGGGTATCCCTTATAACACCGCCCACAACGGCAGAAGTAACGCCCATTAATACCGCTACCCCAGGATGAACACCCAGGTTCAGCGCTTTTTCCAGTCCGATAATGGTAAAAACCCCAATCCCGATGGTATCAAAAAGAAAAAGAGTACGTCGCAAAGAAGCCAAAACATTTCTGAACAACATCGCCACAAGCACACCTGCCAGAATTAAATACAAATAGATGGGCGTGCTCAACCAGGTCACCGGTGTAATGCCCAACAACAAGTCACGCGTAGTACCTCCGCCAATGGCCGTCACTACCCCGATAAACATCACCCCAAACAAATCGAAGCGCTTCTCGGCTGCCGTCAACACGCCACTCATGGCAAATACCATCGTACCAATATAATCCAACCAGAATAATATGCTCATGTCTCCCATTTTGTGGCCGCAAAGAAAAGAAACTTTCTGAAAGAAAATGGATGACTCTCCAAATATTTTCGTGCATTTTTCGACAGAGATGATTTCATCCATTATTCCCCGAAAGCACAGATGTTAAAACATCAAAAAATGGGTCACAAATCATCCGGACCTTAACAATAAACCATTTAGGCTGGCCGCATTGACCAAAAAATACACCCTCAAATCAATTTACCTCCCTCATTCAGACAATTTATAACACTTCCCGCGCCCTCTTTTGCCTTACTTTTACACTAATTAATCATTGTTACTATTAATTATATAACTTTTAAATTATGAAAAAAATCTACACATTTCTAATCGCCTTCCTGGTTTTTGCCGGAACTGCAACGGCGCAAATTGCCTCCTGGAACATCAGTGATCCTGCCTTTAATGCCTTAGGGGATGTTGCAACAACAACAACAGTTGAAGGACTAACCATCTATTCTGAAGGCAATGTAACGGTTGATGCCAACAATAAATCACTCGATGGCGTTGACTACACCCATCGCCTGAAGCTGGGAGGATCCGGCAACTTTGATGAAGGTGGCTTACCAGTTTCAAGAGTTCTTGCTTTTGACGTAACAGGAAATGTCTCCATCACAATTATGTGCATGTCATCTTCAGGTAGTGCAGACCGTTTATTAAATGTTGCTGCAGGAGGCTCTGCCGAAGAAAACCTTTTAGGCGCAGCAGATGCTCTGGGTGCCTCTTTGACAGCCACCACTTTCCAATACACAGGTGACGCTACAACCATATATCTGTGGTCGCCGAGCAGTGGGGTTAACATTTACAACATAGTGGTGGAAGAGCCGGTTGTCCCAACCGTTGTAGGTTTCTTTGCCAAAGAAAAAGCCATGTTTGAAACAGCTGCAACCATAGCTGAGGACCCCTTGTTGGAGTTATTAAAGGCCGATCCCAACTTTACCGTTGTTGAAAACATCCTGACCTCAGTAGCTGCGACTGACGAACATGATCTTTCCGCCTATGATGTATTGGTAGTACAGGAAAGTTTTGGCAGCGGAGATGGCATCCTAACGCCTGACGGCGCATTAGGTTTGGCCAAATTAAACAAGCCCGTATTATACAACAAGTCATATGCCTTCAAAAGCGGACGTGCCCTGGCCGATGGTTCCGCTGCAACCGGCTCAGAAGCACCCGGATTAAACATCACGGTAGATCCTGCCAATCAGGCCAACGATCTCTTTAAGGGTATCACTTTTGATGCCAACAACGAAGCGCAATTGTTCTTAGCTCCTACAAATGATGATGGAGATGCGAATGCTGCCAACAGTGTCAAAGCATTGAACTATGCCCGTGAGGTAAGCATTTCGACTGAAAGCACGCTACTGGCCGTGCCTACCAATGTAACTGAGGGCCATGTTGTTTCAATTTGTATCAATGACATTCCAGAAGGAACAGTCGTAGGTGGTGAAACCTTGGCGGCCAGAATGGTGACCGTTGGTTACAATACTGGCGCTATTTTGGCCAATGGCGGTCGCAACATGACTCAGGAAGGGCTGACCATTCTGCGCAATGCCATGTATGTATTGGCTGGCAAAGAAGTGCCTGCTGAACTGGCTGAATATGCAACCACAACATCCATCGGTTTTGAACCAAGAATCCTGGACATCTACACATCCAATGGCAGTGTCGTCATCAACGATTGTGAAGGTAAGAATGTTGAGGTTTATTCAATCAGTGGAACAAAAGTCTTTGGACAAGCTGCCACATCTTCTGTTGTTACCGTACCTGTTCCATCAGGTATTTACATCGTGGTTGTGGACAATGCAGCCAGCAAAGTGATTGTAAAATAAACTCTATCAATGATTTGAATTGAATCATAGATTTTAGGATAAAAGGCAGTGGACAACGGTTCACTGCCTTTTTGAATTTAAAAATAATCACCCGCCCCTTGGGTCGGGCTTCAACGGCAGTACCGCCATTTTTTCTACCTCAATAGAGGGAAAGCCAAATTCGCTTACCACTTTGCCCAAAATAAGATAAACGCCGTGGCCTTTAAAGGGATAAGCTTTCAGGGTTTGTGGGAAATGAACCGTATCAAAAAACTGCCCCTCATCATCAATAAAAGCCGCAAAGTGCATGATCTGCCGGTTGACGGTCCGCACATACTTAATGGTAATAAGCTGTCCCACCACCCGCACCTTTTCACCCACTTTATGCTGCAATTCACGCGCCTTAACGGCCCCCCTGAAACCGGTCTGCAATAAATCAAACCAGGTATAACCCACCGGAAATCCCAACAACTCCATCTCATCATAAGCATCTTCAATGGGCTGCTGAATCAGCTGTGGTAACTGGTATTTTCTGGCCTGCGCAGGGAACAAACGGGCAGCGGGCACCTTCGCCTTTTCTCGGGTCAGATACAAATGTGCCTCCCACAAAAGTTCCGGCTTGTTTTTACCGATAAAGCGGAGGGCACCCAGACGAATCAACAGGACGAGCTGTTCGCGCCCCACACCGGTCCGCTCAATAAAATCGGGCAAGTCCCGGTAAGCACCGCCTTTGGCCCGTTCATCCACCACCCTTTGCGCCAACTGCTGCTCCAAATCCCGCACATGTATCAAACCCAGAAAAATATCTTTGCCCTTAATGGAGGTCGCATACGCACTTCGGTTGACGCAGGGCACATGAATGGCAGCCCCCCAGCGCCTGGCCTCATGCACATACACCCAGGTGGCGTAGAATCCGCCAAAATTATTGATCACCGCCACCATAAATTCTAAAGGATAGTAAGCTTTTAAATAAAGACTCTGAAAGCTTTCAACCGCATAGGAAGCCGAATGCGCCTTTGAAAAGGAATAGCCGGCAAAGGATTCTATCTGTCGCCATACCTCCTGCGCCAAAGCATCCGGATAGCCCCGCTCCTTACAATTACTAAAAAACCGCTCCGTTATGCGCTGAAAAGCCTCACGTGAGCGGTACTTACCGCTCATGGCCCGCCGCAACACATCGGCATCGGCCAAATCCAATCCGGCAAAGTGGTGCCCCACCTTGATCACATCTTCCTGGTAGACCATGACGCCATAGGTCTCTTTTAACTGCTCTTCCATCACCGGATGCAGATACTGAAAGCCCTCCGGATTATGAAAACGCTCAATGTAGGCGCGCATCATGCCCGATTTGGCCACCCCGGGCCTTATGATGGAACTCGCAGCCACCAGCGTCAGATAATCGGAGCAACGCAATTTGGTGAGCAGTCCCCGCATGGCGGGACTCTCAATATAGAAACATCCGTTGGTCTCCCCTCTGGCCAGTAGCGCCTTGACCCGCTCATCCTGCTTAAAAACTTCCACCCGATGCACATCGACCTTTTCGCCCCGGTTCTGCGCTACAATCTCCACACACTCCTTGATGTGTCCAATCCCCCGTTGCGAAAGAATGTCCAGCTTTTCAAAACCCAGGTCCTCTGCCATGTACATATCAAACTGCGTGGTGGGCATGCCCTTGGGCGGCATATCCAAAGCGGTATAGTCGGTAATGGGCTGCTCGGTCACCAAAATCCCTCCCGCATGAATGGTGCGCAGATTGGGAAAATCCGTCAAATGGGCGGCGACGCTCAGTATTTTCCGCGTTACCCCGTCGCCGGTGGCGCCGGGATGCGTCATTTGCTCAATCTCCTCCGTTGGCAGCCCGTACACCTTCCCCAGCTCCCGAATGGTCGATTTTTGCTGAAAGGTGGATATAGCCCCCAACAAGGCCACGTGTTCCCGACCGTAACGCTTAAAGATGTATTGCTGCACCTCTTCCCGCTCGCGCCACGAATAGTCAATATCAAAATCGGGTGGCGATGTGCGCTTGGGATTCAGAAAGCGCTCAAAATAGAGATTCAGCTCAATGGGATCCACATCGGTGATTTTCAGACAAAAGGCCACCACGCTGTTGGCCCCGCTGCCACGGCCCACGTGGTAAAAGCCGCGCGACATGGAATAGCGGATAATGTCCCAGGTAATCAGGAAATAAGCGGCAAAACCCAGTTTATTGATAATGGCCAATTCCTTGTCCACCCGCTCACGCGCTTCCCGGTGGTCAGCCCCGTAACGCTGCACCATGCCATCCAGCGCCAGCTGCTCCAGCAGACCGGCATCGGCCGAGCGACTGCCGGCATAGGTCTGCTTATTTTTAACGCTCGTGAAGTCCAGATCAAAAGAACACTGCTTCAACAACTGTTCGGTGTTGGACCAGATAAGCGGATAGCGCTCAAAAGCCGCTTTCAGTCGACCGGGCGGCACCAGCCAGTCGTACTCCGTAGCCATATCGGCAGCGGTTAAGCGACTCAGCAAAGTGTTTTTATCCACCGCCCTCAAATGCCGGTGCACTTCCAAACCGGTCCGATTGCCAAAGGTCACCGGCTGCCACACCACCAACTTGTGCATTTTAGCGGCTACAGAGGGGGTAATCAGGCGATTGAGCTGGTTGTGCCTAATGCCAAGGTATTCATTGTCGCGCAAGGCCAAAGGGGCCGGACCTTCCAGCGGAAACACCACAAAGGCATCGTTAAATGGCGGCGGATAGGGCGGCAGTGGCGCCTTGGTCAAAAGGTGCTGCGTCAAAAAACGATTCAGTTCCCCAAAACCCTTAAAATCTTTAGCAATACCGGTGTACAACAGCTTGCCCTCCTGCCTGAACTCCAGCCCCACCAGCGGCGTAATACCCGCCTTCCTGCACGCTTTCACAAAATCAAACACCCCCGATGTGCTATTCACATCGGTCAGCACCAAGACCTCAGCACCAGCTTTAACCGACCGCTGCACCAGGGCCTCAGGCGACAACACTCCATAACGGAGACTGTGATAAGTATGACAATTCAAATACATGTATTATTATACAATAGGTCGTTAGATTTTTAGGTCGTTAGGTATCCGAGTTACTATACCGCTCGCCCCACTGCGTCCGCCCCGAACCGCTTCCTTATGCGGTCCATGGCCAGATAAAGATTGACCTGCTCAGGCGTATCTTCAAACAAGTTGAGTTGCTGACTTCCCGACACCAGATGCGTAAAGCGCACCCCTATCAAACGCACCAGCACCCGCCGCGTATAAAGGCGCTGCAGCAATTCTTTGGCTTCCCGGATGAGTACATGGTCGAACGAGGTGTAAGGAATACGCTTTTGAATGGTGTGCGTGTCAAAGTCGGAATAGCGAATCTTCACCACCACGCAGGAAGTCAGCTTGCCCCGGGTACGTAACTCAAAGGCCAGCTTCTCGGTCATCCGTACCAACCACTCGCTCAGAAACCGCATATCGGTGGTATCGGCCTCAAAGGTCTGCTCCGAGCCAATGGATTTGCGCTCATAGTAGCGCTCTACGGGCGTCAGGTCGATGCCATTGGCTTTGCGCCAAAGGTCAATGCCATTCTTGCCCAGCACGCGCTCCATGACATCGGGTGGCAACTGACTCAAAGTCGCTATTTTATCCACACCCATGCTGCGCAACAAGCGAAAGGTTTTGGGCCCCAGCATGGGAATTTTGCTAATCGACAAAGGATCCATAAAGGGCTTTACCTGGTCGCGCTCGACATACAGCTCCCGCGAAACGCCCGACTTGGCCTCTCCTGTGGCTATTTTAGAAACGGTTTTATTCACCGACAGTCCAAAGGAAATGGGCAAACCCGTCTCTCGAATAATGGTCTGCCGCAACTCGTGCGAAAACTTGTAACACCCAAAATACTTGTCCATCCCGGTCAGGTCCAGGTAATGCTCATCAATGGAGGCCTTCTCATACACCGGCACCTTCTCGGCAATAATGTCGGTCACCACATGGGAGTAATGGCTGTAAGTATCCATGTCGCCACGGATATAAACCGCCTGGGGACACAACTGCCGGGCCATGCGCATGGGCATGGCCGAGTGCACACCAAAGCGCCGCGCCTCGTAACTGCAACCAGCTACCACGCCGCGGTCCGACAAGCCCCCGATAATAACGGGCTTCTCCTTCAAGGCACTGTTCTGCAAACGCTCAACCGACACAAAAAAAGTATCCAGATCGATGTGCACAATTTGCCGGTTATCAGGCTGTAATAAATAATCCGGATGCATAAAATGATTATATTTTAATCTATTCAACGATTTCAATATAATCATTTTTACAAAAATGGGCAAGACAAGGTCCATTATAAAATTCGATTCCGACGCTCATACGTCTTTCACTTAAAAGAGCTTCCTGCATAAAAATAAATTCGCACAAATTACCGTATTGGTAACCTTTTTATTATCTTTGTTTTTCGATTGATAAAAAATAAAAATGAGAGTTATTGCTAAAAAAATACTACGAGAATTTTGGGAAAAGCATGCTGATTCGAAAGACCAATTAAAAACTTGGTATAAAGAAGCAAGTAAAGCTAATTGGACAAGCCCGACTGATATTAAAAATGAATATCCCAAAGCAAGTATTTTAAAAGCGGGACGAGTGGTATTTAATATATGTGGCAATAAGTATAGGCTGATTGCACATATCAACTATTTGAGACAATGGATTTTCATTAGATTCATTGGTACACATACAGATTATTATGAAATTGAAGCAGAAAAAATTTAAATGCTATGGATATTAAAGTGATTAAAACAGAGGAGGATTATCAACAAGCATTAAACAGACTCGAGGTTATTTTTGATGCGTCGATTGATTCACCCGAAGGAGACGAAGCTGAAATACTTAGCATCTTGATTGAAAAATATGAAGATGTACATTATCCGATTGGCCCGCCCGACCCGATTGAGGCGATAAAGTTTCGCATGGAGCAAATGAATATGAAGAAAAGCGATTTAGCTGAGATTATTGGATATAAAAGTCGTGTTTCTGAGATTTTTAGTAAAAAACGTAAATTGACATTGGAAATGATTCGTCGATTGCATGATAAGCTAAAAATTCCATATGAGACATTAATTGCAGATTATTAAAAGGCACATTTTGCTAACATCATATATAAATGATCATACTCGACCACCCTTACGTCTCTAAGTTTCTGGAAGAAACGCTTATCAGAACCCAAACTCCGGTCCTCCGCAATGCAGCCACCCGTGAACTGGGCTTGAGCGACCAGCTCAACTACCTCAGCGACGCGGCTTTTGTGGCAGAAGCCCAAAAGCATCCATCCCCCCTTATCTATACCAATTCAGAGAACCCCATTGAATGGATCAGCAACCATCTGCAGTTCACCGGTCTGCCCCGGCACATTCAAAACTTCAAGGATAAGGTCAAATTCCGAGAGCTCATCAAGGGGATGTATCCCAACTTCTATTTTCGGGAAATCGCCTTTAAGGATTTGGACAGCATCGACATCCAGACCCTGCCCTTGCCCTGCATCATTAAACCATCTGTCGGATTTTTCAGCATTGGCGTTTATGTGATCAACTCCCGGGCTGAATGGCCACAGATATTGCAACAACTTAAGCGGGATGTGGCCGACCGCCAGGCCTATACCCCAATGAAGTCATTAATACTACCAACTTCATTCTGGAAGAAATCATCAGCGGGGATGAATTTGCCATTGATGTCTATTACAACCGCGAGGGTCAACCGGTCCTACTCAACATCCTGCAACACCTCTTTTCCTCCGATGAAGATGTCAGCGACCGTGTCTATCTCACTTCCCGTGAGATTATGAAGACCTGGCTCCAGCCTTTTCAGGCCTTCTTACGGCAATTGGGAGAAGTGGCCGGCCTCAGCCATTTCCCCATGCACATTGAAGTCCGCGTAGATCAAAACCAGCGAATTGTCCCCATTGAGGTCAACCCCATGCGCTTTGCAGGCTGGTGCGTCACCGACCTGGCCTGGTATGCTTACGGCATCAATGTGTATGAGTGCTTCTTTGAGCAGACAGAGCCCGACTGGCCCAACATTTTAAAAAGCAGCAACAGCGATATATATAGCATGGTGGTGGCCGACCTTCCCAAGGACATCCCTGCCGACGACATTGAAGCCATCGACTACGAGCGCTTTCAAGCGCATTTTGAAGATCCTTTGGAACTGCGTAAAATCGATTACAAAAAACATGGCGTTTTTGCCTTTCAATACGCCCGCACCAGTCGCCACAACCAAAAGCTGCTTGAAGACATCCTTCAGTCAGATTTGAAAGAGTTCCTGATTTTAAAATAGCACCGGTTAAAATAGTACCGGCCAATTCTGAAAACGGATGTTAAAGGTTGTGTAAGATGCCTAAAGCCAAGGATTCTCAGCCTTTTTTATACTACTTTTGCGGAGCTTTAAAGGATAAAGCACGCCTGCTTTACCTGCCTGTTTAACATCTATTTTCTCAGGCCGGACGGCACTTCCCTGTTTCTTATATGGTTTATGTCAAGATAACCATGTCAGACAAAAAACAGAAAGCTCTGTTTTTTTGCCTTATGTGGAACGGAATAATTATGCCCAATGTTGTCTTTATTTAATCTGATTAAACACCCATAAAACGAGTACGGGCTCATCTCTCACAAAGGTGAATGATTATCTCTGAGCGTTTTATGTAACAACCGAAATCAAATCTTAATCACATGAGAGAACTACTGAACCTTTTCGACTTTCGACAAAAAATTGATTATAAAACAGAGGTCCTTTCAGGGTTGACCGTTGCCCTGGCTCTGGTTCCGGAAGCGGTGGCATTTTCGCTCATTGCGGGACTTTCGCCGCTGAACGGACTCTATGCCGCATTTACCATAGGGCTCATTACCTCCCTGTTTGGCGGTCGCCCCGGCATGATTTCAGGCGCCACCGGCGCTGTCGCTATAGTCATAGTAGCTCTGGCCAAATCACATGGGGTGGAATACATTTTTGCCACCGTAGTACTGGCGGGTACCATTCAAATGCTGGCAGGCGTCCTTAAACTAGGGAAGCTCATTCGCCTGGTGCCCCACCCGGTGATGTTTGGTTTTGTTAACGGTTTGGCCATTATCATATTTTTGTCACAACTCGACCAGTTTAAATTTAAAGCCACCGACGGCTCATTGGAATGGATGTCCGGTTCGCCTTTATACATCATGATGGGACTGGTGGGACTTACCATGCTGATTATTTGGGGACTGCCCCGCCTGACCAAAGCCATACCGGCCTCACTGGTGGCGATTCTGGCTGTATTCGGCATTGTTGCACTGTTAAAAATCGACACGGTTACCGTTGGCGATATCGCTTCCATCCAGGGCGGTTTCCCGCCCTTCCATATTCCTCAAGTACCTTTTACACTTGAAACATTGCAGATCATTCTTCCCTACGCAGCCATCGTGGCCGGAGTGGGACTCATTGAAAGTCTGCTCACCCTCAACTTAGTGGACGAGATCACCGGCACCCGCGGTTGGGGCAACAAGGAAGCCTTTGCCCAGGGAGCAGGTAACTTCGTGACCGGTTTCTTTTCAGGCATGGGGGGTTGTGCCATGATCGGACAAAGTCTGATCAACACATCTAACGGTGCAAGAGCACGCCTATCAGGTATTGTAGCGGCCATCATGCTTTTGGTCTTTATCATGTTTGGTTCGGGACTGATTGAGAAAGTGCCCATGGCGGCGCTGACCGGACTGATGATTATGGTGGCCATAGGTACATTCGAGTGGGCCAGTCTGAAAGTATTTGGCCGCATGCCCATAACAGACATCCTGGTCATGGCTGTGGTAATGATTATTACCATATTCCTGCACAACCTCGCTTTGGCAGTGCTGGTCGGTGTGATCATTTCGGCCCTGATGTTTGCCTGGGAAAATGCCCGCCGCATACGGGCCCGCAAGCACATCGACGAGCATGGCATCAAGCATTACGAAATATATGGTCCCCTCTTTTTTGGCTCCGTCATGGCCTTCAACGAAAAATTCGAAGTAGAAAACGACCCCGATGAAGTCATTATTGATTTTAAGGAGAGTCGCATCACCGACATGAGCGCCATTGAAGCGGTCAACAAAATTACAGAGCGCTATGCCGAGCAGGGTAAAACGATCCACCTGCGCCATTTGAGCCGTGACTGCCACCAATTGTTGCGCAATGCCCACAGTATAATTGATGTCAACATCCTGGAAGATCCCACCTACAAAGTACTCGTGAATAAAAGAGTGGCCATGAAGAAGGCCAAGGCACAATAACAAAAGGGGGCTCAGGCCCCCTTTTTACTTTTTCAAGACTAATTCCTTACATTTGCGCCATGGCCTATCAACCAAAATACTACTCCCCCACCGAAGAGCGTTTCAATGTATGGAGCCATGGACTTGGCATCCTGCTAAGCATCGCTGCCACCATCGCTTTGCTGCGCAGCGCCCTGCTGTTTGGTACCCTTTGGCACCTGGTGGCCTATACCATTTATGGCGCCAGTCAGATAGCCATTTTCACAGCCTCCACCCTTTACCACAATGCCAAAACGCCGGCATGGCGGTACCGATTGAATATATTTGACCATGCGGCCATCTATTTATCCATTGCCGGCACCTATACCCCTTTCACACTTATTAGTATCCGTGGCCCCTGGGGTTGGTCGGTTTTCGTCACGGTCTGGCTGGTAGCGCTGGCAGGCATCATTCTAAAACTATATTTTACCGGTCGCTTTAAATTATTATCCACCATCGGTTATGTGGCCATGGGCTGGATCATTGTTATTGCCATAAAACCCCTCATCAACAACGTTCCCTTTGAAGGCTTAATGTGGCTGGCAGCAGGTGGTATCTTGTACATGATAGGAGCTGCCTTGTATCAAATTAAAAGCATTCCATATAACCATGCCACCTTTCACTTCTTCGTTCTGGCCGCCGCCGTGTGCCATTTTATTTCTATCTTTGTCTACACAATTTAATCCCCTCTTTTACAAAGGGTAACAATCACTTCCAGCACCAAAAAAGTTTAAAATGAACGGTATCAACAGGAGCAAAATCCATCCCGGACAAAGCGTCAGGATCGTGCTCAAAAAGGACCAACGCACCGGTGCGCTTACCGAGGGCGTTGTACAAACCATCCTCACCAAATCACCCACACATCCGCATGGCATTAAGGTCCGCCTGCAAGACGGACAAGTAGGAAGAGTGCAGGAAATTCTATCCTCCGAAGAATGATAAAGCCCAAATCCCATCCAAGCCAGAACCAGCGTCGACCAGCGACCCTCCCGGTTAGCAGCGAAATAGAACTAATGACTTTCCTGCTGGCTTCGCTTCCAGGCAAAAACCGCAACAACATCAAAAGCCTGCTTTCGAACCATCAGGTCTTTGTGGATGGCCAAATGACCAGTCAGTTCAATTTCAAACTGAAACCCGGCCATGTGGTTCAAATTGGCGGAGAGCGACCAACAACAACTCACGCACCTGTCAAAAACGATTTATCCATCATTTTTGAAGATGACGATATTATTGTCATTGACAAGCCGGCCGGCTTACTGACCATTGCCACTGAGAACGAAAAGTCCCGTACGGCCTACCATGCGCTGAGTGCTTATGTCAAAAGCGCCCATCCTGCCAACAAAATTTTCATTGTACACCGTCTCGACCGGGAGACCTCAGGTCTTTTATTGTTTGCCAAAAACCTCCACACCCAGCAAGTGCTTCAGCAGAATTGGGAAGAGATAGTAACCGAACGTACCTATGTGGCCATTGTTGAAGGACTGGTTCCCAAGGATAATGGCACCATCACTTCTTATTTACACGAAAACAACGCCCTGGTGGTCTATTCCAACCAAAACCCAAAGGGCGGCAAAAAGGCCGTTACCCATTACAAAGTCATTCGACGCTCCAAAACCAACAGCATGCTGGAAGTCAACCTGGAAACAGGGCGCAAAAACCAGATACGTGTGCACATGCAGGATTTGGGCCACAGCATCATCAACGACAAAAAATACGGTGCCACCACCAACCCCATCGGCCGGATGGGTCTGCATGCCAAACGTCTCTCCTTCACCCATCCGATCACCAAAAAAAACATGCAATTCCAGTCGCCCAACCCCAAAAAATTCTTACTCCTCTTTTGTAAGTCCCACCAATAGACAAAAAAGCCCCGGCATCACCGGGGCTGTATTTTCAGTAATTCTCCTTCTGTCTCAGATTATTTCCGGTAAGAAAATAGGATTAATTGTCGTTTAAAATTCGGGCTGTTTGAGCGCAGCGAGTTCCTGAATTTTAGACAATGAATCTTATTTTCAGGAAATAATCTGCAACAGCGGCATTTTTTGCTTCCTTTTTGGGGCTGTAGCCAAAAAGGAAGAGCCCGTGCGGCTTGAGCACAAAACAACATAGTTTTAACTATGCAAAAAATACAATCTATATTTTTTGCAACGCCTGCTCTAAATCCGCTTTGATATCATCCAAATGCTCAATACCCGCTGACAAACGAAGTACTCCGGGTGCTACGCCCGACTTAATCTGCTCTTCTGCACTTAACTGCTCATGGGTGGTGGAGGCCGGATGAATGATCAAGGTTTTGGCATCTCCCACATTGGCCAGGTGACTGATCAACTCCAGGTTGTCAATCACTTGATCGGCCGCCTCTTTCCCAGCCTTTACTTTGAAAGAAAGGACGCCACCAAAGCCATGCTTCAGGTATTTTTTGGCGAGTTGGTGGTAGGGACTGCTGGGCAGACCAGGATAATACACTTCTTCAATCTTGGGGTGCTTCTCCAACCACTGCGCCAACGCCAGGGCATTGTCCACCGTGCGCTGAACACGCAAAGAAAGGGTTTCCAATCCCTGAATCAATTGAAAGGCGTTGAACGGACTCAGTGCCGATCCGTAATCCCGCAAACCTTCTACCCTGGCCCGAATGGCAAAAGCAATGTTGCCAAAGGGACCGTCCGCACCAAACACTTCCCAAAACTTAAGTCCGTGATAACCTTCAGAAGGCTCGGTAAACTGAGGAAACTTACCATTGCCCCAATTGAAATTTCCACCATCAACAATCACTCCTCCAATACTGGTTCCGTGACCACCAATCCATTTGGTGGCCGACTCGACCACAATATTGGCCCCATGCTCCAATGGTCGGAACAAAAACCCGCCGGCACCAAAGGTGTTATCCACCACCAGGGGAATGTTATGCTTCTTGGCAACAGCCGCTATGGCTTCAAAGTCCGGAATATTAAACCGGGGGTTACCAATGGTTTCCAAATAAAGGGCCTTGGTGTTTTCATCAATCAGTTTTTCAAAACCGGCCGCTTCATCACCGTCTACAAACTTCACCTGAATACCCAGGCGCTTAAACTGCACCTTGAACTGGTTATAGGTTCCTCCATATAAATAAGGAGTGGAGACAATATTGTCGCCCGCCTGAGCCAAATTGGTGATGGCCAGAAATTGAGCCGCTTGTCCCGATGCCACCGCCACGGCAGCTACCCCGCCTTCCAAGGCAGCGATGCGTTTTTCAAACACATCGGTGGTGGGATTCATGATGCGGGTATAGATGTTCCCAAACTCTTTCAGTCCAAAAAGGCTCGCGGCGTGCTCAGCATTCTTGAACACATAAGAGGTGGTTTGATAAATGGGCACTGCCCTTGAATTGGTAGTTGGATCAACTTCCTGACCTGCATGCAACTGCAAGGTATCAAAATGTAAACTTGGCTCTGACATATGGTTCTAATTTTTATTTGTTACTAAATATTATAATTTCGATTTTAACTTAATAGTATACCGACTCTAACTTATTCACGCCCAACTTGACAGGCGTGGTATTGGCCAGGTTATCGTATACCGGGCAACGGGTTTCCACCACTTCCAACCAGCGTGCCAGGGTTGCTTCATCCGAGTCACTGTAAACCTGTAAATCAACCCTTATTTCCTGAAAGCCTGAACGCTCTTCGAACGACTGCCCTAAAAAGCGGGCAGGGTTCAAATCACCAGCCACCTCAACCGACAACTTATGAATAGCTATACCCATTTCACGTGCCACCAAATGCCCCACTACATTCAAACATCCGGCATAACCTGCCAGAATATATTCTACCGGATTGGGTCCTGCATCATTGCCGCCCAACGCCACCGGCTCATCAACAACTACCCTAAACTGACGCGCATCCACATCCAAACGTGTGTCATTGCGATTCTCCCCACTGATTGCAAAAGTTAATTTAGTCATGGCATATCTATTTTAATGGATAAACAACAGATTCTTTATAACACAAGCACCCTTAATCGGCTCCTCTTTTAAGCCTGTGATTGTACTTACAAAGATGGGGAGAGTTCACCCAACCGGAAATCCCACAGATGGGGCATTTCATATACCATAAATAGGGTATAAACCAACCCCCCTTTCTAATCCTTTACACAACGAACGGAATACCCACCTTCCTTAGTAACAGAAAACCGGTTCACATTACTGATATCATGACTGACATAACGGTACCAGGCACTGTTGGCATAATATTAGATATCTGGCAAGAACTCACGAGAGGTTCAATGGTCTTTGAATTGGTTTATTTTCGCATTATAGAGATCCCTACAATTCTAGCAAAAAATTGACTGGGAAAATTAGTTTTTTGTATCTTTAGAAAAATTGATTGGCTATGATTCTTGAACGAACAAATAACGAAATTCTGGTAAGGTTACCAGCAGATGTAGACTTAACAGAACTTCAGAACATGCTGGATTATCTGGAATATAAGGAGAATACTGCCATGTCAAAAGCCCAGCAGAAAGATGTCGATGAACTTTCAGAATCCGTGAACAGACGCATTTGGAGAAAAATTAAGGACCAACGGAAACTTTAATGAAAATAATCATTGACTCAAATATTGTATTTAGTGCAATCCTAAACTCCGAACATTTTATTGCTCAGCACAATACCGATAAAAAACAGACCAATACTTTCGCCAATCATTGACTTTATACTTTGCTACAAACATCGACACCACGTACCCCAGCACCATTGATCCAAAGAATTGAGAAATAGTTGCGAATGAAGCAGTGGTAAAATCTGATTCATTAATGAAAAAATTGAATACCACTGATATTATGAAAATTACGCCAATTATAATCATTCCTTTCATACCATTAGACCTCATTTTTAAGCAGTTTAACTGCCTGAACATTCTTGTATACCTGACCCTCAAATCCCCCTATATATAATACTCAATATTGTCGATCCAGCCGGCGCGGATGGCGTACATGATGAGTTCGGAGCTGCTGTTGACGCCGAGTTTGCGGAAGATGTTTTTGCGGTGGGTCATGACGGTGTGAAAGCTGATGTTTTTTTGGGCGGCGATTTCTTTGGTGGTTTTGCCTTCTGCGATCAGCTTGACCACCTCGGTTTCAGTGGTGGTCAGGTGGTGGGTTTCTTCCCCGTTGGCTTTGCGTTTGGGCTCATCCATCAGTACTTCAAGTACTTCTTCTGAGAAGAATTTGCGGTTGCGCAAGGCAAAGTTGATGGCCATGAAAAGTTCTTCCTTATCGGTGGTCTTGCAGATGATATTCTTAATGCCCATTTTGCTCAACTCCAGCAAATCGGCTTTGATCACCTGATTGGTCAGCACCAGGACCGCCATCTGAGGATGGCTGTTCATTAGTGTTTTTAACGCTTCCAGCCCTTCATAATCGATGGTGGCATAATCGGTAATCAGCAAATCGGGAACGACATCGTCCAAAAGGGCCTTTAACTGATAGGCATATCGGGCCACACCCAAAACCTCATATTCACCGCTGGCAGCCAGAATTTGGCGCAAGGATTCGGTGACCAAAAACTGGGAATCCGCAATTAGAACCTGATAAGTTTGTGAAGTTGCTGTCATGCGTTAAAAATAAGAAAAAAGGAAGAAAAAAGCCCCCATCTGGCTAAAGAACCATCAGGGGGCTTGACATTAGCTCACCTTAATGTACGGAAACATTAACGTTGGTCACTACTTCTTGGTGTCCCCTTTTTTACCGCTGGCCTTTTTAGGGGCTGGTTGGCCTTTGGGTGCTTCCTTGGCAGAGGCTTTGGCCGACTGCCCTTTGGACCGGCGTCCAAGCTCCACAAGCACAGCAGATTTAGCGGCGGCGATGGTTTCACGGTTCACTTTTTCGGTGATGCGACCTTTGGTCAAATCATCAAAATCGATGTACCCATCCATCAACAGTAACTGCGTGATCATGTTATTGATCTTGGTCTCCTCGGCATAGCCCTCTGCCTCAAACAATTTTTCAGCTCCATCCAAAAACTCTTCGGCAAATTCAGGATAGTTGGGCAGACTCATTAACTCTTCGTAGGTCTCTCCAAAGCTACTCAACTCAATGTTCAGGTTAGGTGTAACCAACAAGGGGTTGAATGGATCAGACGGATTCCTGGGCTGGAAATTATTCACACCACTCAGGTCTAATTCTACCTCCGGATTATCCATGCGCACGAATTGTGCTTTCATGGTTTTATCCAATTGATAGAGATAGAAATTGTAGCGCATGATTTCGCGACTGTTACCGCCTTTATCGAACACATGGGCATACTTGTCACGAACGATGCGGTTCACTTCATTGCGGGCCACATTGATTTCGCTGTTACCGGCACGCATTTCCTGAATCATGTTAATTAAACCGACCGCGGCTTTTGGAGGTCCGGAAAGTTCCTTACCCTTCTTACCAATTTCGGTAGACATGATGCCGCACTGAACTTTCTTACCCATTCCCAGTCCTTCAGCTCCACCTTTTAAAACATCTACCATCAGGTAACGGTTTTCAATTTCCCCTTCCTGAGCGATGAAGGCTGACCGCCCGGTGTACTGGCAATTCCGTCGAACATCTGAATAAAGATATTGCGTGAAACAATGATGTGTTGTACATCCTCTCCGGACACTGATTCGGCTACGAAGCGGTTCTTAATCAGGTCGAACTGTATGGCGCGAATTTCAAACTTCGTTCCGCCTTGCTCGAACTTCTTGCCTTTGAAAATTTGATTAACGACTTTTTCAATGTCAATCTTATCCATCATTTTGTACGACGAGCACAGGTAGAATTTCTTCTCGCTTTCCACAAAGTCCCAGTCCAGAATATCATCCAGATAGTTACCATGCTGGGCCAATACCTCAACGATGTTTTTATCACCGGTTACGCGACCCAATGAGCGCTGGAAGTTAGGACCGTCCTGACTGGTAGCCTTTTCCATGCGTTCACCGTGTGAATCCACATACAGCAGGTAATTCTCAGGGTTATTGACGCGTGTTACACCACCCTCCTCTTTGGAGAAATTACTGGCCGTTAACATGATGTCAATTTTATAAGGCAAATGAATCTCACAGAATCCGGTAATGGTACTTCTTGAGTTCAAATCATCCACGTTACTGTCGGCACTGGTCGCAAACAGGTACTTGTAATACTTGATAAAGTCGGGATCAAAATCGGTTACCCTTGAGAAGTCACCCTCCTCGGTACCAAAGCCGTAAATATTTCCTTCCTTATCGCGGAATACGTGGAACATGTCACCGGCAATCAGTTTCACGGAGCGAACGCCCGGCAAATCCTGACGCAACCAGCGAAGGACCAAAGCAGCAATCATTTCTGACTTACCAGCACCACTATCACCATCAATCTCAATGGTAAAGATGGATCCATCTTCCATTTCAATGGCGAAGAGCGAGCCGTGCTTAGGTACACCACCCATTTCCTTCACCTTTTCATTCAGCATGCTCAACCACGGCTTCTTAACGTTACCGAAGTAGTCACCCTCCTTACGCAAGGGCGTAACAATGGTTTTGATGCTGCCATTAGGTCCCTTCAAATCGAAGAAACCAACTTGTGGGAAAGAAATCACTTTCTCGGGTGCGCCTAACAATAAGAACACATCCGGCACAAAGTTTTGGGCATCCTGCAAGGATACATCACTGTACTGCACCAGTCGGAAGAAATCGGTCAAATATTTAATATACCCTTTTTGAAATACCAATAACTGCTTCACCACACCGTGCTGAATAATCTTACACCTGTAATCGTCCGGATCCAAATTGGCCACAAACTTGGATAAACGGCGCTCGAAAAATTTAGAGTTGGGCTTAATGCTCAGCGATTTGATAAAGTCATTTTTCGATTTGCCCTTGTTCATATCCAACAGGTACATGGGCTCATTCTCATCCCTGTCAACCCGATAGAAGGGAAACTCCCGTTTCTTGGCATCTGTAGCAATGCGGGTATTCAGCTGAACCGGTTGCTCCACCGAAATAACCCCGCACTTCATCATCAGATCGTTGATCCACGACAAAGCACCCTTGTTATAATCGTGCAAGGTCTTGTCCTTCATCTCAAAATTGCGATAAAGCGTAATGCCATGCTGAATCATCTGGTTCATGTTCGAATTCTGACGACGGAACTGGGTCTCAACCACTTTTTTCAAAGTATGTAAATACCTGTTGTAATAGTCGGTTCCCTTGGTCAGGTTTTGAATGTGAACCAAAAAACTCACCACACGGTGCGTTACATCTTCCAGGAGGTGCTCACCCACTTTGATGTCCTTTTTACGGAAAATGTAATTCATGATGTCATTGATCTCACGGGGCAGAATGTCGGTCAGCAGATTTTCTGTGATGATTTTCAGATCGGCATCTTCCGTGCTATCAATTCGCTCCTGAAGGAACGACAGTTTTTCAATCACCTGCAACTGGAAGGAATCATCATTGCGCAGCAAGAACATGTAGAGAATTTTCTCCGGCGTTGACAAGGTGTTATTCAATACGCGCTGTTTAACGGCATTCACGATAACCCCAAAGCCACGTTCCGACAGGCCAATTTGGTTGAAGGCCGACTTGTTACGCAAGGCCTCCAAAAACTGGTTGAGGTATTTCTCTAAATCGATGCCTTCCACTTTTAAGCCTGTTATCTCCTCATAGTGACTACAGGCCATTTCAATAATTTCTTTACGGCTTGGCTCTATGGTAGGCTGCTCAAATGGCAGGTTAAAGTGTTGCAAGATTTCCTGAATGTGCTTTTTCAAGATCACATTTACTCCCTCTAACCGGGCCACATCCCTGTGAAAATCACCGGTTGCCACCATGGTAAGAATTTTCATCTTAGCATCAGAGAATAAAATGCGCTCCATTTCGATCAGAATTTCTCGCATGATGTTGCGTTCCTCCGGATCGTCCAAGACATAGTTATTGGGGTGGAAAGTCTTTTTGTTGTGAATGTATTTTAAAATAGTAGCCTTGCTAAAGCGGGAAGCCACAATATTAAAATTAAGATTCTTGATTTGGGGAATATTCCGGTAAATCTGTGGTAAAAGGTTCTCGTAGATTTTGGTAAAGGCGCGACTGCGGATAAACTCTTCCACATCCCGGCAATCCCCTACGTCACCCTGAAATTCTAACACAGAATTGTTCGAATCGCCAATGGTGGTAATCGCTACACCACTTACATGCGGTGAGGCATGGTACAGAGAGCGATTGTCATTGATTTTAAGCGACTTGTTAACTTGTTTTTTCAGGTCACGGACGGCTTTAAAATCTTCAAGCACCAACTCCATCCAGACACTATCCTTCAAAGCAGGGAATACCTTCTTAATCAGTTCTTCACTATTGCTGTTATTACCAGCCGATTCACGTACCTCCTGGTATTGTTTCCAATAATTCAGGAAGATGGTCAGGCCCGCACGAATCTCTTTCTCAAAGATATCATACCCTTTGCTGCTTCCATCCAGATAGCCACCCAGGGAAAACCTGACGATGCCGGTTTTATAAGGCAGGGCACAAATACCTCGCTGCTCGCCAATGGCTTTACAAAACACCTCCAGATCGTTGTAGGAGCCATAGCTGTTAAACAACAAATTAAACAGATAGGAACCATCAGAGTCAATGATCTGAATATTCTCTGCATCAAGACGCTCAATGACTTCAGCGGCCACTTTCTTAGCCATGGTCAGACGAAGATTGGATTCAGTCCTGAAATTCTTATTCACCCGGAACTTGTTGAGACCTTTCACCAACTGTTGTGAGTAAAAGACGAAGAAGGGAACCTCTTTATATTTGAAGTCGTCCGGCAAATTAAGCACATCCAGTTTGGCCAGACGCACCAACTCATCGAGCAGGAATAGGTGCAGAGGACTGCCTTCAAACATGGAAACCGATTTTTCGCCACCGGTTTTGGCTCCCGGCATGGCCTTGGTCTGCTCAAGTATAAAGTTTTCAATAACCTTGCTTATTTTGCTGCGTGATGCATTCTTTGGCAGCTCACCTTCCAGTTTGTCCTTAAGCGCTTTAGCCTTAATGGCCACTTCAAGCACTTCGTTGAGGAAATACATGGAAGCACTGTTACCACGGACAGAAGTATTGCGTTCGATGGCATATTCCACCACATCATTCATCGCCGGTGTGGCCACAATGGCACCTAAGCGATCCCCGGAACCGGCCAGATTTTTGGTGGTCGACAGTGAAGATACCACACGAATTTTCGACAACAAGTTCTCGTTGTTGAAAACATACCGGGAAATAGAGCGCCACTTGGGCAGCAACTCATCGTCGATTTTAACACTGTCGGTATAAGCCTCATCCAGCAACAAAGTAATTTTGCTGTTGTTGACAAATTTCAGAAAACTGATCAAATTCTCACGGTTAAAATCAGAATAACCGGTCGGATTTGAAGGATCATTAATAATAATGGTCAGGTTCTCACAGAAACGGTCCCACAAGTTACTGCTGGGATCAAAGAGCTGCAAGGTGCTTTTGATCCGGCTCAATTTCAGATGAATGCGATCATAATCCAGACGTTGGTTGTCCAGGTTTTCAATCTCAATATCGAAAGGATTGATGTCGAAGCGCTCCTGTGAAAACAAATCGGTATACTCCCAGGCCAATACTTTGTTGTAAACAATATATGGTTTTGGCTGACTGTCCTTATTAAAGAGCAGGTCTCGAATAATCATCTGCACATCATCACTGATGGAGTTTTATCCAGATTGGCCAAATCACTGACAAAACCGCGAATCATCTTTTGCTCATCTTCCGACTTGTGCTCATAATCTTTGTAAACGCCCAAATCGATCAACACATTGCGAAACCGGCCTTTGTTATCGGCCTCGTTGTCCACTTTGGTAATGAATTTCTGATAACGCTCCAAAAACAGGTTAACACCAAAATTTTTGTGGAAATGGTTGTGCAAAGTGCGCTTATAGTTATCCGGAATGAAATCCAGAATAACGCTGCAACGCTTAACGGTAGCCGCATCCAAAGGTGCCAATTGACGCTTGGTCAAATAATCACCATAGGTACGGATCTGATTACGACCGCCACCTTCGAGTATGGTAGCAATGCGAACCGCCGGGGTGTTGCTGTAAAAATATTTTCTGATTTTAGATTCAAAACCCTCAATCAGGGCTTTGTTCTGTGCCTTTCGCTTGTTGTTTTCAACCGTGTTTTCAATAAACTGAATAAAATCGCGCAGGCGCGTCAGGGAATATCTATCAACCAGAATTTGACGGGAAAAACCGTCAAATTTATAAAGACTGGTATTTTTATGCCCGTCATTAACCTCACCCAATTGCTCCTGCTTTATTTCCTGAAGCTCCTGTTTGTAGTCCTCGATTTTCTGGTCAATCAAAACTTTAAACTCACGCAGATTCTTGCTGTTGACATTCTCAAGAATCAAGCGCAGGTTCAATTGGGTATTGGCAGGAGCACCGAGTTTTTTGGTGTGTACCTTATTAAGCGTATTGATGATGCTATTGTGGAAACTAAACACCAGAGAAGTGTTAGAGGCAACCGACTCAGGCGAATCATCAATCACGACAATGCGTGACAGGTAAGGAAACCATTTGGAACCCAGAAACATATTCTTACGCATATGTTTCACTTTCACCACAAAAACGCTGGAGGTATCCTCCTCCATCATGGCAAAAAGCTCATCGCCTTTTACACTTTCAACAACGCGCACACAGTCTGTGCCAAACACCTCGCCTTTGATCAGGTCCACCGCCATATCTGAGTTGCCCGATACAACGGTACGAATGAAACCATTCAGTCCTTTAAAGTTTACAGCCCACTCGGTGCGGTGCAAAAAGTTACTCTTTGCAGCTTTGGTGGTGTAATGCGTACTCTGGTTAATCATCTGGTCGAGGGTATCCATCAGATAATTCCAATGCGCCTCATCAATATCGCCAATAACACCTATCACATCACGAAATCGACGCAATTCCTGTGTCGGATTACCAATGATCACTTTGGCCAGATAGTTGATGGTGGTCTCCGTTACCGGAGGTGTACCCACCGACAAATCATGACCGGCCCGAATGTTTTGAATCCAGGTTTTCTTTTGCTTATCAACAATATCATGGTCGGCAAAATAGCCCAACTTTTGATTAAATTTCTGCTTCAGAGAAGTGTAAATAAATGCTTTGGAATCCTCGTGCGGATAAAGCATTAATGTCACATCCGAATATCCGGGAATCTCTTCCTGAAATTTCAGTAAATACTTCTGTATTTCAGCCTGCTGACGAGCCGGATCTATGGGCTCTTCATAGCAGAGCCGTACAAACGACTTGAGATTGTCGAAGACATAGTTGGGTAGAAATACCTCAGCCCGTTCCCCCAGCGACTGGTACAGGTCAATGTATTCACGTGCTTCTTTCCTTAAAAAAGCTTTAGGAAGTCCTTCTATTTGCATGGCTGAATAACATTTAAATTAATATTAAAAACACCTCAATGAAACAGACACTTTTCGAATTCATAGATACCGCTACGAAATTTAAACAAAATGTTACAAAAATTTGCAAATTAAAGAAAGAATTATAACCAAAAACACCATTTTGGCTATACGGAGGTGGCCACTTAACA
>NZ_BAZW01000053.1 GCF_000974365.1 Geofilum rubicundum JCM 15548
ATCTTTTAAAAAGACATTTAACAGTGATCAGGAAAATTCATCGCCTGAAAACTATGTTTTAATTATTGATGAGATCAACCGCGGCAATGTGGCGGCAATATTTGGTGAACTTATTACGCTGATTGAGCCAGACAAAAGATTAGGAAATGCTGAAGCTCTTCAAGCTCAACTCCCATACAGTAAGGATTGGTTTGGCGTTCCTGCCAACCTCTACATTGTAGGTACCATGAATACCGCCGACCGCAGTGTTGAGGCTCTTGATACTGCTTTGCGACGCCGTTTTTCGTTTGAAGAGATGTTGCCCAACCCAGCATTGATTAGAGAGCATGGCATTTCCAATGGGATGATTGAAAGTATTTATTTAGAGGAGATACTGACCGTTATTAATGACCGGATTGAAGCCCTGATAGATCGTGACCATACCATTGGGCACAGCTACTTTTTGACTGTGAATTCGGAAAACGATTTACGCCTGGTTTTTAAAGACAAAATTGTCCCTCTGCTTCAGGAATATTTCTTTGGTGATTTTGGAAAAATAGGATTGGTGTTAGGGTCTGAATTTGTTGAAAAAGTACCTGAGGTGACTCGATTTGCCGTTATAGACGGATATGAAGATATTGCCTATTTGCAAAAAGAACGTTTCAGGTTAAAACCTATCAATGACGAATTCCCCATAATAAAGGCGCTTAGCTTATTGTTGGGTAAAACAGATCAACAAGGGTGACAAGGCTGAAAATCATACAAGTTTTTGAGCACGAGCGCTTGAGTATTGGTGCCGAAGGGTTTCAGAAGAAACACATGGAAGCCTTGGTCAAACTCAATGAAGTGAACGGCTTTCAATATTTTGATCCGGTTTACAACGGTATCAAATTTAAGCATTTTGTGGGCGTTATTCAGGTGGATGGGTTATGTATTGAAATTCTGCCCAAAGCTGATAAAGGTGGCAGTAAAGACTATTGGAGAGGCATCCTCATTCAAATGCTAAAAACGTGTGGAAGGCTCAAGCCAGAAAGTGCCGGCGGAGCAAACGTAAACAGACAGTATTACAATCTTTTGGAAGTCTATTTTGATCTATACCTTACAGAACTTGAAAAGCTCATCCGACTGGGACTGGTAAAACAATATCGTAACCAGACCGGTCAAGTCAAAGCTTTTAAGGGGAAAATGGAATTTGCCGGTCAAATTAGGCACAATCTAATTCATCATGAGCGCTTTTTTACAACGCATCAGATATATGATAAAGATCATCTGATTCATCAGGTCCTCTATAAAGCATTAGGGCTTATTGGCCAGTTTACAAGGGGGACTTGGCTATATGACAAGTATAAGCGCGTGGCGCTTAATTTTCCGGAAGTAAAAGACATAGCAGTTACGGCATCATTGCTGGATAGTATCAGTATTAATCGCAAATTGATACCATATACCTATCCGCTTGAAATTGCCCGACTCATATTGTTGAGCTATTCACCCGATATTTCCGGTGGAAACGAAAAAATGCTGGCCCTTCTTTTTAACATGAACCAGTTATGGGAAGAGTATGTTCTGGTTATGTTACGAAAATACCTTCAAGGATCATCCTATACAGTTACGGGACAGGAGAAAAGGCGGTTCTTGAGTTCCAATTATTTGCAACCCGATGTTGTTATTCGTAATAAAACCACACAGGAGGTTTTTATTTTAGATACCAAATGGAAACTACCAGGCTCAGCTTCTGCATCTATGGTTGATTTGCGACAAATGTATGCCTACAACCGTTTCTGGCAGGCTGAAAAAGCCATGCTTTTATATCCAGGTGAACCCAGGAACTTTGAATTTAAGCCATTTTTGGACGAAGCCCCTCCCCATCATTGCAAAATGGAGTTTGCTACGGTTGTAAAAAATGAGAAACTGAATGAACAATTGGGGGAGGAAATAGTGAGTGCTTTTGGTGTAACAAGCCTCACTTATTTTTCAGAAATCCTATTGAAGGAGTCACAACGTTAAAAGGCCGGCCCGGTGGAGGCGGTGTTGATGAAGTAAATCCCTGGATTCAAAAAAATATCATTTAAAAGGTAGTCTGGCTACCCCAAAAGCAATATTTTTAAAAACACAAAAGCAATAATTCGAATATTATTTTTTATATTTGTTGCAAATAGAGTAGTATGACTACCCATAAAGAGACATATTTAAAAAAACTATTCAAGGTATTGCAGCCCGGTTCTGTGGTCACGGTTGATTGGCTGGAGAGCTTTGGCATACCGCGAAACTTGCAAAAATACTACCTAAAAAGTGGCTGGCTCGAATCCATAGGGAGAAGTGCCTATAAAAGACCGGGCGATGCCGTTGCGTGGCAAGGCGCATTGAATGCCATACAAAAACAGACCGACATCAATGTTCATGTGGGTGGATTGTCCGCATTGGCATTGCAGGGCATTAGCCATTATTTCAGAATGCACAATGAATCATTGCAGCTGTTCTCCCCTTTAAAAACCAAGCTTCCTAAATGGTTTGTTGATTACGATTGGAAGCTGGATATACAGCACCATCAAAGTTCCTTTTTGCAAGCGGATTCGGGCATCAAAGAAATGGAGCAGAACCAAATCCTTTTATATGTTTCTACGCCGGAACGGGCTATCCTGGAGTGCCTGTATCTTGCTCCACAAAAAATGGATTTGGTGGAGTGTTTCCACTTATTTGAAGGGCTGGTAAATTTAAAGCCAAAGCTGGTTAATGAATTGTTGAACGTCTGTAATTCTGTCAAGGTTAAACGCTTGTTCCTGTTTATGGCTGAAAAGGCCAACCACCAATGGTTTCAATTCCTAAAAACCGACCAGATTGGCATAGGAACCGGAAATCGGATGCTTGCAGAAAACGGCGTTCACATCCCAAAATATTTAATATCAGTCCCTAAAGAATTGGCCGAATTATGATTTTGTCCACATATAAAGCACAGGTAGATTTATTGTTACGGGTTTTGCCCTATGTAGCTAAAGACAGGATTTGGTTGGAACCCGGCCACCGCTTCTGTTCGAATCCCTCAATTTTAGTCATAAAAAAAAGGCTACCATTTTCATGGTAACCTTTTTCAGCGGAGAGAGAGGGATTCGAACCCCCGGTACCTCTCGGTACAACGGTTTTCAAGACCGCCGCAATCGACCACTCTGCCATCTCTCCTAATGCGGTTGCAAAAATAGGGGTTTAATTTTATTTGCAAAACAAAAAGGGGATTTATTTTTGGTGAAAATGGTATTTTTTTGCCGTGTTTTCAGGGGTTTTGGGGTAAGTTGTTGCTAAGTAGTCTTTTGTAAAAATTTGGCAATGTTGACGCCTTGCTTTATACGGTCGGCCATGCCGATGCCGTCGCGCAGGTTGCCGGCCAGGATGAGGCCGGGGAACTGGCCTTCGATTTTACCGATGGTGCTCAAGCGCTCGCCGGTGCTCACGCCGTACTGGGGTATGGCATTGGCGTAGCGGAAGATCTTGAACAGATCGGGTTCTTCGTCGGGGATGAGCATCATGCACTTGAGCTCCTCCATGACCATGGCTTTGATGATCTGGTCGTCGAGCTGCACAATTTCAGGATGGCGCACGCCGCCTAAAAAGACGGATAAAAGGGCGCCGCCTTCCGGGGCCCGTCCGTTCAAAAAGGCGGAGGGGAAAAGGATGCCCAGCACTTTTCGGTTTTCCTTGTGGGGGACCAGTCCCCCAAATGCTTTCAGGGGAAGGCCACGCCAGCATTTGAAGCCGATGGCTACCTGTACGACTTTGGCATAGATGAGGTCGCTGATGGTGTCCTTCTCTTCTTTGTTGAGGAAGGGGAGGAGGTTGCCGATTTCGTGGGCACCGGTGGTGGTGATGACGGTGTCGTTGGTGATTTCGTAGCTTTCGCCTTCACGGGCATAGGTGACGGAATAGCTGCCGTTTTTGGGGTAGATGGTGGTGCGGCGACAGTCGAACTGGAAGTTCTCTTCACCAATGGCATTGTAAAGGGCCTCTGTCAGCTTGTCCAGTCCGCCGGTGATGGAAAACATCTGCTTGGTGACTTTCCGCTCTTCGGGCGATTTGGCCTGCCTCGCTTTTTTAATGGTGCCTTTGATAAAGCTGCCATAGTTCTGCTCGAGTTGGTAGAGCTTGGGAAGCGCATAGCGCGTCACCAGCTTGGAGGGGTCTCCGGCATAGATGCCCAGAATGAAGGGATCTACGGCATAATCTAAAAAGGTGTCGCCCAGGCGTCGACGCACCAATTCATCGAGCGTTTCATCGGGATTGTTACCTCTTTTACGGAAGGGCTCTAACAGAATTCTAAGTTTGTCTCTCCAGGCAAAAAGCGGGGTTTTGACCCCGGCTTTGAGTCCGGACGGCAAGGCATGCCAGCGGCATCCTTTCCATATAAGGCGTTGTTTGGCTTCTTCGTTGGCGGGCTCTACTTGTAATTGGTCCCCTAATTGGGCAAAGAGATCGGCGACTTCGGGGTGCGACACAATACCTGTATTGGGTCCGCTTTCAAAGATGAATCCATTCTCCCTGTGCGTTTGAATGGAGCCGCCTGCGCGCTTACTTCTTTCGAGGATGGTGACTTTCCAGCCTGCTTTTTTCAGGTAAAAAGCAGTTGTTAATCCGGTTAGTCCGGCTCCAATGATTACAGCCGATTTGTCAGTCATTACTTTTCGTTTGATTTATCCACATAAACATCTGATGCAGGCATTGTGTTTAAAACTTTTCCTGTTTAGATGCTTTTTGAAAACCGTTGGTTGTCACTGTTCAGTTTGGGATCCAGTTCTGCCACGATGTTTCTTATAGTAAACCGTCCGGATTCTGTAATGTTCAGCGTATCATTGTTAATTAACAAAAGGCCGTCTGCGACGTAGGGCTGCATTTTTTCTTCGCTGTAGCGGGTGATGGCTTTGAGTTGGGCCGCATCGGTTTGGAGCCTTTGTGCCAACTCTTGCCAGTCGAGCCGGTTGTTGCACATGAGTTCGGTTATCACTTCCTTGATGATGAGCTCGTCGTCCGGCAATCGATAGCCCTTTTCAATGGCGGGTTGTCCGCTGTTGATGAGGTCGATGTAAGCTTTGATGTTCTTGGTGTTTTGGGCGTAGCTGTCGAACAGCTGACTGATGGCCGACATGCCAAATGCATATACCTGTCCGGTGGTCTCCCGTGTACAATAGCCCTGGAAATTGCGGTGCAGCTGATGGTTGCTGAGGGCTCTGCTCAGATGGTCTTCTTTAAGGGCAAAGTGATCGAGCCGATGGCCACATAGTCGCCACTGTCGACCATCATCTGATAGGCCGTGGTGAACATGGCCAGTTTTTCTTCAGCGCTGGGCAGACCGGCTTTCTCGAGTATGTTTTGATGTGGCTTCACCCAGGGCACATGGGCGTAGGAGAAGGTGACGAGTCGGTCGGGCCTCAACTCCAGTGCCTTTTGAATGGTCTGTGCAAAGGACGCCTCTGTTTGTCCGGGAAGCCCGTAAATAAAGTCGTAGTTAACCCCCACACCATGTTGCCGTATGTATTGGGTGAGCGTGTCGATGGGCAAATTGGGCAAATCGCGGTGCACGGTGTTGAGCACTTCCTCGTTAAAGTCCTGAATGCCCAGACTGATTCTGTTAAAGCCCATTTCAAAGAGGGCATCGAGGTATTCGAGGGTGAGATGGGCAGGGTTACACTCGATGGCTATTTCGGTGGTTGCTTCTACTTTAAAGGTGCTGTTGATAAGGGCCATGATGTCGCCCACCTGTTCGGCCGACAAGGCATTGGGGGTGCCACCTCCCCAATGAATTTGGGTGACGGGTCGCGTCAAATCCAGCCATTCTGCCACCATGGTGATTTCTTTTTTAAGGGCTTCGAGGTAGTTGGCGATCATTTCATCCTGACGGGTAATGAGGGTGGTGCATCCGCAATAGAGGCAGAGGCGTGGACAAAAAGGGATGTGTAAATACAGGGATATGCCCTGTGGTTCTTGCTGGTTGGATAGCTGGACGGATTTTTTGTAATCGTCAGCGGTATATTCGGCATGGAAGCTGGTGGCGGGTGGATAGCTGGTATATCTGGGGAGTGGCTTATCGTATTTTTGGATCAGTTTTTTGTCAATCATTACGGTGGTGTATTTGTTGGATGAAAAATCTAACAAATTTATTAAAAACTATCCTTAAAGTGGGGAGAAATATGGTTTCTTTTGTCGGTTGTAGTGTACGACTATTTTAATGCCGTTTTTTACTTTCCAAAGTTGATCTAACCACTTTTAGCAGTGTTTCCCGAATTTAGCTTAACAAAATATTATTCCTCTCCTTTCTGGTTGATCTGGTTAAATAGCTGACTGCGGGTACTTAAACACCTCCCTCACTCAGAAATTTTTTTCTTCAGCCAGTACCCTTTTGTGTCTCCAAAAACCGCTACAAATAGCGATTGTTGGGCACTGTCCTTACTTCTAATTTTGTTGCATGTAATCAGTCTAAATAAGTACAAGGAAAAATTGACCATGAGGGTACTTTTAATTTCTTTTTTGTTGACATTATCTCTGTCTGCCTTTGGCGAAACATCTGTTAAGCCATTCATGGCAGAGTGGTTAACCAGAAAAATGAACCACTGCCGGGAGCTACAGTCCACATTCAAAACACCACGCAGGGCGTTCAGACCGATGTTAATGGGCGTTTTACCCTTTATGCATCCATGACGGATGAAATGACGATTGTCGCTTCATTCATTGGCCATCAATCCATGGCGAAGACAGTTTCGGCCAGAGGCCATAATTCCGGAAGACCTCTTCGCTTACATTTTATTTTAAAAGAAAATACGGAGAAGTTGGATGAGGTTCTGGTGCGGGGTGAATCCCGGGCTGCACGCATAGAAAGAAGTGGTTTTGCCGTTACTTCGGTGGACACCCGACACTTGCAGAAAAAATCGGCCGAAATAAATGAGGTGCTTGATAAAACGCCTGGTTTGCGGGTGCGCCGAAATGGCGGCATGGGGTCCCATACCCAATACAACATCAATGGCTTGTCGGGAAGCGCTGTTCGGATTTTTATCGACGGGGTGCCTGCCGAATCTTATGGGGCTTCTTACTCGGTCAACAGTCTCCCCATTTCGCTCATTGAACGCATTGATGTTTACAAGGGGGTGGTGCCCATTGAATTTGGCAACGATGCTATGGGGGGAGCCATCAACATCGTTACCAAGCAATTGAAAGAGGGCGCCGGGAGCAACCAAGCGCTCAATGTTTCCTATTCGCATGGGTCTTTTAATACGCATCGTGCGGATGTCAACGGCTCCTGGCAGGAGGTTAAATCCGGACTTACGACCCGATTTTCTACCTTTTATAATGCATCCGACAATAATTACTTTGTTTGGTCAGACGACATAAAGATTAAAGATTACAATGAATTTCTACCCGATGGCTCTCGTAATCCTGAATTTTTAACCATCATCGATCAGGGGGTTAAAGTCCGCCGTTTCAACGACGGCTACGAATCTTACGGGGCCAAGGTGGATCTCGGCCTTTCGGGTAGAAAGTGGGCCGACCAGCTGTTTTTATCCATCAATGCGTCGGAAGATTACAAAGAATCGCAGCATGGCCCAAGGATGATTTCGCCTTACGGGGAGCGGTTTACTGAAAGTTGGACCCTGGCACCGGCGGTGATTTATGTGAAAAACAATGCGCTGTTTGAGGGACTGGATGTGTCCATGAATGTTCAATACGCGGTTTCTGAAAGGGCTACGGTGGATACCACTACCAATCGTTACGACTGGTTTGGAAATTTAATTCCGCATGTTGGCGGGGTTACACGGTTGCCGGGTGAAGGCAGAAATGCCTCTTTGAATGTGAATAACAACAGGAATTATGTGGCCCGGGCTTCTGTGTCCTATGCTTTTCTGGAAAACCATATGTTGGGATTAAATTATTCCAATAACTATTTTATCCGTTCCTCAGATGATGAACTTCGTGCAGTCGAATTGCGGAATTATGGAAGTGAGAACAGAGTGAACAAACAGATCACTGGCCTGACTTATCAAAATACCTTTTTCAACGAAAAATTGAAGCATTCCATCTTTGTCAAACACTATTACAACCACCTTAAGCAAGACAGAATGGAGTATGCCAATGGCGTGCTGGATACCATTCGTTACTCAAGACCTGATGACAATTGGGGTTATGGTGCTACCTCCAGTTTTGCACTTACGCCAGCTGTTCGGTTCAATGCCTCTGTAGAACAGGCGGTTAGATTGGTCACTGCGAACGAGGTTTTTGGCAATGTGTCGGATGAAATTGTTGAATCTTCCAACCTTGAACCTGAAAAAAGTCTGAATGTCAACCTGGGCGGCATGTTTACCCTGTACAAGACAAACAGCAATGAATTGAAACTAAATACCTCGTTTTTTTTCAGGGATACCTATGACCGCATTAAGCGATCCATCGTTGTGCGTGGCGACGACAGCTACTCTGTATTCAATAACATCGGCCATATTATCTCCAGAGGTGTTGAAGCTCAATTGGATTATCGAATGGGTGTGCAATGGCACTTTATGCTTCAGGGGTATTATCTCGACTCTCGATTTATGGAGAAATATACCCAAAATGGTTCCGAGAACCTCAACTACCAATCGCGGGAGCCCAATATGCCCTACCTGACATTTGGAGGCAGCGCCGAATACAATAAGGAGCACTTATTTAAACAGGGCGATCGGATCAGTTTCAACTGGTACACTTCCTTTATTAACGAATTCCATTTCGACTGGAGCATTATCGGAAGCCAGAACAAACCCATTGTGCCCCATCAGTTTTTGAACGATGTAAGTGTGTCGTATGTCTTTCCGGGTGAAAGGCTGACATTGAGTCTGGATGGAAAAAATATTTTAAATGAATTGTCATTTGACAATTTTGCCATTCAAAGACCAGGCAGAACGCTTTCAGCTAAAATGCTTATGCCATTTTTTAATTCGTCCCAATTAATAATAGTTCGTTATTGGTTTGATTTATTAACCTGACGATCTGTTGAATTAAGTCTTTAATACAATAAAAACAATAAAAATTGATAGTTATGAAAAAAGTACGTTTAATTTCTCTTCTGTTTTTTAGTGCATTAATGTTATTCGCGGTCTCCTGTTCTGATGATGATGACCCCAACAATCAGGAGCCTGAGGAAAACACGCCACGCGTATTTCATATTGCTGCCCGCTTTGATGGTAAGGATTCGGAGGTTTATATGGCCGCTGTTGAAGATTTGACGAAAGGCTCCCTGTCGTTTAAAGGAAACGGGTATGCGCTTAATCCGGTTCGTTCAGCGCGTGTATTTACAGATGATTTGGGCTGGGTTTATGTGTTTGATTATGGTGGCGGCTACTTACAAAAATTCAGTTATAACAACGGAAGTTACACGAAAGTAAAAGAACTGGATGTGGCTCCGGTTATGGGGGGTATTCCCCATGTCCGACCGTGGAAAATCAATGAAGAAACCATTCTTATTCACAACATAATTGCCCGCGATATTGAGGATGAGGCAATGGCATAAATAAAGCGGCCGATATGTATGTTACCCGCATGGAGATACCCTTGGTGGCCATTGCCGATATTATGGAAACCTGGACCATTCCAGCCGAAGCATGGGACCTTGAAGGAAAGGCCTATGTTTTTCGGGTAGATGCGCCAACGGTATTGGGTGATAAAATTTACTACGGGGTAGGACGCAGGGCTTTGGATGCGAACATTCCTCTGACCGGCATGCATACCATTGTGCTGGATTATCCTTCCCTGACCAATCCCAGGTATATTCGTTCTGACAAAGGTGACGGGAATACGAACGGTTACAGGGGGAGCAACATGCATGCCTATGACGGCTATGTTTATCAGGCCAACCGTGCGTTAGAAGGTAATACCACAATGATTTTGAGGTTAAAAGATGGTGTTTATGATGACAGCTGGGCCTTTGATGTCACGGCTGCCTTGGGGGAAGCGTTTAATACCAATAACTGGTACCATGCCGGTGGCGGCATCTGTTACATGTCGGCACAATTTCCCAATGCCGGGGATGAAAACAACCAGTGGGGCGTGGTGCGGATAGATCTAAACAATCAAACGGCCATAAAGATGAATGTACCCATGTCGAACCTCTTTGGCTATCAAAATGGCGTAAGCATCGACGGTCAGTTTTACATGGCGGTTAGTCCCGTAGGAAGCGCCGGCGAATCGGATCCCTTTGTTTACATTTTTGACATAGAGTCCACTGACCCCAACGCCTTCACAACCGGATTGGAGCTGGACAAAGGCAATATTTTTGTCGAAGGTATTTTTTAATACAGTATTTTATTGCCCGCTATTTAATCACCCGGAAATTCTTCTCCGGGTGATTCTTGGGCATTTATTAATGGAATAAAAAAGAAAAATTAATGACAAGTAGGAGCAAGGCTTGGAAAAGCATTCGACATGTTTTCCTGAAACTTCATTTATGGCTGGGGCTTGCCAGTGCTTTGGTATTAACCATTGTTTGTGCCACCGGCACCATTTATGTTTTTCAAAGCGAGATCATCGCTTTGCTTAACAGGGACGTATTTAAAATAGATGTCCCGTCCCTTGCACAGGTAAAACCGGTTGAAGAAGTGCTTGAGGAGGTTCGCCATTACTCTGATGGGGAGGTGTTGTCACTTTCTATTCCCGTCTCAGAAAAGGAGGTGTGGACCGCCTTTGTACGTCGTGAGGGTGAACGGGGACGGGGGACTGCCTACCTTGTAAACCCCTACACCCTGGAGGTTAAGATTCAGGAAGACTTAAAGGGGCAGGCTTTTTTTCGTACCGTTTTGCATTTGCACAGGTGGCTGCTGCTGGATCGAAGTTTGGGAAAACCGATTGTAGGGTGGACAGCCATTATTTGTACATTTTTAATAGTGAGTGGATTAATGATTTGGGTGCCCCAAAAGGCCAAAAGCTGGTACAAGGGTTTGAAGGTGAAATTTTCCGGCAAATGGCAGCGAAATAACCATACCATTCACCGAAACCTTGGGTTTTATGCCGCATTTTTCATCCTGATCATGTCACTTACCGGTCCATTTTGGTCCTTTCAGTGGTACCGGCAGGGTATTTATGATGTGCTGGGTGTTGAAGCACCACAGCGTGGTGGGCCGCCGGAACAGGCCAACAGTAAACAGCTGGATGAACAAGTGGAAGAAAAAGATTCAGCGGTTTTGGACCGGTCTGCGCTTTATTCATATCAGCATGTGTTATCCGTTGCGGATGCTGAATTTCCTTATAAAGGAAACTATCGTATCGTGCCGCCCCACGAAACAGGCACCGTGGTGAGCGTGATGAAAAGTCGCACAGGTTTTTTTGCCTTTTCGGGTAGCGACCGGTTGTCTGTTGACCTGCTAAATGGCCAGGTGGTAAATGTGGACAGGTTTTCTGATAAACCCTTCAATGGGCAGGTGGCACAATCCATAAAAGCGCTGCATACCGGAGAAATTTTCGGAATGTTTACCAAAATACTGTATTTCTTATCCGCTCTTATTGCCACAGCCCTGCCTTTTACAGGAGTGGTGATGTGGCTCAACCGGATAAGGTAATAGTTTTCTTTGCTATGGCCGCCTATTCAGAAGACGGGCTGGTGGCATGTCTCATTAGTTGCATCAATTCAACGGTTCAATACACATGATTTTGACCGGAACAGATGGGCCTGAATAGGCCATGCAAACGGGTTCATCCATGTACGCATGCGCTTCCTGAATTCTGACACCAACGATGTATTGTTGTCCCTCTTGAGGAATAAATCCGGCAATAGCCGCATCAATATCCACCGGTTGTAAATATTTTGAAAAATAGTAATCTTCATGTCCGGAGTGTATGCTGTCTGAAAGTCCCAACCAAAGATTGTCGTACAGCCCGGCACCGCATATCACTTTTTTGGCTGTTACAACGAAGCTGCATGTGTCCGTCTGTTCAAAGTCGAAGTCATAATCAGGCGCTTCGTAGGTGGTTGAATCACTCTGACTGTAACCGCTGTAGGCGGAGACGGAGAGATTGGCGATGGAAATGGAGTCGAGAAGATGGTCGATGGGAAACTCAAGTATATCAGTAATATACGCTTCACAATTATCGCCATTGGCATCGTGCGTTAGGATCAGGTTCATGCCGGGAGGATTACTGCTTCGGATGATTTCATCCCAGGTAATGGTGAAAATATGCGGTTGGCAACCACCACTGTAAGAAACAGATATCTTGATGATACCTTCTTCCAATTCAACGTAATTAAGCTCAAAAGGATCGCTGTTTTCGGCGGAAGGGTTGTCGAAAATGTTTGCAAAGTCACTGGAGCTTTTGTTCAGATGGACATTGGTTTCGGATGCACTGTCCTTTGAATCATTCTTGTCGCACGACAAAAATATTATGCCCATAAAGGCTAAGGCAAAATAGAATGGTTGTTTCATAGCTCGATGGTTTTATTGTATATAGGAACAACGATATGATGGATCTTCTTGATTAAGGTTGCGTGGCAGAATCATTGGTGTTAGCTGCTCGCTATTTTTATGGGGTGGCTTTACAATATGACTTATTTGTAGGTTTTTTGTTGGTGATCTGGATAAAGGGTGGTGTTTCTAATTTACGCATAAATTTAAAGTAGGGGTTGTTGTTTTGCGGGGTTGATGGTTTAAAATACAATCTAATTATTGATAATGGGTATAAATTAATAGGGGCTAGTATTAAAAAAGTAACAAAAATGTAGTTTTTATAATTTTTCATACATATTTTTGTGGCACCTATTAATTAATAATCTAAACCATTAAGGAATGAAAAAATTAGTTACTGCGGTTTTAATGCTTTTGTTGGTACCTACATTGAGTTTTGCCTCAGAAGAAAATGGTATTGATACCGGCGTTACAGCCTGGATGATTACATCCACCGCACTGGTATTGCTTATGATACCGGGCTTAGCCATGTTTTATGGCGGACTGGTCCGCTCTAAAAACGTGTTGGGAACCATGATGCACAGTTTTGCCGCCATGGGAGTGATGAGTGTTTTGTGGGTAGCCGTGGGCTACAGCATGAGTTTTGGCGAAAATATTTTGGGCGGATGGATCGGCTGGAACTGGGACTATTTCTTTTTAAAGGGGATTGATACCACTATTATGGAAGAAGGGGTTCCGGAGTATGTTTTTAGCATGTTTCAGGGCAAGTTTGCATTATAACACCTGCTTTGATCGCCGGTGCCTTTGCCGAACGGGTCTCTTTTAAGGGCTACCTGGTATTCATTACCCTTTGGGGTTTATTTGTCTATAACCCCCTTTGCCACTGGGTATGGGCATCTGATGGCTTTTTATTTAATATGGGAGCCGATGGAGCCATTGATTTTGCCGGAGGTACCGTGGTTCATATCTCGGCTGGTGTCAGCGGTCTGGTGGCTGCCCTCTATATTGGTGGTCGACGCAGCTATAAAATAGGGCAAATGCGACCCAGTAATTTGGTGATGACCCTGATAGGCGCTGGTCTGCTTTGGGTAGGCTGGTTTGGTTTCAATGCCGGTAGCAGCGTGTCGAGCGGATTGGCCACTGCGCAGGCTTTGACAGCCACACAGGTGGCTGCTGCAGCGGGCGCTTTGGCTTGGATGGTAATTGAGTACATCCATTTGGGAAAAGCCACAGCTTTGGGCTTTGCCAGTGGTATTTTGGCCGGTTTGGTGGCGGTGACGCCTGCCGCTGGGGTTGTTCAACCTTATGGTGCCATCATATTGGGATTTGCTTCTTCCTTGATTTGCTATTATGCCATCCAATTGAAAGACAGGTTGGGTTATGACGATAGTCTGGATGCCTTTGGTCTGCATGGTATTGGTGGTATAGTAGGTGCCATTTTTCTGGTGTTCTTTATCCGGGATTCCTGGATGGCCAGCGCAGCTGAAGCTGCCGGTGGAAGCTGGACGCTTTGGCAGCAATTGGGCGTACAGGCTGCGGCCGTTGGTATTGCCATTGGATATGCTGTTGTGGTAACTTTCATTATTCTGTTTATCATGAAGCGATTTGGCGGACTGCGAGTGACTGCTAATGAAGAGATGGAAGGACTGGATCGTTCTTTCCATGGGGAGCGGGGTTATGGTATGTTGAATCCAAACTAGAAACAAAATAAAAAATCACATGAAACGAGCCATGAGCAAACCATTATCAAACATGGGATTGACTAAGTGGCGAGTTCCATGTGGCCATTAAAAAACAAATTATACGCACATGAAACGAGCCATGAGCAAACCATTATCACACATGGGATTGACTAAGTGGTGAGTTCCATGTGGCCATTAAAAAACAAATAGTAGACACATGAAACTTATAACTGCAATTATTCGGGAGTATCAATTGGAAAAGGTTCACGAGTCATTGGTGAACGCAGGGATTACCCGTATTACCGTAGGCCGCGTTTCGGGTCACGGCGCTCAGCGCCGTGAAGAGATGTACCGTGGCAAGCGCATCGTTCCCAACCTGTCGCCAAAAATGAGAATTGAAATTGCCGTGAATGAAGAGTATGTAGAAAAGACCATTGAGGCCATTGTTTCTGCGGCGCGTTCATCGGTCAATATTGAAGGTGAAATTGGTGATGGAAAGATTTTTGTAACCCCTTTGGAGGAGTGCATTCGCATTCGTACCGGGGAACGGGGTGGCAAAGCCATCTAAACTTAAAAGCAAGCCATTACATTAGTCGTTTTGTTTGCTGATATCCCTTGATAGTAGCCAACCACCAGCCTTGGTGGTTGACTATTTTATTTGGTACACGGGGATGATTTCCATGCCCTTCTCCATGAAGCGCTCCTTGACTTCCCGGTAGGCGCGGGTAAAGCCCAACACAAATCCTCCACCGCCCGAACCGCATAGCTTGAGTAAGTACTTGCCGGAGCTGAAACCATAAATCCATTCCATTTCAATAGAGGCCGGTATCATGGCGCTAAAATGAGTGGCCTGAAAAAAGGAGAGCTCTTGGAGGGTACTGGTAAACTTGTCGAGATTCCCATCGGTTAAATGCTTGATGCAGCTGTTGCTCAGGGGGATGTACTCGTCTTTCATCAGATTCAGAAATTTTTCGTCCTGGCATTTATTCATAAAATCCTCAACCAAAGGAGCCGTCTTGCCCGGTTTGCCGGTGTTCAGCAAAAAAATAGCGTCTTCTGAGGTGAGATTGTATTTGGGAATGCCCACCGGTGAAATGTTTTGCTCCTCGGTCAGCAGCAAGGGGTGTTTCATGTAACAAATAAGCGGATCAATGCCGGAACTGGTGCCATGGAACCAGGATTCCAGTACAGCCAGTTCTTTCTTGAGCTGGCGGACTTCGTTGACGTCGGACGCTCTGCGGGCCAGCGGCTTATCTTTTTTATACCGGTGGTACAGAGCTGCTACCAAGGCCCCGCTACTGCCCAGACCATAACCTTCCGGTATGGTGGATTCAAAATAGAGCCCATTGGCCAAATCACTGCCCATGCGATCGGCATCAAAATTCTCCGGCAGCCGGTCGCTTTGCGCCAATGATTGAATATAGTCGTAGTACTCGGTCAACAACATATTGCTACGTCGGGCGTAGTCCAGATCGGTGTACCTGTTTTTATTGATAAAGCCCAATGAACCATTAAAATGGGCATAGGGAATGGTTAACCCCATGGAACCCAAAATAATACTGTACTCTCCAAAAAGCATGATTTTGGAGTGAAAGGTATCGCTGTTCTGACTGTTTTCTTTCGACATATTCGTTGAATATCTGTTGTTAACTACAATTTTGCCGGTCCGCCGCCCAATTGATCATATAAAACCTGTCCCCCGGCACAAAGCGGAGCCAGTGCTTGCTCTATCCAGGGCCTGACTTTGGCTTCTTCCCATCGGGGATACAGCAGGTGGATGTTGGGACCGGCATCCATGCTAAAGCCAACGGTTAATCCGTCTATCTCACGCGCTTCCCTTATTTTGGCAATGGCTTCCAGCGAACGGGGATGCAACAGCGTATAGGAAGGGGATGAATTCATCATCAATCCGTGCAGTGTGAGCGCTTCATTTTCGGCTATTTCAAAGAATTGGGACCAATGGCCTGATTTCAGAATTTCCAGTAATTTTTCGGTGTGCTGGTGGGCTTGTTCGATGCGCGCCTCCTTAAAGGGATGCTGGTCCATCAATCCGTGTCCCGCACTGCTGCTGACCTTTTTTCTTTCCGGATCGATCAGAAGGATCGCATCCTGAATGTTTTTGAAATCGTCAGCGATTTCAAGGTCGTTCACCGGCATGGCGTACATATCCGTACTCTCCTTCATCCCAGCGTATTTCCCCCACAGCGTCCATCCCCCAAAAACGGAGCGGCAAGCACTTCCTGAGCCCAAACGGGCCAGACCGGATACCATAACCGGGTCGGGCAGGGGCGTCTCTTTTCCCAGACTGATGTTATGCAACTCGGTCAGACAAAGCGCCAAAGCGCTCATACTGCTGGCCGAGGAGGCAATGCCTGAGGAGTGGGGAAAGGTATTGGTGCTTTCGATGGTTAAATGGTGCTTGCGGATGAAAGGCAGGTAGGGACGGGTTTTCTCCAGAAATATTTCAACTTTATCATTAAAGGATTCCTTTTTTACGCCGTCCAGTGTAAAGGTGAAACCAGCTGTTTCTGCCGGCTGAGCAGAGACTTTGGTACGGGTCACCGCATTTTTAAGCGAAAAACTGATGCTGGGATTCAGCGGTTCCTGCACGCGCTGCTTGCCCCAGTATTTAACAATGGCCAGATTAGAGGGACTTTCCCATTCTACCGTGGCCGTTATATCACTGCTTCTTGTCATTTATTGCTCTTTTCATACCAAAAACCATTGGCTTTACATCTTTCCAGGTGAGAGGTTTTTCCTCCTGTACCTTTTATACCAGAGAACCTGTTTCAAAGATAGCTTAAACAGATTCTGAGTTAACGTAGAATTAAAGCAAAAGTTCAGTAATTAATACCTGTTTTGAAGTTCTGTTTAATTCCGATACTCAAAAGATTAAACAACAAAAGAAAAGAATTGTTTGAAGGGGAAAGGTAAAAATTAAAATTGCTTTTAATAGCCCATTGCCCAGCCTGGTATTTATCTTCATTGCCCGTTGTCGTTTTATTTCTCATTGCTCGGCGTAGTTTTCAACTACGTCGAATCTCATCAAACAGTTTCTTTGTGAGCAAAGCAGCACAGCCGATTATTAACTGCCATTTTTAATCCAGCATAAAATTCATCAAAGATGAATGACGCGTTCAAAAACAGGATGGCCATTGTCAGTGGTGAAATTAAATTGCCAAATAATAGGATATTTCGTATTTTTGAGATGCGGGAAAGTAACAATTAATGGAAAACCTTCAGATGATGTAACTGGTAATTTATTAAAGAGCATTGAAAAACAAGCTGGAATTGTGTTTTAATGAGTTTTTGATTGTTTATTTTTTTGAAATCCTTAAGGCTTTCTCGGTCAATTAGAAGTTAGAATTTATGGCAACAGAAGTAATTGCAAGAATTGGAAAAACAGCAAACAATTTAGCTGCTTGCGTTGAGGGGGTAGATGGGTTTTTATGTACCGCCTCGACATTAGAAAAATTACGCACTGAAATAGAGGAAGGGATTAAATTTCACATTGAAGGCCTTATGGAAGATGGGGATCCTATTCCAGCAGCCTTTAAAGGTGAATATAATATCGTTTATAAATGGGATGTTGAGAGTTTGATGCTATTACCAAGGCATCTTTACCTGGTCGGCTCTGGAACGCTTAACGGGTATTAATCAGAATCAGCTTGGGCATTATGCCGCCGGCCGGTCTAAACCACGCCCGATTCAAGCTCAAAAAATAGAACAGGCGCTTCATCGTCTCGGTCGAGAGCTACAGGAGATTTCTTTCTGAGGTCATTTTTATATGCCTATCGGCCAAGCAGTAAGGATGTGGTTTTACGCTTTCCTGTAATATTCTTTCAATTGCTGGTTGAGGCGGTGGTACTTCCAGATGCCGATGATGAGGAGGACAACGGACAGTAAAAGGGAGATGATGCCCAGATACTTGATGCTTTGAAAATCCTTGAGTTGTATGAAGGCAATAGCGGCCAGGATGAGGTGCAAAGAGGTTCTGATGTAGGCAAACAGGGTTCTTTCATTGGCCAGTTTGGTGCGAAGAAAAAAGAAGGATATCCGCCAACGGAAACAGGGTGTGGTAGCCTTTGTCGGCAAAATAGGAGCGGGCCGAGGATAAGGAGTCGGGCGTGATAAACAGAACAAAATCACCTCCCCAGGCACCCAGTGATTTGATACTGCCTATAAAGTCGGGGAAGAGGCGCTGTTGTACGGGTGTTTGATTGGTGGCCCTGGCAATGAGGGCTTCGTGTTGCTGCATCATCCTGCTAAACGTGTCCGGGTCGCTTGTCGTAGCCATTTCCCGGGTGAGGAGGGAGGCTTCATCGACGAGGGCTTGGTGCGATGTCTGCTCACTGAGAAAGCGGCGGACTTCTTGTGAGGAGGTCTGCTTTTGCTGGAGCCACACGACGCCCAGTTGATTCATGAATGGGGGATGGAAGGGAGCAGGTGTGATTTCTGGTGGCTGTGCGGGGTGCCGGCGGTAGAACAGCGGTCCGTGAGCTGTGCCACAGGCCAGGTCGTAACCGGAACCGCCAAAGGTGGCATCCATGAGGGAATAGGGATCGATTGGCAGCCACTGGGCCAACAGACTGAGCAGGGTGGAGCTGCTGCCCCAGCCCCATTGGGGGTCGAATTCCAGTTGGGTGGTGACTTGCCGGTTAATGAGTTGGGGGCCCACCACAGGGTTTTGCGCCACAACTTGTTGGAGAATGTTCTGTAGTTGCTGGGCATGGGGCGCGCTGCTGCTGCTAAGTACATTCAGGTACTTGTCAAATTGAGCATCGAACCACAATCCGGAAAGGGTATGGGCACGCCATAGCAATCCTTCTTCTGACCATGGTTCCACGGTTAGTCGCTGCCCTTTGTTGAGGGGGACGGCCAACGCCAAAGCACCTTTTAGTACCAGGTATTCGGCTGATATGAGCAGTTTTCCGCTGGCGTGATAGCTTTGTTGCATCTTATTGGGCTTTTTCCAAAAACTCCCTGACGGCTTTTTGGCTGACGGTTTGGTCTTTAAAATAGTCTTGGGCAGCGGCTTTTTGCTGTTCTGTGGCACCCAGACTGTTCAGGATATTGGATAGGTGCAATTTCATGTGGCCTTTTTGGATGCCGGTGGTGACCAGTGAGGCCACCGCACTGAAATTGTTGGCCAATCCGGCGGCAGCTGCAATACTCATGAGTTCTTCTGCCGATGGCTGTTGCAGTATTTCCATGGCTTTGGCAGCCATGGGATGCAGGCGTGTCAATCCCCCAACCGTCCCCAATGCCAATGGTACGGTCAGTGAAAAGGAAAAGTGCCCGTTGTCGCTTAGGGTGCAACTCGACAAGGAGCGGTATTGCCCGTCGCGCGCAGCATAGGCGTGACCGGCCGCTTCAACGGCGCGGAAATCATTGCCCGTGGCCAGTACCACCGCGTCAATGCCATTGTAAATGCCTTTGTTATGCGTAACGGCCCGGTGCGTGTTGTGAATGGCAATATCTACGGCCGTTTTAAACCGGTGCACAAATGATTCGATGGGAAGGCCGGCGGCGTAGGGCGCTAGCTGCTCTGCCGGACAGTCAACCGAGCAGGTCACCAGACAATCCGGTGTGTGATTGGATAAGATGGCCATGATGATGTTGGGCGGCGACAGTTTCTTTTGTGCAAAGAAGTCGAGCAACGGTTCCTTCATGCCTTCCAGACAGGAATTGATAAAGTTGGCCCCCATGCTGTCGGCCGTACTAAAAGTAACCTGCAACTGATAAATGCCGGTCATTTCTTTTTGAGGGATGACTTCAATCTGCCGTATGCCGCCTTCCCTTTGCTCCATGGAGGCTGTGAGGTGCCTAACTGCGGCTGTTAAATGCTTGCCGAGCTGGTCCTGAAGCAATAATAGCTGGTCGGGTGGTCCCGCCCATTCCAGCCATATATGGCCGACTTTCAGGGTGTTGTGAATGGTGGTTTTGAAACCACCATTCTGGGCCCAAAAGGAAGCGGCGCGTGAGGCAGCGGCGACCACTGAGCTTTCTTCAATGACCATGGGGACGACGTACCATTTTTCATCAATCAGGAAATTGGGCGCCACACCAAAGGGCATGTAATAGTTGGTGAGGGTATTTTCCGAAAAGTCGTCGAACAGAGCTTGTCTGGCAGGATGCCTGAATTCCGCCAAAGTCGCTGCCAAATCGTTATCTACTGGCAGGGAGGCGGTGAGGTGGCTGATTTTTTCCGCGCGTGACAATTTGGAGAATCCTTTGATGATTGGCATGGTATGTTTTGTTTTCTGCCTTACCTGACCCTCAAAAACTGGTCGGCCAGCAACAGGCTTTTTTCAATCTGTTTTACGAAGGTCTGCAAGGTGGGGTAGTCCTCTGTGGCATGTTTCAAAAAAGCAGATCCCATGCCGAATACGGCAGGTATCTGACTGCTTTTAACCAGTCGGTACCCATCCAAAACATTGGTGATGCCCCCTGAAATAATCAGTTGCCGGCAGCGCTGGTCGGGCGACTCCCCAACAATCTGGTTGACCATGGCCGCCATTTCTTCGGCGGTATGCCCCACCCGTCCAAAGGTGTCGAAAAGTGCCGTGTCGGTGTTGGTATGGCGGGCCAGCTCCAGCTTGGTGAAATTGGTGCCACCCAGTGCGCCAAACTCAATGGCTTCGATGGGCAGTTTTAGCAGGGCTTTCAGACTTTCAGGACCCATGCCCTGGCCGACTTCCTTCACAATGACTTTCAGCTGTGTCTGCTCCAAAAAGGCCTGGATGGTCTCGATGGGCGCCGCTGCCAGGAGGTCGCCTTCCGGCTGAAAGGCTTCCTGTAAGGGGTTGACGTGTATGATGATGCCATCGGCCTGCAGGCGCTGCACCATTTCGTCAATCTTGTCGGTGCTGCCCGCTTGAATCATGCGCTCCAACTGGGCAATGCCCAGATTGGCAAAAAAAGGCACATCCTCTCCCAAAATGGGACGCACATCAAAATCGGGCAGATATTTATCATCCTCCAACAGAATACGACATGATCCCAGTCCCATGCCCAAACCAAATTCAGCGCATGCCTGTGCCAGGTTCCGGTTGATTTTTCCGGCCAGAGCTGTGCCACCCGTCATGCTTGAAATCCAGACCGGCAGGCGCATACTTTTTCCCAAAAAAGAAAAGGGCTGTGGCTTGTGGCTGGGGTGCGGCGACAATAAGCTCATAAAAGAAATGGCCATTGGCCTCAGCGGCTTCAACGCGCGATTGAAAAGCAAGGTCTATATGGTCTTTTTTTCTGTCTTCCATTTAGTTGATAGGTTGATGCTTCACTGTTCTAAAAAATAAAAGTACTGAATATTCCGTATAAGTCCACTAATTGCTGCAATTAGACGAATAGGAGATAGGCGTAGTTTTAAACTACGCCCAGCTTGAATGAATTGTTTTTCCACAGTAAGCACCGAACGTTACAAATTTTTATATTTAATCTTTAATTCGTTTAATTCGCGTAATTAGTGGACACTTCTTTTTTTTCATTTAATTAGCGGACCACCTCACACGCCCAATCCCCTCGAAATCACCAACCTTAAAATCTCAGAGGTGCCTTCACCGATTTGCAGCAGGCGCTGGTCGCGGTAGAAGCGCTCAATGGGGTTGTCCTTGAAGAGACCGGAACCGCCAAAAACCTGCACAGCCTCATCGGCCACTTCACGGGCAATTTCAGAGGTATACAGTTTGGCAATGGCCGCCTCGCGTGAGTAGGGCTGTCCGTTATCCTTCAGCCAGCAGGCTTTGTAAAGGGTGTTACGCGCCAACTCTAGTTTCATGTCCATGTCGGCCAGCTTAAAGCTGATGGCCTGGTTGCGGCCGATGGGTTTGCCGAACTGCTTTCTTTGTCCCGCATGCTTCACCGCCATTTCAAAAGCACCCTGGGCCAGTCCCAGCCCCATGGCAGCCACGGAGAGGCGACCGCCATCCAGTGTTTTGAGCATGTAGCGGGCGCCCTGTCCCTCTTCGCCCAACAGATTGTCGAGGGGTACGCGGCAGTCATTCAGGTAGATGCGGGCCGTATCGGCGGCGCGCCACATCATTTTGCCGAGCATGCGCTGGGTTTCAAATCCGGGCGTGCCCTTCTCCACCAACAGAGTGGTGAGCTTGGGCTGACCGCTGCCGGTTTGCGTCATCACCTGCAAGGTAACACCCAGCGTAATGGGGGTGGAAGCGTTGGTGATGTAGCGTTTGGAGCCGTTGATGACCCACTCGTTACCTTCCCGCACAGCGGTTGTTTCGGTGCCTCGGGCATCGGAACCGGCATTCTCCTCAGTGAGGCCAAAAGCCCAAAGTTTTTCGCCGGTGGTCAACTGAGGCAGGTATTTGTCTTTCTGTTCCTGAGTGCCATAATCGAGGATGGGCACTAAGCCCAGACTGTTATGCGCCACCACGGTGGCGGCCTGCGAGCTGTCTACGCGCGACAATTCTTCCACGGCTATGATGTACGAAAGGGTGTCGAGCCCTTTTCCGCCATATTGCTGGGGGATGTTGATGCCAAAAATGCCGGCATCGCCCATTTTTTTGGTGAGTTCTACCGAAAAGGCCTCTTCTTCGTCCAATCGGGCCGCTTCCGGTGCAATGACTTGTTCGGCAAATTCTCTGATCTCGCGCCTCAGTTTTTCGTGCTTCTCGTTTAGTAAGGGGTCCATATGGTTTTCTAATAGTTTAAGTTAATAGGGTTGATGGGGTTGATAGGGTTAATTGGGGTTGATTGGGTCAATAGGGCAATGGGGTTAATAGGGTTGATGGGGGTGATAGGGCATTGGGTTGATGGGTTTGGGTCAATTGCTGTTTTCAATATCAATTAAAATGTCGTTGGCTTTAACTTGTTGACCGACTGAGGTCAATACTTTGGTAACAATGCCTCCATGAAGGGCATTGAGGTGGTTTTCCATCTTCATGGCTTCCAGAATAACCAATGAATCCCCTGCCGCGATTAGATCGCCCGGCTGTACCCTGACTTCGATAATTTTGCCTGGTATGGGGGCTTTGATTTGGCTGGCACTTTGGTTGGCGTTTTTGCTGGCGTTATTGCCAGGGTTTACGCGTACCGGTTGTATGGTCCAAACCTGTGGTCGGCTCTCCAGAATGAGTGGTTCACCCGGTATAAAAACCCAATTGAGGACAAATGGTTCGCCGGCCACTGAGAAAAATAGCTGGGAAGTATTCAAGCGGGCATCATCAATGATATAGCGGTTTTTATGGTTGATAACGATTTGGATGGAAGAACCCTTGGCCTGCCATTCGATATTAAAAGTCTCGTTGTTGACTTCCAAGGCGGTGGACTGCGCAACGCGCCAAAAACCCAGTTGATGCCACACCACATCTCCCTTTGGCTTGTGTAACAAGCGGTGTAACAAGGCTGCTACAGCAATTATTTCAGGATGTATGAGCAGGTCGGGCTGGTAGTTGTGGCGTTCACAAAAACCGGTCGTTGTGCGTCCTTCCAGAAAAACGTTACTGTGATAGACGGTGCTCAGATAATGAATGTTGTTGATGCTGCCGGTCAGTTGTGTTTGCTCTAAGGCTTTGATTTGTTTGGCGATGGCGCCTTCCCGGGTGGGGGCATGGGTAATGATTTTCGCCATCATGGGATCAAAATCAGGTCGAATGTCCACCGCCTGACTGAACCAGGTGTCGGTCCGCGCCAAATCACCGGAAGGCCATTGAACATGGGCCACATGGCCGGGTGCCGGTCTGAAGTCATGCAAAGGATCTTCGGCATAAATGCGGCTTTCTATGGCATGGCCATGTATGGCGAGGTCGTCCTGACCAAAGGGTAGTGGCAAGCCCATGGCGATGTTGAGCTGATGCTCAACCATGTCCAGTCCGGTAATACTTTCAGTGACCGGGTGCTCCACCTGCAGTCGGGTGTTCATCTCCAAAAAATAGTGATGGCCGGCATCATCCATCAAAAACTCAACCGTACCGGCATTGTAATAGCCAATGGCCTTGCACAGCCGGAGGGCATCACGGGTCAGCTCCTGCCTTTTTTCGGGAGTGATGTTCACACTGGGGGCTTCTTCAATTATTTTCTGATAGCGACGCTGTATGCTGCATTCCCGCTCAAAGAGATGGACCAAATGGCCGTGTTGATCGCCCAACACCTGCACTTCTATGTGGTGCGGATTCTCAATGTATTGCTCTACATAAATGGTGCCGTCGCCAAAGTAGTTGGCCGCCTCACGGGCGGTCTGCGGCAATTTCTCTACCAGATCATCGGGGTGGTTGATTTTGACCATGCCCTTGCCTCCACCACCGGCAGCTGCTTTTATCAAGAGGGGGTAGGGCAGGGATGTGCTTTTGGCCAGCAATTCTTCTACAGAGCCTTGCAGCGATTGGGTAATGGGGACGTTGTGACTGGCCGCTATTTCCCGGGCAGTAATTTTATGGCCCATTTGATCAATGGCGCTGGCGGAGGGACCGATGAACAGCAATCCGGCCTGCTCTGTTTTTTCGGCAAAGCGGGCGTTTTCCGACAGGAAGCCATAGCCGGGATGGATGGCATCGGCGCCATGGCGCAAGGCCAGAGAGATGATGGCATCGGCATTCAGATAGGTCTCTGCCAGTGACGAACCATGGATAAAGGCTGGCTCGTCGGCTACCGTTTCGGGTTCCGCCGGGGTGGTCAGACCAATGGTGGTGATGCCCATCCTATGGGCCGTACGATGAATGCGAACGGCGATCTCTCCTCTGTTGGCTATCAGTAATCGCCTGATGGGGCGATATGTTATTTTATTGTTTGTCATTCCAGTTGGCTTTACGTTTTTCGAAGAAGGCACTCACACCCTCCTGTCCGTCGTCCGACATTCGTGCCTCAGCAATGAGTCGGGCACAATGCTCTTGTACTTCTTCGTTGATAGGAACAAGGGAATTCCCCAATCGGTTCACCAGTTCTTTGGTCTGCCGTAAGGCTGAGGGACTGTTTTTGGCCATTTTGGTGGCCAGTTCGCGGGTTTTAACCGACAAGTTTTCTTCAGGAAAGAGAAAATTGACCAGTTGGATCTGGTGGGCTTCGGTACCTGAAAACTCACTGGCTGTGAGCATGAGCTGTTTGGACAGCGGCAGACCAATGCGCTTAACGATGTAAGGGGCGATGGTGGCCGGGATGAGTCCCAGCCGGACTTCGCTAAAAAGAAATTGCGCTGTGGGGGTGGTTGTTACCATGTCGGCACAGGCCACCAGTCCAAGGGCGCCGCCGTAGGCGCCTTTGTCTACGCGCAGTATAATGGGTTTGGGGTAGCTGTCCATTTTCTCAAACAGTCGGTTAAAGAGTCGCGCATCCGCCAGATTCTCCTCCATGGTCTGACCGGCCCCCGCCTTCATCCACTCCAAATCAGCCCCGGCACAGAAAAAACCTCCTTTACCGCTTATAACAAGCACTTTAAACTGAGAGGTTTGTGCCGTTTCCTCAAAAAAGCGGGTCAATTCAACCACCAGACCCTTGCTCAGCGCATTACGCTTCTCGGGACGATTCAACTCCAGGTAACAAACCCCCTCACCAAATTTCTTTATAAGCGCCATATTTCTCAAATTACATCATTATCACTGAACTCTATCCGTTTCGCAACGTCCCGCCCTGCGGGATTCCGCTGCGCTTCACCTCTCCACCTAATCACCCCCATCAACCCTATCTACCCTCCTAACCCCATCAACCCTTCTTCTTACATCCTAAACACCCCATACCTCGGCTCCTTAAACGGCGCATTAAGCGAAGTTTCAATGGCCATGGCCAGAATATCCCGGGTGTGAACGGGATCAATAACGCCATCGTCCCACAGGCGCGAGGTGCTGTACCAGGGTGAGCCTTCCTGCTCATACTTTTCAAAAATGGAGGATTCTATCTTTTTGAGTTCCGCATCCTCCACTTCACCACCCTTGGCGGCAGCCTGATCTTTTTTGAGCGTCATTAAAACCTGAGCTGCTTGTCGGGCCCCCATCACAGAAATTCTTGCGTTGGGCCACATAAACAGCAAGCGGGGATTGTAGGCCCTGCCGCCCATGGCATAGTTGCCGGCCCCATACGAGCCACCTATCAGTACTGTGAAAAATGGCACGGATGCATTGGCCAGTGCATGAACCATTTTGGCGCCATCCTTGGCAATGCCGCCCTGTTCATATTCTTTTCCCACCATGAAACCGGTAATGTTTTGCAAAAATATCATGGGAATGCCCCGTGCGTTGCAAAGCTCAATAAAGTGGGTGCCTTTAAGGGCTGATTGTGAAAACAGAATGCCATTATTGGCGAGGATGCCCACCTGGTAGCCATGGATTCTGGCAAAGCCGGTCACCAGGGTATTGCCGTAATTCTTTTTAAACTCCTGAAATTGACCCCCATCAATGAGGCGAAGAATGATTTCCCGCACATCGGGCCAGGGCTGTCCCTGTGTGGGAATCAATTCATAGAGTTCTTCGGACGGATGAATGGGGGGAACGGCCGCTGTCCGGTCCAGTATTTGCTTGGGCGCACGTGGCAAATTTTTAAAGATATCCCTGCAAATGGCGAGGGCATGCGCATCATCTTCAGCGAGGTGATCAGCCACCCCCGAAATGGATGTGTGTACCTCCGCACCTCCGAGTTCTTCGGCGGTGACTTCTTCCCCTGTGGCGGCCTTGACCAAAGGTGGTCCGGCCAGAAAAATGGTGCCTTGATTACGGACAATAATGGTTTCATCGCTCATGGCCGGTATGTAGGCGCCACCGGCTGTACAGGAGCCCATGACGATGGCTATTTGCGGAATGCCGGCGGCCGACATGCGGGCCTGATTAAAAAATATGCGTCCAAAATCATCTTTGTCGGGAAACACGCTGGCCTGTTCCGGAAGGAAAATACCGCCTGAATCTACCAGGTAGACGCAGGGCAGTCGGTTTTCTTCCGCGATTTCCTGCGCCCGTAGGTGTTTTTTTATGGTTTCGTGGATATAGGTGCCGCCTTTCACGGTGGCGTCATTGGCCACAATCATCACTTCCCGGCCGTTGATGAGACCGATGCCTGTGACGATACCGGCCGAGGGAAAGGTATCCTGGTACTGACCAATGGCTGCAAGTGGAGACAGCTCCAGAAAGGGCGTGCCGGCATCGACCAGTTGGTCGATGCGATCGTGGACCAATAATTTGCCTCTGGCCGTGTGCTTTTCGCGCATTTTATGGGGGCCACCAAGAGCTGCCTGCCTCAGTTTACCAAGCAGCTCGTCGGCCAGTTGCTGATTGCTTTCTAACCTGGATTTTTGAACATCTGACTGTCCATTTATATTTTTTGTTGAACTTGACATGCTATAAAGTTAAACCTTTTCTCTTAAAACCGATATTTGAAAGAAAGGTTTAAATGGAGAGGGTGTTTTTTGGGGAGGCGACGTAGTTGAAAACTACGCCGAGCGCTACAACAAACTACGCCGAGCGCTACAACAAATTACGCCGCTCGCTACAACAAATTACGCCGCTCGCGACAACAAACGATGCTGACACTGCAACAAATTACGCCTGGCACCGTATCAGATTTGGCCCGTTGGGTGTATTGGCCAAAGGTTTTTTGTTAATTTGGCAGTCTTATTCGATCGACCGGTTTTATGAAAATGCAATTCTTTTTTGTGGCTTTATTTATTGTTCAGCAATTGTTTAGTATTAACGCTTTGTCCGAACAGTATAAAATATTATATATCAATTCCTATCACAGTGGGTATTCATGGACGGATGACGTTACCGATGGCGTATCGTCCCATTTCAGCGAGCGGGATTCATTTCTTGTCCATACCGAGTTTTTGGATGGGCTCAGGCATCCGCCCGACGAAGCTGAAGCCTGGTTTTTGCCCTATCTCGCTCAAAAATATCAAAATGCCCGGTTCGATATAATCATTGCCTCTGATAATTCCGCCTTGGATCTGGTACTGAATAACGACCAGTATTTTTTGTTTAAAGAGGTTCCGGTGATTTTTTGCGGCATATCCAACCCGGAGGTTTATCCGCTTGAAGAACGCGATTTGTATGGGGTTAAGGAGGTAGATATGTTTGTGGCTTCCTTTGACATCATGCGACATCTATATCCGGATTTCTCAAAGGTCTATTTTCTGGTTGACCGGACGGTTACCGGAAGTGTTTATCGTAGCAGTGCAGAAGAAGTGATTCAGCGGCACCCCGATTATGAGCTGGTTGTTGTCGATTCCGTTTACTATGAGACCGTTGACTCCTTAGTGAGGAGTTTTCTGGAGGAGGATGCTGTGATTTTTTATCAGGGTATCAATCTGGATGGGGCTGGCGATCCCTTAGACAATATGGCCATGGCGCGCATGGTTTCTGAAAATGCCCGTATTCCTGTGTTTTCGAGCTATGCCATTGATATGGCTGGTGCTTTGGGAGGATTGTTTTCGAGCGGGTTTGAACATGGTGTGTTGTGTGCTCAATTGGCTGAGAAAAGGGTAAAGGGACTTCCCATCGATCAGCGGGTTCACATTCCGCCCATGGAAGGAATTTTTGACTATTCAAAGTTGATGAAATATAACATCAATCCTGACCTGATACCTTTGGGGTCCCAAATACGAAATAAACCTGAAACAATTTGGTCCCGCTACAGAAATTTAATTATTGGCAATTTAGTGGTAATAGGGCTGTTGCTGTTATCGGTTATCCTATTGATACGCTACAATGCCTCCCAATCAAAAGCCAAGGCCTTACTCGAAAAAGCCATGGAGAAGGCTTATGAATCGGATCGGATAAAAGGGGCATTTTTGGCCAATGTATCCCATGAACTGCGGACACCGCTCAACGCCATTTGTGGTTTTTCTGAATTGGTGAAGGTGGAATTGGAGGACAGTCAATTGTCTGAATACGTAGAGGTTATCCACAAAAATTCTGATTTGCTGGCCCGCCTGGTGAACGACTTGCTGGACATTTCTTTAATCGATGCCGATGCCATGGTGGTTAATAAACGAAACACCAATTTGGAGGTCTTGTTTGCTTCTCTTTTGCAACAAGCCCAATCGGCTTTAAAAATCAAGGGCAAAGATCATATTTCTGTGGAATTAAAAATCAATTCGGATTATAAAAATGTTAGTACGGACGAATTCCGGGTTTGCCAAATTATGTTGAATTATATTGGCAATGCGGTAAAATACACGGAAACAGGAAAAATTGTTATCGGGTTTGACCATATTTCTACTTTGGCCAATGATTTGGATTTAGCTCATTATGGTAGCTCATACCTGGTGCTTTTTGTAAAAGATACCGGCATTGGGATTGATCCTGAAAATACCCCTCTGGTGTTTGAGCGCTTCCGGTCAGTTGATTCAAAATATGTGAGTCAGCATGGCGGTTTTGGGTTGGGGCTTAACATATCCAAAAACTTGGCGGAGCTTTTGGGCGGAGAGGTTTTTGTCAGAAGTGAGAAGGGG
>NZ_BAZW01000052.1 GCF_000974365.1 Geofilum rubicundum JCM 15548
TTCTACCCTTCCTACCCCATCTACCCTTTCCACCCTATCAACCAATTGATCCCGCTTCACTCCGTCCCGCCCTGCGGGACTCCGCTACGCTTCACCGTCCCGACCTAATAACCTAATGCCCCCTCCTACCCCTTCAACCCTATCAACCCTTCCTACCCCTTCCCCGCTCCTACTTTCCCGCCACCACCACATGAAAGTCTTCCGGCTTCAAATACTTAACTGAAAGGGCCATAATTTGTTGAGGGGTGATGTTTTTAACCACTTCAACCATCTGTCCGTAATAGTCAAAATCCAGTCCAAACTCCCACAAAGTGCGATAAATATCCGAAGTACTAAAGGGGCCGTCGAATTGCCTGAGCAATTCGCCCAGCATATAATTGCGCACCACTTCAAGCTCATTCTCATCAATGGGTTCAACCATCATCCGCCTCATTTCATCGAAAATAGCCTCCACTGCCGCAGGTCGCATCTCCCCCATCACTTCCGAGGCAATCACCCACATACCACTTTTCGGATACGACAGGATGCTCGATCCGATGCCATAAGTCAGGCCCTTTTCTTCGCGTACCGATGTCATTAACCGCGAGCCAAAATAGCCACCCAGAAGGGTGTTGACCACCTGAAGCGGTATATAATCGACATGCGTATTATTGAACAAAGGCCGACCAATACGAATGGCCGATTGCAGCGCACCTTCCCGGTTGGTCAAATGGAATTTTTCACTGCTGGTTTGAATTTTACCAACGCCATTCAGATTCACCGATCCCGGCAACCATTCTGTTGCCCCAAAATAGCGTGTCAACAAAGGAATAATATCCATACCCGGTTGTCCCGCCACTACAATGCGACACCCCAGCGGTGTATAGGCCTTTTGATGAAAGGCCACCAATTCATCGCGGGTTAAAGTATCAAAATGCGCCAATTCAAGCTGTCGACCATAAGGATGATCGTCACCAAAAATAACACTGCCAAACTGGCGAGCAGCGATGGTTCGCACCTTTTCAGAATCCAGAATAAACTCCTGTCGGCGTTTATTCAAATATATGCTGAACTCCTTTTCATCGAAAGAAGCATTGCGCACCACATCTTCCACCAGAGGAAGCAATTCAGGCAATTCCTTGGTGAGGCAGACCAGTGTGACCACCGAAATGTGGTGAAAGGTTTGTACATTCAGGAAGGCTCCATAAAAGTCAATGATATCCGATATTTCAGCCGAAGAGCGTGTGTGCGTACCCTCCAACATCAAATTACCCACAGTAGAAGCCAGCAAAGGCTTTCCGGCCTGCACGGCCCCGGATGGAAACACCCAGTCTATCTTAGTCACATCCTGGCTGCCCGCTTCAATCAATGACACATCAATGCCATTGGGAAGCGCCAACCTGTTGACAGGCAAAAAATCAATCCCCTCCAAAACTTGAAAATCCGGTCCCTTTTGCCGGTCGGGTTGTATCATCATATTTGCTTTATTTTTTTCACAATTCTTTTAAAAAATAATGTGTATTTTCTTTTTTGTGCTCAAGCCGCACTGGCTTATACTTTTTTTCTACAGCAAAAAAAAGTATACAAAAAATGCCGCCGCTGACGATAAAAATCTAAAATTAAAGATGTTTGCCTAAACCCCGCGAACTCGCTACGCTCAAACAACGCGGGCTTCTAAACGGCAACCACCCTCAATTTCTTAACGATTTTTTTCGAAGGCGGTTTAGTTACCGACGTTCATACGTGTTTATAAACCCATCCAACCCTTCACACCCTATCCACCCCTCTAACCCCTGCTCGGCGTAGTTTGCAACTACGTCGCTACTTCCCCAAATACCGCAACGTGCAACTATTCTCTTTCCTGAAAATGCGGGCCGCTGCCTGTTGTATTTCGGCGGTGGTTACGGAGCGGTAGTATTCAATTTCGCGATTGATTTCATTCACATCGCCCATCATTTCATACTGGGCCATATTCATGGCCTTATTCAAAAAGCTAATTTCTGAAAAGACCAGGTTCGATTCAATTTTGTTCTTCACCTTCAGCACTTCACGTGCCTCCACTTCCGTGGTAGCCATGGCCAAAAGCTCCTGCCAAATGGCAGCTTCGGCCTCTGCCATCTCCACACCGGGCATTAGGCGTCCGGTAACCGTCAAAAGTCCCGCATCCATATCCCCTGAGATAAAGGCATTCACCTCAGAGAAAAGTTGCTGCTCTTTAATCAGCGATTGAAATAAGCGGGAGGAGGGGCCGTTCGACAAGACATCCGACAATAGATCATTGATATAAAAATCCGGATCGGTACGCTTGCCAATCGGAAAATCAATGTGAATCAGGTGAGCCGGCACATTCCGCTCCACAGTCAGTTCACGTGCCTCCTTCTGCAACGGCTCCAGGGGCAGGTGGCGGACAGGCACGTCCCGTCGGGGAAGATCACCAAACCACTTTTCTGCCAATTGAAAAACCGCATCGGGATCCACATTACCAGCCACAGCCAAAACCGCATTATTGGGAGCATAGTGACGGTAGAAAAAGTTTTTCACATCATCGAGCGTCGCTTGCTCAATGTGGGCCAGATCCTTGCCAATGGTCGGCCACCTGTAAGGGTGTTCTTTATAAGCCAGTGGTCTGGTCAGCAAAGGAATATCTCCATAGGGCTGATTCAGATAGCGTTGTTTAAATTCCTCAATAACGACTTTACGCTGAACATCCAGATTCTTCTGCGTAAAATTCAACTCCAGCATCCGGTCCGATTCCAGCCAAAAGGCCGTTTCAATGTTGCCCGCCGGTAAAGTGACGTAGTAATTGGTGTAATCATTACTGGTCCACGCATTATTTTCGCCACCTACACGCTGCAAGGCTCATCATACGAAGGCACATTTTTACTGCCACCAAACATCAAGTGCTCAAACAAATGGGCAAAGCCCGTCTTTTCCGGATCCTCATCCCGCGCCCCCACATCGTACAACACATTCACCGCCGCTAAAGGCGTCGTTATATCGGGATGCACCACAATCCGCAATCCGTTCGGCAACTTATATTTAAAAATCTCTATCATCCTATCTTTTAAAAAATTATACACGACAAAGCAAACACCTTCACCGACTGCAATCGCTTTGCTCGGCTAAGTTTGTAACTTCGTCGTCCTTTTCCTGGGCGTAGTTTCTAATCGGCTGTGCCGCTTTGCGGGATTCCGCTACGCTTCACCTCTTAACCTAACAACCTATCAACCTATCCTACCCTATCCACCCAATTGACCCTTCCTACCCTTCCTACCCTCTCAACCTATCAACCCTTCCCTACCCTCTTCATACTCCCCAAGTATCTCCTCAAAAATCTGCCCCACCGGCTTCACCTCATCAATCAAAGCCGCTACCTGACCAATTTCCAATTCACCTTCCTCCAGATCACCTTCGAAAATCCCCTTTCGGGCACGGCCCCTGCCCAGCAACTCTTTCAGCTCATCAATAGAGGCACAGCGCTGTTCGGCTTCACGTACCAAATCAAAAAACCGGTTGCGCAGCAAACGCACCGGCGCCAGTTGCTTCAATGAAAGTAAGGTGTCCCCTTCAACGGCTTTCACCGCATAATTTTTAAAGGCTTCATGGGCGGAAGATTCCTCTGACAAGGCAAAGCGGGAACCGATCTGTACCCCATCGGCACCCAGTGCCATGGCAGCCAGCATCTGTCGACCGGAACCAATACCTCCGGCGGCTATGATGGGAAGTTGAGTCGCTTTTTTTACAAGGGGAATGAGCGCCATGGTGGTGGTCTCTTCGCGACCGTTGTGGCCGCCTGCTTCAAAACCTTCTGCCACGATGGCGTCCACGCCGGCATCTTCACACTTTTTAGCGAAACGACTGTTGGCGATGACGTGAACCACGGTCATGCCATGGTTCTTCAGAAAGGAAGTCCATTTGGCCGGACTGCCAGCTGAAGTGAAAACGATTTTTACGCCCTCTTCCACCAGAATATCCATGATCAGTTCCATTTCCGGATATAAGAGAGGCACATTCACGCCCCAGGGCTTTTGGGTGGCGACTTTCATTTTTTGAATGTGCTCACGCAGCACGTCGGGCCGCATGCTGCCGGCTCCTAAAAGGCCGAGACCACCATTGTTACTGACAGCTGAAGCCAGTCGCCATCCGCTGCACCACACCATACCTCCCTGTACAACAGGGTATTGAATTTTAAAAAGTTGGGTAATCCGATTATCTTGCCAAGCCATAAAGTCTTCAATTTAGAACATGCAAAGATAAAGGAACTTAATGGCTTCACAAACAATGTCAGACAATAGACGCAGACACGGCATTTATTTAATTTTCGAGAAAGGGGAAAAAAGTTTATCCGCTAATTACGCTAATGGACACTAATAAAAAAAAATCAAAGTTGACCTTATTTTTGACACCTAACGATGAATCATTTTTCGTGAAATCAATTAAATGAATCTTCATTTAACCCAAATCAGTGAAATTGACTACGTCGGTCTTCGATTAGCGAAATTAGCCACGCCGATCTTCGATGAGCGGACAGTCCCTTTCCCGCCTCTAAAATTCCAGAATAACCCCGATCGAAGGTAACACCGTCCCCGAGGTGGTTTGCAGCTCATCCAGTTCATAGCGCTCCGGTTCGGTGCCCTGCAATTGGGGCTGACCGTTTTCGTCGCGCACCTGAATCAAGCGTGGTGCATCGCTGCTTTGAAAACCATAGGCATTCTGAATATCAAAATAGAAACCCAGCGAGAACTTTTCAAAGTAGTAGCTTTTATCCACCCGCAAATCCAACTGGTGAAAGGGTTCCAGGCGGGCACCATTGTATCTGTCGAAATCCAGGTACTCACGGCCGCGAACATCCCAGGCTTCAACCAGCTCTGAGCGCTCCCGATCATAAGGCGTGTAAGGCAAGGCGCCAATGTAGCGCCATTTAACCCCGGCGGCCCAGTTGTTCCCAAAGGTCTTGTTGAGGGTCAGCGTCAACAGGTGACCGCTGTCCCACGACGAGGGAACCGACTTTCCTTCCAAATCGGTGAACTCACTGTTGACCCAGGTATAGGCCAGAATGTAGCTCAAGCCTTTGGGAGAGCGCTGCTGAATCAGAAACTCGGCACCATAGCTTTGTCCCTTTCCTATCGACAGCACTTCTTCATCGCCCAACACGCCAAAATCGGCTCCCTTGCTGGCCAGAGACACGCCATCGACCACAGAAACGGGATAATCGGCATAGCGCTTGTTGAATCCTTCAATGGTCGCCCGGGTATAGTTATTGATGTTCCACTCAAAACCGGCAATGTAATGGTCGGCACTGATGTATTGCAAGCTGTTCTGGCGGTTCACCAGATACCCTTCATTGTCGCGGTAGCCCAATGAGGTATAGGCCGGCAACTGATAATAGCGACCGGTGGAAGCGTTAAAAGACACTTGTGGCAGGATGCGCAAAGAAGCCGATAATCGGGGACTGAACTGATCGAGCGGATTATTCATGGAAGGGCCGTAATTATTTGCGTCCAATCGAACGCCGGCTGAGACCGACAATCTTTCATCCATCAGGCTCCGGGACAAAGACCCGAAAACGCCCCATTTAAACAAGCCCAGAGAGGAGTTGTAAGCAATCAAAGATGACCCAGATTCGCGAAACACATTCGACAAAGTCTCGTTGTAGTACTCGGCGTACTCCAGATTGGTTCCGGTGCTGAGGGTCCACTCGCCCGGGTTGGCAAAATACTCCATCCGTAGCTTGTTCTCAATTTCGTCGGACTTGTAATCACTAATGAGATTATCTCTTGAGCTTTCGTCATTGTCGCGGTACTTGTAAATGGTGTTGTACAAGTGACTTCGGCTCAACGAGAGCACATAGTAGCTACTGCTTAAGAAATGCTTATAGGAGGCGCCCAGCGTATAGTTCCACTGCTCCAGGACGGGCAGGTAACTCAATATGTACCTGCTTTCTTCGGTGGGCTCCAATCCGGTGTTCAAGTCGAACTGATCAATGGCGCCCACGCCCAGAACAGTCAACTCATTGCGCCGGTCGAAGCGGGTTTTGGTGACAAACTGAAAATCATTGTAGGTGGGTAAAAAAGGCAGGCCAATCTGATCGAACAGGAACTTGAGATAAGAACGACGCACAGAGAAAATCCCGGAGGTCTTTTCGGTAATGGGGGTGTTCACCGACAAGGACACCTCAGAGGCCCCAAGCGTGGCTTTGAAATTGGACTTGTCGGGATTGGCATCGATTTGCTTGAATTCGAAAACGGAACTCAAAGCATTGCCTCTGGATGCCGGAAAAGCGCCCGAGTAAAAATCGACCTCACGAATGAAATCGACGTTCAACAGACTGACGGGGCCACCCGAGGCCCCTTGCGTGGAGAAGTGATTCAACACGGGTATCTCAATACCATCTAAAAAGAATCGGTTTTCAGAAGGCCCGCCACCCCTGACAATCAGGTCGTTACGAAAGGAGGTAGTACTTCCTACGCCCGGAAAGCTCTGCAGCACTTTGGCAAAGTCTCTGGCGGTTCCGGCGCTCCGCTCGATGATATCAACGCCGATGCGTTGCAGGGAAACGGGACTTTCAATCTTTTGGGCAAAGGGACTGGCTACGATGCGCACCTCATCCAGCTCTTTGGTGGTGGGCTTTAGCGCTACTTCCACGTAATTGCTGCGTACCGAAGAAATCAGAATCTCTTCGGTCACCAAAGGCTTGAAGCCCAGGGATGACACCTGAAGACGGACAAAACCCGGCTCCAGATTATCAAAAGAAAACCGGCCATCCACATCGCTGGTGGTACCATTATTGGTCTGGTAGACCACAATATTTGTAAACGGTAAGGCTTCGTTGGTATAGGCATCCTTGATGATGCCCGATAGCGTGGCATCTTGCGCCAACACAGAAAACCCTGAAAAACAGACCAGTAATACCCCTGCTAATAAATATCTCATTTTCTTTAAATTTTTATCGTTTACGCCCCCTTATACCCTATCCACCCTTCCTCCTCCTTTTACCCTATATTCCCTATCTTCCCATCCTACCCCTTATACCCTATCTACCCATCCTATCCCCAAATTCCGTTCAACAACCCTTATGAAAACTTTAAACAGATGTCTGGTCAAATGGTTTGGTCCAAAGATCGAATTTATTGGTCGATTAATATTGTTTAACTTGAATCCGATCCGATTTTTTTGATTTAAACCATAATAACGGCTAAATTCGCATTTCCAAAATAAATCAATGTTACTCACCGAAAAAATATCATCCGGGTTCAGCCGCCTCATTATATGGCGTGTAAAAAACATTCCGCACCGCAATTTCGTGTTGGTACTGGCCATGGTGGTGGGCATTTTCAGCGGTTTGGCCGCTGTTATCCTAAAAAATGCCATTCATTTTGTCCACAGTCTGTTGACGGAAGGTTTTGACCTGACCGACTGGAACTACCTCTACCTGCTCTACCCGATGATTGGTATCTTTATTACCATTCTGTTTGTCCGCTACATCGTAAAAGACGACATCAGCCACGGGGTCACCAAAATATTGTATGCCATTTCCAAGAAGGACAGTAACATCAAAACGCACAATACCTTCACATCGGTCATTGCCAGTACATTTACCATTGGTTTTGGCGGATCGGTAGGAGCTGAAGCACCCATCGTGCTCACGGGCGCCTCCATAGGTTCATCGCTGGGGCGATTGTTCCATATGAACTACAAAACCATCACGCTTCTGATCGGATGCGGCGCTGCCGGAGCCATTGCCGGAATTTTTAAGGCACCGATGGCCGGGTTGATGTTTACGCTCGAGGTGTTGATGCTGGACCTGACAGCCGTTTCCATTATACCACTGCTGTTGGCAGCGGTATGTGCCGCATCAGTAGCCTACTTTTTCCTGGGAGAAGGCGCTGAATTTACCTTCCTGCTGGAATCGCCTTTCGTACTTGAGAATCTTCCCTACTATGTTATCCTGGGTATTTTAGGCGGTTTGGTTTCGCTCTACATGACCCGCGGCACGCTTTTTTTGGAAAGATTAATGGGGAAAATCAAAAACCCAATGCTCAAATGGTTATTGGGAGGTGTGGTCTTAAGCAGCCTCATTTTTCTTCTGCCGCCGCTATACGGTGAAGGGTATAACACCATAACTGCTATGTTGTCGGGCAACTCCGATGCCATTGTGGAAAACTCCATGTTTTATGCTTTTAAGGATAACAGCATCGCCATTCTTATTTTTCTTTTTTTAATTGTTGCCTTTAAAGTCGTTGCTTCCACCTTTACCAATGCCAGCGGCGGGGTTGGAGGGATATTTGCACCTTCACTTTTTATGGGTGGGGTTACCGGCTATTTTCTGGCGCTCCTGCTCAATCATTTTGGCGCCGACCTGCCGGTATCGCATTTCACCCTTGTGGGCATGGCGGCCCTCATGGCGGGTGTGATGCAAGCGCCACTAACAGCCATCTTCCTCATCGCTGAAATTACCAATGGTTATGCCCTGTTTATTCCGCTGATAACGGTTTCGACCCTCTCCTTTCTCACGCATAAATATTTTGAACCGCATACCATTTATACCAAACGACTGGCCCGAAGAGGAGAATTGATTACCCACCATAAGGATAAGGCCGTGTTGACACTGATGCGGCTGAACAAAGTGCTGGAAACAGATTTCCTGACTGTTCAACCGGAACAAACGCTGGGCGAGCTGATAAAAACCATTGCCAAGGCACGGCGAAACATTTTCCCGGTGCTGGATGACAACCATAAATTATTGGGCATTGTCATCTTAGACGACATTCGGGAAATCATGTTCAACAACGAACTCTATACTACCACCAAGGTGAAGCACCTGATGACCATACCACCTGCTTTTATTGATATCAGTGAGAATATGGACGAGGTGATGAAGAAGTTTGAAGACACCGGCGCCTGGAATTTACCGGTCGTTGAAAACGGCAAATATTTGGGTTTTGTTTCCAAATCCAAAATATTCTCCGTCTACCGCCGTGTGCTCATCCACTTTTCGGAAGAGTAAAAGAATCAATTTAAAGCGTAAACGCTTTTTATATTAAGAACCAGTTACAATGAACAAAGTCCCGCTTAGCGGGAGAAGCCAGTTCACCGTTTTTAGAAAAAAACAACCCGTCACCTTCGGAATATAAATATATTACGGTATTTTTGTATCAAAATGACAGATATATCTGTCAGTTTTCCAAGTGGCTAAACAAATATTCATTACAATCATATCTTCACTATAATGAAACGAGACGAAAAAATCTTTGAACTAATTCAGAAAGAGCATCACCGCCAAATGGACGGCGTTGAGTTGATCGCTTCAGAAAACTTTGTAAGTCCCCAGGTCATGGAAGCCATGGGATCTGTCATGACCAACAAATATGCCGAGGGGCTTCCGGGCGCCAGATATTATGGCGGTTGTCAGGTCGTTGACCAAAGCGAGAATCTGGCCATTGAGCGCCTGAAAGAGCTTTTTGGTGCCGAGTGGGCCAACGTTCAGCCGCACAGTGGTGCACAAGCCAATATGGCGGTTTTAATGACGGTTCTAAATCCGGGCGACAAGTTTCTGGGATTGGATCTGGCTCATGGTGGCCACTTGTCACACGGCTCGCCTGTTAACAGCTCGGGACTCCTTTACGAACCCATTGCCTATGGCGTTAAAGAAGATAGCGGCTTGGTGGATTATGATATGATGGAAGAGCAGGCCCTCAAGCACAAACCCAAACTGATCATTGGTGGTGCTTCGGCTTACTCGCGGGACTGGGACTATGAGCGCATGCGGGCCATTGCCGATAAAATCGGGGCTTTATTGATGATTGACATGGCGCACCCCGCCGGATTAATCGCTGCCGGTCTGCTCAAAAACCCGGTTAAATACGCCCACATAGTTACTTCTACCACCCACAAGACTTTACGAGGTCCCCGTGGTGGTATTATATTAATGGGTCAAGATTTTGACAACCCCTTTGGTAAGACAACCAAAAAAGGGGAGATTCGCAAAATGTCTTCTTTGCTGGATTCAGCTGTCTTCCCCGGCATACAGGGTGGACCGCTGGAACATGTGATTGCGGCCAAAGCGGTTTCTTTCTTTGAAGCATTGCAACCTGAATACAAAACCTATCAGGCACAGGTTCAGAAGAACGCCGCCGAAATGGCACGTTTGCTTATTGAAAAAGGCTATAAAATTATTTCCGGAGGTACCGAGAACCATAGCATGTTGGTGGATTTGCGTACCAAATTCCCTGAACTGACCGGCAAAAAAGCAGAAAACACATTGGTACAAGCAGATATCACCATCAACAAAAACATGGTGCCTTTTGACGACCGGTCGCCCTTCCAGACGTCAGGTATTCGTTTGGGCACTTCTGCTTTAACCACCCGTGGATTGAAAGAAGAACACATCGCACCCATCGTTGAGTTCATCGATGAAGTACTTTCCAATCCCGATGATGCCAATGTGATTTCGGATGTCCGCCAGCGCGTCAATAAAATGATGAAAGCCTTTCCTTTGTTTGTTTAAGACTTAGGATGCCAAGTCGTCGTCAGTGGATGAAATATTGATGTCGATAAATAAGATGTCGATCAATGTCGATCAATGAGATCTCGATAGATTGGCGTAGTTTAAAATTACGCCCAGCACAAAAAAGGGACTGCCTTTACCGCAGTCCCTTTTTTTCCTCTCGACCTCCCACCCTTCCTACCCCATCTACCCTATCAACCCTATCAACCCCATCTACCTATCACCCCTTTTCTCCCCTATCTTATTCTTCGATGCGCGTCCATTCGCAAAATTAGTGGATCAACCAAAACAACTCTCCCTGATCTTTGTTAAATTAGCAAACTCAAAACATTAAACAAAATCGATGCTACAACAAAAAGCTTTTATAACAGGTGCCTCCTCCGGGATAGGATTGGAGACCGTCAAATACCTGGTGACCAAAGGATGGCAGGTGGCTGCCACCATGCGCAACCCCGATGCAGCAGCGGAGTTAAAAGACCTTCCGGGGGTCAGAGTTTACGCACTGGATGTCACCCAGCCCGACAATGTCAAGTCGGTTGTGCAAACCGTTTGGCAGGATTTTGGAGGCATCGATGTAGTGATCAACAATGCCGGTTACGGTGCGATTGGTCCATTCGAAAGCGCCACCGAGGCGCAAATACAGTTACAAATGGACACCAACTTTATGGGAACCGTTCGCGTAATGAAAGCCTTTATTCCTTTGTTGAAACAACAAAAGAAGGGCGTCCTGATCAACCTGTCATCTGTTGCCGGCCGGGTGGGCATGCCCCTTTACAATATTTACCACGCCTCCAAATTTGCGGTGGAGGGACTGACCGAAAGTCTGTACTATGAGTTGCGGCCTTTTGGCATTCGGGTGCGACTGGTGGAACCCGGTCCCATAAAAACCGAATTCAATGGCCGCTCCAGAGAAGATTTGGTGGCACCGGAGGGTTTGGGTTATACCCGCTTCGTCGGTCAGATCAATCGGTTTTACAACAAAATGTTCAGCGAGGCCGAGGGGGCCGATGTGGTGGCCAAAACCATTTATAAGGCTGCCATCCGGAAAGGGAGTAAAATCCGCTATCCGTCAGGCAGAATAGCCAAATCTTTAATGGTGCTCAATAAGCTGACACCCGGCAGCTGGATGCGGGTCATCAGTCGCAAAATAATGGGCATCTGAGCCCATTTAACAACTTAACTTAAAACAATATGTATTTTTTCATCATCGTATTAGCCGTTCATGCATTGGTTAATTTTTATATCGGACTAAGAGGATGGCAGGCACTGCAAGCGGCGCCAGCTTTCGCCCCTGGTACATTGTTTTTATGGTATTGGTATTTGTGGCCTATCCGGCCGGACGCATGCTGGAAAAAATCTGGTACCATCCGGTTCCCATTACCCTGCACTGGATTGGGGCCTTTTGGTTTGCAGCCATGCTGTATGTAACGCTCATGCTCTTTATCACAGATCTGGCGCGATTGGGGAATCTGGCTTTTCCCTTTATTGAGAAGTTGAGTCAGGGGAATATGCCCGGACTAAAACTGAAGGCCTTCCTGGTGATCTCCACCATCACGCTGCTGGTTGTAATAGCCGGGCACATCAATGCCTGGCACCCCAAAATATCGCGCGTGGATATTACCCTGCCCAAGAAAGCCGGGAATATGGAATATCTGCGCATTGTTGCAGCCAGTGACATCCACATGGGAACCATCATCGGTCCCCGAAGGATGAATAAGCTGGTCAACACCATCAACAGTCTTCAACCAGACATTATTCTTCTGGCAGGTGATGTGGTGGACGAGGATGTCAAACCGGTCATCCAGCAGAATCTGGGTAAAAACCTGAAGGAGTTGCACGCACCCTATGGTGTGTTTGCCGCTACCGGCAACCACGAATACATTGGAGGGGGCGAACCATCTATTCAATACCTCGAAGACCATGGCATTGTTATGCTGCGTGATACAGCCCAACTGATTAATAACAGTTTCTATGTTATTGGTCGCGAAGACCTACACAAAAGATATGGATACGGAAAAGCGCGTAAAACACTGCCAGATATTATGCAAGGGGTGGATGCGTCCAAACCACTCATCATGATGGACCATCAGCCCTATCATCTGGAGGATGCCAAAGCAGCCGGCATTGATTTACAACTTTCCGGACATACCCATCACGGCCAATTATGGCCCTTTGGCTATATCACCCAAAAGATATTTGAAGTCAGCCGGGGCTATTACCAAAAAGGAGACACCCATTATTATGTCAGCACCGGTTTTGGCACCTGGGGTCCGCCTGTGCGGACTGGTAACCGACCAGAAATTGTTGTGATCAATCTATATTTTAAGGAGTAAAGAACATTCACTCAATAACGCCCTCTTTAATCACTTGCTCAAGACGCTCTATCTGTTGCTGTTTATTGACCTCTCGCAACTGTAGAGCCGTCTTGGTAAAATATTGGTGTTGGCCAATAAACTTGAGTTGCATTTTATTCCAGGCTTCCCACGACTCAACCATTTGATGCTCTTTCAACTCTTTGAAAAGGGCGTTGGAAACCGGGATAAAATCAGTACGACCCAAATAGTCCAGGTCAGAATCGCAAATGATGCATTCTAAAAGATCTTTGGGTTGCGGTGGCATTTGGGTGGCCATTATCAAACGGCAGACCGTGTCAATCTGTTCCCCGGTAAAATCATAACTGGCCAGTTTCTCACGGGCCATGACCGTTCCGTAATACTCATGGTCCTTATAACTGATGGTGTGTCCGGCATCATGAAAAAGGGCCGCCAACTTCAATAGTAAAACCTCCTCCTCCGAAACACCTTCGGCCCAGCCAATGAGTTCCACTTCAGTGGTGACATCTATGGTATGTTTGATGTTGTGATAGTATAGATTTCCAGGCAGTTTATGTTCCAGATAATCCAGCATTTCCTCCTGAATATCCATGAACTTAAGCATTAAATACTTTATCCGGTAGGTATGATTGGTCTCGCTGGCATGTCCCTCATCCTGCATCTCCGGCAGGAATCCCTTAACTTGGAACATTCCCAGATTTCCTTTATACTTGACCGGCATTTTACCAATTGGCTCACTTTCAAAAAACTCTTTAATCAGCTCGTAAGTCATGACCGATACGCTGATAGTCGATTCCGGAGAAGCTTCTCCCAAACGACAGGCAATATTGATACTGTCGCCGGAGAAATTGTAGCCGGACGACTTATTATTATTTTTGGGAGTAGCTACCACGGGACCGGTATGTATACCCATTTTCAGCTGCCAGAACACCCCCCCATCTGGCGTTCGCAATTTATTGGCCGCCTCTTGCATATCCAAAGCCACACGAACAATATCAATGGGGTTGGTCCTGTTTTCACCCTGCAGTCCGGCTGCAAACAGCATCGTATCGCCCACCGACTTAAGTTTCACCACATTGTAAACAAAGGCAATATCGTCGAGGGCCAGATTCAACTCGTCAAGCAAATCGACCATCACTTCCGGTTTTTCAAGCTGGTATAAGCGTTCAAACCCTTTTACCGACACATATAAGATGGATACTGTTTTGAGCCTTTTAATCAATCTGCGGTTTTCCTTGGAGGACATATCCAACTCGGGCGCATAACGCAAAAGAGCTTCCTGAAAATATTGATTTTGATTTTCAACATTGACAAAGCGCTTCACCATTTCATCTAATTGAGACTTCAACTCCTTATTATGAGAAGCCAATCGTTGAATTCGGTCTATGTAGCTTTCAGGTTCGTTCATTAACAGAAGCTCTTTATTAAAAAGTTTCACTCGTTAAATTCTAAGTTAAGAAAATCAGCACTAAATACCAACGGTAAACATTCCCCTAAATACGCAGATTTTTCAGGAAGGTTTTTATTTTTCAGCTACTAAACCAGTAGGATAGGCAGGTAGGATGGCCTAAAACCCATTCCGTAAAAAAGTACAAAGCACTCATTTTTAAGCCGGTAATAAAAATACGGTGGAGATAACGGATGCTGCATAATAGTTGTATGTTTTGACAAAAACATACTATGCTTTGACTAAAAGAAAGACTACAGCATAGACCTGATTTGGCTCACCCGATCAGGGATAGGGACACTGGCATTGAGCCATTCGATGTGGATGCCCCGCCTTTCCATTCCACGAAACCAGGTCATTTGCCGTTTGGCAAACTGATGAATGGCAATATTCAGTTGCCGGAACATCTCCTCATAACTCAGTTGTCCCGTCAAATACTGGGTGACAAACTTGTACTCCAATCCATAATATATAAGATCCTCCGGCGCAATGCCCTCATTCAGAAGAGCCCTGACCTCCTCCACCATTCCGCTCTTAAGGCGCTGTTCCAGTCGGGCCGTTATTTTTTCGCGTCTGACCTCTCTGTCCACATCCACACCAATAATCAGCGGATTGACTTCAGGCAGTTTTACCTCTATTTCGGGATGGGTTTGGTAATAGGTCTCAATTTCAATGGCACGGATGACGCGTTTAACGGTATCGGTATCAGTGGTATTGTGAAGAAAACGAAATTCTGACAGAATTTCTTCCAGCTCCTTAAGCGATTTATCCTTTAAGACCTCTCTCAGCTCCGGATTGGCCGGGACGTGAATCATTTTGTAACGCTGCAAAACCGCTTCGATGTACAATCCGGTGCCGCCGCACAGGATGGGCCATTTATTACCTTGCTGCACCTCCTCAAACACCTTAAAGAAATCATTTTGAAACTCAAAGACATTGTATTTGTAGCCAGGCTCCCGAATATCAATTAAATGGGCGGGAATGGTCTCACCATCCACCACATAATCCGCGTAATCCTTGCCCGTTCCCCAATCCATTCGTTTATATACTTGCCGGGAATCCCCACTGATGACTTCACCACCGATAACATGTGCCAAATGAGCTGCTAAAGAGGTTTTTCCGGAGGCGGTTGGACCAACGATGACAATTAAATTAGGCTTTGTTTGAGACATGCTAACAGTTTTTACAGGGAAATTTTAGTCAAATTTATAAATAAATCCGGCTTCGTCCGGGCATTTTTATATTTTTGTAGTAAGTAAGCAAGTAAAATATGTCCGACGATAACAAGGAAACATTCCTCAGTCTATACAGAAATTTGGCATTAAGGGTGAAAAACATTGTTTTGAGCCCCCGGGAAGAATGGACCAGTGTCCATGCGCAGAAGAAGAGCATCAATGAGGTATTGACCGAATTTTCGCTGCCACTGATAGCCCTCGTTACCCTGGCCACTTTTCTTAATTACATTTTTAACCATCAGGGCGTCAATTTTGAATTGGCCCTGAAGCAGGCGGCCGTCATTTTCTCCGCTTTGTTCGGCGGTTTGTACCTGTCTTATTTATTGGTAAAAATGATCCTGCCCCGCTTCGGCTTGTCCGGTGATACCAACTACGCCTTCCGTCTGGTGGGATACGGCTCCGGATTATGGTACATCATAACTCTGATAACCAGCATCATTCCGGAATTGGTCCTATTACATCTGGCCTCATTTTACAGCTTTTATATTATTTGGGAAACTGTTGGCCACGAAAAGGCGACATCTCAGGAGCAAAAAATGACAATCACCGCATTAATTGGCATTATGATCCATTTAATTCCTTACTTTGTAAAACATTTTCTATTAAAATTGATTTACTTCTAATATGGCTGTCAACAAAATAAACATCAGAAACAAGCGTGCCTATTTCGACTTTGAACTCCTCGAAAAGTTTGTGGCAGGCATACAGCTGGCAGGCACAGAAATTAAATCTATTCGACAGGGCAAAGCCAGTCTGGTAGACGGCTATTGCTATTTTTTTAAAAACGAGTTGTGGGTGAAAGGTATGAACATTGCTGAGTATTTCTACGGCACCTACAACAACCACCATCCTGTGCGTGAAAGGAAATTGCTGCTTCAGCGCAAAGAACTCTATAAACTGGAGCGTAAAACCAAGGAGTCGGGATTAACCATTATTCCCTTGCGGGTTTTTATCAATGACCGGGGATTGGCCAAAATGGAAATCGCTCTGGCAAAAGGTAAGAAGCAACACGACAAACGCGAAACACTTAAGCAAAAAGATGCCCACCGGGAAATGGACCGAATTAAAAAAAGTTTCTAAATAAGTCCACCCCCACGCAACCTTTCTAAAACACGACCATCATACTTTAAAACTTTGATGGAGGTATATTTAAGCGGAGAAAAAAGGCTGACTAAGGTACGATTTTTGCTATATGACCGTTCATGAATAACTGGTTTAACCTGCTTATCCAAACTTTTCTGTGGCAAAAATTGAACAAATAATTGAAGGGTGCCAAAAAGGACGCCGGGATGCTCAAAAACAGCTCTACGAGTTGTTTTCTCCGCAATTATTTGCCGTATGCCTGAGGTACACCCACAACAGAATGGAAGCGGAAGACCATCTCCACGAAGGCTATTTGAAGATATTTGACAAGATTGGTCAATTCAGCGGACGTGGTCCGGTTGAAGCTTGGATGCGTCGCGTGATGGTCAACACGATACTTGAAAGTTTCAGAAAAAAGGCCAAATACAGCTTTGTGGATGAATCCAATATCCCCTTGGAAGAAGATTTAAACCAAGAGCAAGAGCAGGAAGACGATGAGTCCGCAATCAACATCCACGAAATAGAAAACCTGATTGAACAATTGCCCGAAAGATATAAACTGGTTTTTAAACTCTATATCCTTGATAACTATACCCACGACGAAATTGCCAGAGAGCTCGGCATTTCGGTTGGCACCAGCAAATCCAATCTGGCCAGAGCCCGGCAATGGTTAAAGACAAGAATCGAAAAAATGCAAGCAGATAAAGCAAAGGCGCTATGGTGAAAATTAAAAACATAGAAGCATTATATAAGCGCCATTCCAATCAAAAAGTGGAAACACCGCCCCCGGCCGTCTGGGATCGAATTGAAGGCTCATTGAAAGCCGTTCAGCCAGGCGACGTGCCATTTGGCTTTGGCGTACGGCCGGTGCTGCAGCTGTTTTTGTTGGTTTAATATCATTGGGCCTCTTCTTTTTTAACCAGCCCGATCCGGATAAAAGTTCAGCCATTTCCCATCATTCAACACCACCTCCATCCGAGCATCAGGAGGAAGCCCTTCTTTCTGAGGACCACACTTCCTCGTCCGCTGCTTCCTCACGTGATGACGATGCGACCAGGACGGCAGAATCAGAAGCTACAAGTCAACCCGATGATGTAGGTAATGTCCATCAGGCCACGGCCAATGCGACACGGATAACTTTAAAGGAAGAGCATCTGCCATCACCCCCCTTCACCAACCTGCAAGGGAAAGCAGAGCCACACTCAGGCGAACCGTCGGTTCCATCCGCAGATGCTACAACCCAACACTTAGCATATGCGCCTGACAAGCCCATCTTTGCGTCCAAAAAGGTGGAGATCAAGAAATTGTTCGAAGACCAATCCATCGAAGACTGGAAGGAAAACTACAATGTCAGCAGTCGTTATTTTGACGAGCAGGAAGCCTTGTCGGCCACCAGTCAAAAAAGGAAATTACAAATTGGCGGGGCCGTATCACCCATCTACAGTTTCAGACAAACATCGGGTGAATCCAGTCTGCCGACTGCCGCTTCGATGCCAGGCAACTATTCAGAAAAGGGACTCATGAGCACAGGCGGCGGCATTCATGTCAATCTCGAAATGGGCAAAAACTGGGGCATTGAGTCGGGCGTGCGCTATGCCCGACTGGGACAGGAGGTGCATGCCGACATCCAAAGCTCCAGGGTCTATGCCATGAATACGGAAAATGAGGCATATGGAACAACCTCGCTCAAAACCATCTCCTTAGAGAACTCTCTGGCGACATCAGGCAACCACAAAGCAGTGCCGATCAAGCCAATAGCGACAGGGCTTTTGCAAGTAGCCCCAATACGATGCTGGTGGATATCCGAAACGATGAAACGGTGACCAGCGGACAGATGGACCAATACATCGACTATGTAGAAATACCCTTTACCTTTCGCTACTACCTCATCAACGAATCCACCAAATTGTCGCTGGCAGCAGGTGTCAGCACCAACTGGCTGGTGGCCAACAATGCCTATTTAAGCGAAAGTGGCCAGCGACAGAAAATCGGGGAAACCGGAGGACTTTCAGCCATGAACTTCAGCACCCATGCAGGATTTGCTTTCTCAGTGCCCGTATTTGGTCCCTTTTCGTTTCGCATAGAGCCGCGTATCAACTACTTCCTCAATGAAATCAACCAGGAACATCCTGTAAAATTTAAGCCCTATTCAATAGGCATTTACAGCGGTATTCAATATACCATTGGCGAGTAATACCAAGTTGAATCGGGTTCAACGTCCGGCATCCGACAAAGAGCGAATCATGTGGCTGAAATGGCTGTCCTCATTGGCCAGTAATCCGTCGTAAGTACCGGTCTCCACCACTTTATCGCCTTCCAGAACGATGATTTTGTCGGCCATTTTAATGGTGGACAAGCGATGACTGACAATGATGGAGGTGCGCCCCTTGGTAACCGACCGGATGTACTGCAACAATTTGGCTTCAGAAAAAGCATCCAGCGAGCTGGTCGGCTCATCCAAAAGAATGATTTGGGCATTGTTATAGAAGGAGCGTGCCAGCGCCAGGCGCTGCCACTGTCCCGGACTCATCTGCTCACTGCCTTCGAACAGGGTGCCCAAAGTAGTGTCGTAACCCGCTTTGAAGCCCTCGATGATGGTGTGGATGCCCGACTGTTCAGCAGCTGTACGGATTAAGTGCTCATCGGGTGGTGAACCGGCATTGCCAAACCAGATATTTTCACGGGCGGTGACATTGTACAGAATAAAATCCTGAAACACCACACTGATATTGGCCACCCGCTCTTCCGGGCGGATGTGCGACAAGGACACGCCATCGACCAGGATGTCTCCTTCAACAGGCTGGTACAGACTGTTGATCAGTTTGACAATGGTGGACTTCCCCGATCCGTTAACCCCCACCAGGGCGACGGTCTCACCCGCTGAAATCGAAAAATTGACATGCCGCAACACCCATCGTTGGTTGGAAGGGTAGTGAAAGCCTACATTTTTAAATTCTATACCACGATGCAGGGGTTTGGGAAAGGAGACGGCCCCGGTTTTCGATTCGGGGACCATGGTCTCTTTCAGATGTATAAATTCAAACAAGTTATCGAGGAACAATGAATCCTCATAAAGACCGGCCATGCGCCCCAAAAACTCCTGCAAATAAGCATAGCCCCGCTGCAGGGCTAAAAAGTAAAGCACCACCTCACCGATGCTGATGTCGCCCTCAAATGCCTTCCAGGCAATCAATCCGTAAACGGCAATAAAAGAGAGCGCCGCCAAAACCTGAACAATCCCCTCCCGTCTGGTCTTGGTCAGCAACATGGCAAACTGACTCTTGCGCCATTGCTTTTTCAAGGTGTCAAACCTATCCCGGAATAAATGGCCCAAATCAAAGGCTCGTACCTCTTTGGCAAAGTCGGGTGCGGTAATCAAACGGTTGTAGTAAGAGACCTCCCGCTCGACCTTCGTGTTTTCTTTCTTAAAATGGAACAAGTCGCGGGCATGCCGCAAACGAATGAAAGCCACCGGAAGGGTGATCAGCAACAAGACGATGAAAACCGACCAATGCACCATCAACAGCACACCAGCCATCACCAGCAGCGTAATTAAATTCTGAACCACCCCCAGCGCCCCATAATAAATGCGTGACGGTCGGAAGGACGCTTCATTCAAGGCCCGGTAAAAAACATTCTGATAATCGGGATGCTCAAAATACCCATACTCCAGTCGGGTTATTTTATTGTGAATTAAATTATCAAAGAAATCGGTGATGACGTAGGATTGTTTCTCCCGGACCAGGATGCCGACCGATGCTGAAATGGCGTTGATTAGAAAAAGAACCCCGGAGGCCAGAAGTATCCATTTCAATCGCACAAAATCTCGCTCCTCCAAAGGCAAAGTGGCCACCAGACTGATTTCATCCACCAATAGCTTGATCATGTAAAGCAACATCAGGGGCAAAACGCCCCTGATCAATATCAGTATGGCATTGGACAGCGTCCATCCCGGTGAACTGCGCCAAATATAAGCTAAAATGATTTTTATGTGCTGCCAGGATTTCTTCACTATCGTTGCTTCATCTGGTAATAGAATTCAATTTTGGGGGACACACCACCTTCAACCCGGAAATAGGAGTGGCGACCACTAAAGACCGCCCATCATTTCATAAAAAATTATTTCTTTGGGGCATTTTTCAGCGTGGCCACCAGGAAATTCCAGAATTTCTCAACACTCTCAATGTTTACTTTCTCATCGGGCGAATGCGGGAAGCGAATGGTGGGTCCAAAGGATATCATGTCCCAGTTGGGATAAGCACTGCCCAATATGCCACATTCCAAGCCGGCATGAATGGCCCGTATTTCAGGGATTTTTCCAAAATCCTTCTGATAGACTTGTTGCATCACCTGTAAAATATCGCTTTGCATATTGGGTTTCCATCCCGGGTACTGACCGTCAAACCAGACCTCAGCACCGGCCAGTAAAAACAAACTTTCGAGGGTCGATTCCAGATCATCCTTGGCCGAATCCACAGAGCTGCGCAAGAGTGCCAGTGCCTTGACTTCATGACCTTCGGTTTTTACCACGGCCAGATTAAGCGATGTTTCAACCAATCCCTGCATATCCTGGCTCATGCGAATGACCCCATTGGGACAGGCCTGAATGGCATTGATCAGATCGTCCTGTACAATTTCCTCCATGACAAAAGCGGGCTGTCCCGTGGACGCCACTGAAAAAGAGAGATCCGGCTCTACCTGACCGTACTCCTCACGAAACACCGTTTCAAAAGCCCGGACCGCAGCCTCCAGACGCTGCCCATCGGCTTCAGACAGGGTGATAATGGCAAAGGCCTCCCGCGGTATGGCGTTGCGCAGGCTACCGCCATCCACCGACGATAAGCGTGCATCCAATTCTGCCACGGCATGCTTCAAAAACCGGAAAAGTAACTTGTTGGCATTGGCACGTCCGGTGTTAATATCCATACCCGAATGACCGCCTTTAAGTCCCGTCAGCTTTAACTGATAGGCCACATGGCCCTTCGGTACCGCATCTTCACGAAAGGTAAACACCATATTGGCATTGGAACCTCCGGCACAACCCACATACAATTCCCCCTCATCTTCCGAGTCCATGTTGAGCAGGATATCCCCTTTCAGGACATCGGACTGAAGGTTATTGGCCCCGGTCATGCCCGTTTCTTCATCAATGGTGAACAAGGCTTCAATGGGGCCATGCACCAGACCATCGTCCTCGAGCACAGCCAAAGCGGCGGCAGCACCAATTCCGTTATCGGCCCCCAGAGTGGTTCCCCTGGCCTTCACCCATCCATCCACTGTGTACGTATCAATCGCATCCTTTTCAAAATCATGCTGCGTATCACTGTTCTTCTGCGGCACCATGTCGAGGTGCGACTGAAGAACAATTCCTTTTCGATCCTCATAGCCGGGTGTGGCCGGCTTACGAAGGATGACATTGCCTACCTTATCCGTGATGGTTTCCAATCCCAAACGCTTTCCAAAATCTTCTACATAGCGTATGGCCTGCGCTTCTTTTTTAGAGGGTCGCGGAATCTGAGTCAGTTGGTAAAAATGCTGCCACAATAATTGAGGTTCGAGTGCTGTTATTTCTTTATTCATTGTTATCCATTTTATTAATTATTCAGTACCGTTATGAAACAAGTCAATTATCGGTTTTTGATAAAAAAGGGTATAAGACTAGGCTTTCGAAGTTTTGGGCATTTTATATCAAAAACTATTTATAGAAAATTCTTTTCAAAGCGCCGGTGGCCGGATCCAGCTCCACACCCACATTGGGTGCGTCCAGCAGATTAGCCGGCAGTCGCAACAGCTGTCCGTACTGCGCCAAATAAACCTCCCCGGAATTGAGTAATAGGGTGCGATCAATGATTTTTACCCGGGCAAGGGCCGGCACATTGTAAGCCAGTCCCCGGCGGTTCGGACTTTTTTCATCTTCAAGGGCCAGAAAATCTTCACTGGGGAGCTCCTCGCCGACTTCCACTTCCAAATAAACCGGCGTCCCGCTGACATCCATATGGTCTAAAAATCCGTTTTGCGCTGAAAACCGCAGTAAAACAGTGTTGATCGATTTCTCCGGTCCGGGGACATAATCATAGAAACGTGAAACGCGTTGCGTTTTCACTTTCCCGGTGAACAAGGCCAGATAGGCCTCCTCCAAACGCGCCATCTCATCTAAAGCGGCCTCCAGTGAGCCACCCACAGTCACCTCACCACTGATGACCGCATGGCGCATTTCACGCAAATGATATATTTCTTTGGCCACCTCTTCAGCCATGGCTGCGGTGCTGCTCTTGATTAGCTGTTCCTCGGTGAGGGGGGCATCCCTGAAGTTAACATCGTCCTTTTCGATGACCTTTTCCTGCATCAAAGGGGTCGTTTTCTCGGCTGAATGGGTGCTGCCCGACCAGTTCAAGCCTTTCAACACACCCTCAGGAGTCAGGTTTAACGCGGCCATGGACGGTGCCCCGGAAGTATTCACCCGAAACAATTTCGCTTTGTCGGGCACGCCAACCGTATGTATTTTGGCCCCTACAATCTGCCATTCCTCCTTGTCTTCGGTTATCACATCCGAAATATTCAGAAAGCGCTGGGCAAAGCGGTAAAAAGGTCCCACCTTTTGAATGCGCTTTTCAGCGATCATTTCTACCTGAATGGCCGTCTTTGGCAGATAATAGTGCAGGCCGTGCCCGGTAGGTGCATCGGCACCGACCGGTTCTACACTGCCGGTGGAGAGGGATTGGTTGGCGGTACATCCCGCCAGGACCAATAGTCCCATTATTATAAAACCTCTATAAATCATCTTTATCAATTTTTTTAAATGAATACCAGGCCCATCGTTAAGATGCTACTTTGCAAGAACTGCATTATTAAACGCTAACTGACGGACCATTATTGTTGCAGGGCCACAATGGCCTTCCCTAAATGGCTGACAATGTCTGAAGCGGTCAATGCCGCCTCACCCTCGGCCGCACATGCCAAATCACCGGCCGCACCATGAATGTGAACACCGGCCACCGCCGCATCCATGGAACTCAGTCCCTGCCCGAGGAGGGAAAGGATAATGCCGGTAAGCACATCGCCACTTCCCGCCGAAGCCATGCCCGGATTGCCGGTAGTATTGAAATGGCACTCGCCATTGGAAGAAATAACGGTGGTAAAGGCGCCTTTTAAAACCACCACCACCTGGTACTTTCTGCAAAACGCAACCACCTTTTGCAAGCGCTCAAAGTCATCGCCCCACGGTCCAACCAGTCGCTTCAACTCACCCGGGTGCGGTGTTAGCACAGCATTCTCCGGCAACTTCTCTAACAAAGCGGGGTTGTTCGACAAGATATTCAAAGCATCCGCATCCAAAACCATGGGCCGCGAACCGATTTGATCGAGCAAGTCGGTCAACGCCAGCACCGAGTTACTTCTACACCCAATGGCTGGTCCCACTCCCACCGCCTTGAAAGGCGATAAATCAGGAAATTCTGTAAACATCAAATCCGACCGGTCGATGTTCACCATGGCTTCTGGCACCGAGCAGTGCAATACATGACAGGTTTTGTGCGGCACCTGAACCGTAAGCAGTCCCACCCCCGTCTTCATACAGGCCCGTGAGGCCAGAACAGCGGCCCCCATTTTACCATAACTGCCGGCTATCAGCAAAACATGTCCAAAATGTCCCTTATGCATAAAACGGGTGCGGGGCTTCAACAAGTCCTTCACGCGACCGGCTTCTGTTAAAAACCAGGAAGTGGGCGTTGCATTGATTTTATCGGGGTGGAGTCCAATGGGTAAAACCTCCCAGTTACCGACATAGGGGGCACTTTCCGGGAAAAGGAAGCTCAGTTTGGGGAATTGAAAGGTGAAGGTTTGCGTCGCCTTTATGATACCATCGGAATGGTTGTCGGTATTGCTCTCCCCCATTAATCCGGAAGGAATATCGATGGCCACCACCTCCGCCTTCCAGCTGTTGACTGTTTGTACCAACTCCAAAGCCCTGCCCGCCAGGGGGCGGTTCAGACCAGAACCAAACAAGCCGTCAATGACCACACACTGGTGGTCCACTTGGGGCAAAGCATCTCCTTTGTCCAGTTCATACACAACTGCCTGTTGCAGGTGACGCAGACGGTCACGGTTGGTTTGGGCATCGTCCGACAAGCCTCAGATTTCAGCAGAACCGTCTCAACCTGAAACCGTTCAGGGTTAACATGCGGGAAAGAGACAAAGCATCTCCCCCATTGTTGCCCGGTCCGGCCAATACCAAAAACCATCGGCCTGCGTACCGCTCCTTGATTTGGTCGAACAACCTACGGGCCGCACGTTCCATCAGGTTGACCGACAAGATGGGCTCATTTTCAATGGTGTAAGCATCTATTTCCGCTACGGCTTTAACCGGAAAAATCTTCATACAATACTAATTTTTTATATTTTTCCTATCGACCTATTAACCTCTTGATCCCGCCTTGCGGGACTACGCTACGCTTCGCCTCTTGACCTAACGACCTATCAACCTAACAACCTATTGTACCCGGCAACTACTAAGAATGGACCGCGTTCTTTTTTTCGCATCTTCCAATTTAACAAATTTATGAATAATTGTCTCACTAAACGATTAAGAATTCTTAATAAATAAGGGATGGCGCGCATAATTGGCGCATCTGTCAAAAGAAAACAACCGCCTTCGATAGATTAGGCGCCAAAAACAATGAGCCGGATCAAAATCCGGCTCATCCATTTTATTGAATGGCTCAGTGCCATGTGATATTTATAGACCATCGCTATTGAGCGAAATATCAACCCCTTAAGGAACGTAATAAATGGGCCCCTCAACACCCAAAGGAATATTCATCCAAATCCAGGCCACAAACATCGGAATGCGGACCACCATAAAGGCAATGGAATAGGGCAACATCAAGGAGATAAGCGTTCCAATCCCCACATTTTTCACATATTTCTGGGCAAAGACAATGACCAGCGGGAAATAAGGCAACAAGGGGGTCAGAATATTGGAATACGAATCACCAATACGGTAGGCTGCCTGCGTGGTTTCCGGTGAATAACCCATCAACATGAGCATGGGGACAAATATGGGTGCCAGCAAGGCCCATTTGGCAGAGGCACTGCCCATGACCAGGTTCACCAGCGAGGCAATCAGGATAAAGGCGACCAATAAGGGCGTTCCGGTAAAGCCCACAGCGTTTAAGCCTTCTGCCCCCTTAACCGCCAATACACTACCGAGATTCGACCAGCTAAAGTAGGCCACAAACTGAGCGGCTACAAAGGCAATCACGATGTAGAGTCCCATCGTGGACATCGACTTAGCGGTCATGTCCGACACATCTTTATCACCCCGTATGGTTTTGGCCACAATACCATATACCAGTCCGGCCACAAAAAAGATGATAAACATAATGGGCACCAAAGAATTGTAAAATGGCTGGAAACTGTTGGATCCGCTCACCTCATCAAAATCTCCGCGCAGAAGACCATTTTCGGGAACAATGGCAGCTGCCACCAGGGCTATGAGCACCAATACCGAGAGTAAGGACCACTTCAAGGCTCTTCTTTCAGCCGGCGCCACCTCGTTGCTTTGTGCCTCCAGCTGCAATCCCTCCTCTGGTCGGTAAAGCCCCAGGCGGGGGACGATGATTTTCTCCGTCACCCAGGTTCCGGCAATACCCACAAAGGGCACCGAAGCAGCCATCAGGTAATAGTTGGATAAGGGGTTAACCGTATAACCGGCATCAATCAAATTAGCCGCCGGCTCGGTGAAGGCAGCAATCATGGGATCCAGTCCTGTCGGTAAAAAATTGGCGCCAAAACCACCTGACACACCGGCGAAAGCGGCAGCAATACCTGCAAGCGGGTGTCGCCCCATTCCCATAAATATGGCCGCTCCCATAGGAATCAGCACCACATAACCGGCATCGGCAGCCACGGAACTCACCATCCCGGCCACCACAATAGAGAAGGTGATTAAGTATTTGGGCACTTTGGAGACAAAAACTTTAAGGGCCACAGCAATCATGCCGGTATGTTCGGCCACACCAATACCCAGCATCACCACCAATACCAATCCCAAAGGCGGGAAAGTAGCAAAAACATCGACCATGTTGGTCATGATGCGTTGAAAGCCCGCCTTGGTCAACAGGTTCTCCACCACAATAAATTGTTCGGCCACCCCAGTTTCTCCGCCGGTACCTGGCTTTACGACCGTTACACCTCCAAATATCCATGATAAAAGGAGAACAATACCCATCAACATGGCAAACAAAGTTACCGGTTGCGGCAACTTATTACCCACCACTTCAACCTTATCAAGCATCCGCTTGAAAAACCCTTCTTTTTTCTTTGTTTGTTCAGTCATACTACTAATTTTTCAGATTAGTTCACCTACCTCACAGGCAAAATTCGGGATCTACTATTTAATGCCATGCATCATCTTACTCAACCATGGCCCCAGGATAAATAACAATAAGGCAGCTACACCAGTAATCGCGGCTACAAACCAAAACACATTAACAGGCTGTCCAATGGCGACTTCCATGGATTTGGACAAGGTTTCCATTTGCGAGGCGCCATAGTTGCCGGCTGCAAACGAGAACATCCACACCCCCATAAGGGTGGACACCAACTTTGGTGGGGCCAATTTGGTAACCATAGACAGTCCAATGGGCGAAATACATAACTCACCCATGGTAAAAATCAGATAAACCAGAGTTAACCATAAAGGCGAAACCAATACAATAGCAGTGCTACTGTTGCTAATGGCATCGGCAACGGCCATAACAGCAGCTCCAATAGCCAGCAATAACATTCCCCAGCCAAACTTAAAAGGTGTTTTGGGATTCAGATTGACCCTGTCCAGCTTTAACCACAGCAAAGAAAACAAAGGCGCCAGCAAAACGATAAATATGGCATTAATCGCTTGAAACCAGGAGGCAGGAATCTCAAAACCAAGCATCATCCGGTCCGTATTATCGACGGCAAAAAGATTAAAAGTGGTACCGGCTTGTTCAAAGCCACCCAGAAAAAGATATTAAAGAAAGCCAGGACCATAATTACAGCCACACGTGCCCACTGGTCGCGTCCTTCCGTTCCACGGAAGATGGATATCACCAGATATAGTCCGCCGACAATGCCCACCACTTTAGGAATGGTGCTTTGGGCCCCATCCGAAAGAGATGCCCATCCCTGTAAAAAGCCAATAACGCCAAATATTAAAACAGCAGTAATGGCAGAAATTTGCCCCCATTCCATGGCCGTTAGACGTGTCCGGCTCATTTTGTTTTTTGGAGGTAAACCAATATGTCCCAATGTTTTCTCGGAGCGCAATATCAACCACAGAACGCCAATAAGCATTCCAACTCCGGAGGCCAGGTAACCATATTCCCAACTGATTTTCTCACCCAGATAGCCAGCAACAAATGGCGCAATAAAGGCTCCCAGATTGATACCCATATAAAAGATGGTAAAACCGCCATCTTTACGCGGATCATTATTATCGTATAAATCGCCCACCATCGTGGAGATATTTGGCTTAAAGAATCCATTACCCAGGATGAGCACACCCAGACCGGCATAAAACCAAAACTGACGCGCTTCCATGTTATCGCCACCTATGGCTGCTGCCGATAGCATAAATTGCCCGACCGCCATAGTCAACCCACCAATATAAATGGTCATCCGCTGTCCCAAAAACTTATCGGCCAAAACGCCTCCCAACATGGGGGTGACATAAACCAACCCGGTAAATATCCCGTAAATGGTAAAAGCGGTCTCTCTGTCCAGCCCAAAACCACCGTTGGCAAATGAGGCGGTTAAAAAAAGCACCAATAAGGCACGCATGCCATAATAACTGAATCGCTCCCACATTTCCGTGGCGAAAAGTGTGGACAACCCTACCGGGTGGCCAAAAAATCCTTTGTCTTGGTTACTCATTTTTTAAAAGTTCAAATTATTGATATTGCATTTTCTAATTTACGAACCTCTTTTACGGACCGATATTCCCGTTATATAAGGGAGGCCCGACCATTTTTTCCTTTTTTTCAGGTTACAGACTTCTGGCCTTAAGCGCCCACTTTTTATAACAATAGCAAAACAGAGGTATTTAACCCTTAGTTTTCAAAGTCTCAAAAATAAAACAATTTATATCGTATACGTCTAATAATTGTCATAAAATTGGAGACATCCGGGCAATTAATGGGAAGAATAACTTACTTAACACTGGAAATTCTATTCAAGGCCATTCCAACTGACACAGCCGATGGCACCAAAAAAAGCGATGGAGTTTTTTTAGAAACCTCTATCGCTTAAAATAACTGTTGCCAATTATTCAAACCATCCAAACCAGTCTTTATAAGACAACGACAAAGACGATTAACGGGCATGAAGAATAAACATGGGAAACTGAGGATGCAGCACCATTTTTTTGGTAATGCTGGGATGAAAAACCCGTTCGAAGAAACTATAGTTGTGCCTGACCAATACCACCATATCCCCTGCCTGTGCTTCCGTAAATGAGCAAACACTGTTGCAAACGTCGGCATCCTCCAGAAAGTAAAAGCTCAACTGAACGCCTGGAAAAAATTCAGCAATTTTTTCCTCCGCATCCAGACGATTGATATAGTCATCCTCCATCACGTTGACAAACAACAATTCACTTTCAAAGGAGGATACCAAATCGAACAATGGCCGGGCCATATCCTGATCAATGGTCTTTAAATCGGTGGCAAACACCATTTTTTGAGGTGTTTGAAGGGGAGCGTTGCGCGGAATGGCCAAAATGGGAAGATGCACATGCTTGATCACATCAAAAGCATTACTGCCCAACAGAAAATTCTCCAGAGCACTTTCGCCCCGACAACCCATCACCAGCAAATCAGGATCAATATGACCACCTTCTACTTCCTTAATCAATACATCAACAAGCGGACCAAAGCGGGAAGCTACTTCAATGCGACTATTGGGAAAATCACTGTGCAGTGCGGCCAATTCACGCTTTAAACTCTTGCGACTCTCTTCGGCCATCTCTTCTTTAACACGCATGACATAGGGGCTACCGCTAAACTCCACATCATAGGCATGGAACAAATAGAAACGGACATTCCGGCCCTCGAACATATTCAGCGCGTAGGCAGCTGCGTGTCGCGCTGTTTCAGAAAAATCAGTTAACAGGATTATGTGTCTCATAGCTTGCAGAATTTCGAAATTTCGGCTAAAAATTAAAAAGCCATTGGCTATCACTAACTGGAGCTAACATACTTGTTCAGATGTCCGTGTTCAGTAAGTAAGTTATGAACATTTAAAGGTAAATGCAAACCTCCGGGATCGAAATTTATCCCATGCCAGTGACTTAAATTTTCTCCGGCTGAGAAACCGGACAAAAAACGACAATGGCCGGCATTATTCCGAAATTAGATCTGGTGTGGCCATCACCAATCAATGATTCATGACGATCATGAATCAGGTAAACTGTTCTTAACAAACAACTGAATGATGCGTCGGATACTATCACTGCAAATATCACTGTAATTCAATGCTTCCGGCCTCACAAAAACATAGCCTGAGATATCATCCTGCCAGGTGATCCCGGAAAAATCTTTAATCTGGCAGACAAAAGCCAAATCGACGGTATAGACAGTGAATTCAGAGAAAACATAAGCGTTGGGAAAGGAGGTCAGGAATTGGTATTCCAGCACCTCAAGATTGAGTTCCTCCCTGATTTCACGCACCAGCGCCTCTTCCGCACGTTCACCTGGATCCACAAAGCCTCCCGGCAAATCCAACAGGCCTTTTTTGGGGTCAAGGGCACGTCGTGTGAGCAACAGCTCTCCTTTTTCATTCACAATAAGGGCTGCCACTGCAGCCGCTGCATTGATAAAAAAATGAAAGCCACAATCGCCACACTTAAACGACCGTTCAGCCTGCGCCGGAAAATCCGACGACCCGCATTTGGGACAAAATTTCACGACCCGCTCAGGCGCTGTTGTATCCATATTACTGTCTTTAAAGAATCCCATTATTTAATCCATTCCTGCTTTCAAATTAAAACAAGAAAAGTTGTTTTTATAGAAAAGTGCTTATATAATCTTAAAAATTTCCTTCAAACAGATATCTATCCACCTCAATAAACCATTAGTTCTTTGATATCTGGCAGTTAACTATTCCGCCTTCC
>NZ_BAZW01000051.1 GCF_000974365.1 Geofilum rubicundum JCM 15548
TAATGATTCTTTTATTTACAAAACAGGAATGTTTAACCTTACAATTAGTCCTGTATGTCCAACTTTTGTCGCATTCAGATTCTCCCTTTTAAAACCAAATTCTCTTTTCAGCTTATGCTGAATAAGACTTCTTCTTTTATTGAAAATATCCATGGCCATTGAGCGGTGGCCTTCACCCATCTTGCTTTCTCCATTTATTCCCGGACCATTATCGGCAATGACGAATTCAATACTATTCTTTCTCTCAAACACTTCTATGGAAAGTTTTCCCTTACAGGCAATAGCGCCAAAACCATGTTTTATGGCATTTTCCACAAATGGCTGCACAAGCATTGGGGGAATAAAAACAAATTCGGCATCCTCTACATTATGAATATCAATGTTATAGTCGAACTTTTCAGGCATCCGCATCTGTTCCAATTCGACATAATTTTTGAGCATCTCCAATTCAAGCTTAAGTGAAATAGATTCAGATGCAGAACATTCCAATGTTGAACGAATAAGAGATGCAAAGCGGGATAGATAATCGGAAGCTTTTCCGGATTCATCAAGCATCATAAAACTTTGAATAGAGCCCAAAACATTAAAAATAAAATGGGGATTCATCTGGGCTCTTAACACTTTTTGCTGAAGGTCATTTTGGATATAAATGGTCTGCTTTTTTTTCATTTGAAAGATGTAAAGAATCAAAACCATGATAACCAACATCACCAGCAGGATAATAATCCCAATCCGTATTCGCTGAGATTTTATCAGATTTTCGGCCGTGAGCAGCTCTATGCGGGCTCCTTCTTTTCAGTCTGATAAGCCAAGTCCATATCCAAAACACTTTCTCTCACTTCTTTATCCCTGATTGAGTCGGACAACTCCTTAAATAACTCCATCCAATATAGCGCCTTTTTAAAATCGCCCAACCCTTTATCAATCTGATACAAAAGCCTTACAGATCTCATCTTCTCCTCCGGAAAATTATCAACTTTATCATCCCTAATGGCCATCTCAACAAAATGACGGGCTTGCTCATAAGCCCCTAGGTCAAGATGTAACTCCGCCAAAAGATTTCTACTTGTAATACCGTGATAAACGGATGCTTTGTCATAAAACTGAGTTTCTAAAGCCGTGTCGAGTGCCTTTTGCAAATCACCCATCTTCTTGTAAATAATGGCGCAATTGCTTAATGCTACGCCGATCGCGCTATTATTGCCATTCTCCTTAGCAATATGAATCAAGGTATCATAGTACTGCAAGGCCAAATCAAAATCACCATGAATTTCCGCAATTCCGCCCAAATCATTAAAAATAGAAATCGCAGCACTGGAATTGGCAAAATCCTCTAAAAGAATCAGTCTGTAAGCTATCTTTGCATATGCCTCCCATTGTTCATTTTCGCCTGCGAGTTTAAAAATTTCACCCACCTTTTGATATACATAGGCCAAATTAGTTGAGTCCTGATTTGTTTCCTTTATTCGAACCGCCTGTAAACCAAATTCTGCAGCTTCCACGAAACTCCCCTTGGATGCCAATTCATCTCCGAGATTGATCATTGCAAAGGCCATGTTTGCACTATCGGGCACTCTTGAGAAAGCATCAACGGCCTTCCTGAAATAAAAAATGGCTGAATCACTTTCTCCTATTTGGGAAAAGTTGGAAGCATAATAATTGGCCACAATGGCATATGCCTTGTCGTTTCTGTGACGTTCGGCCAAACACAAAGCCGCCTTTAAAGCGTCAGCACTTTTATCAAATTGTTGATTGTTATCATAGAATTTGCCCAAAGCATACCATGCCCTGATAATATCCGTGGAATCCCCAGAAGAAACAGCTTCGTCAATATTATTCAAAAAAGCAGATTCATCCTGAGAATAGCAGGGGACCATTAAAAAGAAGCTAATAAAAGTAAGGCAACAAACCAAAAAGTAATCAATTTTCATTCTAAAAAATAGCATAACTGTTTAAAGTATTAAGTAACATCCAACACCTATGCCCAAAAAAAATGGCCAATTGCCCTCCAGAAATATAGTTTTAACAACTCATAAAAATAATCTATCCGAACAATTTGAAATCCCTCAATTTGGCCAACAGCCCTTTTCTTTTGACAAAAGGAACGTTTTGGTCTGTTAGTGTACTTTAAAAAACTTGTAACAAATAATCATTCAAAGAGATATAGATTTTTGGCAGATAATCCCTATCTTTGGCGCGAAAAAATGTTAAAAAAATATGATTACACCAATTGAAAAAGTAATTGATCTTGGCGATGGAAGATCAATTGTGATTGAGACCGGAAAGTTGGCCAAACAGGCCGACGGCTCAGTCGTTGTACGTATGGGAAACACTTACCTCCTGGCTACGGTAGTATCTGCAAAAGATGCGAAACCAGGAACCGATTTTATGCCCTTATCGGTTGAATACAAAGAGAAATATGCCGCAATAGGTCGCTTTCCCGGAGGTTTCTTAAAAAGGGAAGCCAGACCATCTGATTATGAGATTCTCATTTGCCGTTTGGTCGACAGAGCCTTAGGCCTTTGTTTCCTGAGGACTACCATGCGGATACCTTTGTGACGATCAGTCTGATATCGGCCGACAAGGAAAGTACGCCGGATGCGCTGGCCGGACTGGCTGCCTCAGCCGCTTTGGCCGTTTCAGATATTCCTTTTAACGGACCCATTTCAGAAGTGCGTGTAGCACGTGTTAACGGCCAACTGGTGGTTAACCCTACAGCTTCTCAAATGAAAGAGGCCGACATGGACATCATTGTGGCAGCCTCCATGGATAACATCATGATGGTGGAAGGCGAAATGAAAGAAGTTTCAGAAGCCGAACTGCTCGAGGCCATGAAAGTGGCGCACGAGGCCATTAAAATTCAGTGTAAAGCTCAGATTGAACTGGCCGAAGCGGTGAAGAAAATCAAACGCGAATACAGCCACGAAGAAAACGACGAAGAGCTGCGTGACAAAGTATGGAAAGAGACTTATGACAAGCTTACGCCGTTGCCAAAAAAGCCAATCCCAACAAACACGAGCGCATCAATGATTTCCGCACAGTAGTGGAAGAGTTTGTGGAAGCCAACTATGCTGATGTAGATGCTGCGGACATCCCCTTGGATCTGATCAAGCGTTACTACCACGATGTGGAAAAAGAGGCTGTACGCGCCATGATGTTGGACAATAACATTCGTCTGGATGGTCGTAAAATGGATGAAATCCGCCCCATCTGGTGCGAAATTGACTACCTGCCTGGTCCTCACGGTTCTGCCGTATTTACCCGTGGTGAAACGCAATCGTTAACCACCGTTACTTTAGGTACCAAAATGGATGAGAAACTGATTGATGATGTACTTAACCGTACCACTGACAGATTCTTATTGCACTATAATTTCCCGCCATTTTCAACCAACGACGCCAAGCCTTACCGCGGTACCGGCCGACGCGAAATTGGTCACGGAAACCTGGCATTGCGGGCACTGAAACCCATGTTGCCAGAGGAAACACCTTATGTGATTCGTGTGGTGTCTGACATTCTGGAGTCTAACGGATCATCTTCTATGGCTACTGTTTGTGCCGGAACTCTGGCGCTGATGGATGCCGGTATTCAAATCAAACGTCCCGTTTCAGGTATTGCCATGGGATTGATTTCGGATGCCAAAACCGGCAAATACGTGGTATTGTCTGATATTTTAGGAGACGAAGACCACCTGGGCGACATGGACTTTAAGGTAACGGGTACCGAAAAAGGTATTACCGCTACGCAAATGGACATCAAGGTAGAAGGCCTTTCTTACGAAATTCTTGAAAAAGCCCTTAATCAGGCCAGAGAAGGACGTTTGCACATTCTGGGCAAAATCACAGAGACCATCAGTGAGCCCAGAGCTGAATTAAAACCCCATGCACCACGCATCGAGACCGTTCGTATTCCTAAGGAAATGATTGGTGCGATCATCGGCCTGGCGGTAAAATCATTCAGGAAATACAGGCTACCACCTCGACCATTGTGACCGTTACCGAAGAAGGTCAGTTTGGTATTGTTAGTGTGGCTGCCGACAACAAAGAAGCCATCGACAAAGCCATGGCCCGCATCAATGCCATCACAGCCATTCCTGAAATCGGTAAAGTTTATTCCGGCAAGGTTAAATCCATTGTACCTTTCGGTGCATTTGTGGAAATCATCCCCGGAAAAGACGGTCTGTTGCACATTTCGGAAATCGACTGGAAACGCGTTGAAAAAACAGAGGACGTACTTAAAGAGGGTGAGATCATCGATGTTAAACTGATTGAGATCGACGCTAAATCAGGCAAACTGAAACTTTCCCGCAAAGTATTGCTACCACGTGAGGAGAAACAATAAACCTCATTGATATCTTTCTAAAGGAGTCCTTCCGGGACTCCTTTCCCACAAAAAGGATAAAGGGATGGCCCACAACGGCGATCCCTTTATCTTTTTAATAAAAAGCCGAAAATCCCTCCCCCAAATAATTGCATTTTATAAGATAAATCCTTTAAATTCGGGTTTTGAAACAACCATTCAAATATTCTGCAGTGACAGACCAACGAAAAACAGTTCTTCAGTGGCACGAGATTCTGAACCAGCGCTTTGAGGGTACCCCCCGCGAGTCGGCCAGATACTATGGCATACAGATTTTGCCCAGACTTTTACATCAATTGGAAAAGCAAAAGTCCACTTGCCGTTACTGCGCAGACCATTTTAAGCAACTGGAAGAAATGACCACGCAGGCTTCGGAATGGATGATCAACAATGACCCGCGGTTAAAAGACTTCCAGAAACATCTTCAACAATCCGGTCAGCATCTGTCCCGCCAGCATGGCGTTGCTCCCAAAGGCCTTTGGTTGTCGAGATTTACAGGCATAGGCCTATTAGCAGGCATCGCCGTATCGCTGGCTGTGGGCCTTTCTGAAACAACGATTGATTTACCAGGCATATTGATGCTGGGGGCAGCCGCCGGACTGGCAGCCGGATGGATCGGAGGAAAAATTAAAGAATCCGTATTGCGAAAAAAACATCAACTCTTTTAGCAATAGGTCGTTAGGTTGGGAGGCAAGCGAAGCGCTTCCGAAAAATCGGAACTTCGCCTGCGGCTTGAGGTCCCGCGTAGCGGGGTAAGAGGTCATTAGGTCGTTAGGTCATTGGGTTGATAGGAAATTTTAAATTCATGATATTCAGGAGGTTATACTTCTGCCAACAGTGAGAACAAGTCGTTTAAAATCAGTAACTTACAAAACAATATCGAGCTATTATTTATATTACACCTGATAAAAATGAGAACTTCACACCTTACTATTATGGCGGGCCTGTCCGCTTTATTCCTGATACAAAGTTGTCAAAAAAAGCCCGGTCGCTTAAGCTATCCCGCCACCGTTCAATCAGACTCGACAGATGTCTATTATGGCACGCAAGTGGCCGATCCTTATCGCTGGCTGGAGGATGACAACTCCGAAGAGACCAAAAAATGGGTGCAAGCCCAAAATGCGGTGACCAACAACTATCTGGCAAAAATACCCTTCAGAGATGCCATTAAGGAACGCCTGACCAGTGTTTGGGCCTACACCCGGCAAAGTGCGCCCACTCAAAAGGGCAACTATCTGTTCTATTCCAGGCACGATGGCATTCAAAACCATGCGGTGTACTACGTAAAAAACGTTACCGACAGTATCGAACGGGTGCTCATCGATCCCAATTTATTGTCAGAAGACGGCACCACTTCCGTGGCTGCCACATCCATTTCACCCGACGGACAATACATGGCTTATGCCATTAGTGAGGGCGGTTCTGACTGGCGGGAAGTATTTATACGTGAGGTGGAAACGGGATCAGATCTCGATGACCACCTGCAATACATTAAGTTTTCGGATTTCTCTTGGGATGCCCAAGGCTTTTATTATGGACGCTATGACCAGCCTGCAAAAGGTAGTGAACTGTCGGGCAGCAATGAATACCAAAAACTTTTCTACCATAAACTGGGGACACCACAAAGCGAAGACCGATTGGTGTATGAAGACCAACAAAACCCCCGCCACATGTTTTCGGCCGAGGTGGATGACGAATTTCGCTATCTGATGCTATACACCAGCCAATCCACCCACGGCAACACCCTCTCCATAAAAAACCTGAACGCTAATGGCGATTGGCAATTGGCAGATCCGGATTTTAACACGGAAACCACTTTCATTGGAAGGTAGATAAGCATTTATGGGTCCTGACCAATCATGAAGCGCCCCGCTACAGAGTGATGGCCATAAATCCAGACCAACCTGCCATCGACAACTGGGAGGAGATCATTCCTGAAAGAAAGAACGTATTGAAGGATATTGAATTGACGGAGGCCTATGCGGTCGCTAATTACATGCAGGATGTTCAATCACAACTTAAAGTCTTCAATAAAAAAGGGGAATTCCAGTACGACATTGAATTGCCGGGCATTGCCTCAGTTTCAAGTCTGAAACCGGTGAAGGACCAAAACCGGGTATATTTTAACTATACCACCTACACCAAGCCCTCCCAGGTCCTTGCTTACGACCTCGACGAGCAGACCATTGAAGAGGAATTCACACCCGAGGTGGACTTTAACGCTGACGACTACGAAACGACCATGGTCTTTATTGAGGCGCAGGACGGGGCACAGGTACCGGTTTCCATTGTTCACAAAAAGGGCATTGAATTAAACGGGAATAACCCAACCTTGCTTTATGGATATGGTGGTTTCAATGTGGTGTATCCACCACGATTCGATGCACGCCTGGTTCCCTGGCTGGAGAATGGGGGCGTATATGTCAATGCCCATATAAGGGGCGGTGGCGAATATGGCGACGATTGGTACCGGGGCGGCACCCTCATGAATAAGCAAAGGGTGTTCGACGACTTCATCCTCGCGGCTGAATACATGATTGACCAGAACTATACCAATCCGGAAAAACTGGCCATCATGGGCGGATCAAATGGCGGTTTGCTGGTAGGTGCTGTGGCCAACCAGCGCCCCGACCTTTTTAAAGTAGCACTGCCGGCCGTGGGCGTTATGGATATGCTGCGCTATCAAAACTTCACCATCGGCTGGGCCTGGGCGGGTGATTACGGTCGTAGCGATGACAGTGCAGAGATGTTCAACTATTTGTATGCCTACTCGCCGCTGCACAATATACCGGAAGGTGAAATTTTCCCGGCCACACTGGTCACCACAGCCGATCATGACGACCGGGTGGTGCCGGCACACTCCTTCAAATACATCGCCACTTTGCAGGAAAAATACGAGGGAAATAATCCCGTTCTTATCCGAATTGAAACAAAGGCCGGCCATGGCGCAGGTAAACCACTCTCCATGCAAATAGAAGAAGTGGCCGACAAATGGGCATTTGCCTGGTACAATATGGGTGTAAGCTATTAAATATTAATATAATAATCGCTCTTTTAATAAAATAATTGATTAACTTGTAGGGGTAATAGGATTTTAATTCAATAGCATCACCTGTAAAAATTGCGCATTAACGTGAAAAAACTACCATTTCACAGTAAGAAAGCTTATATTTGCAATTAATGTTTATGGGAACTTTTAATTTTTGAAAACATTATTATATTTGTGAGAGAGTAACGAATTAGTTCAAGAACAAATAATTAAGCTAACATTATGAAAAGAACGAGAATTAAACTTTTTGCTTATCTGGCACTTGCTGCCGTTATGACTAGCTGTGCCAGTCTCGAAAAGATGAGAAAAAATGCTGCCGATGTTAACTATTCAGTCACTCCAGAGGTTCTTGAAGCCCATGGAGAAAAAGTGGATGTTAACATCAACGTCCGTATCCCTGCCGGATACTTCGATCCCAAAGCAACCTTAGAAGCCACACCTGTATTGGTTTATGAAGGCGGTGAAACGCCTTTCCCAAGTTACACTGTTCAGGGTGAAAAAGCCGAAGGAAATGCTCAGGTTATCACCAAAGACAATGGTGGACAAATCAACTACTCCAATTCAGTGGCCTACAACGAAAACATGCGTGTTTCGGACTTAGTTGTGCGCATCCGCGCGACCAAAGGTGACAATTCTCTGGATTTCGAGCCAGTTAAAATAGCTGAAGGCGTCATTTCTACCTCTGCTATGGTTCAAGCCAAAGGCATTCAGGGCACAGTAGGTGCAGATCAGTTCGAAAGAATTATTCCTATTTCAAAAACAGCTGAAATCCTTTACATCATTCAACAGGCCAATGTTCGCAACAGCGAATTGACCAAAGAAGAAGTTAAGGCTTTAAACGATTTCATTGCTGAAGTTAAAGAAGCTGAAAACAAAGAATTCAAAGGTGTTAATATTTCTGCCTATGCCTCTCCTGACGGACCGGTTGATTTGAATACCCGCTTGGCTTCTCAGCGTGAAGGTTCTGCCAAGACTTACCTGAACCGTCAGTTCACAAGAGCAAAAATCGATGAAGCCAAAGATGCCGACTTCTTCGATCTTCAAAATACACCAGAAGACTGGGAAGGATTCAAGGAATTAATGGAAAAAAGTGACATTCAGGACAAAGAATTAATTCTTCGTGTTCTTTCCATGCATACCGATCCACAAGTACGTGAGCGTGAAATCAAAAACATGTCTAACACATACAAAGTAATTGCGGATGATATTCTGCCTAAATTGCGTCGTTCAAAAATGAGCGTAAACGTTGAGGAAATTGGTAAATCAGACGAAGAGATTTCTGAACTGGCTGCCAGCAATGCTTCTGAATTAAATGCAGAAGAAATTCTTTATGCGGCTACTTTGGAAGACAACGTGGATGAGCAATTGGCCATTTACAGAAAAGCGGCTGCTCAATATCCCAACGACTGGAGAACGCATAACAACGTAGGTCTGGCCTTATACCAGAAGGATGACTTAGCCGGTGCTAAAGTAGCCTTTGAAAAAGCCAACTCTGTTAAAGCCAACCAACCTGAAGTAATGAACAACCTTGGTGCCATTGCTTTGCGCGAAGGTGACCTTGCCAAAGCTGAAGAGTACTTCGGTTCTGCTGCAGGTGCAGGTAGTGAATTAGACAACAACCTTGGTGTTTTAGCCATCAAAAAAGGCATGTATGACGAAGCCGTTCGTTACTTCGGTAACAGCGTAAGTTGCAACGCCGCTCTGGCTAAGATTTTGGCAGGTAATTACGATGCTGCCCTTTCAACGTTGAATGCCAATACCAATGAAGTTGGTTTGAAATACTATCTGAAAGCAGTTGTAGGTGTTCGCACCAATGACTCTGACATGATGTTCAGCAACTTGCGTAAAGCTGTAGAGCTTGACAGCAAGTTCAAAGCAACTGCTGCCAGTGATATGGAATTTGCCAATTATTTTGGTGATGCTACTTTCAAATCGATTGTACAGTAACAAAATACCACACAACAAAAAAGAGACTGCCCTCACAGGCAGTCTCTTTTTTGTTTACAGCCCCCCCAATTCTCTGCATTTTGAAAATCACACCAAAGTTTGATTTAAGAGTTTTGAATTCCTTATCTTTACACTAAGAAAATTCATTAACAAACAACAAATGACATCAGAGCTTGGGAAAATAAAGGTGAACTCAATTGTTTTTCTGGTTTTATTACTAGCCATTTCCGGGCCTTCCTGGTCGCAGTTCAGCGCCAATAAGATGGCGTGCTGGCCACAGGAATGGTGGATTGGAATGAAATATAACAAGGTGCAGGTACTCATTAAAGGGAATAACCTAAGTACGGCCAGAGCAGCTGTTAGTCACTCAGGGGTATCCATTAACGATCAATATGGCGCTAAAAACAAAGACTATCTTTTTGTAGAACTCGACATCACGAAGAATGCTTCTGCCGGGATGTTTGCCATCCGTATTACACGTGGCAACACTCCCGTAGGAACCGTTAATTTCACACTCCGAAACCGCACGAACAATTACTTCCCCTCTCCGCTCACCGGTGCGGATGCCATCTATCAAATTGTACCGGACAGGTTTGCGAATGGCAATCCGGACAACGACAACATCATAGATCTGTTCGAGAAAGCCGACCGCTCCAATCCTTCCGGTGTTCATGGTGGGGACATTCAGGGACTATCCAATGCCATGAATTATATCAAAGATCTGGGCTTTAATACCGTTGAATTCACGCCCCTTTATGAATCCAACCAATTAATCCTCTCCTACGACAAATTTGCACCAACCTCCCATTTTAATGTGGATAAACGAATTGGTTCACTGAACGATATAAAAAACACCATCCAACAATTCAGAAACAACCAACTCAAAGTTATTATCACTCAGGTTTTTCACAAAGCGGGCAATCAACACGTCATCTTTCAAAGTCCTCCGGATCCCGACTGGGTTTTTAAACGCGACCTCCTCTCTCTGGAAAAACCCAATCCACTGGTTTATGTCGATCCTTATGCCGCCCAGGAAGACATTGATCGGCACTCAAAAATATGGGAGTCCTTTGACAGACCGGCACTCAACCTCCAAAACAAGGAACTAAAAAAATACCTCGTCCAACATGTTCTGTGGTGGGTTGAAACCTTCCAACCCGACGGCGTCAAAATAGACCAAACGCATCTTTGCCATCCGGAATTTCTGGCACAACTGACCCAGGTTCTGAGGGATGAATATCCCAACCTCAATATCCTGGCTGCCCCTGAGGCAAAAGACGCGGGACTCAATGCCTATTGGCAGCATGACCACAAAAACAAATTTCAATTCACCCACTTGACCGATGGCCCTTTAAAAGAAGCAGTGAACGATGCCTTTGCAGCGTATTCAGATACACACGAAGCCCTTTTTCCCATTTATCAGACCCTCGCATCTGACCATATTTATAACGATGCCATTAATCAAATTATTCTCAACGGCGACAACCATCATTCTACCGACTTTTTACCCTGGCAGAAAAAGATTTGGCCCTGTTTAAACTTTATATGGGCTTCTTGCTAACCACCAGGGGCATTCCATCCTTTTTGTATGGAACAGAGGTTCTATTGGATGGTTATGCGCCCGAAGGCAATGGCTTTGTCAGGAAAGATTTCCCGGGAGGATGGACCGGAGATGCAATCAGTGCTTTTGATCAAAGCACCCTGTCGCAAGGCCAGCGAGAAGCCTGGCAGTTCACTTCAACCTTGCTCAATTGGCGCCAAAACAACCCGGATGTCATGCAGGGAGGCTTAATCCAGCTCGAACCTTTTGAGGATGTTTATGCCTATATCCGGGTGGGACCAAACAAACAATTATTGGTCATCATTAACAACAACTCCGGGGAACCAAGACGCTTGGAAGGTTCCAAATTTCAGTATACCATTGACCCAAAATCCAAAGTAACCAATGTTATGAACGGGGAAGTTTCCAACGGATTAGGAAACCTCATTCTTAGTCACAAAAGCATCCTGATCCTTGAATTGACGGCCCCTTAAGTTTTGTGATAATTTTTAAAAGACAGAACGATGACGAAATCTAAAAAAATTGCTGTAGTACTATCAGGATGTGGTGTTTACGACGGTGCAGAGATTCACGAATCGGTGTTCGCCCTATGGGCCATAGCCAGTGCGGGTGCCAGTTATGACATTTATGCCCCCGACGTGCAACAACATCACGTCATCAACCATCTCAACGGACAGGAAATGCCCGAAAAACGAAATGTTTTAATTGAGGCAGCCAGAATTGCCCGAGGCGATATCCAGCCGGTATCTGAGCTCAATGCGACTAAAGCAGACGCTATTTTGTTTCCCGGGGGGTTTGGCGTGGCTAAAAACCTGTGTTCTTTTGCGGTTGATGGAGCCGACTGTCAGGTGAATCCCGAATTAGAAAAGGTGGTGAAAGATTTTCATCAAGCTGGCAAACCTATTGGCGCCCTGTGCATCTCACCTGTGCTTATCACCAAAGTCCTGGGTAATCCGGAGGTCACCATTGGAAGTGATGCAGATACCGCCAAAGCCATTGAGGAAATGGGCGGTAAACACGTCAACACCTCACATGCAGAAGTGGTGGTGGATGCTACCAACAAGATAGTCTCCACGCCTTGCTACATGCTGGACGCAAACATTTTGCAAATAGCCGATGGCGCCAAAAAAGCGGTGGATACTTTGATTAAAATGCTTTAAAAAATTTCTCTGATCGGCAAAGTCAACTATTAGGATCAGCGAAATCTGCTTATAAGATCGGCGAAGTTGCCAACTTCGCCGAATATAAAACCATTAGAAAGCAAAAAAACAACTTTAAAGAGCACCAGCATCAATCATCTGAATAATGTGCTCAATCATTTTATCATCTTCCTCTGCATTGTATTCATCTTTGAGATTAGCGCCAAATATGCGGGCGATACCCTGCCAAAAAAAGGCAGGTACGCCCCCTTTGTATTCCTTGATCAGATTGTAACTATTATCACCCGTCTCTCTGTCAATCAGGCGAATAAGCAGCTTTCCCTGTGAAAATGTCAGCTTCCGCAAGGGGGCTTCAAACTCTTCGAACAGCTGGCTCTCTGCCTCCTTAACAAAATGCCGCCGCTCCTTCTTCCCCTCTATTTCCTCCAGCTCCTCATTAATTAGGGCCAACTTTTCAGCAGCCAACCGGGCGTAAGGTAAAGTGACTTTGATATTTCTGATCAGGCGGTTATACTTGCGGTATTCTCGCCGGCTTTTAAATTCCCAGGGTTTCATGACGGTCACCTCATCGAGCAGTACATGCGGCAGGGTGTCACCATTCAGAATTTCAGGCTTCAGAAAATAGCGGACAGGTTTTGAAGGCACAGAATCTACCCCGGTCTGCGCCCATAAAGAGCCGACAAACAAAATATAAAAGGGCAAAAAAACAACTAATCTTCTCATACTTTGACAATTTGCAAAAAGGATAATTCTGTCCAGGCAAATGTATCAAAAACTGTTCCGCAAAAGTTTTCTTATTTCACCAACTTTCTCACCAAATCAGCTGCTTCTTTCAAAGTAATGGCAGAATAGACTTTCAAACCAGAGTTGTCTATCACTTCTTTGCCCTCTTCTGCGTTTGTGCCCTGTAAGCGAACAATCACAGGCACCTTGATATTCCCTAATTTTTTATAGGCCTCAACCACACCGGTAGCCACACGATCACAGCGCACAATGCCACCAAAAATATTGATCAAAATGGCTTTCACATTGGGGTCATCCAGGATAATTTTCAATCCGGCCTCTACGGTCTGTGCATTGGCACCACCCCCCACATCCAGAAAATTGGCCGGCTCTCCGCCCGATAATTTAATGATGTCCATGGTAGCCATGGCCAGACCGGCTCCATTGACCATACAACCCACATTCCCATCCAACTTAACAAAGTTCAGATTGTTTTTTCCGGCCTCCACCTCAGAGGGATCCTCCTCTGACAAATCGCGCATGGCTTCAATTTTAGGATGGCGGAATAAAGCATTGTCGTCAATATTCACCTTGGCGTCAACAGCCAAAATCTTCTCATCGGTGGTCTTCAAAACAGGATTGATTTCAAACATGGAAGCATCAACTGCCAGATAGGAGGCATACAAACGATCGACAAAGCGAATCAACTCCCTGGCTACTGAGCCTGAAAGCCCCAGATTTTTGGCAATACGTTTGGCCTGAAAGGGCAATAGTCCGAAAGCCGGATCAATGTCCTCACGATATATACGATCGGGACGTGAAGCAGCCACCTCTTCTATATCTACACCGCCGTCAGGAGAATAAACAACCACATTGCGACCCGTTTTACGATTGAGCAATATACTCATGTAATACTCCTCTTTGGTGGTTGGTCCCGGATAATAAACATCCTGAGCAATCAAAACCTTGTGAACATCCTTGCCGTCGGGGCCCGTTTGATGCGTAACCAGGTTCATCCCAATCATTTTTTCAGCTATGGATTTTACCTCTTCAAGACTTTTGGCCAACTTAACGCCTCCGCCTTTTCCGCGACCGCCGGCATGTATCTGTGCTTTTACCACCCACCAATGGGTATCGGTCTGTGCCTGTAATGTCTTGGCGGCTTCCACAGCCTCACCGGGGGTGGAGGCAACTATTCCTTCCTGAACGGGCACACCGTTTTCCTTTAAAATAGCCTTGGCCTGATACTCATGAATGTTCATATATTTATATTTTTTAATAGGACAAATAAAGACCTTTAAAGGCCTCCTTGTGTTACCTCCAAAAGTTACACAAAAATCTGCCCCTGTTAAACAATTTATCTTTCTATTTTTGCACTTTAAACCTTTTTTATGCGCAAACTAAAGATTACTGAATTAAACAGATTAAGTCCCGAAGAGTTTAAAAAATCGGAAAAACATCCGGTTATTGCCGTGCTCGACAATGTCAGGAGCCTCCACAACGTAGGCAGTGTATTTCGCACAGCAGATGCTTTCAGCCTGCGTGGAGTGGTGCTTTGCGGCATAACAGCCATCCCGCCACACAACGAAATACATAAAACGGCCCTAGGTGCTGAAGATGCGGTGGATTGGCAATATTTTGAAAACACCCGGGAAGCTGTCCTAACCCTTAAACAACAAGGATTTACCATCGTGGGTATTGAACAGGTAGATAAAAGCATTCAACTGACAGACTTTACCCCACAGCCCGATGCGGCCTACGCCCTTGTTTTTGGAAATGAAGTGAAAGGCGTTCAACAAAAGGTGGTTGACCTCTGCGATTTCTGCCTTGAAATCCCCCAATACGGTACCAAACATTCACTGAATGTTTCGGTTTCAGCAGGTATTGTTCTGTGGGAGACCATTCGCCACTTCTTAAAATAGGAGTTTAAAATCCAAAAACCATTCATTCATCAATATTTCAATGGCCTCCATTGATTTGGGATTGACATTCCGACAGTCAACTATTAATTTTCGGACTATTAAGAACCAACTAAAAACACCACCATGAGATCTTTCTTTTTGTCCCTCATCACCATGGCCATTTTATCCGCCTTTCACCAAACACCCCTGAATGCCCAAAGTTTAATGGAACGCGTGGCCAAAAGGGCGGCTGAGAAGTTAGAGCAAAAGACGGAAGACCGAATAGACCAAAAAGTGGATGAAGGTATTGACAAAAGTCTGGATGATATAGAAGAATCAGCCACTACCAATAAGGAAGAAAACGCCTCGCCCGACAGAAACAGCGAGGCAGCCAACCAAAAACGCATGGAAAACTTGCTGGGAAAAATGGGCATTTCATCTGAACCGGTCAATTATGCGGATGCCTATACTTTCAACTCCTCCATGCGCATCAACATCAAAACAGTGAACAAAAAAGGAAAAGTGGTAAACGATGGGGATATGGTATCCTACCTTTCGGACGACGATAAATGCATGGCCTACGAATTTGTTTCGGGTGATATCAATGTTGAAGTGGAAAATGCCCCTAAAAACAAAGGCTTGTTTATCATTGATTACGACAATAAGGCCACGCTCATCCTTTCGGAGGACAACAATCAAAAGACGGGCGTGGCTTATGGTTTGTCTGAGGATTTTGGAAAAAGCCTATCCGGCGAAGCGGAAGACGACGTTTATGAAGAAAGTACAGGGGAAGATTTGGATTACACCCCTGCCAACCTCAAAAAGACCGGACGAACCAAAGACATCCTCGGCTACAAATGTGAGGAATACGAATATACGGATGAAAATACCCGGGGATCCTTCTGGCTGACCAAGGATTACGAATCACCGCGTTCGACAGCTCTGCCTTCGATGTTCAATTGGACGGCTGTTACCTTTGGCCGCACTTCCGGTTTTTTAATGGCCAGTGAATCAACCGACCTCCAGTCAGGTGAAAAGTCAACCATGGAGGTGACCGAGATCAACCCTAACAAAAACACCTCCTTTCATACGAAGCAATACGAAATCACCAACCTCGGCTCTATAGGGATGGCCGGGAACTAATTTTTTTTTAACAGCATAGGGAATTAAGCAAAAACAGGCTGTCAATAGCAATTGGCAGCCTGTTTTCTTTTTTCAACTCCATGAAAAGTAAATTGCGAAAATTCTCATTTTTCCCGTAACTTTCAGCAACATTTCTTTCTCCTGATCAATGATGTTATTTCAGGGGCACTTCTCTGCGTTCTGTTATTTTTTTTTGCAAGCAAAGTCAACAACAATTAATTAATTATATGGAAAACCATCAGTCTAAAATAGTGGAGCAACCGGCTTACATGCGATTAACCTCCATTTTACTGGGAATTGTACTGCTCGTCTTTGTCATGAAAGAAGCCAAGGTTATTCTTGTGCCCATTCTGATAGCCGGTTTCCTGGCCGTCCTGATAAGCCCTTTTACCTCCTGGTTGGAAAAGAATCGCGTCCCTTCTGCCTTAGCAGCCGTCATCAGCCTTATCTCCCTTCTGGTGATTCTGTCCGGCATTGTATATTTCTTTTACAACCAAATCCTGAACTTTTCGGGTGATCTGGCGGGATTGGAGGCCCGCTTCAGCGAACTGGCAGGTAACATCAACAATTTTACCGCCGAACACTTTGATGGCGTAGTTCCCATATCCATGGACAATGTTAAGGAAGTGCTTTTTCAGCAGATATATGACAACATGAACGTCCTTACCCAGGGCATTCTGGCCACAGCAGGAACCCTTACGCTGGTTTTTATTATTCCTGTTTACATTTTTCTTTTTATCTATTACAGGTGGTTTATCATTGAGTTCTTCAAAAAAGTTTTCGCCAAAAAACATGAGGATAAGGTAGAACATGCGATCCTGAAAATAAAGGAAGTGGTTCAAAAATACATCAAAGGGGCTTTTATCGTCATTTGTATTTTGGCCGTTCTAAACAGTATTGCCCTTTACAGTCTGGGTATTAAGCACGCCATGCTCTTTGCCGTTTTTGCCGCCATCCTGAATGTCATTCCCTATCTGGGCCCCTTTCTGGGAGCCATTTTCCCCATTGCCTTTGCCCTGCTCACCAAAGACTCGTTGTGGTATCCCTTTGGTGTATTTCTGGCATTCTATGTGATCCAATTGTTCGAAAGCAACCTTTTTACCCCAAAAATTGTGGGGGGACAAGTCTCCATGAATCCCCTGATGACCATCATTGCCCTATTTATTGGAAATTTTATTTGGGGTCTGGCCGGAATGATCTTGTTTATTCCTGGCATGGCGATTCTCAAAGTTATTTTTGACGAGGTGGAAGGCATGGAAGCCTATGGCTTCCTGCTGGGTTCCGTTCAATCCAAAAAGAAAAAGAATCTCCCCAAGGCCAAAATCGTGATCGAGAAGGTTCAAAAAGTCTTCCAACCAAAAAAGAACAATCATTGAACCTTACCTTCGAATGTTTGTTAGAAAAGCATGACCAAAAATTAATTTCAGACAGATGGAAAAATATGATATTTTAGTTATCGGAAGTGGTCCTGGCGGCTATGTGACCGCCATCAGAGCCTCACAATTGGGCTTAAACGTGGCTATTGTTGAAAAAGCAGAGCTGGGTGGCGTATGCCTAAACTGGGGCTGTATCCCCACCAAGTCGTTGCTCAAAAGCGCCCAGGTGTTTGACTATCTCAACCATGCAGCCGATTACGGAGTGACCATTGAAGGAACGGCCAAGGCCGATTTCTCTGCCATGGTCAAACGCAGTCGCGGGGTGGCCGATGGCATGAGCAAAGGCGTTCAGTTCCTTCTCAAGAAAAACAAAATAACGGTTATTCAGGGGACAGCTAAACTCACCAAAGACCGAAAAGTAGAGGTTACCAACAACGAGGATAAAAAAGAAACCTACGAAGCCAAACACATCATATTGGCCACCGGCGCCAGAAGTCGCCAGTTGCCCAACCTGCCGCAAGATGGCAAAAAAGTAATTGGTTACCGGCAAGCTTTGGTGCTCGATAAGCAACCGAAATCGATGGTGGTAGTTGGCTCAGGAGCCATTGGCAGTGAATTCGCCTATTTCTACAACACCATAGGAACCAAGGTTACCCTGGTCGAATTTCTGGACAATGTTGTACCGGTGGAAGACGAAGAGGTTTCCAAACAACTGGCCCGTTCCTTCAAGAAAGACGGCATTGATGTCCGCACCAGTTCAGAGGTAACTGCCGTTGACACTTCCGGAAAATTGGTAAAAGTGACCATCAAAAATAAAAAAGGCAAGGAAGAAGTCGTGGAAGCCGACATCGTTCTTTCTGCCGTTGGCATTGCCCCCAACATCGAAGGCATTGGTCTGGAAGAAGCCGGTGTGAAGATTGAAAACGGCCGTGTTAAGGTGAATGAATTTTACCAAACCTCCGTCGAGGGTGTTTATGCCATTGGGGATATCGTGCCTGGTCAGGCCCTGGCCCACGTGGCATCTGCCGAAGGCATTCTTTGTGTTGAGAAGATAGCCGGGCACCATCCGGAACCGCTCAATTACAACAACATTCCGGGTTGTACTTATACCGGACCCGAAATTGCGTCGGTGGGCATGACGGAAAAGGCGGCCAAAGAGGCCGGGTACGAACTAAAGGTGGGTAAATTCCCCTTCTCCGCATCTGGTAAGGCCAGCGCTGCGGGACATAAGGACGGTTTTGTAAAGCTGATTTTTGATGCCAAATATGGCGAATTACTGGGCGCTCATATGATCGGCGCCAATGTAACGGAGATGATTGCTGAGTTGGTTACGGCCCGTAAACTGGAAACCACCGGTCACGAGCTCATTAAAGCCGTTCATCCGCACCCGACCATGTCTGAAGCTGTTATGGAAGCGGCTGCAGCGGCTTATGGAGAGGTTATTCACATTTAGTATAAAGCAGACGATTAGAACCATAAACACAACCAATAAAAAGCCGGCGATGCCGGCTTTTTTATTTCCCGTGAGCCGGGAACAAAATAATATGACAAGATCATCGTTTTTCTTCTAGTGTGCCATCAATTAGGGATGTGTTCACTATATTTACCATACTTTTTCATCAGCCTCAATTAGAACAAACGTAAACCATATGAATCGTATAGGTTCCATCCTGACAATCATCACCATCACCGCATCTTTGATGTTTCTAACCGGATGTTCCGGTACCGGCAGATTAGGGAAAGCTGTTAAGGCCTATGATATAGGCGAGTATGACCGTGCCATCACTTCCCTCAACAAAGCCTACCGACGCGAAAAAAACCGCTACTATCGGGGGGAAGCCTCTTTCTACCTGGCTGAAAGCTACCGTATCACCAACCAGCCCAGAAGAGCAGCTGCCGCCTATGGACGGGCCATCAGGTTTGGCTATGCGGACCGCAGCGCCAAATTGCAGCAGGCCCGTCAGTTGTTAAAGAACGGGGACTATGAGGATGCTTTGGTGCTGTTTGAAGAATATTTGTCGGAGGTATCGGGTGACCAACTGGCCTTCAATGGCCGGGCTTCCGCCCGCCTGGCCATGGATCCGCCCGAGCCCAAACAATATGAAATGGAGGATATCCGAAAACTCAATTCCCGAAACAGTGATTACGCACCATTTATTGCACCGGACGATCCCTCTCAGGTCTATTTTTCATCCATGCGTAATGCAGGGAAAAAGAGACGGCAGGTGAACAAGATTACCGGACAGGGAACTTCGGTTATCTATAGCGCCATTCAGGATTCCAGAGGAGACTGGCAGGAGCCGGAACCCATACTCAATCAGGAAATGGACGGCTCTTTTGAAGATGGCGCCATCTCTCTGACCGAAGATGGCCGCGATGCCTATTTTACCAGAACCCGTTATGAAAAAACAGAACCCATGGGAGCGGAAATCTGGACCATTAAACGGGTGGGCGGCCGATGGTCAGAGCCCGTTGAAGTGGACCTGGGGCCCGACACCCTCATCTACGCACACCCGGCCATTTCCAGAGATGGTTCCAGGCTCTACTTTGTATCGGACATGCCGGGTGGTTTCGGGGGAAAGGACATCTGGAAGGTGGAACGCATCGGTGACGGCTGGGGAATCCCTGTGAATCTGGGCATGGACATCAATACCGCAGGCCATGAAATGTTTCCCTCTTTGCGCGAAGACAGCATCCTGTACTTTAGCTCTGACGGTCTGGTAGGTTATGGGGGACTCGATATATTCCGTGCAGAAGAGCTGGAGGAGGACCGTTGGAAAGTGACCAATATGGGCCAACCCATCAATTCAAATGCGGACGATTTGGGCATCACTTTTTACCGCAACCGGGAAGCTGGGTTTTTCTCGAGTTCCAGAGACAATCCCAGAGGCTATGAAAACATCTTCTCTTTTGTCATGCCCGTTATACAGCCCGTTGTAGCAGGCACCATCGGTACGGAGAACGAGGAAGACCTGCCCGGCAACACCCAAGTCAGAGTGGTGGGAACAGATGGCACCAATATGCAAATGGATGTAGAACCTGCCGGCACTTTCAACATTTTACTGGAGCCGGGCAATGATTATACCATGCTGGTTTCGGCCCCGGGGTACTTCAACCACCGGGAAAGAGTGAGCACCAAAGGGTTGACAGAAAGCCGGCAATTCAACCTCAACATTACGCTCAAAAACGCTGAACGGCCTATGATTTTCAACAATTTGCAATTCGATGCAGGAGCCTACCAGCTGGAACCGGAGGCGCAGGCAGAGCTGGACCAGGTCGTGTCCCTGCTCAAGGACAATGCAAGCATTGCTTTGCAAATTTCAGCGCACACCGACGGCCAAGGAGATGAAACCGACTTACTCATTTTATCGCAACAAAGAGCCGAAGAGGTGCTCAATTACCTGACAGAAAAAGGCGTGGCCCCGGAGCGACTAACGGCACGTGGATTTGGAGGCGACCGGCCGCTTAAGGTGGATACCCATCTGGCCCGGCAACACCTCTTTCTGCGTGAAAACGATGAATTGACACCCCAATTTATTCAGCGCCTGAGCAGAGGTGATCAAAGGACTGCCCATCAACTGAACAACCGGGTAGAATTTAGCATTATACGCTAAAGATGGTTGATGATACCAAAAGATTATATTACTTTTGCGGTCTGTAAATTTTGTACCAAAACAACTATGGTGAGTACCGATTCCCGATACAACAGACGAGGTGTTTCTGCATCCAAAGAAGATGTGCATCAGGCCATTAAAAACATTGACAAAGGGTTGTTTCCCAAAGCCTTTTGCAAAATCGTACCTGACATCCTGGCCGGTGATGAGGCCTACTGCAACATCATGCACGCAGATGGCGCCGGCACCAAGTCGTCACTGGCCTATATGTACTGGCGGGAGACGGGTGACCTTTCGGTATGGAAGGGCATTGCTCAGGATGCCATTATCATGAATGTGGACGACCTGCTTTGCGTGGGCGCCACGGACAACATTCTCTTGTCATCCACCATCGGCCGCAATAAAAACTTAATCCCTGGAGAAGTGGTTTCGGCCATTATCAATGGAACTGAAGAGGTGCTTCAGCAATTGCGCGACAATGGCATCAGCATTTATTCCACAGGAGGCGAAACCGCTGATGTAGGCGATTTGGTGCGCACCATCATTGTTGATTCAACAGTCACCTGCCGCATGAAGCGGTCAGATGTCATCTCGAACGACCGCATTGAAGCGGGCGATGTCATTGTGGGACTGGCGTCTTACGGACAAGCCTCTTACGAGGACCAATACAACGGAGGAATGGGATCCAACGGTCTCACATCCGCCCGTCACGATGTCTTCGCCAAATACCTGGCAGAGAAATATCCGGAGAGTTTTGACCCTGAAGTCCCGGAAGACCTGATTTATTCTGGCCACCACTCGCTGACCGAGAAAGTTGAGGCATTGGGCATAGATGCCGGACAGCTGGTTCTGTCCCCTACCCGCACCTACGGTCCGGTTATCAAGCAGATCCTTGAGAAATACCGCAAAAACATTCACGGAATGGTGCACTGCTCGGGTGGTGCACAGACCAAAGTATTGCATTTTGTGGATAAACTGCACATCATCAAAGACAACCTTTTTGAGGTACCTCCCCTGTTTACCATGATACAAAAAGCTTCAGGAACACCCTGGGCCGAAATGTACAAAGTCTTTAACATGGGCCATCGCATGGAAATCTATGTCAAGCCTGAACACGCACAAGACATCATGGATGTTGCTGCGGCCTTCAACATTGAGGCCCAAATCATAGGTCGCTGCGAACCTGCAGAAAAAGCCTGTCTGACCATCAGAAGCGGCTTCGGTGAATTTTTCTATTAGCTACTCCCCCGTTGATTTTGGCCCATGCCTGTTCTTTTTTATCACGCACACACCCTTTTAAAACACTGCTATGTCATTAAATAATTCACTCATGGATAAGCTGGAAGCTATCCGCAGACGCTTTGAAGAAATTGGCACCCAGATTACCGACCCGGAAGTAATCAACGACACCAAACGCTATATAAAACTCAACAAGGAATACAAGGAACTGGAAGATTTGGTGGCTGTATCCAAGGAATATAAAAACCTGATAGAAAACCTGAACAACACCAAACTCATGCTCAAGGAAGAGAAGGATGAGGAGATGCGGGAAATGGCACGTGCCGAATTGGAAGAAATGGAAGAGAAGGTACCGGCCATGGAAGAGGAGATCAAGATCCTGCTTTTACCTTCCGACCCTGAAGATGGGAAAAATGCCGTGGTGGAAATCCGTTCCGGCACCGGTGGCGATGAAGCCAGTATTTTTGCCGGCGACCTGTTTCGCATGTACACCAAATTTTGCGAGAAAAAAGGCTGGAAAGTCGAGGTTACCCACGTTTCTGAAGGCACATCAGGCGGCTACAAAGATGCCGTATTCAATGTGTCCGGCAAAGACGTTTATGGCATTCTTAAATACGAGTCGGGCGTGCACCGCGTGCAGCGGGTACCACAGACCGAGACGCAGGGACGCGTGCATACCTCCGCCGCCTCCGTAGCTGTACTGCCCGAAGCCGAAGAGTTTGATGTGAACATTCGCCAGGAAGACATCCGTAAAGACACCTACTGTTCTTCGGGACCGGGGGGACAATCGGTCAACACCACCTATTCGGCCATCCGTCTGACCCACATACCTACCGGCATTGTGGTCACTTGTCAGGACCAGAAATCCCAGCTCAAAAACCTCGATAAGGCGATGATTGAGCTGCGCACGCGCATCTACAACCTGGAGTACCAAAAATACCTCGATGAAATCTCCTCCAAGCGCAAAACCATGGTATCAACGGGCGACCGGTCGGCCAAAATTCGTACCTACAATTACCCGCAGGGGCGTGTAACCGATCACCGCATCAACTTCACCCTCTACAATCTGCCGGCCATTTTAGATGGTGACATCGAACCCATCATTAACAAATTGCAGATGGAAGAGAATGCTGAGCGGCTCAAGGAAGCGGAGATGTAATTTCTCATGGCAAAAATCACATAAGCCATCCAACCTAAACAAGTCGAAAAAACAGGTGCTTTCTTTTAAGTCGTGGCTCGCTGGGCGATACAAATAATTCAACTTTCTTCGATAATAGTCCTTATCTTTATACATTAGATCGTTAGGTTAAAACAATAACGAACTATGATTTATAGTAGAAACAACATAACCTGCTACATATGAACAAAGAACAGCTATTTCAACAAATCAGGGAAAAGAAGAGCTTCCTTTGTGTGGGCCTGGATACCGATATTCAAAAAATCCCCCGTTTCCTGCTGGACACGACCGATGCCATCTTTGCCTTTAACAAGGAGATTGTAGACGCCACACACGATCTGGCGGTGGCTTACAAGCCCAATCTGGCCTTTTACGAGAGTCTGGGCGTTAACGGATGGAACAGTCTGGAAAAAACGGTTAACTACATTCGCTACAATTACCCGGATCTCTTCATCATTGCCGATGCCAAACGGGGCGATATAGGTAACACTTCCAGTCTCTACGCCCGGGCCTTCTTTGACTCCATGGATTTTGATGCGGTTACCGTGGCCCCATACATGGGAGAGGATTCGGTAAAGCCCTTCCTGACTTATGTGGACAGATGGGTGATTTTGCTGGCGCTTACCTCCAATAAGGGAGCGGACGACTTCCAATACATGAGTGAAGATGGTGAGCGTTTGTTTGAAAGGGTGTTGAAGTATTCGTCCGAGTGGGGCGATGAAGAAAATATGATGTACGTGGTAGGTGCCACCCGAGCTGAAACACTCAGCGATATACGGAAAATCGTTCCCGACCATTTCCTTTTGGTACCCGGCGTTGGGGCCCAGGGCGGCAGCCTGGCAGAAGTGGCCCGCTATGGCATGAATAAGCAATGTGGCCTGCTGGTCAACTCTTCCCGGCAAATCATTTATGCCAGCTCAGGAGAAGATTTTGCAGCCAAGGCCCGCAGCGCGGCTCAGGAAGTGCAAACAGAGATGGCTGGCCTGCTCGACCAATACTTATAAAACAACAAATTGTTACCAACAAAAAAACGGCCCTGAGGCCGTTTTTTTTGTTTCCATACTCCAGTGGAGTTACATTTACATCATTCTTTCTATCTCACCAAACCTCTTTGCTTCAACAAAGGCTCGATGCCGGGCTCACTGCCGCGGAAGGCTTTGTACATTTCCATGGCGTCACGTGTACCACCCTTCTCCAAAATTTCTTTCCGGAATTTGGTAGCGGTGGTCTGGTCAAACAAATCACCGGTCTCCACAAAGGCCTCAAAGGCATCGGCATCCAAAACGCCTGCCCAGATATAGCTGTAATAACCCGCAGAGTATCCACCAGAAAAGATATGCTGGAAGTGGGGACTACCATGGCGAAAATAAATCTCATCCATCATGTTGTAGCGTTCCTGCACCTGCTTTTCGAAGGCGTTGACATCAAAGGGCTCATAAGCATTCATTGTGTGGTAATCCATATCCAGCAAGGCAGAAGCCAGGAATTCAACGGTGGCAAAACCCTGATTAAAATTGGAACTCTCCTTGATACGGTCGATCAATTCATCGGGAATGACTTCACCTGTCTCGTAATGCTTGGCAAATTGCTTCAATACTTCAGGGTGCTTGGCCCAGTTTTCCATCACTTGCGATGGCAGTTCTACAAAGTCGCGCGGCACAGAGGTGCCCGACAAGCCATGGTATTGCGTATCAGAGAGCAAGCCATGCAGGGCATGTCCAAATTCATGAAAGAAGGTGGTCATTTCATCAAAGCTGAGTAAAGCAGGCTGATTCTCACTTGGGGCGGTAAAGTTACACACGATGGTGATCACCGGAGGCACAAATTCACCGGAGGCATCCACCTGCTGTTTGCGGTAGCTGCTCATCCAGGCGCCACCGCGCTTGCTGGCACGGGGATGCATATCCATGTACAAAATACCCACATGCGTCCCATCTGCTTCCTGAACTTCCCAGGCGGTGGCTTCAGTATGGTAGACCGGCACATCTTCGCGTTGTTTAAATTGCAGACCAAATAATTTGTTGGCCACCATAAAAATGCCATCACGCACGTTGTTTATTTCGAAATACTGACGAATTTCTGATTCATCAATATTGTACTTCTCTTTACGGACTTTCTCGGCGTAATATCTCCAATCCCAGAAGGCCAGATCAAAATCATGCCCTTCGCTATCAATCATTTTCTGCAGATCTACTGCCTCTTCTCTGGCAATGGGTAAGGCAGCGTTCCAAATTTGTTGAAGAAACGACTCTACGGTCTCCACATTCCCTGCCATACGGTTCTGCAAGGCAAACTGGGCAAAATTCTCATGACCCAGTAATTGAGAACGCTCCAAACGCAACTCTACCAATTTGTTGATGATATCCTCGTTATTGTTCTCGTTGTCGTTGTTGCCACGCAGGATATAAGCACGTCCCATCACTTCCCTCAAGGCACGGTTATCCGCATAGGTCAAAAAGGGCATAACGCTGGGGTTCTGTAATGTAAACAACCATTTTCCTTCGGCACCATCGTTGGCAGCTGCTTCAGCAGCTGTAGCGACCACTGAGGCTGGCAATCCGGCCAAATCGGCTTCATTGTCCACAATCAGTTTAAAGTCGTTAACATCCGCCAATACATTCTGCCCAAACTGGAGGGTCAAAACAGAAAGCTCCTGATTAATTTCCCGGTAGCGCTCCTGCTTTTCGGCCGACAAGGCAGCTCCGTTACGCACAAAACCCTCATAGGTTTCTTTCAAAAGCATGGCCTGCTCCTCCGTCAGGTCTAACGATTCCCGTTGATTATAAACGGCCTGAATGCGTTCGAACAATTCGGCATTCAGACTGATGTTATCCGAATGGGCCGACATTTTTGGGGCGACCTCCTTGGCAATACTTTGAATGGTATCAGAAATATTGGAGGAGTTGTAATTATAAAACACGGAGGAAACCCGATTCAGCAAACCACCACTATAATCCAAAGCGGCAATGGTATTATCGAAATCCGGAACTTCAGAATTGTTGATAATGGCTTCAATTTCAGCTTCCTGTTCCTTAATTCCTTCCTCAAATGCCGGCATAAAATGACCGACCTCAATCAACTCAAACGGGGGCACACCAAAGGGTGTGTCGTAGGACGAAAAAAACGGATTGTCCGGTTTCTCTGGTCCAGCACATGACGCCATAACAACCATGGTTAAAATAAGTACTACTAAATTTCTCATCAGATAATAATGTTAAGTTCTTAATAACCGGATTTTTAACATCCAGACTTTTGAAATTTTCTACAATTTCCAAAAATAGCGATACTTGTCCCAATTAACTAAAACATTTATCAGTCTTACAGACCATTTAAGGAAAATAATTCAGGCCATTTTTATACAAAACAGCCTGAACATTTAACTTAACAAAGAAGAGAAGCAGAAGGTTTATTTGCCCTTTTGCATAATAAAAAAACCAATAAGGGCCACCACCGCACTAACGATGACAGGCGTCCAGTTAGCACTGCTAACGGCCACATCCACTCCTAACAGACTAAAGCTTTCTGAATCATTCATGGCTTCTATACCAAAAAAGACCAGACCGACCAGTCCGATCACCAAAATAATAACGCCAAGTATTTTCATTCGTATATAATTTAAGTTAACCAATTGGTCAGATGTTCTTCCGCATATCATGATTGAGAAGATCCTCATCTGACACTTATTTGTAATTGTTACCCCAATTTAATAAATTGGTGGCACAATAAAGCAGTATTGCCCGATCTTTTTATTTTTTATTTAACCCACCCTGCAATGAATGAGCATTTCCTGCACCATTTATGGCGCTTCAAGTTGTATCAACCCGGACTATACAAAACCGTAAAGGGAGAGCCCATTGATATTATTCATCCGGGCTTTCACAATACGGATGCGGGACCCGACTTCTTTAATGCGAAGGTCAAAATTGGTGATACGCTATGGGCCGGAAACATCGAGATCCATCAAAAATCATCGGATTGGCACAAACATGGCCACCACACCAATAGGGCTTTTAACAATGTCATTTTGCATGTGGTGACCAGACATGACAGGGAGGCTTCAACTGCCAATGGGACCATAGTACCTACCTGGATCATGGAAATCCCTCCCCCATTAATGGCCGCCTACCAACAACTCAAACAGAGTCGTCACTCAATTCCCTGCCTGCACGGCATAAAGCAGGTCGATCCCTTTGTCATCAGCACCTGGCTGGAACGCATGATGGTGGAAAAGCTGGAGATTAAAGTGGACTTGATTCAACAGCTACTGAAACGTTACAACAACGACTGGGATGAAGTTTTATATGTGCTGCTGGCACGAAATTTTGGATTTGGCATCAATGCCGATCCCTTTGAACAGTTGGCGCGCCAAACACCCTGGCGGGTCCTACTGAGAAACAGTGATGACCTGCTGCGACTGGAGGCTTTGCTGCTGGGTCAAGCCGGTTTTTTAACCGGCCTGGTGGCAGAAGAGGCCTATATCCAAAGGCTGCAAAAGGAATATCATCACCTGAGACATAAATACGGCCTTTCTCCCATGCCTGCATATCATTGGAAGTTTTTGCGATTGAGACCATCCAACTTTCCAACCATCAGATTGGTGCAGATGGCCGCTCTTTTTCACAAGAACCGGCTGTCGCTCGACAAAATAATGAAAGCCCCCCATACCAAAACCCTGTCGGCCATGCTGAATGTATCCCTCGAAGGCTATTGGCTCACGCACTACCGACCGGAAGCACCGTCTCCGCATAAAATAAAGCGGCTGGGGCCACGGTCCGGCGACCTAATCATCATCAACACCCTGGCCCCCCTTGTTTATGGGTACGGACAGCTAAGAGACAATGAGAGATTGAAAGATCTCGCCCTCCATTGGCTGGAAAGCATCGCACCGGAAGAAAATGCCATTGTTAACCGGTGGCGGAACATGGACATCCGGATAAATTCTGCTTTTCAAACCCAGGCATTGATTCACCTGACCCAAAAATATTGTCGCCCTAAACGCTGCCTCCACTGCCGACTCGGTCACTTAATCCTTGCCAGCCATTCATCAGCCGACCGTTAGCTGGAATCATGGCACAATTTCTGCTGAAAAAGTTATAATTGGGATGTTTTTTATAATTTTACGCAAACCTTTTTGTCAATAAGAAGTTAATGCAGGAAGAAATGCCGTCAAAAACAAAACACCCGGCCCCGGAATACGTTATAAACCCATATGCCTGATCAGAAATTAAAACAAATTTTAAAATCATGAGATATATAAGTTCTATTTTATTGCTGCTGGGTTTTGCCCTGGCAGTCAGCGCACAAAACGCCAAACCATCCCTGCAATTTGAGAAAAAAATCCATGACTTCGGCAGTGTAAAGGAAGATGGCGGTGTGGTGGTCTACACCTTTGAATTCACCAATAAAGGCGAAAGTCCCCTGGTTATTCACAACGTAAGGGCCTCCTGCGGGTGTACAACACCTGAATGGACCCGCACACCTATTCAGCCAGGCGGCAAAGGCACCCTCAAAGCCACTTTTGATCCACGGAACCGACCGGGCAATTTCAATAAGTCGATCACGGTCACTTCCAATGCGGAGAACGCTTCCGAGATATTGAGAATTACCGGCCGCGTGGAAGAGAAAGCCAGGACGGTGGCGGACAATTATCCGCGTGATTTAGGCGCCATTCGCCTGAAGTCCTCTCACCTTTCGTTCACCAGAGTTGAGCCCGACACCCAAAAAGAAGCCACCCTCGGTCTTTTGAATGTCTCTGACAAACCGGTCAAGCTCTCCTTCAACAGAGTCCCTGCACACATTACCATTGCCGCCAATCCGGCCACGCTGGCGCCCGGTGCCGAAGGTCAGATAGTGGCCACTTATGATGCCTCAAAAGTGGACGACTGGGGCTTTGTGGTGGATCAGGTCTATATTGCCGTGAACGGTGAGCAGCCTAAGGACAGTCGACTCAGCATCAGTGCGACCATTGAAGAGGATTACTCTGCCTATTCGGCCGAGCAACTGGCCTCAGCACCGGATATTCAATTCCTCGAGACCTCCTATGATTTTGGAGAGGTCAAACAGGGTGAAAAAGTGGCGCACACCTTTCGGGTCAGCAATGAGGGAAAAAGCAACCTCGTATTGAGAAAAGTCCGTACATCCTGCGGATGCACGGCCTCAAAACCCGACAAGGAGGTCATTCAGCCAGGCGAGAGTGCCAATATTCCGGTCAGTTTTAATACCCGGGGGCGCAATGGCCGTCAAAATCAATCCATCACCGTCTATTCCAACGACCCCAAAAAAAGCACCATGCTTTTAAGAATTTCAGCCACCGTTTTAGCTCCATAGGCTTTCAGGTGAACAAACACACGTATATATATGACCCGAAAAGGAGATAGTATCTCTTAACTCTGTCAATAGTTTAAGAAAATTAAATCCTATGCATTTTGGAAAAGGCCGGGAGCATGTTGAAAACAACCCTTCCTTCAAAGGCCTGAAAGTAAATAAAGGGACCGAACATCTGCCCTCATTAAATCCGGAGGCTGCCCAACGTTTTTTAAAAACGAAACAGCCTGTCCTGACGGTGGAACAATTTGTGGCCGGCATACTGGCCGGCAACATTACCATTTTAAGTCGCGCCGTCACTCTGGTGGAGAGTTCTCTGCCAAAGCATCAGGAGTTGGCCCAACAAATCATTATGAAGTGCCTGCCCTATGCCGGCAAATCGATCCGCCTAGGCATTACAGGCGTCCCCGGTGCCGGCAAGAGCACCTTCATTGAAGCGCTTGGGACCCATTTAATTAACGAGGGGCATCGATTGGCCGTTTTGGCCATTGACCCCAGTAGCGAACGGACCAAAGGCAGTATTTTGGGTGATAAAACGCGGATGGAAGAGCTGTCCGCCATGCCCAATGCCTACATCCGCCCCTCTCCTTCAGCCGGTTCTCTGGGCGGAGTGGCCCGCAAGACCCGTGAAACCATTATTTTATGTGAAGCGGCCGGATTCGACACCATTTTTATTGAAACAGTGGGGGTTGGCCAAAGTGAAACGGCCGTTCATTCCATGGTGGATTTCTTCCTGCTGATACTGATTGCCGGAGCAGGTGATGAGTTGCAGGGCATAAAAAGAGGCATTGTAGAAATGGCCGATGGCATTGCGGTGAATAAAGCAGACGGTCAAAATGTAAAAAAGGCGGAATTGGCAAGAACCCAATACAGAAATGCACTGCACCTGTTTCCGCCCTCCAAATCAGGCTGGATTCCCAGGGTAGAAACCTGCTCCTCGCTGAAATCATCCGGTGTTACGGATGTCTGGGCCATGATTGAAGAATTTGTCAAACAAACCCGCTCAAATGGCTTTTTTAATGACCACAGAAAAGAGCAGGCCAAATACTGGATGGTGGAATCTATTCAGGAAAAACTGAAAAACAACTTTTTTCTAAACCCGTTAATTAAGAGCAAGATGCCAGAATTAGAGGGGAAAGTGAAAAACGATGAGTTAAGCTCTTTTGAAGCTGCCAGAATGTTATTAGATTTGTACTTTGATGGCTTAAAAAAATAAGGGTTAAACAGCCATCCCATAATTATCAAAAAACAAACAACAACCAATGAAAAAATTATTTTTAGGACTTGCATTAATGGGCTTCTTGGCAGCCTGTTCAACCGACACTTATAAGGTGTCGGGAAATTTTGAAGATATTACGACCGGTACGGTCTATCTCAAAAAAATTGAGGCACAGGGTGTCACCGAGCTGGATACGGCCACCATTGAGGATGGGTCTTTTGTTTTTGAGGGGAGTGTTGAGCATCCGGAACTTCACCTGATCTTTTTTGAAGAGAACCGCACCCCCATTC
>NZ_BAZW01000050.1 GCF_000974365.1 Geofilum rubicundum JCM 15548
TTATCAACCAGTGCCAGAGTCTCTTGGATTCACAACGATTCCTATGAATGTTGGAGAAGTCTTGAATAAAGGTGTTGAAGTTGAAATGGCGATAAATCTTGTACAAGCATCTAATTTCAACTGGAGGCTTAATTTAAATGCTACCTCCTACAATAATGAGATACTTGATTTAGCTGATGGCGTAAAAGAATCTGGGATCAAAAGATCAACCTCTATTTTTGAAATTGGTGGATCATTGTATGATGCTTTCCTGAGAGATTATGCCGGGGTTGATAAAAGTACTGGTAAGGCCTTGTATTACCTTGTAGATGGTGACGGCGATTATGTCCTGGATGACAATAATCAAAAACAAACTACGGACACTTATACCGACACTTATCAGGTAAACCTTGGTAGTACTCTGGCAAAAGTGTATGGTGGTTTTGGAACTTCAATCGAATCATTCGGTTTTGACTTATCCGTGGCTTTTGGATATCAGTTAGGTGGAAAAGTTTTTGATGGTACTTATCAATCGCTCATGCACGGAGGAGATGAGGCTGGAGTAAACTGGCATAAAGACATTCTTAATGCGTGGTCTTATGACAATCCTAACAGTGATATTCCCCGCTTAAATTCTTTGGATGATAACAGACAAATGCACTCCTCTCGCTTTTTAGAGAGCTCCGATTACTTAAGTGTTAACAATTTAACACTAGGTTATACAATACCATCTCAGGTGTCAGAATACCTTAAACTTGCCAGTGCGCGGGTTTATTTTTCAGCTGATAATTTGGCTTTATGGTCCGCAAGAAAAGGTCTGGACCCAAGGCAATCTTTTGGAGGAACTGACTGGCAGGCTGTAGGTAGCCACAATTATTCCGCACTACGGACACTGTCAGGAGGTATTACCGTTAATTTCTAAGTATTAATACCACCTAAAAATTGATTATTATGAAGAATATTTTTTATAAAGTTTTGGTTCCTTTAATGATGCTTATTGTCGTCGGTTCTTGTACCGATGATTTAGTAACATCTCCTGAAGGGGCAATTCTTACATCAGAGCAGAAACAAGAAATAGCTGCTCTTTTACCAGAGAGGTTGTCGGCCGATTTAAATGGTATGTATGCTATTTTAGGAACACAGTATCCTGCTTTGCCTGCCAGTGAAAGATCTGATGACTTCGGTTATGCTTCAGTTACTTTAGCCTGGGATCATAATGGTTCTGATATGGTTAGTCCTGATGCAGGTTATAACTGGTTTGCAACTCCCGGAGAGTTTCAAGATCGTAACTACTCGTATGCAAGTCCCTATATTCGCTGGGCTTTGTTTTATAAACAAATTAAACTTGCGAATGATCTTTTGCTTGCAATTCCTGCTGACTCAGAGAGTAAGGAGTTGGAGTATTACAAGGGACAAGCTTTAGCTGTACGAGCATTTGACTATTTTAATCTAGTTCAGATGTATCAATTTACCTATAAGGGTAATGAAGATAAACCTGCCATTCCCATTGTAACCAATGAAATGGAGGGAGATCTTACGAATAACCCCAGAGCATCTGTACAGGAGGTATATAACCTAATTATGTCCGATTTAGATGATGCTATTCTCTTGTTGGAAGGATATACCCGGAACAATAAAGCTGCGGTTGATCAGGCTGTAGCATACGGTATTAGAGCAAGAGTGAATTTAGTTATGCAAAATTGGGCCGAAGCTGCAGCCGATGCTGCCAAAGCAAGAGCCGGGGTTCCTTTTTTGTCCATGGCTGATGCTGCGAAGCCTGGTTTTAACTCAGCAACTGCTCCTAACTGGATGTGGGCTGTTTTAATTAGCCCTGTTAATGTTTCAAGTAATTATGATACTTGGCCCTCTAAAATCAGTTCATTTGCTGGTAATAGTTATACTTGCAATGTCGGTCAGTACATGGGAATTAGCTCACTTCTTTGGGCTAAAATACCAGAGGATGATGTGCGTAAAGGATGGTGGATTGATTCCGAGTTGAAATCTCCAATTCTTGATAATCTTACTTGGCCAGGACATGAGGGTGAACCGATCGGTCCGTTAAATATTCCTGAGGTGAAAATGCCATTTCTTCCCTATACCAACGTTAAGTTTGGTCCCACCGATGATGTTATAGGGAACGGCGATAATTCTGCTGATTGGGTTATTATGAGGTCGGAAGAAATGTTGCTTATTGAAGCTGAGGGTTTAGCTATGAGCGGAGATGTTGGAGGTGCAGTTCAACTGCTTGAAGACTTTATTAGCACATATCGTAATCCTTCTTACAGTTTAGATATTAGTTCTGCTGATGATTTTCAAAATGAAGTTTGGAAACAAAGACGAATTGAACTATGGGGTGAAGGTTTTGGATACTCTGATATTATGCGTCTGCAAAAGAATATTGTAAGATATAATGACAGAGTTGACTCAAACTTCCCACTTTCTATGAGATTTAACTTGGCATCTAACGATCCTTGGTTACTATTACGTATTCCTCAGAGGGAAATTAATTCCAACCAAGGTATTGCTGAAAGTGATAATAACTCAGGTGGCTCACAGCCTGTTTCTGGTGATGGCGCCGGTCTTCTTGATGGTGTTACTGACTAAATTTTTATCTAGATTAATTCAAAAATATTGCTTTATGAAGAAATATTTGAAACTTTTATATGGGGCAATGGGTTTAGTCGGCCTTTTGCTGACTTCCTGCTCTGAGGACATTGTTGACAGAGAGGCATCTTATGTGCCTGGAGATAATGTTATGCAGGTATACTTTACGGCTGCTAATCCAGGATTTATGGAAGTGGAGCCGGTTGTTAATTCTGTATCTATAGAGATTGCTCGCCAGGAGACAGCTGCAGCTGCGCAGGTTGGGATTATGTCTTATGATACCGCCGGTGTTTTTACAGTTCCTGAATTTGTCAGTTTTGAAGCTGGCGAAGAAATTGGCACTATAGAGATTTCGTTTGCTGATCTTGAGGTGTTTGAAAGCTATATGCTACGTTTGGTTCTGGATGAAAGTGAAACAAATCCTTATGTGGAAGTGGATGGTACTCAGGAATTTGTTCTTCGCGTTATGCAGTCTGACTGGGCTGATGTTGCGCAGGGTAGCTATTATAGTGACTTTTTTGAAGACACTTGGGATCAGGCTTTGCAATATTCGGTTTTGCTGGATCGTTATCGTTTTCCAAGTGTTTGGTTTGACGGATTTCATTTCGAGTTTTTATGGGATGGTGAGAGTGCTGATGTTGCACCATTTAGAGCCTCTTTTCCAACAGGTTATGATCATCCGACTTATGGAATGATTTATGCGGAAGTTGCTTCAGAACCAGGAGTTGAGGATTCCTATTATGATGCTGCCGAAAATCAATTAGTTTTCGATGTTGGTTGGGTAGTGCCAGGATTAGGGTCTTTTGGAAATTTTCCTGAAATATTTACCATAACAAGTGAATAGTTTTTTAAGAATTGATATTAAAGGAAAAGCCATGCTTAAATAGTGTGGCTTTTCTTTTGAATCTTGTTTTTGTGAAAAACTAGATTTTTAAATTGTGGTTTAGGCACTAAAAAACTCTAGATTTTAAGAGCTTTCTTCTATTTCTTGATGCTGAAAATATATTTTCACACTGTAAAATATAAAAGAATTGTTAATCAATTATACCAGATCGGTATCACTGACCTCATCCATTTTGGGTAATTGAGAAGAAGAATAAAATTAACAAAATTATCTATAGGATTTGGGTAACAAATTTAATGACAGACTGTAAATGTTAATCTAATGACAACGTATCCAAATTTGATCTTACGCATTGTTTCCCCATAGAACTACTTTACTTTGGTTCTTTAAGAATCCCTGTTAATTCAATAATTGTATTTGCCCTTTCTATGCGAAGAAGTGTATTTAAACTTTCCCAATCATTATCCCAAAATCTGTAATACGTAATCTGATCCTGTCTCTTACTTTTTGATAATAAGACTCGGGGTTCCAATTGTTGTTTCTGATTGATGATTTGATTAATCCATTCGATTCCAACAAATAATCCTTCTTTAGGCATTACCACATTCTCAAATTCAAGATTAAATAAAATGTATTTGTCAACATTTGAACTAATTATGATCCCTCTATTAAGCAGAATTTCGGTGCCTGGCTTTCCATTTTTATTGGCATATAGGTGTAGCCTAATATAGGTTGAATCCTTTGTTAACGCCTTCTTAGTAAATATTTTTACGGATTTTATATAATCATTATAGGCCTCCATTTTTATTAACTGAGTCAATTCTAATCCTGAGAATCCTGCGAATGAGATATTTGAATTTTTATTTCTGTTTTTTGATTTTTTTAAAGAGTATTTAGATGGTGACACTATAATCTCATTTAAATAATTAATTCTTGGGCTCAAGCGGATAGTATCTTTCAAATCTTGATTGCTTATTATGTTTTTGTCGAAACCAATATGCTTAAACTGAATAGAATCAGTGTCCCCAATTTCAGAAAATGCAAATAAACCTATTTCGTTGGTATACGTACCTTTGGACTTGCCTTGCACAGTAACAGCAACCATACTTATAGGTTGGTTTGTTTCCCTATCTACAACGATGCTTCTGACTTGACTGAAATTTTTTACAGATGAGAATAACAATCCTATTAATGATATTAATATAATTTTCCGTTTCATAAAACAGATACTAAAAATCGGCATTTATGCCGGTTAATTAAATTACTCTGGGCATAAATTCTACTTTAACAGTTGATTAAAGATATATTGTCTGCTAAAGTTTGTACTTTTTGCCGTACCTAGCTTTGTTGGATGGTAATTCAAAAGTAGGCATTTCGGATCGTACTTTGACAAAATAACCAATTATTAAACCTCTTTTCTTATTTTTGTAGCTGAACATGTAATTGGAAGAAGATGACAACAGAATTTCAGATCTTGTTGATGACGGCTGCATCCGTCGGTTTTTTGCATACGATTTTGGGACCGGACCACTATTTGCCTTTTATAATGATTGGGAAGGCGAGGGAATGGACTTTGAAGAAGACGCTGTGGCTCACTTTTTGTGTGGGTGGGACATGTGTTGAGTTCGGTGGTGATTGGACTGGTAGGGATTGCTATTGGGGCACAGTTGCAAAAACTGACATGGCTGGAAGGTTTCAGGGGCAATTTGGCGGCCTGGGCTTGATCGCTTTTGGTTTGGCTTATGCCGTGTGGGGACTGAAGCATATTTTTCGTCCTGCCAGAGAAAGAATTAAAGATGAGGGGGCTACTCAATCCAAGAAAATTACCCCATGGGTGTTGTTTATTATTTTTGTTTTGGGGCCTTGTGAAGTGCTTATTCCTGTGCTGATGTATCCGGCTGCCAATGAAAGTGTGGGCGCTTTATTAACGGTGACAGGCGTGTTTGGCGTAACTACGCTGGCGACCATGATGGGGGCGGTGTTTTTGGCTTCTTACGGACTGAGTTTTGTCTCTCTAAAACCCATCGAAAAATACACGCACACCATTGCTGGTTTGGTTATTTTCCTTTCGGGGATGGCTATTCAGGTATTGGGCCTTTAAATGAATATGAATACAAACAACATGGAGAAATTGATAACATCGAATTTGAAGCTGGGTATCATAGCTGGTGGCCAATTGGGAAAAATGCTGATTCAGGAGGCCAGCAAATGGGATATAAGAACGTTTGTTTTAGATAACGATGAAACTTGTCCCGCCGGCAGTATTGCCTCGCATTATGTGAAGGGCAGCAATGTGAACTACGACGATGTTTATCAATTCGGAAAGTTGGTGGATGTGCTGACTTTTGAAATGGAGAATGTGAACATTGAGGCCTTGAAAAAGCTAAAAGCTGAGGGGCTCAAGATTGTTCCTGATCCGGGAATTTTGGAACTGATACAGGATAAGGGGCTTCAAAAGGAATTTTATAGGGGAAATGGTATCGCGACTTCCGATTTCAGGCTCTATGATACGGTTGAAGATATATTGGCGGGTATTGAAAAGGGGGAGATTGCTTATCCTTTTGTGCAAAAATAAGGCAAGGGGGTATGACGGCCGTGGCGTGGCTGTTATAAATGATGAAAGCGATTTGTCCAAATTGCTTTCGCAACCATCTCTGGTGGAAGATAAAGTGACGATTGAAAAGGAGGTTTCGGTGATTGCTGCCCGCAACCAGAAGGGGGAGATCAGGTGCTACCCCTTGGTTGAAATGGAGTTTACACCGAATGCGAATCTGGTGGATGAACTGATTTGTCCATCGTCCGTTTCTATTGAACAATCTGAGAAGGCCATTGCCTATGCCAGTGATATCATTGAGTTGTTGAACATGGAGGGATTGCTGGCGGTTGAGTTCTTTATCGATTCTAATGGTGGGGTACTGGTCAATGAAATGGCCCCACGACCACACAACAGCGGGCATCATACCATTGAAAGCATTATTACCTCACAATTTGAACAGCACTTGCGGGCCATTCTTAATCTTCCACTGGGAAGTACCAAACTGAAACTGCCTTCGGTAATGATTAATATATTGGGTGAGGAAGGGCATGAGGGGCCTGTGATGTACGAGGGTTTAATGGAAAGCATGGCCATTGAAGGGGTCAAGATTCATTTGTATGGAAAGAAAATAACCAAGCCCTTCCGTAAGATGGGGCATGTTACCATTTTGTCATCTACACTGGAGTGTGCGAAGAAGAAGGCCGAACAAGTAAAACAATTAATACGCGTTAAAGCATGGACCAAAAATTAGTAAGCATTGTAATGGGCTCAGATTCTGATTTGCCTGTGATGAAACAGGCGGCAGAAATGCTCGAGCAATTTGGTGTGGGTTATGAGTTGGATATCGTATCGGCGCACCGCACACCCGAGAAGTTGTTTGAGTTTTCATCGAATGCCCACAAGCGGGGCATTCAGGTTATAATTGCAGGAGCCGGTGGGGCTGCCCATTTACCTGGTATGGTAGCGGCCATATCGCCATTGCCTGTTATTGGGGTTCCCATTAAATCCAGCAATTCGATTGACGGCTGGGATTCTGTGCTTTCTATTTTGCAGATGCCGGGTGGTGTACCTGTAGCAACCGTTGCACTGAATGGTGCCAAAAATGCGGGCATTCTGGCTGCTCAGATTATTTCAGTGATGGATGAGGACTTACGTGTAAAAATTATTCAGTACAAAGAGGAACTGAAAGCGCAGGTAATAGCCAAAGCCAGAAATTTGTAGTCATGCTGAAAATTCTGATCCAAAAGGCATTTTTATTCTTTTTTGGCTTCTTAGAAGCCAAAAGTGATGGCTGACATTGTTAATGATGTAAATCTTAAAACAGGAAAACATGAGAAGGTATTTGACGGTATTTGCTTCATTTGTAATTATGCTATGCATCGGTAGTGTTTATGCCTGGAGCATCATAGCTTCCGAACTTATTAAATACCATGATTTCTCTGCCTCTCAATCTCAAATCATATTTGGAACCTTAATTGCCATCTTTCCTGTTACCATGATTTTTGTCGGACGTATTGGTGAAAAGCTTAAATCCAGATATATCAGCTATATTTCCGGTTTGCTGTTTTTTGTCGGCTACCTTTTAGCCAGCCTTTCGAATGGCAGTTTTGTTTTAATCTTCCTTGGGGTGGGCGTATTAGCCGGTATTGCTACAGGTTTTGGTTATTGGGCCTCCCTTACCACTCCCATACAGTGGTTTCCCGAGAAAAAAGGCTTGATTACCGGCATTGCGGCTGCCGGTTTTGGTTTGGGGGCCGTGGTGATGTCTGCTATCGCTGAACGGGTTTTACTGAGTGGTAGGGACGTGTTGCAACTGTTGGCCATTATTGGTGTGTCCTATGGTTTGGTTATTGTCCTTCTGTCTAATTTAATTAGTCAAAATGCTTTAATCGTTAAGGAAAAGGCCGTCAATGCCAAAGAGTTTATCCGTTCAAAAATCTTCAAGAAGCTGTTTTTTGGTATTTTCTTAGGGACTTTTGCCGGATTATTAATTATTGGTAGTCTGAAAATAATTGGCGGTCAGTTCAACATTTCCACCCATTATTTGGTAGTGGGCGTTTCTGTCTTTGCCGTCGCCAACTTCCTGGGGCGCTTGCTTTGGGGACTCATGAGCGATTATCTGGGAGCCAGTCTGAGCATCTTTTTGGCCCTCCTGGTCCAGTCCATCGCCATTCTTTTACTGAATATCGTCCAATTATCTGTCGTCTCCTACCTGGTATTGGCCTTTTTTATCGGATTCGGATTTGGCGGTAATTTTGTGCTTTTTGCCAAAGAAACCGCCCAGCTTTTCGGCGTTAAAAATCTGGGCATTATCTACCCCTATGTGATTTTGGGCTATGCCATAGCTGGCATCGCCGGTCCATTCAGCGGCGGATTCCTCTTCGACATTTCCGGCACTTACACTTGGGCCATCTATCTGGCCAGCATTCTTAGTCTGCTCGGCAGCTTGCTGTTTTTGCTTCAGTTTGTAAAGGAACGGGGGCGGAAGAAGGTATCTTCAAATGCTCTTTGACTTTTTTATGTAATGACTTTCTAAAGCAAGGGATACTATTCTGATTTTTCAATATTGTATGCAGATGCTTTAATTGGCGCATTAGTGGATTGTATAGATAAAACTATATTTTTCGCTTAATTTTGCTTTAATTGTAGATTTATCTATATTTGATAAGCTTAATTGGAGATGTATGTACAGCGAGTTATACGAAAAATCAGGAACTGAAATTATCCGGGAGCTAGGTAGCGTTTTAGCCAATACCGGAAACGAATGAGGTACACCCAGAAACAAATTGCCGAGAAATCCGGTTTGAGTGTGTTTACCATTAGTTCTTTTGAGAATGGTGCTTCTACCGGAATTACCATAGCTTCATTCATCAAGTTACTGCGCGCCATTGATAGTTTGGAGGAAATTGAAAAACTATTGCCTGAACTGCCTGTTAGTCCACGAGAATTGTTTCTGAAACAACACAAGAGATAGGATATGAATACAAATACTGTAAAAGTCACATTATGGGGAATGGATGTTGGCTATCTTTCCTGGGATATGAAAGCGAGAGCAGCGGTATTTGAATATGCTCCATCTTTTCTTGATAGAGGCCTGGATATTGCACCGCTAACCATGTCCATAAACTCGCCGCGTAGTCAGAAATCACTACCATGGATTGGTGATAGGGATAAATTGTATCAGGGACTTCCACCTGCGATTGCTGATTCTTTGCCTGATAAATGGGGCAATTCTCTTTTTAAAGCGTGGTTGCGGGATAATAAGATTCAGGCCAATAAAACAAGTCCGGTAGATCATCTTTCCTTTATTGGAAGTCGTGCAATGGGTGCATTGGAATATGAGCCGGCAAAGAAGTTAGGAGATGATTCAGCTTTTGCGGTTGATGTCCAAAGGCTCTATGAATTTGCCAGACAGGTGTTAAATGAAAGGGAATCCACTGTCTTAAATATTGAAAATTCTATTCTGTGGCAAGATTTGGTGAAAATTAGCTCTTCACCTGGTGGCAAACGTCCAAAGGCCATTATTGCTTTAAATGATGCTACGGGAGAAATTATTTCCGGTCAGGGATTAATACCGGACGGCTTTCAGCATTACATTCTAAAGTATGATGATAATTCGGCCTATCCATTTGCTAAACTGGAGTACATTTATTATCGAATGGCTTTGGATGCCGGAATTATTATGATGCCTTCGGAGCTCCGCACCTACGAAAGAATAACACATTTTCTTACCCAGCGTTTTGACCGTTCCGAAAATATTAAAACGCATACACAAACAATGGCTGCAATGTGGCCATTCGGTGGTAGTTACGAGGATATTTTCGCTGTTATTCGGCGACTTAATTTGCCATATGAAGATACCAGACAACAATACTTGCGAATGGTTTTCAATGTTATTGCCCGGAATGTGGACGATCATTCCAAGAATTTTTCATTTTGCATGAACGAAAGTGGTGTATGGCGACTATCCCCGGCCTACGATTTAACTTACAGTGTTGATTTGGCCGCGCCAGCATACTCAAACAGGCATTCTTTAACTGTGAATGGCAAGAGTGAAGAAATTACCCGTGAAGACTTGGAGACAGTGGGACAAAATAATGATATACAGGATTACAATACTTTGATTGATGACGTTTCTGGTGCGGTTGTCAAATTTGCGGAATATGCAAAGGACTTAGGCATTGATGCAAAGCTTCTTGAAGCTATTAAAGCTGATTTTGTTATAGTATAGAATTTACAAATGTTTCTTCTTGAATATGCCGGCTACGGTTTTGCCGATGCCGTCGATTTTTTCAATGGCGGAGATGAGGGAGGGGTAGGTGAGGTCAACTCTTTCGTCGTTAAGGTCTAACTGCGAGGGGTAAATGAGCAGAAAGTTTTGGTGGATGAGGTATTTGTTGATATAGTTGGGGATGTGTGCCATGGAATCGTTGTAGGAGGGCAGGTTTTCCCGGCTTAAAACGACGGTGACGTTGTCGTCTTTTCTGAGTTTGCTTTTCCAGGTCATTAGTTGCAGCCAATCGGTGAATTCGTTGAATTCGACCTGGATGGGGTGGTGCAGATGGATGCTTTTGATGAGTTTCAGGGTTTCGGGTCCTGCGTAGAATATGATGGTTGCTCCGGTGTTGAGGGCAATGTTCCATATTTTGGCCAGCCAAAAGGAAAATCCGCTTTCATTTTCGGCGTTTTCCGGTATGAGGACAAAATGTCGGCGAATGGTGGAAATAGGTTGGTAGGTATGGTAAATATAGGTGGTTATGTTGCTGTTGGTCAATATGTTTTGGGTGACTTCTCCCAGAAAGGAATCGGAGAGTCCTTTGCTTTCATGCAGACCCAACAGGAGGTCGGTGATGTTTTTTTCCTTGAGCATGTGGGTGATGCCTTTTACGGGACTGTCACTGTATCTCAGGGATGTTTTTAATTTCAGGTCGACGGCGGAGGCGGCCACAAGGGCTTTGTCGAGGAGCTTCTTGGCCTGAAGTCCGGTGTCTGATCCGGAATGTCCTGTTGGTACGACACTTAGCGCAATTAAGCCATCGGTATTGCTTTTTGATTTAAGAATGGTGCTGATGTTGATTATTTCATCCAGGGTATTGGGGTTACTGATGGGGATCAGGATGCGCTCAGGGTTGTCGGAGGGCGTTGTGTGCGACTCATCCGACAAAGCGATGCTTTGAGCCCCTCGCTGGGTGGCAAAGGAGGCGATGGTACAGGTCACCAAAATCATGATGATCGTGCCGTTTAATATGTGGTCGTTCAACAGCCGGATGGGTTCTCCCAATTCGTTGGTTCCCAGAATGATGTTGTAGCCAATTAATACGGCGGCCAGCGTAGCTGCCGCCTGGGAATTGGTGAGTCCGAACATCAGCTGACGTTCCTCCTTCGAAAATCGAAAACTTTTTTGGGTCAGCCAGGCGGCTAAGAATTTCGCCAGTGTGGCAATGGTGCTCATAATAAACGCCACAAAAAGAGTTTGGGGGTTGCTGAAGGCGCGGTAGTCGATGAGCATGCCAACGCCAATCAGAAAAAAGGGTATGAAGATGGCATTGCCCACAAAGTTGATTCGGTTCATAAGGGGAGAAGTTCTGGTAACCAGTCGGTTAAGCGCCAGTCCGGCCATGAACGCGCCAATAATGGCTTCAATGCCTGCCCATTGCGAAAGAATGGCGCCCAGAAAAACAATTACCAAAACAAAAATATATTGTGATACACTGTCGTTATAGCGCTTGAAAAACCATCTGGCTATCCTGGGGAAAGCCAAAAGGATGATGAGGGTGGAAATGGTGAAGGACAATAATAGTTTTATCCAGAATGCTCCGCCCATGCTACCGTTGGACATGCCAACGATGATGGCCAGTACCAAAAGGGCCAGAATGTTGGTGATCAGGGTGCTGCCAATTGAAATGTTGACGGCCCTGTTTTTGGTGATGCCGAGCTTGCTGACAATGGGATAGGTAATGAGGGTGTGGGAGGCAAACATACTGGCCAGCAGTATGGAGGTGATGAGTGAGAATCCCAGAATATAAACGCCTGCCAGGGTACCCAAAATCATAGGGATGGTAAAGCCATAAAGCCCAGAGCCGTGCTTTTTGCGATGTTCTTTTTGAAGTCGTTCATGTCAATTTCCAGTCCCGAAAGAAACATGATATACAGTAAGCCGGCCGTCCCCGATAGAATGATGCTGCTGTCACGCGCCAACAGGTTGAGTCCAAATGGACCTATAATCAGTCCGGCCAAAATCATTCCCAATAGATGAGGCAGTTTGAGCTTGTCAGATAAAATGGGGATACACAGAATGATGATCAGAATGACCAGGAACTTGAGAACCGGATCGGTTATCGGCAATGCTAAATCAAATAAGCCTGATGCCATACGGTGACAATTAAATGATATGTTTTTGCTCGTGACAGGATAGGCAAGGGGCAGTTAAAAACTAAAGGTCTTTTTTGCTCATCAAACTAAGGTCCTGAAGTTTTCTGCCAAAAACATCATCTGCTGCAAGTTTTAAAACATCATCTTGTAATCCTAAAACTCTCAATGTGTTAAAATAGGCAGCCATTGAAACGCTTGCATTTCCTTTTTCAATTTGGTACAATGTCGTTCTGTCAATACCAGCTCGTTCACTTACTTGTATCGTGGTGAGCTTTCTACGTTTTCTGGCCAGCTTGATGTTGTGGCCAACTTGTTCCATTAACCTTTGATGTTTTGGAAATAGGATGTGTTTTTTCGTGGCCATTGGCAATGTGTTGAATATTTTCCTCAAATTTAGCATATATGTTGATAATAATCAACATGTTTACTATTAATGATTTATTCCCCCTCATCATCAAACCTCCCTATAAAAATAAAAAGGCAGTCAACCTGTTGGTTGACTGCCTTTTCTTCGACTTCTGAGCGCTTCCTTTTTTAGAAGGCGTACTGAGCCGTGGCGCCTATGCGCGCATAGGTGATGGCCAGACCACCGATGGCAAAGAAGCTTATTTGATCGCCTGATTGTGAGAAGATGTATTGGGCATCGAGGTCGATGACGTTGTAGCTGACATAATCCTTTTTAAGAATATGGGTAAAGCCAAAGGCGCCCTCCCATTCGGGTGTGAAGGTGTAAACTCCTTTGAAGGCCACTCCTAGGTTGTTAATGTCGGTGGCATATACCAAACCGGCGCCTGCACGGATGTTACCGCTTTCGTTATTTTGAGCTTTTGCGCTCAGGACAATGACGGCCATGGCCAGAATAAGTGTTAGTCGTTTCATTTCGATAGTTGTTAAAATTAGAGGTTTATTGTTTGATGATTTTATGGATGCTTTGTTGGTCAGCACCACGTAAATGCAACAGGTAAATGCCCGGGGGCAGACTGCTTACATTGAGGGTGCTTTCACGGAGTACTCCCTGGTCAACTGTTTGGACGCTGAGGTTGGTAAGCTGGTAGGGCATATCCTTTTCGTTTGTGTTGCTGATTTGCAGCAGGTCGCTTACGGGATTGGGGTAAATGGTGATCTGCGCTTCTTCCACAGCAGGAAGTGCGGTGCCAACATCATCGACCGGGGGCATGTAAATGTTGCCGGTCCAACTGGTGATGCCCTGGGCTCTGTAGATCCCTGCCTGTGAAAACTGTCCCGTCATCCATATCCGCCCTTCCGCATCGGTTGCCAGAGATCGGACCAGACTGTTGGGGCCGTTGTGAAAGCTTAGCCATTCCTGTCCGTTCCAGCCGGCCAGGTGGGCCATTTCCTGGTTGCCGCTATGGGTAAAGCGACCGCCGGCAATGATGGCTCCTTCTTTACTAATGGTCAGGGAATTGACTTCCCAGTTGAATCCTTGATCCAGCGGATACCACTGTCCGTCAGCTTTGAGGATGGCGATGCGGTTCAGACGACCGTTTTCGGTGTTGTTGGTAAATGTACCTGCTGCCACCAGTTCTCCGGAGGGTAAAAAGGCCAAATCGTATACCGTGTTAGCAACTCCGTTATCACCAACGGGGTAGAAGCGGGTGCCATCCCAGGCCGTGACAGAGCGGATGGGCTCTTCGCCTTCCAAGAAGGTAAAACCACCTCCGAAGTACAGTCGTCCATCGGGCCCTTTTTTAATAACACTCACGGAGGTCCTGATGCTGCCGATGTTGTCCCAGGTTTGTGTGGTTTCGGACCAGAGAGCAGCGCCATTAACGCCATCGCCGTTTCTGAATGAACCCCCGGCAATAATTCGTTGATCGTCTACATACAAGGTTTTGACTTCATCGCTGAAACCATCCCCCATGGTTTCCCATTCGGTGCCGTTGAAACGGGCAATGTGGTTAAACGGGACATTTTCGCCATCGCGGATGACGTTTCGAAAATTTCCGGCGGCGTAAATGGTACCGTCCGGCCCTTGTGCCATCGTGTGAATAGTGGTGTTCAGTCCTTGACCCAGGGGCTGCCAGGCCTCCTCATTAACCATCCAACGGGCCACAGCGGGGTAATGGTGGCCACCAAAGATCCAACTGGCACCCACCAGCAGGTTGCCTTCATTGTCGAGACTGACGCTTGAGCCAAAGCCTTTAGAGCTGCCAGCTACCCTTGGGCCGCTTAGTCCGTTCCCTAAAGGTTGCCAGCTGTCTCCCTGCCAGTGGGCAATGTTGTACACGAATAGGCCATCGGCCCGACCCACATTGCCGGTAACGTATAAGCGACCATCGGGCCTCACCAGCAGGTGGCGCAAGGTAAGGGTCAAATCGCGGTCCGGGAAGTTGGGGTTGACTTTGCCACGTAAACCTTCGCCAAAGCCTTCCCATCCTTGGTTGCTCCATTTGAGTAGGGAGGCACTGCCATTGCCATCGGCACCTTCAAAGTGACCACTCAGGTAAATGTTGCCAGCATCGTCTCTTCCGGTGAATAACACGGAGGCGTTGATGCCTTCAATGCCCGGAATGCTGACCAGTTCTTGTTCGGCTATATCGTAATAGCCAAAGATGAAATTGGTAGGCGCCGAGTTCTGCGTAGATCCGAGGTACAGGCGGTTGTTACCATCGAAGTTCATGCCGTTTATGATGCCCAGATCCAGTCCGTGGACCGCCGCATTGATCCACTCGCTGCCGACCATGTTATAACGCAGCAGTCCTTTATGCTTTTCATAGGACGAACTGCGGGCCGTGGCTATGTACATGGTATCACCCACCTGCTCAAAGTGACGAACGGCTACACGCTCGTGGATGTAAGTCCCAAATCCTTCCCAGGCGTTGCCATTCCAGCGGGCCATATTGTTGGTGCTTTCGGCACCTGCTTGTACAAATTCACCGCCCAGCCACAGCTGTTCGTTGTCATCCAGGTAGAGTTGGTTAACGCTGACTGAGCCGTATTCGCGCGGCATTAATCCGCCATCCATATTATGCCAGGAGGTGCCGTCAAACATTGCCAGGTGTAAATAGGGCTGTCCGGCGATCTCCGTAAATGCGCCACCTATGTAAATGTGTCCCTGGCTGTCAATGACGATTTTTTCGATTTCGCCGTTCACGCCCGGGTCCTCATCAAACCAGTTACGCCCGTCGAAACGCTGTAGTCGCGCAACAGGGGCGGTGCTGTTGGGGTCTGTGACTGAAGTGGCCAGCCATAAATCCCCATTGGGTGCCTCTGCTACGGCATAACTCAGCGAGCTCCAGCTGCCGGTTTGCGCAAAATTGTCGTACCAGCTGCCCGAAATTCCAACCAGATCGGCACTCAATGGAACAAGTAGCAAAAAGCTTAATAGTAAGGATAGTATAAGATGCTTCATGTTGGGTGTTGTTTAAATGGAAGGTAAAGTGCAGAGCTTAATATAGAAGGGAAGCACCCTCGGATTTATCCGAAGCATGCTTCCCCGTCCTATTATTAGAACTTCACTCTGGCACGTTAAAGCTGCCGTCGATGTTTATTTCAGTTTGTACTTCGTTGTATTCTGACGTTTTCATGCGAAGAATGATGTCGCCTTGAATATGGGAGTCGGTTATTTTGTTCACGCGTAATATACCATTGGTTAATTCGGGATAGATTATCGCATTGCGCGATTCGTCCCACCAGGTAACTCCGGCTCCAAACTTCCCGGTTTCACCTCCGACCATATAGGAGGTTTCCAATCGATGCAAACCTGTGCCCAATTCCATAGGGTCTTCAGAAAAGCGTGAAATGCTGATGAGGAAGGTGGATTGGGACGGGTCGAAATTATCAAGAAACTCGAAGGAGTTTACATGCAGTCCGGAAACAGCATCGCTGTGTTCTATATATTGGCCCCTGGCCTCGAAGTCTCCCTCAACTTCACCGAAGACGGTCAAAGTGGTGTTGCTACCCTGGACATCCAGGTCGTCCTCATTGTCGTCTTCTGAACAAGCGCCCAGCCATAGCAATCCCAGAATGGCGAGTAAGTTTATTGATGAAAGTTTCATAATCGTGATGTTTTAGATTTGGAAGATCCCCCCGCATGATGGATGACCTTCCCAATGGATTAATGCGAATCATGCCCGCTAAATTTCGTTGCTTAATCTATGTTTACAGAACCCAAAAATTGGTGATTTGTCCGTTCAGGTTAGTGGCTGTAATATTTTCGCCGGCAACGATGTTGGCATCAATGGTTTTGTAGTAGCCATAGCCATCGCCATCCATAAAGTGGACATGGTCGAGGTTTAGCCCCCCGCTTATGACCATGTTGGCTTTGGGGCGACCGCTGCGCAGGGAACCTGATCCGGCATTTTTAATTTGTAGATGCTGAATGGAATTGCCGAGCGTGGTGAGCTCAATACCTAGCCAGGTAGCTCCGCCGTCGTGTTCGCCTTCTATCACCACAGGGTTTTCGGCAGTTCCTTCAATGTGCAACTGGCCTTCAATAGCTTTCAGGTAACTTCCTTGTGCCATGGTCAGGTGAGCCCCTGCCTCTATGGTTAGTTTTTGTCCCACCGTGATACGCTCCGCCTGATAGGGTACATTTAATGCCTGCCAGCTGACTTCAGCGTCAGGGGTGCTGCCGTAGGCCCCATTGGCATCAATGGCGTCTGTGTCGTTGCCAAGGTAGTCCGATTCTGCATCCAGGAAATGGAAGGCGTCGGGACGCGCAAACACGGGACGCTGATTGTTTTTATAAACGTTGGCTATGTGCGTCAGGTGCTGGTTGGGATTGCCCGTGAGGATGCCCAGTTCGAGTGCTGCCATTTGCGCATTGCTCAGAGTGCAGCGCTCCATGTGCAGCCTGCCCTCATTCCCCAGAGTGATCATGCCCCGGTCGTTGTTACGGTTGTTTCCCCCGTCGGAGATGTGCACATATTCCAGACGGTTTTTGGTGGTCATGGAGACAAAGCGGATGCTGTGCCAGTAGCCGCGCAGTGCTTCCGTGCCCCGGATCACGATGGGGGCATCCTCGGTTCCTACAGCAGCCAAATAGCTGTCCTGGTTCACATTGATGAAAGTGTTCTGCGTCATTTCAATGATGACTCCTGGTGCCACATCTATTTCGCTGTTGTTGAGACTGATGCCGCCGGTGATGCGGTAATCAACCATCCCGGGAGGTGGTGGGTACCCATGTTTCTTTTAGGTCGTTAAGATTTCCGGCCAGTTCCACTACTTCGGCATCTACCGATACCCGAAGCATGGCGGTCTGGCTTTCATACTCGGTGCTTGCTGTAATGCGAAAGGAGAACTCTCCCACATCGTAGGGTTGGAAGGTGGCGGCGGATTGGTGGACACCTTGCAGGTATTCTTCTAAAAAGTGATCGCCCGGAAAGCTGAGGGCTTCCCAGTGAAACTCAATGGGGGCCTCCAGTTTATCGTAGGTCTGGGAGGCATCCAGTTTGACTGTTTGGCCATACATGGCTTCAAAGTCGTTGGCTACTATGAGTTCCAGACTTTCGGGACGAATGTCTTCCTCTTCTTTGGCATCATCATCGCAACTGCTCATGAACAATGCGAAAAAGAGGGTAGCAAATAGCATTAGGAGAAAGGCCCCTGCTTGCTTAACAGGGCGCAATTGGGAAAGTGGATCTCCGGTTTCTGTAGTGACTTTTCTGGTCTTTTGTAGTGTTGTTGTTTTCATTTTGAGTACGTTTTGGTTTGATTTTCGTTCTAATTTGTACTCAAAAGTCCGAAATGGAATTGAACCACCAAACAGCAACTGACTGTGGCGGCGAAACGGGTGAGTAATTCACCCGTATCAATGAGAATTGATTTCTGCTGTTGCCTTCGAAGCGTTTGACCAGAAGCTCTTGTTTGCTTGAAAAGCAAACAGGCAGTCAACCTGGTGGTTGACTGCCTGTATTTATCTTTATTTTTTTTCTGACTTAGAAAGCATACTGTGCTGTGGCTCCTATTCGGGCGTATGAGCCTCCAACAACGTAAAACGTACTTCCGGAACCAAACGAAAGTTGCTGCTAAGCATGTAATTCATGCCTGCCCCAAGGTTTAAACCGATATCAGATCCGGTGGCGGATCCTCCTCCAAAGGCTCCCCATCCCCAATCGTCGGGGAATTCAACCTTCCACATATTGAGGGCCAGGCCCCCAATGGCAAAAAAGCTCACCTGATCGCCCGATTGTGAGAAAATGTATTGGGCATCCAGATCTACTACATTGTAGCTGATATAATCCTTTTTTAAAATGTGGGTAAAGCCGAAGGCGCCTTCCCATTCAGGGGTAAAGGAATAAACCCCTTTAAGGGCCACACCCAGGTTATTGATGTCGGTAGCATAAACCAACCCGGCGCCTGCGCGGATTTTACTGCTCTCATCGGATTGCGCATGAGCGCTGATGATAAAGCCACTAAGGCCATTAAAAGTGTTAGTTTTCGCATAGTGAATTAAATATTAGAATTAGAATGATTAGAAGGTTATTCTGGGGATTTTAAAGCTGCCGTTGATGCGAATGCTCGGCGGGGTTTCGTCATACCCCACAGCTTTTACGTTTAATGTGAACTCGCCGGTAACCTGAGAATTGGTCACCTTTTCAATTTTGATCGAGCTGTTTTCTACTTCGGAATATACCGTGGGATTGTCTTCGTCGTCCAACCACAAAACCACCGCTCCAAAGCCTTCCGTTTCCTCGTCTTCCAGAAATGTATTGTCAATACTGTGAAGGTGTTCGCCCAATTCTAAGGGCGCTTTGCCATATCGGGAAATGGTTATGTGGAACCTGGATTGTTCCGAGTCCTCACTTTCGAAGAATTGGAAAGAACTAACATAGAACTGTGTTTCGTTGTTGTAAAGTTCTATTAACTGACCGATGGCTTTGAAATTCCCGTCGACTCCGCCGGAGACGTTAAGTGTGGTGTTTTCTTCCATTAAATCGAGGTCGAGATCGTCCTTGTTTTCGTCGTCATCACAGCTGCTTAAAAACAGTGCAAAAATGAGGGTGGCAAAAAGTAGCAGAAGGAAGGCACCTGTCTGCTTAATTGAGCGTAGTTGTGAAAGTGCACCTGTAGGGCTTTCCACATCAAGCTGACGGCTCTTGAGTAAGATGTTTGTTTTCATTTTGAGTACGTGTTGGTTGGACTTAGAATCTAATTAATACTCAAATGTCCGAAATGCGCTTAGCCTTGTCAATACATGGTTAGTGTGGATGCTATATGGGAGAGTAAATCACACGTTTCAGTTAGAATTTATTGATTTCTGCTGATGACTTCGAAGAGCTTGACCAGAAGCTCTTTTTTGCTTTTGCTCACCGGGAGCTGCTTGTCGGGTTCCATCACCACATAGCCCCCGTCGTTTTTATGGTACTTCTTGAGGTAATTGGGATTGATGAGATAGCTTTGGTGGATGCGCATAAACAAATAATTGTTCAGGGTTTGTTCCACCTCTTTAAGCGTTTTGCTGATGAGTTTTTCTTTTTGGTTGGCCAGCACAATGCGGGTGTAGTTGTTTTCGCTTTGACAATAGACGATGTCGGCCACTTCCAAAAACTCAAAGCCTTCGGCTACGGGGATGGCAATCTTGTTTTTGAGCAGCCCCTCAGTTTTTATGGTGGTCAGTAGCTTATGTACCGCTTCTGCATCAAGCAATTTGTTTTGCGTTTCATTTTGTTGTTTCCAATCGCTCAGAATTTGCTCCAGGTCATCTATGTCAACTGGTTTGAGTAGAAAATTGTAGGCTTTGTTGCGGAAGGCTTTCACAGCGTATTCACTGTGGGCGGTGGTAAAAACCACGTCGAAATTGATTTGGGTCAACTGTTCCAATAGCTCAAAACCATTGAGTATCGGCATTTCCACATCTAAAAACAGCAGATCGATTTTTAGTTGGCTCAGGTCTTGCAGACAATCCTCTGGAGTAGTTGATTTGAGTACTATGTTCGTTTTAATGGGTAGAGATTGGAGATCCAGAACGAGGCTCTCTACACAGTGCTTTTCGTCGTCGATAATAGCGATATTCATGCGGTTTAAGTTTTTTGCTGGGGTCATGATATAAGTAGGTTTACGCGTGTACCCGCTGGTTCTTGCCGGTTATCCAATAAATCCTCGGTCTGCATCTGTAAATGGGCCTGATTGATTTTATTGAAAAGGGCTATGCGGTCTTCGGTAATTTCTATTCCCATGCTTTTGTGTGTGGTTCCGGTAAGGTTTTTCTTGTGCTGACGGCCAACACCATTGTCTTCAATGCTTATGACCAGCTTTTTATCAATAAGCTTTAATTGAATGTTCAGTTTTTTGTTGTTGGAGCGGCTGGGTACCAGACCGTGCCAGATGGCATTTTCGATAAAGGGCTGTAATACCATGGGTGGCACAGCAATGCCTTCAAGCATTGCTGCATCCATCTCCTGGATGTTTAGTTGGAAGTCGAGCTGCTGATCGAAGCGGATGGCTTCGAGATGGATGTATTTCTGAGCTAAATCCAGCTCCTGCATCAAGGGTATGCTTTGCATTTTGCCAGTTTGTAATAACTCCCGCATAAATTTACTGAGGGTGGTCAGGTACTTGATGGCTTCCCGGTTGTGTTGTTGCTGAATTAGAAATTTGACCGAATTAAGGCAGTTGAACAGAAAGTGGGGGTTCATTTGCATGCGGGAGGCCAGTATCTCAGCCTGCCATAGATTGCGTTGGTATTCCTGCTCAAGACGCTCCCGTTTTTGTTCCGCCTCCCGCAGACGCATATTTTTCTTAAGGTTGAGGTTGCGAAGACTCAATATTATCAAGGAGGTGATACTTAATAAAATTAGGAAGGCAGCGCTGTATAAAACACGTTCCCTTTTGAAGCGCTCCTGTTGGGCAAACAACTCGGCTTCCTTGGTTTCCTGGTTGGCCTTTAAAAGGCGAATTTCGTTTTCTTTTTGTCCGAAGTCGTACTGCATTTGCAGTCCTTGAATAACAGACTGTTGGTGCACGAGGTCGAGACTGTCGTTATAAGCTTCGGCTTTTTTGTGGTAGAGAAGTGCGAGGCGGTAATTGCCTGCGCTTTCGTTTAGGTTAGAAAGGTGCTCTGAAGCAGAGGCGATCAGGGCTTTGTGGTCGCCTTCTTCAGCAATGGTCAGAGCCTGTTGGTAATGTTTCCGGGCCACCGGAAGCTGCTGCCTGAATTCCGCTGTCTGTCCCAAATTGAGTTCCAGATCTGCCATTTTTTGACGGTTGTTGAGCGCCTTAAACAATTCCAAAGATTGCTGGTAGTACCTCACTGCCTGCCCGGGTTGTAATCCTTCTTCGAGATAGTTGTGACCGAAATATTCATAGGTAATGGCCAGACCATGGGTGTCGTTGATTTGCTGGTTGATGGCCAGCAGTTCATTGAGGATGTTTAGGGCCTGGTCGTAGTTGCCCAAACGGGTGTGGTAGCTGGCGATGGACAGCAGGTTCATAGCTGTTCCTCGCTGATTGCCTCTTTCACGCTCTGCTTTAAGGGCTCTGCGAAAATGATTCATGGCTTCCTGACTGCCAGGGTCAAGATAACTGAGACTGTTGCCTAAGCCGTTACTTGAAATGGCAATGTTGCGCAAGTCGTTTTCGCTCTGTGCAATACTTAAAGCTTTCAGATAATATTCTACGGCCAGAGCATGGTCCTGATCGTAACGGGCTGCTACCCCCACATTGTTGGCAAAGCGCATTTTTTGGTGAGGAATATCCGGCAGGTCCACAATCAGGTTGTAAGCCCTTCGGTGCAGGGGAATGGACTGGGCATATTGCTGATTGTAACGGTATAGCAGTCCCAGATTATCGAGCCCCTGCGCCAGCAGTAAGGGATTGTTTAATTTTTCTGACAATTCTACTGCCTGGTGGGCGTAGTCAAAGGCTTGTTGCTGCTTTTCAGGAATTCGGTTGTATTCCCGGGAGAGCTGCATGGCCAGTTCTATTCTTTCAGAGCTGTCTTTGCTTGTTTCAAATATAAAGAAAAGACTGTCGGCAACTGATGTGGCCAATAGTAAGTGACCACAAAGAAACCACAGGCTTGTCAGGGTAATGAATGCTCTCATAATTGGGGTTTGTGCAAAATTGCCGGTTATTACATAATGAAGCAACGTCCATTTATGCTTCTTTGTTCATTAGAGGGCGGACTGGAACCGACTGTCGCCAAGTGTTGATTATCATCCCTGATAGTACCTGAAGCATTCAATCTTTGAGTTTTTTTGACGATTGGATTAATTCTTTTGACGGATAGCATATCCTTTAAATGGGATTTGGGGTATAATCGCAGAATGCTTATATAAGAGCTCATCATAAACCAAAATTTTTTGTAATGAAAAAATTTAGAATGTTTTGTTTGTTTTGTTTGTTGGGGACGCTGGTAATTAGTACATCCCTGCAAGCTCAAAAGGTGGTTGCGTTGCATAGTGGTGCAGACATCTTGTTGTTTGATGGCGCTGACGGCTTTCAGCAGGCTTATGCCGCAGCTGCCAACGGAGATGTGATCTATTTGCCCGGGGCGACTTACGCGCCACCAGCCTTGATTGAGAAACAGATCACTGTGTTTGGTACCGGGCATTATTCTACTGCCGATTCACCCACCGGTCGGACGGTTATTAACGGGCATCTCAACCTTTCTGCTGGTGCCGATCATGTGCATTTGGAGGGACTTCATGTTTTGGGGGGCCTTTCAGTGGGCAACGATATATCGGTTAATTATTTGACCATTAAGCGGTGCAGGCTTTCCGGGGCAATTACTTTTAGCGGCACTTCAGACAGCAATTTTTCCAATCATATCACGATTTCTGAATCGGTTATTGGAGGTCGTATTTTCTTGCGAAATGCACGTACTGTTGGCGTTTATAATAGTGTTTTGGAGAATTCTGTAGATTATAGTCAAGGCAACACCTTCCAAAACAACTTGTTTTTTCATACAAGTTACGTGATCGGTTATTCTCACAACAATGATTTTGTGGCCAATGTTTTTCGAGTTGGAACCAATGCTTTCCTGACAAACAGCTCTACCGGGAACTATTTTAATTACAACGTAATTGCTGCGTTATCACCCAGCTATGGTGATGGCGCCCAGGTGATTGGTAATTATCCCGGAGTAGCCTTCTCCGGGGCTTTTGTCAGCCAGGTAGCCAGCGGCTTCAGTTACGACGATGATTATCATTTGGCGAGTCCTGAATCCTATGTGGACGGCGACGGTGTGCAGGTGGGTTTGTATGGGGGCATGTTTCCATACAAAGATGCCGCAGTACCCGTTTTGCCTCAAATTATCAGTAAGCAAATTGCCCCCAAAAGTGGTGCTGGTGGCACACTCCAGATAGATATTCAAGTGGAGGCACAGCAGGAATAAGTGCTTTAGAAACCCAATATCATCCGTTCCGTCTTTTGGAATTTGAAGTTCACCAGGTGGAAGATGTTTTGACCAAAAACTTAATAAATAATACAGACATGAAACGACTTTTTACTTTAGGATTATTTTTGTTGTCAGTGACGCTTATGAGCGCCCAGCAAAAAGTGGCCTTGCAAAGCAATGGTGCCACTACTTTTTTTAACTCTGCCAGCGCCTTTGTAGATGCTTACAATGCTGCCGTGGATGGTGATACGATTTATTTACCCGGACTACAATACAACTCCCCGGCAACCATTCAGAAACGCCTGGCGGTTTTTGGAACGGGATATCATCCCGAAAACACTGAGGCTACGGGGCGGACCCGCATTGGTGCCATTCTGATAAGGGACGGCGGTTCAGGAAGTCATTTTGAAGGTATGTATGTGGAAGGCTCCATTAAACTGGCAGGTGCACTGGTGCAGGATATTACTTTTAAGCGCATGCATGTAAGTGGGAATATTGAGTTGTTCCGTGCTAGCAATGATGCCTGTCAGGATTGCCGGAATATAACTGTTCAGGAATGTGTGGCTCAAGCGATTGTCGGCATTTATGCGAAAGCAGACGGTGTGGAGATAAGCAACAGTATTTTGAAACAGGTATCGTATTTTAACAACCCTGACAATGGTCTGGTCAGGGTGGCCAACAATGTTATAGTTGATTCTTACTACAATATATATTATCTAAATAACGCCATGATCGAAAACAATGTCTTTGCAAGGACAAATAGCAGTACCAGCTATTCTTCAGTTGCTGTTTCTCATGGTAATATGTTTCGCCACAATGTTTTTAGTGACAATCCTGTGGGGCCGGAGATCAATACCTGGTCGGATAATTGGGTCAACATCGATCCGAATACTTTTTTTGTAGCCTACACGCCTACTTATGCTTACGAAAATAACTATCAGTTGGCCGCTCCGGCCTCCTATACAGGAAGCACCGGAAATGAGGTGGGCCTATTTGGAGGCTATATGCCTTTTAAACTTAATACACGTCCTTCCATACCTCAGATTATTCAGCAGCAGGTTGCCGGAGAAGTGGGTGCTGCCGGTACCTTGCAGGTAGATATTCAGGTGGAAGCCCAGCAGTAAGAAGCCGGCTCTGAATGCATACTTTTTATGAATTGTTTGTGAACCCACACAAAACGCGCAAAGCATGAGATATACATGGATAATAGTATTTATGGCCTTGTCGTTGACCCTGTGGAGTCAATCTCATATTCAACAATATGAGTTTTGGTTCAACAGTGCACACGATATGGCAGAGAAGGTGGCAGTGACCGGTGCACCGGCTCAGTTCCACCTTCAGCAGCAAATACCCGCCGGGGATTTGCCGGAAGGGTTGAATGTTTTTCAAATTCGCTTCCTCGATAGTGAGAATCGGTGGAGTTCTGTTCTGAGCCAGTTCTTCTACAAAGTGCCTCAAAGCACTTTTGTGGAAAACAAGATGGCGCACTACCAGTTTTGGTTCAATTCGGATTACGCCTCAGCTGTTAAGCAAGTTGGTGGCGATCAGCCGGTACTGAATCTTTCTGAAGCCCTTGACGCTTCTGCCTTAAAAGATGGCTTAAATACGCTTCATCTAAGGTTTAAGGACAGTCGCGATGTCTGGAGTCCGGTATTGAGCCAGTTTTTCTATAAAGTGCCTCAAAGCACTTTTGTGGAGAACAAGATGGCGCACTACCAGTTTTGGTTCAATGCAGATTACGCCTCGGCTGTTACGCAAGCTGCTGGCGATCAGCCGGTGCTGAATCTTTCTGAAGTGCTGGGCGCTTCAGTATTGAAAGATGGCTTAAACACACTTCATCTAAGGTTTAAGGACAGTCGAGATGCCTGGAGTCCGGTTCTGAGCCAGTTCTTTTACAAAGTGCCTCAAGGCACTTTTGTGGAGAATAAGATGGCGCACTACCAGTATTGGTTCAATTCAGATGACGCCTCAGTTGTTACGCAATCGGTTATTGATCAGTCTGTTCTGGATCTTTCAGCAGCGCTGGATGTCACAGATCTTAAAGCAGGGTTGAATGCCATTCACCTGCGATTCAGTGACAGTCGCGGTCAGTGGAGCCCGGCATTGAGTCAGTTTTTCTATAAGTTACCGGAACAGGTTCAGCAAGAGAATCTGATAGCCGCTTATGAGTATTGGTTCAACGATGCCGATGATGTGGTTTCTTCCATGGAATTGGAGGCACCCATAAACCCTTATCAGTTGTTGGCAGATGTTGATATGCCTTATCTGCCGGTAGGGGAGAATCACCTGCACTTCCGCTTTCGGGATACCAAAAATCAGTGGAGCGTTGTGCTCACAGAAACCTTCTTGGTAGAGGATTGCAGTCCGCGCTCTGTGGCTGCACCAACAGGTGACGAAGTGCTTTGTCAGGGCAGCACCAGTACCTACCAAACAGAAGTTGCTTTGAATGTAACGGATCTCCAATGGAGCGTAACGCCTGCAGAAGCAGGCACCCTTGAACCCGATTTCGATCAGGTGGTGGTGCAGTGGGCAGCTGACTTTTCAGGAAAGGCCACTGTGGCTGTTGTGGCCAGTAATCCCTGCGGTGCTTTGGCGCCCGTTGAAATACAGGTGGAAGTTGGTGCACCTGCCGAAATTGAGACGGAGGAGCGCATCTGTGCCGGTGAAACCTTTACGTGGAGGGGCGGTGTTTATGCGGAAAGTGGGGTATATGAGAAACGGGAGCCCAATGCCAATGGTTGCGAGGATGTTTATAAACTTCGTTTGGAAGTGGTTGAACTCAATGCTGCTGTTGTCGTGGAGGGGCCGGTTCTTACGGCGCAAATGGCGGACGTGGCCTACCAATGGGTGAATTGTGAAGAGAGCTTTGAGCCCATAGAAGGAGCCATTGCTCAAAGCTTTAATGCCGTTAGCAGTGGCAGTTATGCTGTAATAGTTAGCCAGCATGGTTGCAGTCTGCGGTCGGACTGCCACATGGTTGTCGGCTCCTCGCTGACAGGAGAGCAGTATCAGCAGGGGATTTCGGTTTATCCCAATCCTACTTCGGGACGACTTACTTTGCAGTTTGAGAAGGTCGTTGGAGAGCTACGTGTTCGACTGTTCAGCCTCGACGGTAAGCTGATGACCATTACTGAAGGTTTCGGTACGCAGCAGGTAGATTTGCAATTGAACGGCTTGGCTGCCGGGGTTTATTTACTCGAAGTTGAACGGGACGGCCAACTGTCTAAAGTGAAAGTTGTCAAGAAGCCTTAAGGTTTTGGTGAATGGATGCCGCTATCTTTATAGCGAATGGTTTTTAAAAGGGGGACTGTCGGGTTTTTATCCGGTAGTCCTCTTTTTTCAGATCGCTCATATTTAAAAAGTGGCTATCTTTAGCACATGGATCGACTGTTTTCGATAGTCCGGCTGGACAAAGCGCGCGCCCTTGAAATTGCCGCCCATCCCGATGAGGTGCATGTGCACGATTTTGAGGAGCTGATTGTGGGCATCAGGGGGCGGCTGGAGCATTACATCCATTGTGAGATGGTTACAGTGGATGCTCCGTTGGTGGCTTTTGTGGCCAAAGGGCAGTCGCACCGCATCATTACCCGGTTATGCGGTGGCGAGTTTGATATGTGGGTACTGCGTTTCAAAAGTGAGTTTATTGCAGAGACAGTTTTTCAGCTTTATCAGAGTTTTCATATTAAAGCCAATGTTTCCTTGCAAACCGGCACCTGCTTCAATCGTTTGGGACAGGTATGTGAACTGATGGACGTGGAAATGCACAGTCCGGCCCCCGACCTGTCAGTCGTTCGTCACCTGCTGGGTGCGCTTTTTATCATGATAGAATCGGAAAAGAAGAAGGTACCCGGAGCGGATGCTGATGGGGTAGCTATCCAGAATGAAACCTTTCTGTCATTTTTGAAGATACTGGAAGGCAATTTTCGACGTCCTTTAAGCGTGGAATTCTATGCCGAGAAGTTGTTTATGTCGTCGCGTAACCTTAATCTGATTTGTCAGAAAATTATGAATCAGAGTGTCTCGGAACTCATCGAGACCCGCAAATTGACCGAGGCCAAGCACTTGCTGGCGACCACCACTAAGTCGGTGTCTGAAATCGGCTTTGAACTCGGTTACAACGAAAAATCCTACTTCTCAAAAGTTTTTAAGAAGAAGGCGGGGCAAACCCCGTCTGAGTTCCGGGAGGAAATGGAGCGACTGCTGAACCCTGCTTCCTAAGTTAAATCTGCGTTTTTTATCGTGTTTTCCGAATAGTACCACCCGCTTTCCGAATACTGTAACCAGTGGGCTGTATTTACCTTGTATTTTTGTCATGTAAATATTCAAAGAAGTTAAATACATAAAAATTGAAGACAATGGACAATGGAAAATGGATATTAGATCCCACACACAGTGAATTGACTTTCAAAGTAAAGCATTTAATGATCAGCAATGTTAAGGGTGAATTCAAAAGCTTCTCAGCCGCTATTGATCAGGCAGATTTTGCCAAAGGTAAGGTGAGCGTGAGTGTTGAGACTGCTTCGGTCGATACCAATAATACGGATCGGGACACACACTTGAAAAGTGGTGATTTTTTCGATGCTGAGAACCATCCTGTGATGACTTTCGAGAGCTCCCGTTTTGAGAAGGTGAGCGATGATGAGTTTGAATTGACAGGAGCGCTGACCATCAAAGGTGTAAGTAAAGATGTGAAGTTGGCCGTGGAATTTGGCGGTACCAATAAAGATCCCTGGGGCAACGAGAAGGCGGGATTTTCATTCAGTGGAAAAATTAACCGCAAGGACTGGGGCCTCAATTGGAATGCAGTGCTGGAGACGGGCGGTGTATTGGTGAGTGATGAGGTCAAAATAGCCGGTGAGGTGCAGTTTGTGAAACAGGCTTAATTAAACGACTGGCTTTTCTCTCTGTGGTCCTTCGTGAATTCTCTGTGAAGCTCCTTGTAACTAATTGTTACACAGAGAGGCACAGAGAAAAACAGAGTGCCTTTTAATGAAATAAAGTGTATTGATGTCAAGGGTTTTTTAAAAGAAAGGATTAAATTATGGCAAAAACAGTCGTGCATAAGGCAGACAGTCGTGGTGACGCCAACCACGGCTGGCTGCACAGCAGACATACTTTTAGTTTCGCCGATTATCAGAACCCCGAAAGGATGCATTTTGGGGCCCTTAGGGTATTGAACGACGATTATGTGGCAGAAGGGATGGGTTTTGGAACCCATCCCCACAGCGATATGGAAATCATCTCCATTCCCTTGGAAGGTGATCTGGAGCACAGCGACAGTATGGGCAATGTCTCGGTTATAAAAAAGGGCGACATTCAGGTGATGAGCGCCGGTACCGGAATTACCCACAGCGAGTACAATAAGAACCGGGATCAGGCGGTGAAGTTCCTGCAAATTTGGGTGTTTCCCAATCAAAAGGGACATCCGCCACGCTACGATCAGATTTCCTTGAATTTGGCGGACCGGCGCAACAGGTTGCAGCAGATTCTTTCTCCAAATGCCGGAGACGGGGGCGTTTGGGTGCATCAGGAGGCCTGGTTTCACCTGGGGAATTTTGACAAAGGTGTTGGGGTTGAATATCTTCTGAAGAAAAGTGGTAACGGTGTGTATGTCTTTGTCCTTAAAGGGGATGTGAATATCGACGGCACTGAGCTGAATGAACGCGATGGCTTTGGCATTTGGGAGACGGACGGCTTTAAGTTGGAAGCCCTTTCAGGCGATGCCGAGGTGCTGTTAATGGAAGTGCCCATGAACTGGTAGCGGGGAAGCTACCAGTTCCTTTAAAAACTGGATGATGAGTCTGACAACTTTAAATAAAATAGCGGATGGCTTTCCATCCACACCGAAAATGCCGCTGCTATTTTTGGGCCATGGAAGTCCCATGAACGCCATCGAAGAAAATGAGTTTGTGCAAGGCTTCCGGAAGGTGGCAGAAGGTCTGCCCACCCCAAAGGCCATACTGTGTATTTCTGCCCATTGGGAAACCCGTGGCACTTTTGTCACTGGCATGGAGCAGCCCCGCACCATTCATGATTTTGGGGGATTTCCAAAGGCGTTGTTTGAGGTGCAGTATTCTGCCCCCGGCTCCCCGGCTCTGGCCCACCTGACTCAGGAAGTGGTGCATTCAGCCGAGCTGGGGCTGGATGATGCCTGGGGTCTGGATCATGGGGCCTGGAGTGTTATTAAGCACCTTTATCCGGGCGCCGACATCCCTGTGGTGCAAATGAGTCTGGATTACCTGCAAACGCCGGAGTATCATTATCAATTGGCCGGTGAGCTGCGCGCCTTGCGCGAAAAAGGCATTCTGATTATTGGAAGCGGCAATATGGTGCATAACCTGCGCCTGCTGGAGTGGGGAAAAATGAACAGCATTTATGGCTACGACTGGGCCCTTGAAGCTTCCGAAAAAATGAAAAACTTTATTCTGAATGATGACCACAGGCGGCTCATTAATTATCGTTGCCACGGCAAGTCCTTTGAGCTGGCCGTGCCCACCCCTGAGCATTATCTGCCGCTTTTGTATGTAATGGGATTAAAGACGGGTAATGAGGCGGTGAGTTTGTTCAACGATAAAACGGTGGCGGGCTCTATTACCATGACTTCTGTCAAAATAGGGTAGGGAGCTCTACGCAACCTTTGGCGTTTTTCTGTATCATGTTTCTTTAATCTAATTACGGATGATGATGTTTAGAAGAAGCATTTGCCTGATGCCCTTGGTGTTATTGGCGGGATTGGTTTCCTGCAAGAGTGTGCAGGATGTAGCCGGGGTGACTGGATGGACGGGTGATACGAGCAGGAATGCCCTGGATTGGGCGGGGACTTACAGAGGTGTTTTACCTTGCGCCAGCTGTCCCGGAATCGAAACGGTTATACACCTGAACAGTGACCATACTTACCGGATTGAAACGACTTACCAGGATGAAGGTCCCGATGTTTTTAGTGAAACTGGAAGATTTGAGTGGAATAAGCAGGGGAATAGGATTACATTAATGGGGGTTGATGTTTCTTTTGCGCCTGTTAGCTACGCCGTGGGTGAAAACCATATCAGGCAATTGGACAAGGAAGGCTCGGTTATCACAGGGGCTTTGGCAGATAAGTATGTTTTGCCCAAAGTGTCGGATATAGAGGAGAAGTACTGGAAGCTGATAGAGCTTGAAGGGAACACTTTGTCGTATGATGCGCATTGGCACAAAGAGCCGCATCTGGTTTTTCGCTCGTTTGATCAACGGGTGCTTGGAAGCAGTGGGTGTAATTCCTTTTTTGGCAGCTATGCATTGAAAGAGGGGCGTCAGGTGGTGTTCTCCGCATTGGGTGCTACCAAAATGGCTTGTGGCGGTCATTCTATTGAAAAGGCGCTGTTCGAGTTGTTAGATGGACTGCTGGACTATGAGGTGGTAGATGATCAGTTGGTCCTTAATAAAGCGGGCAAGCAACTTGCTCGTTTTGAACTGGTCTGGCTGTATTAATTGTTTTTCTCCACATGCGAACTGGGCAGGTGCCCATACAGGGTTTTGAATTTAAAGC
>NZ_BAZW01000049.1 GCF_000974365.1 Geofilum rubicundum JCM 15548
AGAGGGCATCAGTTAATTCTGGTGTCCTCTTTTTGCGTTTATACCCCACCAACCCTTCCAACCCTCTCAACCCCATCTACCCTTCCTACCCAATCCACCCTTCCTACCCCTCTCTCCCTTTCCCTCCTTTTAACCCATCCTACCCAATCTACCCCATCAACCCTTCTTACCCTTCCCCTACCAACACCCCACCTTCCCCGGCTTCCCAATTTCAAAATCAGGCAGGCCAAAATCAAAACTTTGAAGCGGTTGAACTTTAGTTGATTGTTGTCCAATCCCGGAATAACAGGGTAGTAGGCCAGGGATAGTTGAAAGGTATTCATGGCCAGGTTGTCATTTTTGATGAGCACGCCCAGGCCAATTTTGGAATACAAGCGGCCCGATTGAAGGCCATGGCCTGCATCGCCAATGACACCGAGGGACAGATTGAGGTAGGGGCCAAAGTGGAAGCCGATAAAATCCCAGGGGGCATACGTTTGTGTTTGAGTGGTCAGCAATAGCCGGCTATTGCCTTCTATTATGGGACTGTCGAAAACATCCATGCCATAATCGTCACTCAGGGTCAGCCGGTTGTATCCATAGCGATTAAAGCCGATGGTGAGACCCGGCTTAACAAACTGCCGAAGCTTCCAAGGGCCCCATTCCACCAGTTCTGTGAAATAGTCCAGTCCCACCCTCAGAACACCTTCCTCGGCCTGCCCTTCATGCATGAAGGAACCCAATTCCAGGTTGTAGCTAAAATAGCCCCACGGACGGTATTTGCCTGTTGAAAATTGGGCCCCATAATAGAACATGCCCATTTCGTTTTTCTCCCTATATCCACTTGTGAGCGCAATTATTCTGCCGGTGGCCACATATTCGGTTAAGCCAAAATTGAACAGGTACTTTTCCCGGACATAGCGGCGGGTGGACAGACCCATGGTAGCCAGGTAAAAATTCTCATCTGCAAAATAGCGGTGGGTATCTACCGTTGCCGGCGGCTTTTCGAGGTAGCGGATGCGGTTAAAGCGCAGGGATGTGATCAGTTTGGTTGTTCGGTCGTATTCCGAATCGCTTTTAAAAATGCGCGTCGCCTTACCCGCCCAGAAGTCCTGCGAATTATAGCTGTAAGGCCGGTAAGCACCTTGTCGGGCCGAATCATTTTCCGCTATCTGCGAAATGGCTATTCCCGCACCCTATTCCATAAACGGCGTAATGAAAGGGCGTTCCAGGGCCACACTTCGAACATAGTTGCCGTCCTGAGAGCTGCCATACATCAGCGTGGAATGGATGAAGGTGTTATGGATGTTGGGAATGTGATATTTGGTGGTGAAGTCGTATTCCCCCGAGGGGCGGTTACGAATGATTTCGTTTTGGAAGGAATGACCAAGCCCCAGGAAGTTGTCGTCCCCCAGACGAAAGGACCATAGCTCATCGTTAAAAGTACCACCGGGCAGAATGCTCCATTTATCCAGTTGGCGAATGGATATATCTACCGAGTCGGCATTCTCAGGACCTGCTTTCACCCACAAAGCCACATCTGTCAGGTGCTTGCCGGTACGGACCAGTCGCTCCGACTCCCGAACCAGTAAAGAGTCAAAGACCTGGTCTTCTTTCATCAACAACAGGTGCCGCAGGATGGATTCCCGGGTGGTTATGTGAAAGCGATTACCCAGGGTGGATAAGAAACCGGTGGTGGCAGCGGCTGTATCGCCCAGCGAATAGCCAAAAGGATCGAGGGTGGTGATGTCGATGTTCCGGATAGTTTTCCCTTCAAAAGCACTGTAAGGTGCTTTTGGGGGCCGCACCACCGAGTCGGTCGGGACGGGCGTGGATGCAATGGGTTTATAAAACAGTCGGTACATGAACTGCGTAAACCGGCTGCTGGTCGAATAAGATTCGATGTTCTCGTAACGGGGCTTCTCCTGTGCCAGCGCATAATCATGGTATAGGAATGAAATGCCCAACAGAAGAATCACAGTTTTGAGCCACATCGTTTCTTGTTTTCCAGGGGATCCTATATCAACGTGTTTTTTATTCACTCCTGAGCCGCTTCCTGGTCCGCTTCCTTATCTTCGATTTTCCCTTCGGCCTTTTTCCGGAAATACCTTCGGAACAAGAAATTGTGCTGAAGGGCTTCCATGTTCTCATCCAGCTTTTCCGAACTCTGTTCCAGATTGATTAAAGTCCGGTTGAGCGTGTTCGACACCGTCGTATCCTGTATCAGCATTCCCAGGGTTTCCTCCCCACTGTTAATTTTAGTCATGATTTCCCCCAGGGCCACTGTCGCCGTCTCTGTAGTGGCCACAGTGAGCTGCAGTTTCTCCATGAATTCAAAGAGATTGACCCTGGTCATCTCAATGGTTTCATCAATGCCTTCCGAACTCTTCTTTAAGTTGGCGATGGTCAGATTGATGTTTTCTGCCATGGTGGAATCCTGAATCAAGCGGCCAATCACCCCTTGACCGGTGTTGATATTGACCATGATTTCGGCCAACTGCCTGGTAATAACCTCGGCATCAGCGGATGAGGATTGCAGACTGGCGATAATGGCATCGGTTTCAATGGGCTCAATGGATGATATAATCTGTCCATCCCGGGCCATCGGTGCCTCGAAAGTCCCCTGTGTAACCATGACCACCCGGTCGCCAATAATGCCTTCCGAGGTGATGGTGGCTTCGCTGTCCGACTTGATAAACTGCTGCACATTTTTTCTGATGAGCAGGTCCACCTGCACCGTTGAATCATTGATGATTTTAATGTTATCCACTGTGCCGACATTGATGCCCGAGAAGCGAACGTTGTTGCCCACCTGCAAACCGCTCACGTTAAAGAAATTAGTCGTCACCTTAAAAACCGGGTTGAACAGATTCTGCTGCTTGCCAATGATGAAGATGGCAATGACGAAAATGGTCAGCCCACCCGCTATAAAGAGTCCCAGACGGACTTTGAAATTTTGTGAATGTGTATCCATAGTATATTGAATAAAGTCTAATTATTGCCCATTGTAAAACGGTGTGTTTGGATATTTTTGTCTAGAAGGCGCCACACTAAACAAAAATCATTTAAAAAATGATTTGATCAAGGGATCCGCCGAGGTGTTGAATTCCTCTATGCTCCCTTCCATATAGACTTCCCCGTCTTGCAGCATGATGATGCGGTCGGCCGTTGCTTGGCACATTCAATGTCGTGCGTAATGATGATGGAGGATGTTTTATATTTCGCCTTCACCTCATTGATGAGTTCACTGATTTCATCCGAGGTCACCGGATCCAGTCCGGTGGTCGGTTCATCATAGAGCATGATCATGGGATCCACAATGATGGTGCGGGCCAGACTCACCCTTTTGCGCATGCCGCCCGATAACTCCGAGGGCATTTTGTTTAAGGTTTGGCCCAGTCCTACGTTATCCAGAACTTCTTCCACCTTGGCGTCGATTTCCTTTCGCGAAAGTCCCTTCTTTATTCTTTTCAGCGGAAACTCCAGGTTCTCCTTCACCGTCATGGAATCATACAAGGCACCGCTTTGAAACAGAAAGCCGATTTTCTCACGCATTTCCTCCAGACCTTTATCCGTCAGGTCGTTCACATTCTCTCCAAACACCTTGATTGTTCCCTGATCCGGCGTCAACAAGCGCACAATGCATTTGATCAGAACCGATTTCCCAGAGCCGGATTTTCCCAGCACAACCAGATTCTCCCCATTGTATAGTTTGAGCGATAAATTATTGAGTACGTCAAGGCTCCCGAAGGCCTTAGCGAGATGGTCAATTTCAAGAATGTGTTCCCGATCCATCACCGGATCGGCGCCAGAAGTTTCATTCCCGACCGTCATTATATTATCCATAGTTAAAGCATATCAGTAATCTGTACAGCAATCAAATCGATAAGAATCACAAACAAAGAAGAGAGCACCACCGCAGAAGTCGCCGCTTTTCCCACACTTTCCGTTCCCCGTCCGGCCGTATAGCCCTTATAGCAACCCACCAGTCCAATAGCTGCCCCAAAGAAAATGGTCTTCGCCACGGCAGGCAGTAAATCATCAAAGCCAATGGCTGCAAAAGCCTGAGAGATGAAAAGCACAAAGGGAACATCCCCTTTGATATTCGCGCCCGCCCAACTTCCCAGAATCCCCAGGGCATCGGCATAAAGCACCAGGATAGGAATCATCAGGGTGGCCGCCAGAACCCTCGTTACCACCAGAAAGCGCATGGGGTTGGTCGAAGACACCTCCATGGCGTCAATCTGTTCCGTTACCTTCATTGATCCCAGTTCCGCTCCCATGCCCGAACCAATTCTGCCGGCACAAATAAGCGCTGTGACCACCGGTCCCATCTCCCGGATAATGGACACCGCCACCATGCCGGGCAGCATGGACACCGCACCAAATTCGGCCAGCACCGGTCGCGACTGTATGGTCAGAACCAATCCGATCACCACGCCCGTCACCGAAATGAGCGGAAGTGTTCTGTTACCAATTTGGAAGCACTGACGCAGGAATTCCTTGAATTCAAACTCGCGCGAAAAGGTCTCTTTGAAAGTGTTGAACAGAAACAAGAAAAACTCACCCAATTCTGAAAAGAAGATGGTTGCCAGCTCTTTCTTTTCAATGGTTTTATCGCTCAGCTTTATGGCCTTTTGCTTGACGTTGGGCAGCTTGACATTGGGCAGTTTGACATATTTTTTATAGGCCGGATTTATCTTTCTCACGTAAATAATTAGTTAAAGTTTGGTGCTCAACTTCACGGACTGATGATGCCAAACCCGTTCATTTAAAATCGGGCCTTCTCAAAGGCGCGTGTCTGGTTAAAAACCTGTTTCTTACAATTTACGACGATTAATCCACAATAGATAGAGGGCAGCCCTTAAATCACACTTTTACACACTTGTGCCGCCTTCCAGGTTCACCACCTGTCCGTTCAGAAAGCCTGCCTCATCGCTCAATATCCATACCGCCAGGGAAGCGAAATCCTGCGGCTGTCCCATAGCGCCGGTGGGGATTTTTTCCACAATGGATTTTTTGGCTGCGTTGGTGCTGATCTGGCGCTGCTCACTCAGTTTCTCAAGCAAGCCCTCTACCGTTTGGTCTCATGAAAACCGGGCGCCAGAATATTGAAGGTTATGCCGAGTTGGCCTGCTCCTGGACCAGTGTTTTGACGTAGCCCACCATGGCCATGCGTAAAGAATTGCTCAGACCCAGATTCTCCACTGGTCGGGTCACCGAAGTGCTCTCACTGAATAGCAGACGACCATATTGATTCTCTTTAAACATGGGAAGTAGTTGTTGCGTGAGCTGTACCTTCCACCGAATCACCAATTGGTAGGCCGCATCCCAATCCGCCATAGAAAGTTCCTCCAATCGCCCCGCCGGTGGTCCCCCTGCATTTATAAAAGCCCCCGCCAGAGGGTGGGGCAGCTCGGTCACCAGCTCATCAATGAAAGCCGAATCCGTCAAATCGCCCGTTCGGTAACGGACCAATGAGGGATAGGCATCCTGCAGGGCTTCCAATTCATCGGCCCTTCTGGCCACCAGAAAAACCTTTTCATTGTTGAGTAATATTCTTTGGGCCACCGCGTGACCCAGTCCCGAACTGGCGCCGGTAATAAGATAAGTCTTTGATTGTGACATTGTTTTCATGTTTGGGTTCCTATCATTGATAAACAGTTTCAAATCCAATTGGTTGATAAAAAACTTATTAGATTGATTCTTTTTTAGCCCTTACTGACAAAAATTAATAGCTGCGAATGGATTTTTACTTATTTTTGCGCGCAATTTAACTGTCCAACCTACAAGTTATTATTGTTACTAACTAAAACTAAACGTATTACAATGAAAAAGTTTTCTGCGGTTTTATTATTGGTGTGTGCCTTTGGATTTGTCAGCGCACAGAATTTACAAGTGCATTACGACATGGGGGAAGATCGTAATTATGTGACCACCACCTTCGAAATGTTTAAGCCCGACCAATGGGGAAGTACTTTCATTTTTGTAGATTTTGACTACAATGCCGATTTTGGAAATTCCGTTTCCTTTGCTTACATGGAAATTAGCCGTGCTCTAAAGTTCTGGGATTCTCCATGGGCTGCTCAAATTGAATACAATGGCGGAACCTATATTAATGATGCCTGGTTAACCGGTGCACAATATACATGGAACAACGCTGACTATTCAAAAATCTTCACCTTGCAAGGATTGTTTAAGCACATTAAAGCACCCGAAGGCGGCGATGCACAAAATGGATTTCAATTAACTGGTGTATGGGCGCTTCAGCTGTTGGAAGGTAAAGTTACCTTTTCCGGATTTGCTGATTTCTGGAAGCAAGAGATTGGTTGGGGAGCAAATACTACCGACTATGTATTCCTTACTGAGCCACAGTTGTGGTATAATTTTGGTCAACATTTCTCTGCCGGTACTGAAATTGAATTAGCCAATAATTTTACAGTCGAAGGATTTAAGGTTTGCCCAACCCTCGCCGTTAAATGGAATTTCTAATCGAGCAATAAGCCAACCATATGTTAGATAAATTCTTCAAGTTAAAGGAAAATAAAACCACGGTACGTACCGAGATCATCGCCGGTATTACCACGTTTATGACCATGGCCTATATTCTGGCCGTCAATCCCGGCATCTTGTCGGCCACCGGCATGGACGCCGATGCCGTATTTACCGCCACCGCCTTGTCGGCCGTCGTCGCCACACTGGTGATGGCCCTCTGGGCCAAGTTGCCCTTTGCGCTGGCGCCGGGTATGGGACTGAATGCTTTCTTTGCCTTCACCGTTGTTTTGGCCATGGGTCACAGCTGGCAGTTTGCGCTGACAGCCGTATTCCTGGAAGGTATCATTTTCTTACTATTGACCGCCTTCAACATTCGTGAGGTTATTGTCAATGCCATTCCGATGAACATCAAACACGCCATATCAGCGGGTATTGGTCTGTTCATCGCCTTTATTGGTATGCAGAATGCCGGTTTAATCGTGAAAAGCGACGCCACCATGATCACCCTGGGTAATATGGCCGAACACACCATTTGGATTGCCCTTTTTGGTCTGATTGTTTCCGGCGTCCTGCTGGCGCTTAAAGTCAAAGGCGCTCTGCTCATCGGTATCTTTGCCTCTGCCATCGTCGGTATTCCATTGGGTGTGACCAATCTGCCCACCGGCAGTTGGGTGAGTCTGCCCCCTTCATTGGAGCCCATTTTCTTCAAGTTTGCCTTCAGTGAGATATTCACCACCGACATGCTGGTCGTGCTGATCACCTTCTTGTTTGTGGACTTGTTCGATACTGTTGGCACCCTGGTAGGCGTCGCTTCCAAAGCAATATGATCGACAAGAATGGCAAATTGCCACGCGTCAAGCAGGCCCTTTTTGCCGATGCCGTGGGTACCACCGTCGGTTCCATGTTGGGAACCTCCACCGTTACCACCTATGTGGAAAGCGCCTCCGGCGTCGCCGAAGGCGGCCGCACCGGTCTCACCGCCCTGTCCACCGCGGGTATGTTTGCTTTGGCCCTGTTTTTCGCCCCCATCTTCCTGATGGTGCCCGGCGCAGCCACGGCTCCAGCACTTATTTTGGTCGGTTCCTTTATGTTGTCGCCCATTCTTAAAATCAACTTCGACGACTACACCGAATCCATTCCGGTATTCCTTACCGTTATCATGATGCCCCTGGCCTATAGCATTGCCGAAGGTATCGTATTTGGTATGTTGTCGTATGTTCTGCTCAAATTATTGACGGGCAAACATAAAGAAGTTTCACTGGTGATGTATATTTTGGCGCTGCTCTTCTTAGCGAAGTTTTTCTTCTAATTGGGCTTTCCGCCTTTGAAAAATCGCGTTAAAAAAAAGAAGGGATTCAGCGTAAAAAATCTGCGCTGTTTGAGCGAAGCGAGTTCGCAGATTTTAGGTGAATTACAGGTTTTTTAGCTATTTTTCAGCAGCGGCGGCATTTTTTGATACTTTTTTTTGCTGCAGAAAAAAGTATCAGCCCGTGCGGCTATAGCACAAAAAAAAGAGGGTTTCACATAATTTGTGAAACCCTCTTTCCGTTTTTTCGTTATGGGGGTAACTGTCTTTTTGTGATTTGAACACTTAGACTTTTTGGGTTAAATAGTTGAAAAGCATGGTCTTTGCTTTTTGCGCGGTTCTGAATGCCTTAAAAAGCCTTAACAAGAGGTTTTTTAATTCCTTTTTGGCACTTTTTTTGGCTACATTTGCAGCCCTGAAGGGACTGACAGTGCCGAAGGCGTGAAAAAGTTATAATGTAACTTCTTGATATACAGCACAAGTGGCTAATAATATATAGCTTTGCATCGAAAAATTGACAATCTTAACTTCACCATTCATATGATTAGTAGAAACAATAAAAGTAACCTGAAGGTTCACAAGCTCTTTTATTATCTGTTTCTGGGCTTTCTGATGTTTTTATCCACTGAAGTCTATGCCCAAGGCTTGGGCGACACGGATTTATCCCGTGTCAGGTCGGCCGACATTAGTGATGCCCAACTGAAATCCTTCATCCAGCGCGGAGAAAAAGAGGGAATATCCCATACGCAAGCCATGGAGATGGCCAAAGCCCGTGGTCTATCGCCTTCTGTAGCCGCTCAGTTGATGCAAAGGGCGCAGCAATTACAAACAGAGTCCAACACGCCAACCAATGGTGGCCCCGTGTTAAGAGATGATACTGTGAGCTATCAACCTATTGAACCAATACCGGCTCATGCTTCTGCTGCCACCCAGGACGGACCCATGATTTTTGGACGGTCCTTGTTTCGGGGGGGCGATCAAAGCTTTGAACCTGCCATGAACATCCCCACACCCGTCAATTATGTATTGGGACCCGGCGACGAGCTCGTGGTCGATATCTGGGGGGCTACCAGCAATCTGCATCAATTGGAAGTTGGTCCGGAAGGCACCGTTACCATTGATAACCTTGGACCCATTTATGTGCATGGTCTGACCATTGAGGAGGCCGACCGTCGCATTATAGAAAATTTGAAACAACTGTACCGTGGACTACGTCCCGGAGAAGCTGGTCAGAATACCTTCGCGCGGGTGAGTCTGGGCCGCGTTCGTAGCATTCAGGTGACGGTTATCGGCGAAGTAGAGACCCCCGGCACCTATACCGTCTCTTCCCTGGCCACCGTATTTAATGCTTTATATAAAGCGGGTGGACCCAACCGCATTGGTTCCTTCCGTCAGGTAGAGATCATACGCAACAATACCATTCTGAAAACACTCGATATTTATGATTTGTTGTTACGGGGCGACCAGACCAACAATGTAAGCCTGCAAGATCAGGATGTGATTCGGGTGGCTACCATACAGAACCGGGTAGAGGTGAGTGGACAGGTCCGTCGACCCGGCCTCTACGAGATAACTGATGAGGAGACGCTGGCACAATTGATTGAATTCACAGGAGATTATACCGATGAGGCCTATACCGGACAAGTCCGGGTTAAGCGAAATACCGAGAAGGAATTTAAAATGCTCACCGTTGAGCAATCCGATTTCAACAACTTTCCACTCTATAATGGGGACGTTATTGAAGTCGATCGCATATTGGACCGTTTTGCCAATAGGGTAAGCATCAGCGGTGCCGTATGGCGCCCTGGTGATTTTGAACTGACCGAAGGCATGATGCTCTCTGAGCTAATCGCCATGGCGGATGGCGTCAAGCCGGATGTGTTCCGGTCGCGCGCCGTGATCAACCGTCTCACCGAAAATTTCGACTACAGCATTGTTTCCTTCAATGTCGATCAGGTGCTAAATAGTCCAGACAGTTACGATATCCAACTTCAGCCCGAAGATCAGGTCATCATAAAAAGCATTCACGAAATGCGCGAAGAGATGACCGTGTCCCTGGGTGGCGAAGTCAGGGAAAGAGGCCGTTACCAGTACCGACAGGGAATGACCCTCGAAGATCTGATTTTGATGGCCGATGGCTTTTTGAGCTCGGCCTCTGAAGCCAGAATTGAAGTCAACCGACGCATTTTGGGTGAAGCCTTGCCCGACCAAAGAGGCTCTGAATTGGCCGAAATCTTTGTCTTTGGGGTGGAAAGAGACTTGTCGCTGGCCGGTTCAGCCAAGCGCTTTGAATTGAAGCCCTTCGATCAGGTGTATGTTCGGGCGCGACCCGACTACCACGTACAGGATAAAATTCGCATTGAGGGACAAGTCATGTTTCCCGGTGAATATACCCTGAGCGACCGCAATGAGCGTATTTCTGATTTAATCCGACGGGCCGGGGGATTGACCGACGAGGCTTACGCCAAGGGCGCCACCATGTTGCGTTCGCACAAGCAGCTGGAGCGCGTGGACACCGACGTTGAGCTGGGTGCTCATTTGGTGATCGATAAAGAGGGCGATGTACAGAATTTCATCGGCATCAATATGCCGGAGATCATAAAAAATCCCGGTACGATGATGATCTTTTCCTGCGCCCCGGTGATGTGGTACGCATTCCTACCGAATTGCAGACCGTCCGGGTGTCCGGCGGCGTACTGCGCGATTCTGAAATCCGTTACGACAAATGGAAGCGCATGAAATACTATGTGGATGGTTCTGGCGGCTATGCCAGAATGCCCGCCGACGAAAAGCCTATGTGGTCTATGCCAACGGTGATGTGGAAACCCGCAACAACTTTCTGTTTTTTAGTGCCTCTCCGAAAATTGAGCCAGGCGCAGAGATCGTAGTGCCGCAAAAAATCGAACGACCCCCTATGACGCCCGGCGAACGCATCACCATATTAAGTTCCGTGGTATCCATGGCCGCCGTTGTCATCACCGCCATGTCCCGTTTCTAGTCCAGTAATTTATTTTTGATACAATGACTCAGACAACTCAAGACCCCGTTACCGATAAAGCATCGACTCCCCCCATCATCCAGGACGATGAAATTGATTTGGTCGCCTTGATGCTCCATATCTGGAACGGCCGCTGGCTGATATTAAAAGTGATTGGTGTATTTGTCGTTTTGGGACTCGTAGTGGCCTTCACCAGTCCAGAAAAATACACCTCTACCGTTAAACTCATTCCTGAGAGCAATAAAAGCAGTAGTTTGGGTGCCTTGGGAGGTCTGGCCTCCCAGTTTGGCCTGGGTAATTTATCGGCACAAGTGGAGGATGGTGGCATCCCCACCGACTATTATCCGGAAATCATTCAAAGCGTCCCGTTTTTGCAAATGCTGATGCAGTACGAGACCAGCTTCCCCGAAGTGGGAAGGTTGAGTCTCCATACCTATTATACAGAGCATCGGGAAACATCCCTGTTGTCCTACATCACCAAATACACCATTGGTCTGCCCTTCGTTGTAATTAATGCCCTGAAAGGTGAGACAGAAGAAGTGGTGCAGACGGTAGACGGCGAAAGCAAGGTGGTTCGCTTGACCCAAGAAGAACGTGAAACGTTGGAATGGCTTGGAAACAGCATTACCTTTGAAATGGGCAAGCAAACCGGTATGATCACCGTTACCGTAGAGATGCCCACCGCCAGCCTCTCCGCAGAAGTGGCCAACCGCGTCTCAGAGCTGTTGTCGGAATACGTTATCAGCTACAAGACCGATAAAGTACGTGAAGACCTTGAGTTTGTAGAAGAGCGCTACGCTGAAGCTTCTGACCGTTTCGAAGCGGCCCAGGAAACCCTGGCCCGGTACCGGGATGGCAGTCACGGACAACTCACCGCCTTGGCCCAGACCCACGAACAGCGCTTGCAAAGCGAGTACGATTTGGCCTTCAATGTGTATAATACCTTGGCCCGTCAGCTCGAACAAAGCAAACTCAAGCTACAGGAAGAAACCCCCGTCGTCAAAATCATACAACCCGCCGTCGTCCCCGATGAGAAGAGTGCTCCCAAAAAGAAGATGATTTTGATCGTCTCTGTATTTCTTGGGGGATTTTTAGGGCTGGGACTGTTGTTTGGGCGAATGATATGGGGGAATATGAAAGTGCAGTTTGCAGCATACAAAGAATAGCTTTATTATATACCAGTACTCAACCTTCTTGCATTCTCTTCCTTGATTGCAAGAGATATTATTTAGCATTATGACAGCACCAATTGCAATAAAAAGTATAGCCTGCATAGGCGCAGGTTACGTAGGTGGCCCCACCATGGCCGTCATCGCCCAAAAATGCCCCGGTATCAAAGTCACCGTTGTGGATATGAACGAGCAGCGCATAGCCGCCTGGAACGATCCCAATTTAGATAATTTACCCATCTACGAGCCGGGACTCAAGGAAGTCGTGGCCGAAGCACGTGGCCGAAACCTCTTTTTCAGCACCGATGTGGAGGACGCCATTGATGCCGCCGAGATGGTCTTCATTTCTGTGAACACCCCCACCAAAACCTACGGTATCGGCAAAGGCATGGCCGCTGATTTAAAATATGTAGAACTGTGCGCCCGTCAAATTGCCCGGGTGGCCAAGAGCGATAAGATTGTGGTCGAGAAATCAACCTTGCCTGTTCGTACCGCCCAGTCCATCCGCACCATCCTCAACGCCGAAGGCAAAGACCTGAATTTTCAGGTACTGTCCAACCCTGAATTTCTGGCAGAAGGCACCGCCGTGCAAGATTTGCATAAGCCCGACCGCGTACTGATAGGTGGGGGACAGGATGAAGCCGGACAGCGTGCCCTGAACGCCTTAGCCGACATCTACGCCGGATGGGTCGATCGCGATCGCATCCTGACCACCAATGTTTGGTCGTCTGAGCTTTCCAAACTCACCGCCAACGCCTTTTTGGCCCAGCGCGTCTCCTCCATCAATGCCATTTCCGCCCTGTGCGAAAAAAGCGGCGCAGATGTCGATGAAATCGCCAGAGCCATCGGCATGGACAGTCGCATAGGCCCCAAATTTCTGAAATCCTCCGTCGGTTTCGGCGGTTCCTGCTTCCAGAAAGACATCCTGAACCTCGTTTATATCGCTCAGAGTTATGGCCTCACTGAAGTCGCCGACTACTGGGAACAAGTCATCAAAATGAACGACTACCAGAAGCGCCGATTCGCCGAAAACATCGTTCAAAAACTCTTCAACACCGTCAGCGGCAAAAAAATCGCCATGCTCGGCTGGGCCTTCAAAAAAGACACCAACGACACCCGCGAATCAGCCGCTATCTACGTGGCAGACTACCTCCTTAACGAACAAGCCGAATTATGGGTGTACGACCCCAAAGTCAAAGCCGAACAGATATACGCCGACCTGGATTACCTCAACACCCGTTCAGAGGATGAAAACCGTCGTTTGGTGAAAGTTGTCAACGATCCTTACGAGGCTATGGACGATGCACATGCTGTTGCTGTGTTGACTGAGTGGGACGAGTTTAAAACCTATGATTGGCAAAAGGTTTTTGAGGGTATGAAGAAGCCGGCGTTTGTTTTTGATGGGCGGAATGTTAGTAATGGCAGAATGCTCGGGACCATTGGATTCCATTACCAAGGAATCGGCAAGTAGGACAAATTTACAAGCATCTTCTTTTTGAATTTTTGGATATGGCAAGGGTTAAAATAAAATTGAGTTAAGATTAAATAGAGAGGATGGCAAAAAACATAATAGTACTTGGAATAAACCCCTTTAGCGGAAACAGAGGCGTTGGTGCGTTGGCATATTCGACATTATTTTTATTAGATAAGATCTCTAAGGATACTGGGACTTCATTTAATATATGCATCGTGGGCAAATCAAAGCGAATAGTTCAAGGTTCAATTTGCGTAGGAGATTCGATAATTCGGTTTACCCAGTTCCCCTTTTTGGTGGATAAAGGAATTAAAGGAACTATTAAGTTTGCATTTTCTTTTCTTTTGTCCCACAATATTATAAATAATACCAATTTCGTTTTGGATATTGGAGAGGGGGATAGCTTTTCAGACATATATGGAGAACAGCGATTTATCAACATAAATACTCCAAAGAAGTTATTTCGTCTTTTGGGTAAAAAAATAATGTTATTGCCGCAGACAATTGGACCTTTCAAGAACGTGCTATTAGCCAAGGAGGCTAAGAAAAGTATTGAGAAAAGCAGTGTAGTGATGGCAAGGGATCGATTAAGTTATGATTATGTGATAAATAATACTTTACAGAAGAGAGTGAAGGAATTGACTGATATGGCTTTCTTTATGCCGTACACAAAAAGGGTGTTTTCAAATGGAAAAATTAATGTAGGATTAAATATCTCATCATTAATGTGGCATGGTGGTTATACTAAAAATAATCAATTTGGTTTTAAAGTGGATTATGCTCAGCTAATGAGGGCAGTGATAGATTACTTTTTTTCTCAACAGAATGTTCAAATTCATTTGGTTCCTCATGTTCTTGATTTGAACTCACATATCGAAAACGATTATGAGGTTGCGCTTAGTATTGAAGAAGAGTATAATACAGATAGAATAACAATAGCCCCTTTCTTCCTAGATCCAGTTCAAGCAAAAAATTTTATTAGCGGGCTTGATTTTTTTACTGGTGCGCGCATGCATGCGTGCATAGCTGCTTTTTCTAGCGGAGTTCCTGTATATCCTGTTGCCTATAGCCGGAAATTTAATGGGTTGTTTGTTGAATCTTTAGATTATTCATTTATGGGGGATTTGATTAATCAAGATGAAAAGCAATTTTTGGATGGACTGAAATACTCTTTTGAAAACCGAGGGCATTTAGTCGATAAAATTGAGCAATCTTTTGATAGAATTATTGGTCCTAAATATAATATATTAATGGAAGAACTGAAAATATTTTTAGAGGTATAGTGATGACTGTCAGTAAAATAGTAGAAAAAGACTTGTGCATTGGGTGCGGATTATGTGAAGCTATTATTGGAAAAGATTGTGCAGTAATGCAGGAACAATCCAATGGATTTTTAGCTCCCGTCATCACGAAGTCCCAAGTCGAACAAGAGGATATAATCTTACGCGTCTGTCCGGGAGTTAACATTGTCAACGATCAACATTTTGGAAAGCAGGATAGAATATGGGGGAATGTATTAGGATCCTATTCTGGGTTCTCGACAAGTAAGCATATTAGAACGAGAGGTTCCTCAGGTGGGATTATAAGTGCGGTGGCCATTTTTTTATTAGAGAACGACACCGTTGATGCTGTTCTACAGGTGGGAGGTGATTTTACTGACTATCGGCGGAATTGTTTGAGAGTATCTAAAACTAGAGACGAAGTTTTAGCATGTTCGGCTTCACGATATGCACCGTCTTCCGTTTTTAAAGGTATCCTTGATGTCTTGCTGGGCAGTGAGGATCGCTATCTTTTTATCGGTAAGCCATGTGATATATCAGGTCTGAAGAATTTTTTAAATGAATATCCTCAATTCAAGGAGAGATTCAAGTTCTTTGTGTCAATTATTTGTGCAGGCATACCCTCATTTCATGCGACCCAAGATGTTATCGATACTTTTGATCAGGTAAGACATCCTGTGCGTGATTTGGCATATAGGGGTAACGGATGGCCTGGTTTTTTTTCTTTTCTTGATGCTAATGGGAATAAATTCCAAATGTCATATAACGATTCATGGGGTAAGAAGTTAGGAAAGAAATTACATTTCAGATGTAAAATTTGCCCTGATGGAATTGGTTTGCAAGCAGATTTAGCTGCCGGGGATGCTTGGGAGACCAAAGATGGTTATCCTGATTTTGCAGAAAGAGAGGGTCAAAGTCTTATATTGCTTAGAACATCTAGAGCTGTAGATCTATTGCGAGCAATGCAACATGAAGAGCAGGTCGTTTTACAAACCCTGCCAATGGAAAAGATCAGAAGTATGCAGCCTTATCAATATATAAGAAGATCGGTCGTTGGTTCACGGGTGCTTGCCACAATAATTGGCAAAGGTATATTACTCAATTTTAAGGGAATGAGGATTTGGAATAATCTTTTTTCCAAATCAATAGCAAGTGGATTTCGGGAATTCATTGGAACTTTAAAAAGAATTCTAATCGATAAAAGATGAGGTATATAATTCTAAAAGTATTGATATTTGTTAGATGCAGAGCTTCTAAATCATTAAAGATTAGATATTTCATAGAATTTTATATTGCTAAGTTTAGCAATGGAAGAATGTTTTCAAAGGAGCTTCGTGAAATTTACAAACGGGACTACAATATCAATATTGGATATGGTTCATACGGTGGATGTTTTGCCTCTCAAAATATACCTGGCGGAGTAGATTTTGGAAATTATTGCTCAATTGCTCCGAATATTCGGATATTTAGAGCGAACCATCCCCAAAATTCATTTACCACCCATCCCTTGTTGTATAATCCTGTTGTTGGATATGCACCACGTGATATGGTAAGCAGGCCACCACTAACTATAGGACATGATGTTTGGATAGGTGAATTGGCGATTGTTTTACCTTCTGTGAATCAAATTGGCAATGGGGCTATTGTTGGTGCCGGATCAGTTGTAACTAAGGATGTGCCTGCTTATGCTATTGTTGCAGGTAACCCTGCGAAACTGATAAGAATGCGTTTCTCAGATGATATCATTGAAAAGTTGGAAGCTACCAAATGGTGGTTATGGGATAAAAACACACTGATTAAACACATTGATAAATTGGAACTAATCGCGAGTGGCAAAGCCTAAGTCGACAGTTAAGTATATAGCCATTTCATTTGCCTGGGGGGCTATTTCCAAATTATTGGATGCAGGAGTTAAATTTTTGACTATTCCCCTGCTTTTAAGTTATTTCGGAAAAGAAAATTATGGTTTATTAACATTGGCTATTGCTACAAATGCTTATATGGCATTGCTGGACATGGGCATAAATATTGGAGCCGTCAAATTCTTTTCACAATGGATTGCATCAGGTAAATATGATTTGCTTCACCGTACTGCACAAACTAATATAACTTTTTATTTAGGTATCAGCCTAATAAATAGCGCAGTTTTGTTTTCTTTAGGCACATGGGGCGCTAGTGTATTTCAAGTTACCCAAGATGAGTTCCAAATTTTTCGTTATTTATTGTATGTCCTCGTAGCTTTTAGTGTAATTAATTGGATGACTTTTGTGTTCAACCAGTTGCTTATAGCCGACGAGAAAATTGCTCAAACCCAGCAGATTGCTTCTGTGAAGAGTGTTTTGGGTTTAGTTGTTGTGGGGGCAACAATTATGTTTAAATGGAGTTTGATTCAGTACTTCGTAGTTTACCTGGCGGTAAATACTTCTATTATTCTTCCTTATTTTTATTTATGTAAAAGAAGAAAATTAATTGGTAGTATTTTACCGGCTCTATACCTGAAAGATTTTGCTGTTGTATTTAAATACGGGTTGGCAATTTTGGCTATGAGCGTATTCCAGTATACTGCAGCACAATCTCGTCCAATAATTTTAGGAATGTTTTCCGATGAAGGTGTTGGCATTTTATCGGAATATAGAGTGGTTGAGGTATTTCCCATTTTTATTATTTCCATAGGTGGGATGCTTACAAGTATTTTTCTTCCGAAGACATCAAAAGCCATTCAGGAAAACAACAGACTTTCTATTGAAAAAATGGCGTACGAGGGAACGAGATATACCAGTATATTGGTTTCATTGTTGTGCTTTCCAGTTGTTTTAAGCGCTCATGAATTATTGTTATTATATGTGGGTCCGGAATATTCTCATCTTGCTAAATGGCTTAGCTTATGGGTTCTAACATTAACTTTGTATTTGCATAATACGCCAGTGGCCAGTTTAATTTTAGCTACAGGAAAGACAAGAATGTTGGTGTTAAGCTCTGCTATTGCATGTGTAGTGTCCGTGATTATTAATGCTTTATTGACCAATAAGTACGGAGTCGGTTCGGCTGTTTTGGGATATTTAGCTTATATTATTATACAGGTATTGTTTTATTATTTGTATTTTAATAATAAAATCTTGGGCTTGAAATCTATGAAAGTGTTTGAATCATTTGTAATTCCTACAAGTTTGGGTTTTATATTGTATTTAGGGGTAAAAAACATTAATCTACAATTGGATTCCTTGATATTACAGATTATGATTAATTCAGTAGTCTGGACTGCTGCTTATATAGTGAGTCTTGTTCTATTAAAGGTGGTTGATATCCAAAAGATAAGGTTGGTTCTTTTAAAGTAGGGCATTTATAGTTTAGGATTAGTAACAGTTTAGTTTGAAGATAAGCATATTCTCACGTGACAATTAGAAAAGAACGAATGAAAATTCAGTTAAGTACAGTTAACATACTTGCTGTTTTTATTTTTTGCTTAAGCTCATTTTACTTTTATGAGCCATTTTTTTTTAATGATGCTATTTTGAAGGTGTTTTATTGGTTTATGCTAGCTATTATTTTTGCGTTTTCCTTTAAATATTTTTTATACACTTCAGAACCATATGTTTTCGCAGCTTCTATGCGCATGTTGCTTCTTAGCATGTTTATATCTACTTTGCCGGCTCTTTTATTTTGGGGGCAAAGTCCTGTGCTGACTTTGCGGGCAATGTTTCCACATTTGGGTTTTGTGTTATATTTTTTTCTTATAGCAACTAAACCTTCCTTTAAATCGATGGTCAGTTTGGTTTGGGTCTTAGCTTGTTTGTATGTAATAGTGTATCTTTTTTCTTTAACCAAAGCCCCAGATGTAATTTTTGGCAGTTTTGCAGATAGGGGTATTGGGGATCAGAGGGGGCTTTTTAGATTGTTTATTCCAGGCAGGGGATTTCTATTCTTGTCCTTTTTTTTAGCGATTAGTAACTATGTATGCACAAAAAGAAGCATTTGGTTATGGATTTCCATTGGGTTATTTCTAATTATTGTCGCTCATGTTATTCGTCAATATATTTTCTTTTCTTTTTTTATTGCAGGGTTTGTGCTAATAAGGAAAGTCTCTATTTGGAAAAAGATAACTTTCTTATTATTTGGTGTTGTTCTAAGTGTCTATATTTATGAGTATTCCTCTGTTATTCAAGCGTTGTTTTCATTAACGGAACTCCAGGTTTCTGGTGGACAGCAGACTGAAGATATCAGAGTAACTGCATATTCCTATTTCTTCACAGAATTTTCTCCAGGCTTGTTTTCTGTTATTTTTGGAAATGGGGTACCCCATGAACACAGTTCTTATGGATATTTTTATACTCAGATCGTAAATGACCAAATGCGCTTATTTATGAGTGATGTTGGCTATGCTCAAATATTTGCTCAATTTGGACTTTTGGGTTTGGTCGCTGTTGGTGTAATTCTTTTCAAATCTATATTTGTTAAAATTCCGTCTAAATACTTATATCTTAAACTTTTTCTGATTTTTGTGTTTCTTTCAAATGTGATGTCAGGGTATTTTCTTAGCAATCACAATATAGCAGCCATTTGTATTGTTTTGTATATGTTTGAAGTTAGTAGTCAAGCCCAGTTAATTTCCAAAAAAGCAACTATATAGTTGAATAATTTAGATCTTGACTTATACGATCAGCATGTTTTGGTTACCTCTATTTCAATTATTTTTTTATGATAGAGAGAGTCGCCATTAGTAGTACACAATTTTCACAGAAGGATATCAGATATGCAAATGACTAATAAACTATTATTTTCGATTGGAGTTCCTGCTTTTAAAGCTGCATTTTTAAAAGATTGTATACAATCCATATTAAATCAAACTTACGAAAACTTTGAGCTTATCATTGTTAACGATGCATCCCCTGAAGACTTGGAAACTATTGTTAGCTTTTTTAATGACGACCGAATAAAATACCATTGCAATGAGCACAATTTTGGTGCCTTAAATGTCGTTGATAATTGGAATAAATGTCTCTCCTATGCAAAGGGAGACTATTTTGTGTTGATGGGAGATGATGATTTAATGGAGCCGGACTATTTGATTAATTTCAAGTCATTAATAGAGAAGTACCCTCAACTTAATGTTTTTCATTGTCGGTCAAATATTATAAATGAATCTTCTGAATTGATAGGCGTGACACCGTCATGGCCTGAATATGAGTCACTGTGTGAGAACATATGGCATAGATTATTTACCAATAGGGTTCAATACGTTTCTGACTTTGTATATAGAACTGAGGTGCTTCGAAGTAATGGAGGGTTTTTTAAGCAACCTCTGGCATGGGCATCTGATGATATTACTGCATATATGATGATAGATGTTTATGGAATTGCTCATATCAATAGGCCGTTATTAAATTATCGGAGAAATCCAAAGACCATTTCCTCTACTGGAAATGTGAATTTTAAACTGATGGCTATTAAAAATGAAATAAGTTGGATTAAGGAATTTGTTGCAGGTGTTAAACCTATAGAAAAAAAGGAATATCTTCTAGCAAGTTTGATAGAGAATAACATAGCTAAATACCAAATAAAGAAACAAGCATATACATGTGTGCACTTTTTTTCGAAGGGATTTCTTTTTGGTGTGATAGATTTAATGAGGGTAAAAGACATTCCTTTAAGAGTTAAGATTCTTTCTATTGCATTGGTTTTTAAACGTAATTAAAGAATAGTGGGTCATAAAAAATAGTGGGTAAGTCCTGAAAATGAAAAGGGTAAATTAATGAAGAAAATTGCTTGGATTACAGCTGATTATTTTATTGATTGCGATATAGATTTAATACCTAGGCTGAATGATTATTTCGATATTAGGTGGTGTGTCGTTCTTCCACAAAAGAATTCTCGTTATTCTGAGAAAGAATTATTGGAACATAAAAGTAGATATATAGCAAAATTTTTCACTATTAAATATCGGTTTAGAGATGTCAAAATGATTCCCTTCTATATTTCTTTGATTCGATATATTATTAAATGCAAACCTGATTTAATCTATTTTAATCTTCAGGGCTATCCGTATTTAGCATTTCTACTTTCCATTTTATTAAAAAAATCACAGGTTATTCTTGCAGTTCATCAAGCAGAGGTTCATTCCGGTATGAAGTATAAGTATTTGACTAAAAAGTATTTTGATTTTTTGTATGGTCATTTTTTAAATTTTCATTTATTTTCAAAATCACAAACAGATCTGTTTCTCAAAAAGTGGAGCGGTAAAAACGTATTCCAAATCCCTTTGGGCTTAAAGGATTATGGTGTTAGTAATGCTAAGCCTGATCAAAAGAAGGTTGTTTTTTTAAATTTTGGAAATATTATAAAAAGCAAAAATATTTCTTTGTTAATTAAGGCTGCATGCAATGTATATGAATATGGTTATAGAAACTTCTCGGTTAAAATATATGGTTCATGTAAAGAATGGAATAGTTACAGCGATTTAATCACTTATCCGGGTATTTTTGATGTAAAGATAGATCTGATTCCTAATGAAGATATAGCATCGTTATTTTGTTCATCGCACTATCTTGTTCTTCCATACTCAGATGTTTCCCAAAGTGGACCTTTAAAGATTGCATTCAATTATAACATTCCAGTAATTGCATCGAATCTTAAGGAATTTCAGAATGAGATATTAAATGAGCGTACAGGTTTTATTTTTAACAATGGTGAGCTGAAAGATCTGGAACGAATCATGATTTATGTTATCGAGAATCATGGGACAATTTATTCTGTACTAAAAAAGAATCAGAGAGACGATGTCCGTTCGCGTTATTCCTTTCAAAAGATTGAGAAAGATTATGTCCGAATGTTTGAGGATGTTGTAAAACTAAATAAATTATGAGAGATCGAATTGTAACCCTAATTAGAAACAATATTTTTGTTGTTTGGTTTAGATTGTTGGTTGAGATTTATTTTGAATATTTACAACTGGCGAAACATCTAGGTGCTGTCAGGCTTAAGAAGAATAAACGCAAATTAGAAGCTGATATTATAATCAGAAGTCATGCTATTGAAAAGGGGCTTTCTATGGTGAAGCCTCGCCCTGGTTTTGGAGAGAAAAAGGTTTCAGATTTAATTCAGTTGCTTCATTATTATTACAACAAATTTGGAAGCTCTAATTTTTTAACGTTAGTGATCCCGATTCTGGAATCCTATTTTGAATTTAACCGAAACCAGAATTCGTTCAATAACGAACTTTGGCTCAAATTTGAGGAGATTAGAGGCCGGTTGTCTTTAGAAGTTACGGATTATGTGGGTGGAATTATTTGGATTGAAAAAGAAGATACATTAAATTCCTTAAATCAAGGATTTCCTAGGGTGGCCTCCTCGCGTTATTCTATTCGAGATTTTTCTGATCAGAAGATTGATATGGAGCTTATTTATAAAGCTTTAGAAATTGCTCGGAAATCTCCCTCTGCATGTAATCGTCAACCTTGGAGGGTTTATGTCTACAGGAATGAGAAGAAAAAGAAAGACCTCTTGAAGTGGCAGGGAAATAAAGGATTTATAGATAATATTGATACGGTTATTATTGTGTCATGTTCTTTAAATTCCTTTTTTATCAATGAAAAGCATCAAGCATACATTGACGGAGGCTTATATTCCATGACTTTATTGTACGCATTACACTCGATGGGATTAGGCACAATTCCAATGACTATGGCAATGATGCATTCAAAAAGGAAAGATTTGTATACACATTTTGGGCTTCAACAGGATGAAGTGCCAATAGTTATGATTGGGGTGGGTGCACTGAAGGATAAGTATCCTGTTGCAATATCGGATAGGAAGAAAATAAACGAGTATTTAACTGTATTTGAATAAAATGAAGAGAATTGGCATTTTAACTTACTTTACTGACATTCCGTATTTTAACGATGTTAATCCAGGGATGAACCTTCAAGCTTATAGCGTATTGAAAGCCTTATCAAATCAATATCCGAATTCGCAAGTCGAGTTTATTCGATATCATTCATGGTGGGCCGAGTGGAGACCCTATATTTCTGGAATGACCTTTGATTCATTACTGCAAGATATTAAACAGTTTTGGAAGTATTATAGATTTAGCTCAAAATTTCCTAGGTCAAAACGAGCATTAGTTACAAAAAGTCGAAATAAGGCATTCAAGTTTTTCAATAGTCTGAATTATGATGCTATTTATGTGGGAAGCGATACACTTCTTGAACTCTTTAGATTTGACTCTAATGAAGTATCTCCTTACTGGTTAAATGGGGAAGTCATCGGCAAGAAATTCTTACTAGCCGCTTCAGCAAGAGAGACTTCGATAGGAGGCTTGTCTTTGAACCAAATTCGATTACTTAAAGAATCCGTGCTGAGTTTTGATAGGTTAGGAGTTCGGGATGCAAGCACTTTTAGTTTAGTGCAAAATTTTTTGCCTCAAGATGATCCAAGACTAGAAATTGTACCCGATCCAACCTTTTCTCTGGAAATTGACTATGCACCTGCACAAGTTTATTTGAAGAAGAGGCAAATTCAAGAATTGGAAAAACCTATTGTGTGTTTTCATTTGGTGAAGACGAACCTCTTTGCTCACCAGTTAGCTGATGTCTTTCGTAAGGATGGTTACATGGTAGTATCTCTAAGGCCAGCTCCTTATGCTGACATTGTGCTTAAAGATCTTTCTCCCCTTGAGTTTGCAGGCATTTTTAAGTATTTTGATTTCGTCATCACCCATCGTTTTCATGATTCGGTATTTTGTTTAAAGAATCTATGCCCTTTTCTTCTTTTTCTTCCTTCTCCAAGCTATTCGAATGAGAATGGAGATTCTAAGCAATCCTTTTTAATGGAATCTTTTGGTTTAAAGGATGAGAATTTTATTGAGGATATTAACGTGTTATCGCCATTGGAAATCCGAGAGTATGCCAAAAGAGCGACACTTAATTTTGAAGCGAAAAAACAGATTATAGAGCAAAAGCTTCATGATTTAGGAGATGATTTTTGCAATTACTTAAAAATAACGGCTTCGTTGATAGATTGATTTAATTTGGTATTATGGTTCGTGTCTGCTTTGTGGTTTCATCACTTGTTAATGAAGGGCCTGTCAGGGTTCTTTTGAACATCATTCGTTATATTGATTTTGAGAAGTTTGAAGTGCTTATTGTCACCTTGAAGGACGAAGGGAAGGAATCCATACTTTCTGATTTTTTAAAGTTTCCAATAAAATTCCAGAGTTTAAGTGTTAATGATTTTCGTGATCAGATTCTTTTATTTTGGAAGCTAAAAAGAGTACTGCACTTTTTTCATCCTGACATTGTTCATAGTCATTGTCCGAGGTCTTTAATACTTGTTATGTTAATCTACAAGTCTAGGTTTGTTAAGGTTCATACGGTACATAGTTTGCCAGGTCCTGTGGATAAAGCCCTATACGGCGAAATTGTTGGAGGTTTTGTAGCTCGTTTGGTGAGGTTCAGCTTGAAGAGAATAGATTTACCTATTGCCTGTGGTGCAAATCTTGGTCAACAGCTTGTTAATCATTTCGGTATAGATTCGATCTCGATCAGAAATGGTGCTGATTTTGAATTGTTTACTGGTGGGCTGTCTGATAAAGAACGTCAACGCTCGAATTTGAAACTAGTTCCTAAACTGAAATATTTTGTTTGGGTAGGTCGTTTTTCTGCTGAGAAAAACCCGTTGTTTTTGGTTGAACAGTTTAATTCGATTCAGCAAAGTGATCTACATCTATTAATGATAGGAGATGGGCCTCTCTTAGAGCAGGCAAAGTTGTCTGCAGGAACGAATATTACGGTCCTTGGGTTCAAAACGAATGTGCGAGATTATCTTGTAGCTTCAGATTTCTTTGTGTCTTCTTCAATAACCGAAGGTATGCCCAATGCTGTTTTGGAAGCTATGGCGGTAGGGTTACCGCTTCTTTTGTCGGACATCCCCTCGCATCGTGAGATTATATGTTCTTCTAAAAAGCAAATTGGTTTTCTATTTAAAGAGAATGATTCGATTGATTTTGAACAAAAAGCGCTTTCTCTTACAAATGGTGAGTTTTTTGCAATTGAAGCAAGCGTTGTGATAGATTGTTTTAAAAGTCAATTTACGGCTAAAGAAATGTCAGATAAATATCAGCAAAAATATTTAAAGCTTGTTTAACATGGAATCTAAAATATTAATTACTGGTGGGTCTGGGTTCATCGGTACTAATTTAGTTGAACATCTTTTAAGGACTAATAGCAACGTGTTAAGTTTAGATATTGTTCCGCCTAAGATTGCCTCGCACGAAGAGATTTGGCAAAAGGTAGATATTCGCGACAAACTAGTTTTGGAGGAAGTTGTTAAAAAGTTTCTCCCTGATGTAGTTGTTCATTTGGCTGCACGTACCGATTTGAATGGACAGGCTTTAGATGATTATAGTTCTAATATACTCGGGGTTGAGGTTTTGATTGCTGTAATTAAAGGGTGTTCTTCCATTAAGAGGGTTTTATTTGCATCCTCTATGTATGTTTGTCGGCCTGGATATAAACCTGAAGGAAATTTGGATTATGAACCACATACTATATATGGAGAGAGCAAGGTCGAATCTGAGCAAATTATTAGAGGAAGTGATTTGGACGTTCCATGGGTGATTTTTAGGCCTACTTCTATTTGGGGGCCATGGTTTGGAGAACCATATTCTGATTTCTTTAATATAGTTTTAAATGGAAAGTATTTTCATATGGGAGATAAGGCATGTAAAAAGACTTATGGTTATATCGAAAATACAGTTCGTCAAATTGAATCTCTGATTGAGGCTGATACCGCCAAAATTAAGTCTAAAGTTTTTTATCTTGGCGACTGGCCAGAATATGATATTTCAGAATGGGCAGATGAAATTGCTAAAGAAATAAATAAAAAGATTATTAGTGTTCCGTTTGTGTTTTTTCGGTTCGGGGCATGGTTTGGTGATTTTCTTAAGGTTTTTGGTGTTAAATTCCCTATGACCTCCTTCCGTTTAAAGAATATGACCACAGATAATGTTCATGATCTCCAATCGATTATGGAATTTATGCCAACTTTGGCAGTGTGTAGGAAGGATGGTGTTAAGAGAACCATTCATTGGATAGATACTTTGAAAAATTAACTTTTATCCATAGATATTGAAGATGTTGAGCATGAAAATTTCTCTTATAACCATTGTTTACAATAATAAGGACCATATTGAAGACTGCTTGAACTCAGTCTTGAATCAGAATTATGATGATATTGAGTATGTTGTCATTGATGGGGGGTCTACTGATGGCACAATAGAGATCATCTCTCGCTATTTGGATCAAATCACTTATTTTGATTCACGGCCCGATAAGGGGTTGTATGATGCGTTGAATCGAGGTGTCTCATTAGCTACCGGAGATATTGTAGGGATCTTACATTCAGATGATTTGTTTGTCAATAATGAGGTAGTTAATGACGTGTTTTCGGTTTTTGAAAAGGAAAAAGCCGATATTGTGTATGCCAAAGGGTTATTTGTGGCGCGTGATAATTGCCAAAACGTTAGACGAATTTACAAAGCATCATCTTTTAAGAAAGGACTTCTTAATTGGGGATGGATTCCTTTGCATACTACCATATTTGTAAAAAGAGAAGTTTTTGCAAAGCATGGCCTATATGATTTAAACTACCCTATTGCTAGTGATTATGATATTTCTTTAAGGTGGTTTCGGGATAATAGTTTGAGAAAAGTATTCTTAGATAAATACATTGTGAAAATGCGTTTAGGTGGGAAAAGTACTTCCATGAACCTTCAGAAATCTAAGTCCCTTCAAGACTTGGCCATTATTAAGAAACATGGTCTATGGGGTGGAGTTACTTTGGGATTTAAGCTGATCAGGAAGGTGCCACAGTATTTAAGACCTTATTTTTTTACTCCGAAATTGCATTGATTTTCGGTTGTGTCGATTTTGGGCAATCAGCAAAGTTTGATTGCTTAGTCAAGTTATATTTTTTTGATTTTGCGAACACGATGCTTAATATGATTAATGGACTAATAGTATTAAATTTTAGAAGTTTTGCTGATGACCGTGGTCGTTTTTTTGAGTCATATCATAAAGAAAGATACTTAAAAGAGGGCATTTTATGTGATTTTGTTCAGGATAACGTTTCTGTATCCTCCTATGGGGTGATCCGTGGGCTTCATTTTCAATCAGGTGATTTTGCACAGGCGAAATTGGTTCAGGTTTTAAAAGGACGAGTTTTGGATGTTGCGGTTGACTTGAGGCCTGATTCGCCGACATTTGGTCAGCATTATTCAGTTGAATTGTCTGATGAGAACCACTTACAGTTCTTTATTCCTCGCGGCTTTGCGCATGGCTTTTCGGTATTGAGTGATGAGGCGTTGTTTCATTATAAATGTGATAATTATTATCATAAGGCTTCTGAGAGAGGGATAATCTATAATGACCCCGCGTTAAATATTGATTGGCAGTTACCACAGGGGAAAGAAATTGTGTCGGATAAGGATTTAGAGCTTATGAGTTTTGAGTCGTTGAAAAATACTATGAATTTTTAAGCGTTTTATTGGATGGAATATAAGGTGTTGGTGATTGCTGCCGATGGGCAATTGGGCAGATTAGTTCGGGAGCGTTGTGAAGGTTATAAGCAAATAGATTTTCATTTTACCACCATTGATGAATTGGATGTTACAAATGTTGATGTTCTTGAAAAAATTGTGAAAGGTCAGTCCTGGGATTTTGTTATTAACTGTTCGGCTTATACGGCTGTAGATGCTGCTGAGGATAACCAAGAAATTTGTTACGCGATTAATAAACAGGCTGTCGCAAATTTGGGACGATTTAGCGCTGAGATTGGCGCAAAAGTCATACATGTTTCAACCGATTATGTTTTTGATGGAACATCAAATGTTCCATATGCCGAGGAGCAAGAAATTAATCCGGTTTCTGTGTATGGAAAATCCAAGGCAGATGGGGAGGTTTTATTGCTTGAAAATAATCCTCAAACAGTCATAATTCGTACCAGCTGGCTTTACTCTGAGTTGCCCAATAATTTTTACCAGACAATGGTGGGTCTGGGAAAGGTTAGAGGTGAGTTAAATGTTGTCTTTGACCAAATTGGAACTCCCACCTATGGAGGGGATTTGGCAGATGCCATACTTGACATAGTGGACAGAGTTTTAATCATGAAGCAGGATTTTGTCCCGGGTGTATATCATTATTCCAATGAAGGCGTTACCTCTTGGTATGATTTTGCCATTGCCATCTTTGAGTTGACTGGCATAAATTGTTTGGTCTCTCCGGTTAAGTCTGATATGTTTCCAACAAAGGCCTCCAGACCAGCTTATTCGGTTATGGATAAAACAAAAATTAAACAGACCTACCAGATACGCATTCCTCATTGGCGGTCATCTCTTGCGAAAATGATTGATGCTAATTATAAAAGGTAGGTTCGGGATTACTGTGATTCGTTCCTGGTAATATCCTTCAATGTTTTATCCATGCTTTTTCAAATATGGATTTGCGTCGCCTTTGAGGTTTAACCTTAAGGGCGTTTTGCATTTTTCTGCTTTATGATTTGTCTCATACTCCCATTTGAATTCTATGGGAATGCCTTGCGTACATCATTTAAGTCTTGTATCCTTGAGATATTTGAAAAGCTTTTGATTGGATTCTTTGGATTCTCTATCCAGAAAAATCTCCTTTATCATTTTTTGTTCCTCGCCATTCTCAATAATTGTCTCTGAAAAAGCTATTGATACTACACCTCCGATAAGTTCGCTGTTGTTGATTTGATGCTTTCTTGTAGGTTTTGTCTCCATAACCAAATTGCCAAGTGAATCTCCATTAATATCGTATTTTCGTAGTTGGAAAAATACGGTCTTTGTTGCAAACAGTGTAAATAGGTATTTTTCTTCTGATGGTGCCACATGGACATAGAAGCTTTCATCATCTATGACTTGTCCATTTTTTGTATATTTAATGTACTCATCAGCCAAAGAGTGCCGTTTTTATCGAAGTTTCCAAATATATGGGTGATAGAATCTCCTGCAATATAAATTTTTTCTGAGTTTTGGTCATGCTCAAATATGAACATTAATTTTTCTAAGCCCTGGTCCGTTAGAATGGTATCCACGAGTTGGTAATCTTGCTCAAAAAAGAAGGAGTTTGAATTATGACTCGTTTTTTGTTGTGTACAATTGGTTGCAAAGATTGCAATACCTAATGCAAGGATAGTTCTTATTCTTAGTTTGATCATCGATTAATTATGTTTTTGTTTCTGCAGCCAGGTTACCAGAATCTTATGTCTTTGAATTTTGTGCTCTTGCTTTTTGGTATCTCTTCAAATTCCTTTTCCGTAATTTGGGATCTTATGGTTGGATATTCCCCTACTTTTCCTTTGAAATAATTTATATCACCATTAGGTCTAATCCAAGGTGTAGCAATTGAATCTGGACGATTATAAGTGGGTGCTTGACTCTCATTTGAATAAGCCTCTCTCGGAGCAGAAGCATTTCCCATATCGCCTAATTTCTCCAAGCATTGGCCGAACCAGGCCCAGAAGTTGGTGGAGCGGTTGTTGGAACGGGGGCGGGACATGCTGCCGATGAGGGATATCCAGGAGAGGGCGTCTGACAGGATGTAGGTTTTGTGGGCTCTGAAGGGGGTGGCATCCATTGGTGCGGTGCCGTTGGGGTCGGTGAAGATCCAGCCGTAGTATTGCCAGGAGGTTTGTTGCCGGGCTTGTTTTTCCTGGGTGGGGAGTTGCATGAGGACCTGGCTGGCGGTGAGGTTGATTTCTCCGGGAATTTCCAAAGGTGCTATTTGATTGGTGGTATTGGTAAAGGTGATGTGCATGTCACGGAGGTAGCCGCTGGTGGTTTCTTCCTGTCCGGTGGCTTTGTTGATGTAGCCGATTTTGTATTTCATTCCGGTGGGGGTGTCGGTGATTTCCCGGATGATTTGGCAGTCGGCCGATAGCTGCTCGATACGTCCGTTGCCCAGGTTGAGGTTATGGCCGCCGCCGGGTCGTTTGGTGACCAGTAGTTGGATCAGGTCATCGGGCTGTAAATGGAGACTGCGGACTTGTGCCTCAGGTGAGGTGTCGACGAGCTGGGTGATGGTGGTTTGTTGATAGCTTTGGTTATAGGGCACTCTGGTGGGTGCACTAACGCGGTGCTGGTGGGCGGGAGGAATAAATCCGAAGCTGGTGTAGGCATAGCCTACGCCTTTAACGAAACCGGTATAAGGGATGCGCAAGCTTTGCAGGGCATGGAAATCGGCCCGTGATATATAGCGTTGGTTGTAGCTTTTCATTGGTTTTTGCTTGGGTTAGTTGAGGGGCCATCGGTTGTAAAATTCAATGTCGTTGAGCCATACCTGCTCGGGTGAAATGGTTAAAACGGTACGGATGCCGCCTACGGCGTCAATTATCCGGTCGAAGCCGATGCAATAGGCGTTTTTGAATTTGACTTTTAATACGGCGTTGGCGCCTTCGCGACGAAAGACGATTTCGCCTTCTTTGAGGATGTTGGATTTGATGGCCCACAGGTGGATGTTTTCTGAGACGAGCTCTTTGAGGACGATGAGCATTTTGCCGCCGCGAACGAAGTTCTGGGGTTCTCCTTTGTCGTCTGTGGCTTGGGTGAATACGATGTTGAACTGGGCCACGTCATATTTGTGGCCGGTGCTTTCGCCTTCCAGTGAAAAGTTGACGGAAAGGCTGGTGTCTGTTTGATCGTAACTGGGTAGTTGCATGTGGTTAGTTTTTAAGGTTGACCCATCTGTTGATTTTGTCTGCTGTACCAATGACCAATTTGCGGGCGGACAGGGTGAAGCTGGTGGTGGCATAGGTACTGCTGGTTTCAGTGAAGTTGATTTCCATGCCGACACAGGCGGCATCTTCAAAATGGACTTTTTCGATGGGAATGCCATCGGCATCGCAGATGACTATGGCGCCGCTTAAGTATCTGCCGGAGACTTTCATCCATTCTGTGAGTTCTTTGGTGGGGATGTTGGGGTAAACGATGTCGATGATACCACCAACTACTTCGGTTTGTGCCTGACCGTTCTGGTCGGTTCCCTGTGCAAAGGAGTAGCTGCAGGTCATTAATTCATAGCCGTCGCTGGTGAGGGTGGCCGGACTGGCATCGTTCAGTTGGCCGATGCGTAAGAAGCATTTGTGTCCAAACATAATCTTTTGAGTTAAGGTGGATAAAATAGGGGTTTTCAGTGATTAGTTGTTGTTTGAAGCTGCAATTTAGTTGAAGTTTTTGTTAAATCAAAAACTTTTTTTGTTGATGGGGTTATTTGTTATGTTAAGCAATATGTCAAATTGATTGTTGGGTCAGCTGGTTTGGGATAAGAAGGGGTACGGTTAAGGAAAGCCCAATTCCGAAAAAATGGCATATTTTGTAGATTCAAATCCAAATCTATTGAACTTTTGATGAAATATTATGCGAAATTTTCGAGTGTAGAAGATTTTTTATACATTCGTGTAAATTTGTTCGGCCATGGAAGAAAATTTTGCAGCTTTAGAGAAATATAATTTTTGGGACGGGAATGTTCCTGAAATGGGGTTTTACCGTGAAACATATACGGACAAGATATTTGATTACACAGGGAGTAAACTAATCAAGGTGTTGGTTGGTCAAAGGCGTGCTGGCAAGAGTTATATTTTGCGGCAGATTGCCAATAAACTTATTGAGGATGGGATTAACT
>NZ_BAZW01000048.1 GCF_000974365.1 Geofilum rubicundum JCM 15548
AATTTTATTTTGATTGCCTTGTTTTTCTTATTTGGATGCGGTAGTGATGATTCTTATGACCTAGTGTTAGAGGACAGTGAGGTTTTAGAAGAACAAATTCTTAAAGAAAATCTCAAGGAGGCAGCAACAATTGTGAGTCAGATAGTGAGGGAAGACGAGGTTGTTGCCAATGAAGTTAGGGAAATGATTGCTATGGGGATTTATAATGATGATGTAATTCTTTTTAAAGATCTATTCGTTCCGCAAGGGAATCCTATTTTGAAAAGTTCAAATGTAAAGGCAACTCAATTCGAAAAAAAATTTGATGGAGTGTTGAGCCAAAATGGAAATTTAAAATCCTCCAATAATCTAAAAGAATATCTAATAGAGAATGAGATTAGTATTTATGAACCCTATCCAATGGAGGACTACGCTGTTGATTTACGAAAGCCTACTATCACTTATCATTCAATTGATAATCCTTATGAAAGCGTTGGTTATGAGCCTCAATCCGATGGGACCTATTAGGAAGTTATAGTTAATGATAATTATGCAGAATTGAGACCTGTCTGGATTTTACTTCCGGGGCAAGAAGACCTATCTGTTGATTACGGTACCAGTCTTGATTTAGGCGGGGCTACAAATAATTCGGATTCTAAAACATACGAGGTGAGGATTAAGGAGGTTTATGTTACAGATTATTGCGGATTACCAGTTTTTGAAGGTGGTTTAGAAATGAGAGTTTTGCGAAGTAAGACAACAGATGTTATCAACGGAGACACATGGAAGGTTGAGGGAGGTTTTTCGAGTGCCTTTGGTTTTAGACTGAAGCGGAAGTATGTAAGGTATGCTAAGAAAGGATGGAGTAAGGGATGGTATACTGTTAATACTGCATGGGATACTAATTGGTCCACCGACAAAACTCAACAGGTTTTCGCAGTTTATGAAGATGATCCCTCTGGCAAAGTAAAGATTTCAGGAACAGCAAAGTTTATTACCAAAGGGACAGTGAAGGTTGACAAGGTTACATTTGAAAAAGGTTCAGAAGTCGGAATTAGCTGTGAGGCTGAGTACAAGACTAAAAATGGCTTTTTTGGTGCAGTAGAATGGGATAGGGATTGGTTTACTAAAACACAGGAGGTTGGAGAAGGTGAAGGAACTAGAGGGGGGCTGCAAATAAGACGAATGGGGGATATGAAATTTACCACTTCAGTTCGAGAATTGTAGTTCCATGCAATTTTCACCAAGGGGTTGTTCTAAATTTTAATTGGTATAGCCCCTTGGTAAATTAACACTTTATGATAAAATTAGGGATTATCTTGTTTTTTCTAGTTATGGCAATTAGTGCTATTGATGCTCAGTTGAAATGGGTTTCAGGGGTGCAGTATGCTTACGCAAATAGTGGAGTTAGTTATAAGGGGGTATTACAATACAATGAAATGTGCATCGGGATGTCTCCTTTTGTTGATTTGTCAATGGGTTACTATAATTTTTCTGATAGCCAAGCGGATGAGTTTGCAAAAGCGTTGGACTATAACCAGCAGTTTGCCATTAAGGGAATGAGTATAATTGGGGCTGTTTCGCCTATTAATTTTAGTTCTCAATACTTAAGAATTGGCGTTGGATTTACTGTTGGAAAGATTGAATTAAATGAGCCTTATGCATGGTATTATTCTGAAGATTTTGATTTAATAAGTATGAGGTTTTTGCCTGCAGATTATTGGGATATAGGATACCTGACAAGAATATCTTATAGCTATAGCTTTAATAATCGTTTTGAAATCGGTTTAGCGGGAAATTCTTACATTTTTTCAGATGAAAATACGCCATCAATATATAGTTTAGGTTTGTTCTTGGCGATTAGGTTTGCTGATTTTTAGATAAACGAAAAAATAACATGAAGAAGTTGTTAATGATTTGTGTGTTTTGGGTAGCTCTTGTTGCTTTGGCACATGCTCAAAAAATAAACCAATTGTCTTTTGCTAGTGGTTACTATGCTGACTATTTTTATGGGTCTGGTGAACCTGGGTTTATTATTAAAGGAAATTATGGGTTTAAAATGAAGAATGATGTGTGGATCAATTTTGAAATTGCTCAAACCGAAGTGAGGGAGGAGTATGTGTCAGAGCCTTTTTTTGTAAAGCCGGGGCGTATTAATGAAACGCACCGATGGTTTGGTGCATGTTTTTCTAAAGACTTCTCCTTAAGCGAAGATCATATCTTGAAGCCATCTTTTGGGTTGGTATATAGTCAATGGGTTTACGCAACTCCCGATCATCATTATATTCGCGAGGAGGGTGAAATTACCGGAGTTGAATTTCAGATGCGGGGAGAAACTTGGCATGATGTTGGGTTTCTTATAAATATGAATTATCTATACAGAGTTAATGAGCATCTTTATTTAGGTATGGTTTCAGGGTCAAATTTTATTCTGGATTTAGGACTTGAAGGTTTTTATCTCTCCCCAAAAGTGGAAGTCCGATTTTGAGAATAATTAAAAGTTTAAAAACAAAGGACGGCACCGATGAGCCGTCCTTTGAATTTTTAGTACTTACAGATTCTAATGTGCGTGTTCTTCACCTTCCACTTCAATCTCGATGAAGACGACTTGCTCGTTGCCGGATTGGTCGAGGGCAAATACACCTAAGTGGTATTCACCATGTTCAGCATTGGCAGGGATGGTGATGGTCTGGTTCAGGTCAAAGGATTTTAGACCGGCTTCAATATCTCCGGACCAGTCCTGATGCCATTCGACTTCAACTTCTTCTTCAGCGGAAGCGCTGGCACTTTTGTGGGTATGACCGTCTGCGTTGTAATGGACAGTTACTTTCCAGGAAGCCAGTTCATCGTTGTCGGTAATGAGGGCCGTTAACTGGAATTCATCTCCGGCATGAAAATGGGCAGGTGTTATAGGTGCAATCACTTCAATGACGGGTTTGGTAGTGTCCACATCATCGTCCTTGTCGCACGCTGATAAAAATGCGATGGCCATGAAAGCCAGAATTAGATATTTTAAGTTCATGGGATGTTTTTTTAATACAAAATGAATTTAGGACCCTGTCTTCCCAATGGGAAGTAAGGCCACAATGAGGCACTGGGCACTCTTTGTTGAAAAGCGCCTCAGTGCAGGGTTCTGACAGGCACTAAGCCTGAAGTTGGTTGGAGGGTGCGGAGCTTGGGGGGCCCCTTAATAAATAAGCTTTAATCCGTTTATGTTCAATCTTTTCGGGCAGGACCTCGGGAAGGATGATGACCTTTTCCTGATTGGCCAGTTTAATGGTGGCTGTGTCCGATTCAAAAGGGAAAAACTGTACATGCTCAAAGATACAAATGGCCTCTTCTTCGTCGAGGCAATCGCTGCTGCTACATGCGTCATGGTGTTCGGCTTCATGGTGAAAAAACAGAAAGTGCACACTTTTACTCGCCTCCGTCAGTATAAATGACGAAGCCAATATCGTGGCTATTATTTTCCATTTTTTTATCATGCCTTATTTAATAGTTTATTAAAATCTAACAACCTAATAACCCAATGACCTAACGACCTATCAACCTAACTATCCCGCTTTGCGGGACTGCGCTTCGCTTGCCTCCCAACCTAATACCCTATCTACCCTACCAACCCCACCAACCCTTTCCACCCTATCTACCCTACCAACCCTTTCCACCCTATTATCCTCAAAAGGGTATGTTAATGAGCAGCTGGACATTGCGTCCCGGTTCGGGGATTTCCAATTTGCGGTAGAAACTGATGTGGTTGTAATACCTTGTGTTGAACAAATTATGGGCCTGAAGGTTTAGCTCGGCCGGAATATTTCCCAATTTAACCGGAATGAAAATAGCCGCACCCAGCAGGGCATAGCCGGGCGTTGGGACTTCGTTGCGGGCAATGCGGTTTTGCCGGGCCGTTAGTTTGCCATGCAAGGATATTCGTATGCTTTGGGCTTCTAAATGGGGTTGAAAGATATAGGTCAGTTCAGCAAAGGCATTGGCCGGAGGAGAAAAGGGCAGGGGATAGTTGGCCGTGTTTTTTTGGTAATTGTGGATGTATTCGCCGTTGAGCTCATATTCCCAGTAAATGCCAATAATGTCGCTGTATCCGAGTTCTATGCCCATCATGGCCGCTTCCGATTGGGTGAAGCGATATATTTGTCCCGCATGCGGCAGTTGGCTCCATTCCCCTGTCGGATTTAAAAACAGGTAATTGGAGAAGTGATAGTAATAGGGTGACAGCGTTATTTTCCGGTCGTCCCAATCATAGTCCATCACGGCATCCAAATAAAATCCGCGTTCTGACCCCAGCGTAGGGTCGCCCACTTCATGTCTGAACGAGCCATGGTGTATGCCATTGGTGGTTAGCTCGTTGGGAGTTGGTGCCCGGAAGCTCTCCCCCATATTAAGGGCCAGACTTAGACGTTTCGAAGCGACAAAACGGGCGCCGGCTATCCAGCTGTAGTCATCGAGGGTGCGGTCGACCGCAGTGGCTCTGCGGGCGTAGTTTTGTGCGCTTGCTTCATTGCTGCCGGTACTCAGCATGTAGTCGTACAAAATAGGATCATAAAAACCGGAGGTGTTCAGGTGAACCAGGTCGTAACGAAAGCCGGCATTCAGTTGCCATTTTTCACTGATGGTGTAATCGTGTTTCAGGTAGGTGCCTGTGGAGGTTCGTTCGAATTCAGGTAATAAGAAGCTATAGCCTGCCGAGAAGTTTTTCTGCCATTGAAATTGGCCGCCAAGGGTGAAGGCATGCTGTGGTGTTAACCTGAAATTCCATCGGGCATTGCCGCTCCAGGTTTTCAGGTCGAAATCCAGCTCTAAATCCGGATCGGTTTCGGGCGGCAATTGATTCGAGTAATGGGTGTGAAATTCCGACCATTCCTGTCGGTGATTTTGCTGATAGCCCAAATCGAACGAGATGGCCGAGTGCGGGGTCTGGATCATCGTGTTGGAAGTGACACTCCAATGCTCCACATTTTGATAAGGGAAGTCAATGTTACGTGAACTATGGTCGATTTGTACTCTGTCGATATCAGGAACGCCATGGGCGCCGGGGAAGAAGCCGGATTTCTGCCACACCCGGCTGGCAGAGATGCTGCTACGCCAGTGCTGGCCCAGAATGCCTGCTTGCAAGTAAAGGTCCTGTTCTTCACCCGCACTGTTTTTTAACTGCCTGTTGTGGATGGGGATTTTGCGTGTTAAATAGAGGACCGTATCGGTGGGAATGCGGTAGTCGCCATAGTCGAGCCACGTAGCGCGCCCCTTAAAAAACAGTCTGTTATTGCTGCCTTGCAGCAATAAGGTTCCCCCGGCCGTTTCATTGACGGTTTTCCCCAGCATCTGAAGGGAACCTGAAAGGCCGTTTTCCGGAATCCGATTGCTGGTCAGCTGCAAAATGCCGCCTATGGCGTCACTGCCATGTTCGATGGAGGCGGCCCCTTTGATGATTTCCGCCTGTTCTGTTAAAAAAGGGTCCATTTCCAGACCATGGTCGGCCCCCCATTGCTGTCCCTCTTGCTTAATGCCATTGCTGACCACCACTACCCGGTTGAAGCCCATGCCTCTGATGACTGGCTTGGAGGCCGAAGCACCAATGTCCATCGTGTTAAAGCCTACTTGCCGGTCGAGCGTGCGCACCAGCGTCCCGTTCATTTGTTGGGTGAGCTCCCGACTGCTTACCGTCTCCCGACTTTGATTGGCCGAAGTCTTTAGCCGGTTGCCTTGCACAGACACTTCAGCCAATTGCACCTGGTCGGGTTTCATGTGAATGCGGATGTGGTGGTTGCTTTGGGCCATCAGGGTGGTATCGGCATTGAAATAGCCCATAGCGGAGACTTCCAGGTCGAAGGCCTCTTTGGTCACGTGATTAAAGATGAAGCGTCCCTTGTTGTCGGTAACGGTCAATTGGCCGTTGGACTTAACATGACAACCGGGCATGGGTTGGTTGTTTTCGTCCACAACTAATCCGGCCACATGATAGCTTGATTGAGGCATGGCATACATGGATGAGAGCAGCAACAGCCAGATGATGATGAATTGTTTCATTAAGTGCTTAAAAACTGAAAGTGTGAATCAACAAAACTACAAAATAGCTATAATGGTTTGGATGGTTTAAGTATTTTTAAGTTTAGTGACTAAATAGGTTTTTTTGTTATGCTCATGTTTTCGCTATTAACCATGATAATACGGCCATTTGTCGAAAATGAATTGGCCTGTTCTACAGGATGTTTAATTTTGAACTGTAATTGACCTATAAAAATAACTAAATTAATTGACATGGATAAGTGTAAATCATCAAAGCGGTTTGGATTCGGAATTGTTGTGCTGTTGGCGGGTTTGGTATTGCTTTTGGGCAATTTGGGGGTAATTCCGGAACCTTTTCATGGGGTTATTATGAGATGGCCAATGATCTTGGTGGCCATTGCTGTTGTGAACTTCATTAACCGTGAATGGTTGGGCGGACTCATTCTATTGGCCATTGGCAGTTACTTTTTAATGCCGGATTTGGTTCCGGGATTTTCTTTTTACGATATATGGAAATTTTGGCCGGTCTTTTTGATCCTGATTGGTTTGGCCATTATGAAAGGCAAGCATCCAAAGCATAGCCCGCATCCGGTTTCTTATCACTCAAACAGTGAGGATGTGATTGAGGAGGTGGTTGTTTTTGGCGGGAATGTGAGCCGGGTACAGTCACAGAATTTTAAAGGGGGAGAAATTACTTCTATTTTTGGGGGCAGTGAGGTGCATTTGACCGATGCCGTTCTTTCGCCTGAAGGCGCCGTGTTGGAGATGACGGCCATTTTTGGTGGTGTGAAGTTGATTGTGCCGCGCGACTGGCACATAAAAATTGAAGTGTCAAGTATTCTGGGCGGGTTTAATGATAAGCGGGTACCGATGGGCGATCGGGCCGATCTCTCCCGTACTTTGACGATTAAAGGAACGACCATTTTTGGAGGTGGAGAACTAATGAGTTACTAAGTTTATGCTACATCCTATTCTTTCGCACAAGTATTCGCTTTGGAGTTTGCTGCCCTTTTGGTTGATTCACACCCTGGTGCCGGCCGCTTTGTGGCACTACTATGCCAACCTGGAGTGGTCTCTGGCATTGGTGGATGGGGCGGTGTATGGGGCCACTTTGATGGTGGTTGGTATCACCTTGTGGTTTCCTGTTGGTTATGGCCGAAGGGATTGCCCATCGTCGCGCATACTCATTAACAACGTGGTGGTGGGCATCGTGGCGGTCGTCACCTGGCTGGTGGTGTCGGGCTTAATTTGTCAGGCTTTTTTGGGCCATCACCAGCATTATATGGATCTTTCATGGCGGGTTTTGCCCATTCGTGTGCTTTGGGGCGTTGAAGAGTATATGATGATCATGGTGATGTATCATTTCTTTGTCTTTTACCGTGATTTGGAAGAAAAGCGTCTGCAGGAAGAGGTACTTAAAAAGCAAGTGAAGGAGTCGGAACTCAAAACCCTGAAGGCCCAATTGAATCCCCATTTTTTGTTTAACAGTCTGAATTCCGTAAGTGCTCTGACACTGTCGCAACCCGAAGGGGCGCGACGAATGATTGCCCAACTATCAGAATTGCTGCGCTATTCTTTACGCAATAAGCATACGGATTTGATATCTGTCAGCGATGAGCTGCAGAATATCCGAAGGTACATGGAAATCGAAAAAGTCCGTTTTGGTGACCTGTTGAATTATGAAGAAGAGGTGGCAGAGGCCTGCAGCCAATACCGATTACCGGCCATGATTCTGCAACCGCTCTTCGAGAATGCCATCAAGCATGGTCTTTATGAAAGCATGGAAGGCATAACCGTGAAAACAACTTGCTGGGCGCACGACAGCGAACTGAGAATCACGGTAAGCAATAATTACGATGATGCGTCTGCTTCACCGCGTGGGGGTGGTTTAGGATTGCGGCATACCGCCAATATTCTGCGGAACCTATATAACCGGGAGGGCTTATTAAAAGCCTCGGGTGCCGATGGTGTATTCCGGGTTGAGTTAATAATTCCACAAAATTAGAAAAATGGCTAATTCAATGACCTACAAAGCTTTGATTGTTGATGACGAGGCACCTGCCCGTTCTATAGTTCACGAGTATCTTAAAGATTATCCTCATATTGAAGTGGTGGGGGAATGTGCCAATGGTTTTGAGGCCATGAAGACGATTAAGGAGCTGGAGCCGCACTTGATTTTTTTGGATATCCAGATGCCCAAGGTGAATGGACTGGAACTCCTGGAGGTCCTGGAGGATGCTCCGGAAGTGATTTTTACAACGGCTTATGATGACTATGCCATCAAGGCCTTTGAGTTGAATGCCGTCGATTATCTGCTCAAACCCTTTTCGAAGGAACGTTTTGATGTGGCCGTAAATAAGGTGCTGGAAAAACTGGCGGCAGGCTCACCCGGCAAGGGGGTTCCGGTTGAAAAAATCAGGGAGAGCTCCACGGAATTGTTGTCGCGCATAGTGGTGAAAAAGGGCAGCAGCATGACGGTTATCCCCCTCTCAGAGATTCTTTTTCTGGAAGCCCAGGAGGATTATGTGATGATTCATTCCACACAGGGCCGCTTCATGAAGAACCAAACCATGAGTTACTATGAGTCGCACCTGCCCGAAAAAGAGTTTATCCGCATCCACCGCTCCTATATTGCCAATGCTGCCAAAATCACCAAGTTGGAGCCGTACGACAAGGATGCCTATCTGGCCGTGATTCCGCCCAATCACAAATTACGCATCAGTCGCGCCGGCTACAAAAAATTGCGCGAGCAGTTGGGGTTTTGATTACTTAAGGGGCACAAATAATAAACGCACATAAGTGTAATTTATCAGCTGCAACCATAACCCATTTATGGCTTTAGGTATCGGAAGTAATTAACTAATAGTGCCACGGTATTTTTCAATAATCATATCTACGTGATTTAATTCATCTAACCATTTTAATAAATCTTTATCCAGCCAATTTATCGCCTCAATAATGTCCTCCTTATAAGAATTCAATGCGATAAGATTCCATGAAATTGGTTCGTGGTGAAAAATTCGATTTCTGAATTTTCTAATACCATTTAGTTTTGAACTAATTGTTTTTCGTTTTCTTTGATTTTTGGGGCAGTTTGGAAATGAAAACCTTAAATTCTTCCATAGAATTGTTTCAAATTTAGTATCGAATAAGGAAGTCCAATAACCAAAGGTTAATTCCGATATAATTCTTCCAGTGGTAACTTCTTTTTTCGCAGATTGTATATTGGCTCGTGCCTCTGAAATCTTATTAATTTGATGTCTGGATGCAATTTTTATGAATTCAATGTCTTCGTACCACTTTTCACTGTTAAACTTTCTGGAAAGTTGTCGATCAATAGAATTTCTTAAACCGACTTCAAGCATTGAAATTATAGGATAAAAGGATTCTGAAATCAGTATGTTTGCTTTGTAATGAGTGATTGCTTTCTTGTAATTGTCTGAATGTAAATTCAAATAAGGTTGCAGTCGTTCCTTTGAAATTATTGTTTCAACTATTGTATTATAATTCATTTGGATGTATCTTTGTAAAGCAGTCCCGGTAATTCCTCTCCCAGTCCTTATGCTGGTGAAGAATCCGGGTTCTTTGTTTCTACACTTCCTCAAATATAATAATTTTCTGTTTTATCCGCATCCATCGCGCCGGCTACAAAAAATTGCGGGAGCAGTTGGGGTTTTGATAGCGTATTTTTCATACAACTTAGAATAAAGTGCTAAAAGGGCTTGCCGAAAAATAAAAATCGTGTTTGCATTGGTGTTTTTTTATCATAAGTTGTAAATTGAGTGTTCCAAAACATTTTTTTTTACAATAGCTTAAAAAGTTCAGATATGAAAGCAATCTGGAATGGTCAAACCATTGCCGAAAGCGATGACATTGTAACCGTTGAGGGAAACGCGTATTTTCCTATAGAATCAGTGAACAAAGAATATTTAAAAAACAGTGACAAACAAACCGTTTGTCATTGGAAGGGTACCGCATCCTACTACAACCTTGAAGTGGATGGAAAAGATAACCCTGATGCGGTCTGGTATTATCCAAATCCATCGGGACTGGCCAGCAGTATTAAAGGCAGGGTGGCTTTTTGGAAGGGTGTTCAAATTGTTAATGACTAATACACTAAACCAGATATTTTTATGTTGCACGACTTTAAACAAATGACCACGCACGACTTATCCGATAGCCTTAAGGGAGGAGTTAAAATCATTGATGTACGGCCTGTGGACGCTTATAATGCTGGCAATTCCTCAATGAAGCCCGTGGAGGGCATATCGAAGGCGCTAAAAGCCTGCCGTCTAAATGGATTAAATACATAGATTGGATAGAAATGGTGGACCATAAAGGTATTAAGCCTGATGATAAGTTGGTCATATACGGATATTCAAAAGAGGAAACTGACGAGGTGGCACGGCGGTTTCAAAAATCAGGTTTTAAGAATGTTTCTGTGTATTACCATTTCGTTGATGAATGGTCGGCTAATGATCAATGGCCTATGCAAAAGCTCGAACGTTTTAGGAACCTTGTTTCACCAGCGTGGGTCCAACAGCTCATATCGGGTAACCGACCTGCACACTACACCAACACCAAATATGTCATTGTTCACGCCCATTACCGTAATAGGGATGCCTATCTGAGTGGCCATATTCCCGGTGCCATAGATATGGATACCCTGGCATTGGAAGCTCCTGAAACCTGGAACCGTCGCTCGCCCGAAGAAATAAAAGAAGCACTCGAAAAGCATGGAATAACAGCTGATACAACGGTTGTTTTATATGGTAAATATATGCACCCCGACAATGCCCACGAGTTTCCCGGAAGCGCTGCCGGGGATATTGGGGCCATTCGAAATGCGTTCATCATGCTGTATGCAGGGGTGAAAGATGTAAGGGTGCTGAACGGTGGCTATCAATCCTGGAAGGATGAAGGCTTTGAAGTTTCGTTGAGCGATGAACCCAAGCAGGCAGTTGCTGAATTTGGGGCGCCGATTCCTGCCAGACCAGAACTGGCTGTTGATACGCCTGAAGCGAAACAGATGATTGCATCGACCAGAGCCGAATTGGTATGTGTTCGTAGTTGGCCCGAATACATAGGTGAGGTGAGCGGGTATAACTACATTGAGCCCAAGGGGCGTATTCCCGGCGCTGTATTTGCCGATTGCGGCAGTGATGCCTACCACATGGAAAACTACCGAAACTTTGACCATACGACACGTGAATTCCACGAGATTGCTGAAATTTGGAGGAATAATGCGTAACGCCGGACAAACATCTGGCCTTTTACTGTGGCACAGGCTGGCGTGGTAGTGAGGCATGGTTCAACGCCTGGCTCATGGGTTGGCCCAAAGTATCGGTCTACGATGGTGGCTGGTTCGAGTGGAGTGCAGACCCTGCAAATTCTTATGAAACAGGTGTCCCTGCATGAATGGGATAAAATTATTTATGGTTATGCGAGAAAAACGAAAGACATTATGGAACAACAAACCATTGTATCAGAACTGGCAACCGATACTTTAAGGGGGTTAAATTCAAAGCCGAAGTATCTTTTGTCTAAATATTTCTATGATGATGAAGCAGTCGCATATTCCAGGACATTATGCGAATGCCCGAGTATTACCTCACCGATTGTGAATTTGAAATATTTACCAGTCAGCGAACACAAATTGTCGAAGCAATTAGCGAAGGGTGTAATAAATTTGAACTTATCGAACTGGGGGCTGGCGATGGATTAAAAACGACCATCCTTTTGGAGCACATGGTTGAGAAATCTATTGGTGTTCAGTACATCCCGGTAGATATTAGCGAAAAGACCAATGCGGATTTGGTGAAAAAACTATCCAATGAATTGCCTGCACTTGGCGTAAAAGCCTTAACTGGTGATTATTTTCACGCATTGAAACCTCTAAACGGGCATTCCGGCCTTCGAAAGATTTTTCTTTTTCTTGGCGCCAATATCGGAAATTTTTCCGATGAAGAAACACAACTTTTTCTGAGCCAACTCTCATCGCTTTGCCACACGGGCGATAAGGTGATGATTGGGTTTGATTTAAAAAAATCTCCCGAAGTTATAATGAATGCATACAGCGATCCGCATGGTCATACCAGGCGCTTCAACCTGAATCATCTGGTGCGACTAAACAAGGAGCTGGGTGCCAACTTTGATTTAAGTAATTTTGAGCAACATACCAGTTATCATCCTGGAACAGGTGCCGTAAAAAGTCATTTGGTTTCATTGACCGATCAAAAGGTGGATATGGAGGAGCTCGGGCAAAGTTTTCATTTTGATAAATGGGAGCCTGTTTTTATGGAGTTATCCCGGAAATTCGATTTGGAAACCATTGCTATAATGGCAGAAAACCACGGCTTTAAAGTGGAAAAACAATTTATGGATAAGCGCAATTATTTTGTGGACTCGCTTTGGGTGAAGGACTAACAAGCTGTCAAAACATTGGTCCGGTTTAAGAAGAACTTCCAGTAACACGGGCTCCGGCAGCCTTAAATGCCCATGGGAATTTTGTATCTTCGTTTGAAATTTGAAATAATCAGACGATGATAAATTTGAACTGGGAAATGAGGAGCATTGTGGCTTTGGGATTGTTTTTTTGGGCAGTGCCTCAGGTACTGTTGGCGCAGGCAAAGATTCAGGAGGATGTTAAAACGGGCTGGAATATGGGGTTTTGCCGGCTGTGTCCTTCGATGCCGATTTGGGGTTTCAGTATGGCGGACTGGTCAACCTTTTTCAGTATGGTGACGGTAGTCGCTATCCGATGTATGATCACTCGCTTTATTTTGAAATTTCCCGCTATACCAAAGGCAGTGGCATTTACCGCATATATTATGATTCGGACCGTTTGGTGGAGGGATTGCGGGTGACGACCGACCTGACCTATATGCCAGAGTTGGCCTATGATTTTTATGGCTTTAACGGTTATGAGGCGGTGTATAACCAAGATTGGGAGGACGATGCCTCAGCTGCCTACAAGAGCCGGATGTTTTACAAGATGTCCCACAATTTGTTTCGGTTTAAGACCGATTTGCAGGGCGCCATTGGAAGTGCCGGCTGGCGGTGGATAGCCGGCGTTAATCTGTTGAATTTTGATATTGGCTCGGTGGATGTGGCGCGTATGAACGAGGGGCAGGACGAGGCGGATCTTCTGCCATCGGTGGAGGAACAGCCGGGTTTGTACGAGAAGTACATCGAATGGGGGTTGATTTCCCCGGAAGAAGCCGACGGTGGCTTTATTCCTGAGTTGAAAGGCGGCTTTGTGTACGATACGCGTGATAACCGGCCCAATCCCATGGAGGGGGTATGGACGGAGGCTGTACTGGTGGCGGCCCCTGAGTTTTTAGGCTCTGAAAGTGGTTTTGGCAAAATGGCCATCACCCATCGACAATATTTTACTTTGATTCCGGAGGATCTTTCATTGGCTTACCGGCTGGGATGGCAACATACGCTTTGGGGAGATGTGCCTTTTTATTACCAGTCGCAGGTCATCACCTCGGTGATGACCGGGGCTTCATCGACCGGATTGGGCGGAGTTCGCAGTCTACGCGGCATCAAACGCAACCGTGTGGTGGGCGATGGCATGGTGTTCGGGAATTTTGAACTGCGCTGGAAGGCGCTCTATTTCAATTTTATCAATCAGGCCTTTTATCTGGGCGTCAATTCTTTTTTGGATGCCGGTCGCGCCACTTCTCTTATTGAAGTGGAAAGCCGATTGCCGGCCATGGACGAAAACAGGAACGATTATTTCGATTTTGGGGCGGAAGCGCTGCACGTCAGTTACGGCTTGGGCTTGCGCATTGCCATGAACCGCAACTTTATTGTTGCGGTGGATTACGGTCGGGCAATAGACAGTCAGGACGGTGAGTCCGGCTTTTACGTGGGACTGAATTATCTGTTCTAAAACAAGCCCATGGCATTTCTCAAAGAGGCCTTAAACATCAATACACCCTTTTGTGGATTGGAAACGCGGTAGCGTTGCTTGAGTATGGCTTCCGGCTTGGCAAACTTAATTTTTAAAAAGAGATTCAGGTAATAGCGGTAGGCGAGATAGACGCCCAAACGCACTTGTGGTTTAAGTCGGACAATGCCTTTAAAAGCCTCGTCAAAGTCGCTCTGTATCTCAGCCTCAATCCGTTGTTTGGCTTCAGGCGTAAAGTTAGAGAAGTCGATGTTCTTGAAATACACACGTCCTTTGTTTTCGTAATCATCCTGCGCATCGCGCAGGAAATTGACTTTTTGAAAGGCTTCTCCCAGTTTCTGTGCCGGGTATTTCAGCTCCTCATAAGCCTTGTCATCATTCACGTAAAACACCCGTAAGCACATCAATCCCACCACTTCAGCCGAACCGTAAATGTACTTTTCCAGTTCTTCTTTGGAATAGCGGTGATAGTGCAGGTCCATTTCCATGCTGTTCAAAAAGGCTTCGATCAGCGCATGGTCAATGCGGCACTCATTCACCGTGTGTTGAAAACTGTCGAGAATAGGATTTAGACTGATGCCCCGCTCAATGGCTTTCCAGGCATCGGCACGGAACTCTTCGAGCAAGGTGGCCCGGTCGTGTTCCAAAAAGGTATCCACAATTTCATCGGCATAACGCACAAAACCATAAATGCTGTAAATATGGTCCCGGTATTGCTTGTCGAGCAGCCTTACACCCAGCGAAAAGGAGGTGCTGTAAATGCGGGTCGTATTGATGCTGCACCTGAGGTTGTTTTTACGATAGTTGTCCATGGTGAATCAGTTAATGGGTTACACGCTTCAAATCACTTAATAATCGCTCTGTCGTCAGTTTGCCACTGATAACGGTCATGGGCAGACCAGTGCCGGGTATGGTTGAGGCGCTACGTAGTAGACATTACTGTATTTTTCATCTTTATTGGCTGGTCTAAACCAGCCAATCTGGTTCATGTCGTGCGCCAGACCCAACCCGCTGCCTTTATAAAGGTTGAACATTTCTCCCCAATGTTCGGGTGACAGGATGGTCTTGCTCACAATCATTTCATTGAGGTTATAACCACTGCGTTCCGACAGGTCATCGATGATATTCTGGACGATGGCTTCCCGGTCACTCCAGTCGGGTTTAAACCGTAAATCAGGCGAGGGACATAATATATACAGACTTTCGTGTCCCACAGGTGCTGAGTCGGGGTTGTTTCTTGACGCTATATTGACATAATAATAAGGCTTTTGGAACGAAACCTGGTTCTTGAAAACGCCCTTGGCGTATTCATCAAAATTGCTACCTAAAAAATAGTTATGATGTTGCAAATTGTCAAGTTTTCCTTTAACCCCCAAATAGACGGTCAGGGGAGCCATGGTCCATTTCATTTTATCCAACTTTTCGGTGTTGAATTTGGGCCGGTTGAAAATGGCTCCTCTAAACCAGGCGGCATCGGCATTGATGACGAAATAATCAGCGGTCCATTCACGGCCCTGACGGTCGGTCAGCGATTTCAATTGACCATCTACAGACGTGGCCGTGGTGATCTCGGTGTTGTAATGAATGGTGACGCCTTTTTCCTTGAGAACTTTTAGCAAACCTACAACGATCTGGTACATGCCGCCTTTAACATTGTGGTAGCCATCATGCCGCATCTCAATGTAATTGAGGAGCGAAAAGATGGCCGGTGTGTCAAAAGGCGTGGCGCCCAGGAAAAAACCGACCAAAGAAAAGATCATGCGCGCTTCCTTAGACTCGAAACTCTCGCATAACTCTTTCCACATGGATTTGAATATGAGTGGACCGTGCTTCAGGGGTACTTTGGTCAGCTGTAACAAATACTCGGGAAAGGAGTTGAAGTTGCGGTGTATAATCCGGTTGATGGTATCGTTGTATAGTGTTTCTGTTTTGTTTAGGTGCTTTTCCATCTTTTCCCTGAAATGGGGCTCTATGCCTTCGAATTGAGCGGCGAGCTTATCCATATCCTTATAGATGGTAAAGGTTTTATCAATACCATCTATGTTTACGGTGAAGAGAGGTTCCAGCTCGATGAACTCAAAGGGGTATTCAATACCCGTACTTTTTACCAGTTCATCAAATTCATAGCTCATACTGAAAAAGGTGGGGCCCAGATCGAACTTGAATCCGTCTTTTTCCAGGAGGTTTAGTCGACCGCCTGCCCGGTGGTGCTTTTCCAGAATAGTTACATCAAAACCTTTGGCAGCCAGCCGCAGTGCGGTGGTGAGTCCTCCCAATCCGGAGCCGACGATGAGTGCTTTCTTTGGGTTCATATTTTGTATTTGTTACAGCAAGTTATGAAATACTTAGCAATAATGGGTTTATATTTACAGTTATTAAAACCAATTAGGGGCTATGTTTGTTTAATGATACAAGAAAAAAGATTAAACAGTTGTATTTTTTTAATGGTGCCTATTACAAAAGATGGCTAGGTCATTAGGTTAATAGGTCATTAGGTTGATAGGCAGAAATAACGAACTATTAATATCAGAAAGACATGGAAAAATTGGTAGCGTGTGTGATTGGTTCGGGCATTGGGGGATTGGCTTCGGCCTTGCGTTTGGCTGCCAGAGGCTATAGTGTTACTGTGCTTGAGAAATCCGGGGAGCCCGGTGGAAAGGTGGCCCAATACAATGAAGCAGGTTACCGGTTCGATATGGGGCCTTCGTTGTTTACATTGCCTTATTTGGTGGATGAGTTGTTTGGATTGTTTGGGAGAAGGCGGGCCGACTATTTAAAGGTGATAACTTTGCCCATGACTGGCAATTACTTTTTTTCGGACGGGCTCAATTTGAAGGCATGGAGCAATAAGGAGCAGTTTCTGAATGAGGTAGAAAAGACGGGAGTGAATCGGGGGAAAATGGAGCGATACCTTGCCAAACAGTCTTTTCTATACGAGCATGCGGCAGATGTTTTTCTTTTTAAGTCCATTCACAAACTATCCACCTATACGAGTGCTGCCGGAAGAAAGGGCATGAAGGCACTGCACCGCATGGATGCCTTTACTTCCATGCACCAACGTAATGTCAAGAGTTTTGGGGACAGTCGGCTGGTTCAGCTGTTCGACCGCTATGCCACTTACAATGGCAGCGATCCCTACAGGGCGCCAGCCACTCTTAATATGATTGCCCACCTGGAGCACAATACCGGTGCCTATTTTCCTGAAGATGGTCTTTTTGGAATCATCACTGCTATAAAAAGGCTGGCCGATGAGGTGGGAGTGCGGTTTTATTTCAATACCGAAGTGACTGGCTTGGTGACCAAGGGCTGTCGGGTGACAGGTGTAAAGACACGGGATTCGGTTTATCCAGCCGACTTAGTGGTGAATAATACAGATATTACTTTGTTCTATCGGGATATTATGCCCAATGCCCGAATGTATCGGAAGTTGATGAAACGGGAACGGTCGTCTTCAGCGCTGATTTTTTATTGGGGCGTGCGCACGACTTCTGCTTTGGATGTCCATAATATTCTGTTTAGTGCCGATTATAAGGCGGAATTTGAGGGGCTGTTCAAAACCAAGGAGCTGGCCGATGATTTGACAGTCTATATTTTTATCAGTAAAAAGGCAGTGGCTGCGGATGCACCTGATGGATGTGAGAATTGGTTTGTGATGGTCAATGCGCCGGAAAACGTTGGGCAGGATTGGGAGGAGGAAGTCTTGAAAGCACGCCGGATTGTTTTGCAAAAGATCAAGAGCGCGCTGGACTTTTCCATTGAACCGCTCATTGAGTCGGAGCGTGTGATCACGCCGCAGGATATTGAATGCAGAACCGGATCGGTTAACGGGGCTTTATATGGTCATAGCAGTAATTCGCGGCTTTCTGCTTTTAAACGACATCCTAATTTTAGCCGCCAATATAAAAATCTCTTTTTTACAGGAGGAAGCGTGCATCCCGGTGGAGGTATACCATTGTGTCTGGCTTCGGCCAGGATTGTGGATGGTTTGATAGGGGCAGGCAAGTAGTTTGTCCGCGAATTTCGCCCGTGTGGAGCCAAGGAGGATTAATCGTAATTATGTATATTGCCTTTTGATGCATTAAAAATAGAATGAAATGAGTTGGATCGATAATCATAGTAAGCAGTTGACTGAAAAAAGGGTGAAGCTCTTTTTGATTATTTATTATTCGGTGGGATTGGCGGGATTCCTGATTCCCGGGTCCCGGTCGCTTTTTGAGGCATTGATCCCCCTTTCGGTGTTGATCAATTTATTTTTGGTTTTATTGTTTCACAAGCTTTTCGACCAGCGGCATGTTCTGGTCTTTCTGGGGGTAATGCTGTTTACTTTTGCTGTTGAGGCCATAGGGACAAAGACCGGCCTTTTGTTTGGCAGCTATTTTTACGGTCCCTCCTTGGGTTTTAAAGTCTTTGAAACGCCTTTGTTGATTGGGGTTAATTGGTTGGTGCTAGCTTACGGTGCCACTGCCATTGTGCGGTCGTTTAAGGCACTTAGGCGATGGGTGCCATTTTCTGCTGCAGCCCTCATGGTGGTATTTGATTTCATCATGGAACCGGTAGCTATGAAAACGGGGATGTGGAGTTGGGCCCATGATGTGATTCCCTTGCAAAACTATCTGATGTGGTTTTTTGTCGCTGTTATAGTGGTGGGCGTCTTGGAACTAACGGCCATTAAAACGGTTAAGCCGGTGGCTGCCCGCCTTTTTTGGGTGCAGATGGTGTTTTTTCTGGTATTGAATTTTTTTTTATGAGGCCCCCCTTTTTGTAGCGACAGGCTGGATTCAGCTATCTGGGTCCTTGGGTCCTTAAAAGTTATGAATGTATGATTGAAGCCCGACATAGTAAGTGGTATGATGCTTTTTTTAATTGGTATCTGCATGCCATATTGAAAAAAGATTTTAGTCGGATTGATGTGGTGGGAACATGGCCCGGTCAACAGCGAAGTGATTTGGTGATAGGCAATCATGTGAGCTGGTGGGATGGTTTCTGGGTATATTATCTCAATAAGCGTTTTTTGAAAAAGGAGTTGTATGTCATGATGCTGGCGTCGCAGCTGAGAGACCGGCGTTTTTTAACGCGTATTGGTGCTTTTTCTATCGAGCCGGGAAGTCGTGATATGGTGCATTCACTGAATTATGCTGCCCGACTTTTGCAGGAACCGGGTCATTTGGTGGTGATGTATCCACAGGGTGAAATAGCCTCTTTGTCGGCCGGCGTTCTGCCCTTTAAAAATGGTGTGGCCCAGGTGATTAAAAAAGCCGGTCTTCAGCAGGTTCTGTTTTATGTGGCGCTGTTGGATTATTTTTCGGAGAGAAAACCGGCACTGACCCTATATTTAGGCAAAGCACCAGTGGAAGGATGTTCTACTGAAGATTTGCAAAAGGCCTATGAGAAATTTTACCAACAGTCGCTGTTTCTGCAATCTCAAAAAAAAGAATGAACATGGATGTCGGGGAGATCATCAGTTGGGTTTTTATGGCGATGCTGCTGCTGCGATTTGGGGTCGTATTGGTTAATTGGGCAACACCTGTTCATTTGTCAGATAAGTTGGGACTTGTCTCTGCGGATTCGGCTCCCCTGGTTTCCATTTTAATCCCGGCGCGCAACGAAGCTCATAATTTGCCTTCCTTGCTCAGCGATATCAAAAAATTGGATTATCCCCATTTGGAAGTGCTGGTATGCAATGACCACTCGACGGATGGCACACCAGAGGTTTTAAAAGAATATGCGGCTGATTGGGCCGGCCTGAATTATTTCGACAGCGATCCCTTACCGGAGGGCTGGATGGGTAAGAATTTTGCCTGTCATCAGTTGGCTCAAAGAGCCTCAGGCGACTGGTTATTGTTTTTGGACGCGGATGTACGATTGAAGCGGGATGCTATATGCAGAGCATTGGCGGATGCCCGGCGAAAAGGGGTGTCGCTGCTGTCTGTTTTCCCCCAACAAATCATGAAAACCAAAGGGGAGCGACAAACGGTGCCGGTCATGAACTGGATTTTATTGAGTATGCTGCCTCTGGTAGCGGTGCGATTGCCTTGGTTTTCTGCCCTGGCAGCCGCCAACGGTCAGTTTATGCTGTTCGAGGCTTCGGTCTACCGCCGGCATGAATGGCACCGGCAGGTGTGGAATCAAAATGTGGATGATATCGTCATCGCCCGGACCATGAAACGGCAGGGGCAGTCCATTGTAGTTCTAACGGGTGATGAAGATGTGTTGTGTCGCATGTATACCACCAGAGAGGAAGCCATTCAGGGTTTTGCACGTAACATGCATCACTTTTTTGGCGGTCATCGTCTGTGGATGACCTGGTTTGTGATCTTAGCCTGGATAAGGATGCCTTATTTTGCACTGGCCGGTCACTGGTGGTTTTTGGCTGCTTCTGTGCTGATGGTTGTGGGTATGAAAATGGGGGTAGCTGTTATCAGTCGCCAGTCAATAAAGATGGCCTTGTTTTTGCATTATGGGCACTTGTGGAGCATGACCGGGATGGCTCTTACGAATCTTCGAAACAGGAAGCAGGTGATCTGGAAGGGACGAATTTATAAAAAGGCATAATCCGGGACTGGTTGTTAGTTTTATATGGCAACTTTTGGGGTCTTCAGTTTGTAAATGAGATATGAAATTTTACGATATATGAGATATTTCTGGTTGTTGATTGTCTGGATGATGTTAGGCTCTGCCTGGAGCAATAATGTCTCCTCGCTAAATAAGCAATTTGTCGATTACTACCTGAGCGGTGATATGGTGGCCTGGAAGCAGACCATGGACAGTCTGCGGAGGGTTAATCTGGATGCTGCTACCGAGCGGGTGTTGCTTTATGCGGAGTATGGGTTGATTGGCCATTATATTGGCCGTGGCAGTGAGGATTTAGCCAAGGCGGAGGTTCCTCTTTTTGAAGCACGCATTGAAAAAGCTCTAAGCCGTCGTCCCAATGATGGCGAGTTGCATGCTTTTTCGGCCGCTTTAGTGGCCTACCGCATCGCTTTGCAACCCTGGCGGGCACCCTTTTTGGGTCATTCCCATACCGATAAGCTGGAAAGGGCTGTGGAACTGAGTCCCTCAAAAGGGTTGCCTTTGGTGGAGCAGGCCAATTCCTTGTATTTCAGACCGTCTTTTGTCGGCGGAAATAAACAGAAGGCCATGGCGGCATACGAAAAGGCATTCAGGTATTATAAAAACTTCCAGCGCGATCACTGGATGTATTACAATGTCGGTGCTTGGCTGGCTCAGGCCTATGCCGGAGAAGGGGATAAGGCCCGGGCCGAAAAACTTTACCTGCAACTGTTGCAGGAGGCGCCCAATTTCAGTTGGGTGAAGGATGAATTGCTCCCGGCACTCAGAAAGGGCAAAACCCCCAATTATTTTTTCCCCGACCTGGAATAAGGCATACGAAGGTACGGTCAGTGACTTTTATTGACAACTGTACAGGGGATGCTTCTTTTTTAGAGAGGCGATGAGGGCATGTCTTTTAATTTTGCCCGATTCTGTTTTGGGAAAGTGGGGCAGGGTGTAAAGGTGTTTGGGGAACTGATGGGGCGGCAGAAGCGGTTTTATCTGGTTAAGCAGAATGTCGGATTGAGCGGGTTCCCCCTGGGTAACCAAAACGACCTGCTGTCCCAGGCTATCGTGGTCAACGGCAGAAATGACAAAGGGAACGGTGATCAGGTGTCGGATTTTTTCTTCTAAAATTTCCGGAGAAATTTTAAGGCCGCCGCTATTAATGATGTGGTCGGAGCGGCCCAGAATGACAAAGGTGCCATCGGAATGAATTTCGGCCAGATCGTTGGTAACAATGGTCCCCTTGGTGATGCCGGTGGCATCAAGGGCGAGGCAGCCTCTTGGATCCGTATGAATGCTGACATTTTCTAAGGGCACAAAGGCGCTTTGTCGTTCGCTGCCATTGATGCGCCTCAGCGCTATGTGAGAAAGGGTTTCGGTCATGCCATAGGTCTCGTAGGCGGCAAACGTTTGGTTTTGCAGCATGCGGTCGAGTTGGGCATTTACCTTCCCTCCCCCAATAATAACCCTTTTTAAATGGTGCAGCCGGGGGCTGGAATTGTTCAGCTCGTTCAACATTTGCATGGGGGTAAAAGCCGCCAAATCAATGTCGGTGTTAAGGTTTTGCAAAGGGTGACCGGAAGGCGGTGCAGTAATGAGCTTGAGTTGACCCAACAGGGCTCTGATCACCATCATTTTTCCCGCAATGAAGGAGGTGGGGAGACAAAGCAGGGCAGTCATTCCAGGCTTCAGTTCAAAGAAACGGAGCGTACGGCGAGCTGAGGCCAGCATGGCATTCTTGCTGACTTGCATGGACTTAGGAACGCCGGTGGAGCCGGAGGTCTGGACGGTAATTTCGGGTTGCTCATTCATCCAGTCCTTCAGAAAATGCCTGAGCGAGTCCTTATCAAAATCCGGTAGCTGATCGATGGTCTCATCAGAATAATTTTCTCTGTTAATGCTTAGCGTTCTGTATTGCCTGAAGTCCATGTCTGCCAATTGTTTGCCTTTAATAAAACCTTAATAATACACCGGTAAATATGGCTATCCCAAAACTTAGGAGTGTGCCTATGACCACATATTCCGACTTTAAGTGGTCCTTCTCACCAAAGCGGAGTATCGATTTGGCCGCAATGAGCAGTCCCACAGCCTCAAAGTGCCCTATAAGCATGAAGGTGAGCGTCAGCAAGCGTTCTATGTTGCCAATGAGTTGTCCGGCATTGGGGAGGTCCTGTGGCGTTTCACTGGTTTTTGGCACGCTGATGGCGTAAAACTTAAAAATTTCCCGAATAATAATGTTGGCCGGTTTGGTGCAAAAAAGAAAGGCGGTGATTAGGACAAGGGTTCTTTCCGAAAAAAGCCAGGTGTTGGTCCAGTTGCTGAGAGCGAAGTTGTTATGGTACCACGAGACAACGGCCACTATAATGATCAGGTGCAAAATCTGATCGGTGAAAAAGAGATAGCGCTCGGCCCAACTGACGCGGCTGAGCCTGCTTTTCAGGATGTCCAGAATGGTATGCAGAAGGGTAATGATACCAGCACCCATCACAAATATCCACTGAAAGGAGAGGAGCCAGGAGATGAAAAAAACAATGGCCACATGCATTAAAAAGTAGCGGCTTTTAATACCCCTGTTGTTTTTGCTTTCGACCCACTTGTCGCTTTGAAAAAAGTAGTCGGCCAGCAAGTGGGCCAAAATCTGCAGTATAAGTAGCTGGGTGATGCTCATTCTTGAAGGTTTTTGATGGCTGTGTTGAAGCGATTAACCGCTTTGTCGATGGCATTCCAGCCGGCGCTGCGTGAGTGCTGATTGACCGTAGCCTGGCTTATTTTTAGCGCTTGCGCAATTTCGTCTTCGTTGAAATTCAATAGTTTTAAGTAGATGATTTCGCACTGTCGGGCGGTACTTTGTCCAATAAGTACATCGAGTAAGGCCAAAACCGGATCAAACTCATCCACTATGACCGCTTGGGAAGCGCCAATAAACAGGGTGGATTTAATAATGGTCCGCTGCCCATGTGTGCTCCCCTGACGGTTGATGAGTCGGCCTGAAAGATAGATGGCCTCCCCATCGATGATGCCCTTTTTGGCATCGAAGCGGGTGATTTCTCCTACGCCAATGGCTAAGCGAATGGCATGGGTCCGGAACAGGGCTACCTCTTTTTTACGCACAGAACCATCGATGGAAGCAGATTTTATGAAGCATTTAATCAAAATGGCTATGCGCAAGGCCTCCTCTGGGTGGGGAAGATAGCACTCCAGATAGTCGCCTTTGATGACTCTGGCAAAAACACTGAAATGTTGATCCAAAAGCTTTATCAGCTTTTTTAAATGCTTTTCCAGCAATACACGCCCTTCGGTGCTCAATGCAGTGGAGGATACTATGTCGCCTGAAATGGTGGCTTTCATTTTTTAATGGACAATTATGTTTATTGTAAGTGGCTTATTCGGTGCTGTTTGAAACGATTCCTAAATATACAATAGTTCGTTAAATATACCTCGATGCAATGGTTTTAGTGCGAAAAATTTTAATAAAAGAATGTCGTTTTTATCATCAGGGCCTGTTTACCAGGGACTTGCTGGTTGCCGGTTGTGTTTACAGTTTTTGGCAGGGTTTAAGTATAGTCTTTTTTATTTATAAATTACAAATATAGGTAAATATAGCTGTAAATGATATTTATAGTTTTTATAACCTGTATATGGTCAATTTTTTTTTGAATGATTCTAAATAGCTACTTAGTGGCCCAATTATTTTGATTTTTTGCAGGTTAATGTTTTATATTTGTCGGGTCAACACGAAAGACAGGGGTGCCTATAAGCGGCTGAGATCATACCCTGAAACCTGATACGGATAATACCGGCGAAGGGAGTCTGTTTTTCTTTTCAGTTTATATTTTCTGCTGTTTTTTGTTGTCGCAAGTTCTTTATTCATTTTTCCCCGGCTTTGACAGGCATGTCGCTTTTCAGGCATGGTTTTCAATGTTTTGGTCGGGGCTTAATATTGACTTTAGATTGATGAAAATTTTTGTAAACGGTCAGGAAATAGAAACGAAGTTTCTATACCTCGAAGCCTTGGTGGCGGATTTGCAAATGCCTTTGGCCGGTCTGGCGGTGGCTGTTGGCGACGAAGTCGTTCCCCGTCAAAAATGGTCGTCGTTTTCCTTAAAAGAAAACGACGAAGTGATGCTTATCAGTGCCACGCGCGGCGGATGAATTCTCTGTTTTTTTAATTAACCTCTCAAGGTATGATAGATAATAAGATCAAGGGAGACCCTTTGAAAGGATCCCGTAAGCTATATGTGACGGGTAACAAATTTCCCATTAGAGTAGGTATGCGGGAAATTTTACTGTCCACAAAAGATAAGGAAACCGGTCAACCCGATACTTTGGCGGTTTATGACACTTCAGGGCCGTTTGGCGATGCCGGGGAGACGGTCGATCTTACCCGCGGCGTTAAGCCCTTGCGTGAGGACTGGATTGAGGCACGTGGCGATACGCAGCGTCTGAGCGGTTTGAGTTCGGATTACGGTCGCCAGCGCTTAATGGATGCTTCGCTGGATCATTTGAGATTTAACCATGCCCGTAAGCATCCCCGCAAGGCGGTGGGACAGCCCGTTACGCAGATGTATTACGCCCGCCAGGGCGTAATAACTCCCGAAATGGAATATGTGGCCATCCGGGAAAATCAGCAACTGGAGAACCAGTTGGGGAAAGTCTTTCAACCCATTACAGCCGAGATGGTACGCGATGAGGTGGCGGCCGGCAGGGCCATTATTCCCGCCAACATCAATCATCCCGAGTGTGAACCCATGGTTATTGGTCGCCGCTTTCTGGTTAAAATCAATGCAAACATTGGTAACAGTCCGGTTACCTCTGATATTGCTTCAGAGGTGAGCAAATCCATTCACGCCATCCGGTGGGGCGCCGATACGGTGATGGACTTAAGTACCGGCGCCAATATTCATGAAACGCGGGAGTGGATTTTGCGCAATTCGCCCGTTCCGATTGGCAGTGTTCCCTTATACCAGGCCTTGGAGAAGGTGGGCGGAAAGGCGGAGGACCTTACCTGGGAGGTTTATAGAGATACACTGATTGAGCAGGCCGAACAGGGGGTGGATTACTTTACCATACATGCGGGACTGCTCAGAAAATACATTCCGCATACTTTCAAAAGAATGACGGGTATTGTCTCCCGGGGTGGATCGATTATGGCCAGCTGGTGCACAGCGCACCAGCAGGAGAACTTCCTCTACACCCATTTTGAGGAGATTTGCGATATTCTGGCGGCTTATGATGTGGGGGTTTCTCTGGGAGATGGACTGCGGCCGGGATCGCAGTTTGATGCCAACGATGCGGCGCAATTTGGGGAGCTGGTAACCATGGGCGAACTGACGAAAATAGCCTGGTCCAGACACGTGCAGGTGATGATTGAGGGGCCCGGACATGTGCCCATGCACCTGATTGCCGAGAATATGGAGATGGAACTGCGCCACTGTTTCGATGCACCGTTTTATACCCTGGGACCTCTGGTGACGGATATTGCGCCGGGCTACGATCACATTACTTCGGCCATTGGCGGGTCCATGATTGCCCAAATGGGCGCCTCCATGCTTTGTTATGTAACGCCTAAAGAACATTTGGGCTTGCCCGACCGGGATGATGTGAAGACGGGGGTGGTGACTTTCAAGATTGCTGCCCATGCGGCTGATATTGCGAAGGGGCATCCGGGTGCCATTCTGCGCGACCATGCTATGAGCAAGGCACGCTATGAATTCAGATGGCTCGACCAGTTTCATCTGGCCCTGGATCCGGATACGGCTTACGCCTTTCATGATGCTACTTTGCCGGACGATGCAGACAAGCGGGCCCATTATTGCAGTATGTGTGGGGAGCATTTTTGCAGCATGCGGGCCAATCGCAAAATACGGGAGACATGCTGATAGCTATTACCCAACCCAGCCTGCTTAAGCAGGAAGCCCTGGCCATTGAAGCCTTGTTAAAGGCGGGAGTCGACTATGTCCACGTTCGAAAGCCGGGGTATGTGAGCGAGGAGGTAAGAGCCCTGTTAAATGCGGTGCCTGAACCCGGTCGGCCATGCCTATCGGTCCACTACCACCACCAGGCCGCTAGGCGGTCGGGCGTGGGTGGATTGCATCGCACCAAAGGGTTTGCGGTGACAGACGGGAAGGGCTGCAGGGTGAGTGCCAGTTGTCACTCTTTGGCCGAGGTAAAGGCATTGACGCTGGCCGATTGCCAATACGTGTTTTTGAGTCCGGTTTTCGACAGTATTTCCAAAAAGGGTTATGCATCGGCCTTTTCCAAAGCCTCTTTGAGTGAATTTTTGAGTCATAAGGAAACCGATATGCCTGCTGTGGTGGCTCTGGGGGGTATCACCAAAGACAATGTGGGGGCGGTGCGACAAATGGGATTTGACGGGGCCGCCTTGTTGGGCGCTTTATGGGTGGTTCAGAAGGGCGTGGTGGATGTGCCGGCCACGGTGGAACGTTTTTTTGAAATACAGGAACAATGGAAGACCGTTTACCAATAGCGCTTTCGATAGGAGGCTGGGATCCCTGCGGTGGTGCGGGATTAGCCGCTGATATCAAGACCTTTGAAATGAGCGGGGTTTTAGGCATGGGGGTGTGTACCGCCGTTACCTGCCAGGTACACGATGCCTTTGAGGGCATGGAATGGACGGATGATGACCTGATATTTAGTCAGCTAAAGCTATTAATTAGCCGCTATGAATTACGGGCCGTGAAATTTGGAATTGTGCCATCCATGGCTGTTTTGAGCCAATGCATCGCCCTTTTAAAAGCGTCCTTCCCCGGCATAAAAATGATTTGGGATCCCATACTTAAAGCCTCAGCTGGCTACGCGTTTCATGCCAATACGGCTACTGACGATCTGAGCTCCGTTTTAAGTGCTGTAACCCTCATTACGCCCAATACCATGGAGGCCGGGCAGCTGTGGGGGACTGCAGATGCAAGGGAACTTCAGAAGATGCTTCAACCCGGAGGCGCCCTGCTTTTAAAAGGAGGACATGCCGTTGGTCACGCCAACGATGTGTTGATTGAAGAGGAGGGTATTCGTGTTATAGCGGGTGAAAAATTTGCCAATAATCCCGGCAAGCACGGCAGTGGATGTGTGTTGTCGGCCGCCATTTGTGCTCAGCTGGCCAAAGGAGAGGGCCTTTACGAGGCCTGTGTCAGTGGAAAGCGCTATGCGGAGCGGTATATCCGATCGACGGGACATCTTTTAGGTCGACATTTTCAGGGGGATCAAGTTCCCGGCTATCAGGAGAAAGGGCCGGGCAAGAAATCAAAAACTTAATTGGATAGAGATGACAAACAACTCAGGACTTAAGCAGGTGCATGCTCCAATGATGTATATCACACCCAACCGGACTGCGGCTGAGGTGGAACGACTGGTGCTTGCTTTTCTCGAGGGTGGCGGTCGCTGGGTGCAACTCCGCCTCAAAGATGTATCGGAGGCCAGCGTTTACGAAAGGGCCAAAAAAGTTCAAGGGCTCTGCCGACAGCATGACGCCATTTTTATAGTGAACGACTATCCGGAAATAGCGCTTCAGTTGGGTGCAGATGGTGTGCATCTTGGGAAGTTGGACATGCCGGTGGAGGAGGCACGAATGTTATTTGGTCCGGAAAAAATTATTGGCGGAACCGCCAACACCCTGGAGGATATGATTCGATTGTCCAAAAGTGGCGTTGATTATCTGGGTCTGGGTCCTTTTCGTTATACCACCACCAAAAAGAATCTGAGTCCGGTCCTCGGTCTGGCAGGCTACCGTACCCTGTTGCACCAATTTCGTTCTCTGGAATTTCACACACCGGTGACAGCCATTGGTGGAATTTTATTGGAGGATGTCGCCGATATTTTGGCCACAGGCGTGGATGGCATTGCGGTTTCAGGTGTTTTGAGTCGAAGTGGAAATGCCGGAGCAGCCACGGAAGCTTTTTTGGCGTTGCTATTGAAAAGAAAGGTGGATGTTGGGGAATAACCCAGCGTTTTTCCTTTACCATTAATGAATGAAGGTAGGATCTGGACGGCAGGTCGGGTCAAATAGGAAAGATTTTAAAACAATAACAGGATGAGTCATTTAACCATTGCCGGGAAAGTGTTTGCGAGTCGCCTTTTTACCGGTACCGGAAAATTCAGTTCCAATCAACAAATGGCGGAAGCCATCGCTGCCTCAGGCAGCGAATTGGTGACGGTGGCCCTGAAACGGGTGGATTTGGAAACGCCTCAGGATGATTTGCTGGAGCATCTCAAATTGCCCGGTATCCACCTTCTGCCCAATACCTCCGGGGTGCGCACCAGTGCCGAAGCCGTTTTTGCGGCCCAATTGGCCAGGGAAGCGCTGGAGACCAATTGGATTAAGTTGGAAATTCACCCCGATGCCCGCTATCTGATGCCCGATCCGGTGGAGACGCTCAAGGCTGCGGAAGCGTTGGCCAATTTGGGCTTTGTGGTGCTGCCCTATGTGCATGCCGACCCGGTGCTGTGCAAACGGCTGGAAGACGCCGGTGCTGCGGCAGTAATGCCTTTGGGTTCGCCTATTGGTAGCAATAGTGGACTGCTGACCCGTGAGTTTATCCGCATTATTATTGAGCATGCGAACATCCCTGTGGTGGTAGATGCCGGCATTGGGGCACCTTCACACGCTGCCGAGGCGATGGAGATGGGCGCCAGTGCGGTATTGGTGAATACGGCCATTGCTGCCGCCGGAGACCCGGTGGCCATGGGCCGGGCGTTTAAGATGGCGGTGGAGGCCGGTCGAACGGCTTACGAAGCCGGCCTGCCGGCTGCTGGTCATGTTTGTGAAGCAAAGGCGACGAGTCCGTTGACGGCTTTCCTCTGATCAATAGGTTTTTGGGGATTCAGCTGCCCGCCTGATGGCTCATACGCAAGGGCCTGCCTCCTTTTGCTTCAAATAATGAAAAGTACTTTCTCTCCCAAATGGCAGCGTCCCCATTCGGGAGATGAAAAATTGGTTAAACCCTTTGTTTATGTCGTTTTATCAACTATTGCAAGCTTATAATTGGGAGGAAGTAACTGCTTCCATTGCGCGTAAAAGTCCACGGGAAGTAGAGCTGGCTTTGAATAAGCAGCATCCCGATATGGAAGATTTCAAGGCCCTTTTGTCGCCTGCTGCCGATGCTTATTTAGAGGCGATGGCTCAGAAGAGTCACCGCCTGACTTGTCAGCGCTTTGGCAAAGTAGTGCAACTGTATATTCCACTTTACCTGTCTAATTATTGCGAGAACCGTTGCGTTTATTGTGGTTTTAGCGGCGCCAATCAGTTGAAGCGAAAGGTGTTGTCGATGGCGGAATTGGCGCAGGAGGCCCGGATGATCCGGAAGAATCCTTACCGGCATATTTTGTTGGTGACGGGTGAGGCCCCCTCCAGAGCGGGCGTGGATTATTTGGCCCGGTCCATTCAAACATTGAATCCTTTCTTCAGTCAAATCTCCCTGGAAGTGCAACCCATGGAAACGGCGGAATATGTCCGACTGGTGAACGAAGGTCTGCACGGGGTCTATGTCTATCAGGAGACTTACCATGAAAAGGCCTACCCCGATTACCATCCTTCCGGTAAAAAGGCAGATTTCTTGTATCGGTTGGAAACACCTGAACGACTGGGAAGATCTGGTGTTCGTAAAATTGGTCTGGGAAGCCTCATTGGTCTGGAGGACTGGCGCACTGAGGCCTGGTTCACGGCTTTGCATCTGCAGTACTTGCGCAGGCATTATTGGCAGGCGAAGTATTCCATTTCTTTTCCGCGACTGCGACCTTTTGCCGGGGAAGGTTTCCAGCCCCGGTATGAGACTTCGGAAAGGGATCTGACACAGCTCATTGTGGCGTATCGGCTTTTGGACAGTGATTTGGAGTTATCGTTATCGACCAGGGAGCGTCCGTACTTCAGGGACCATGTCTTTCCACTGGGAATAACGGCCATGAGTGCCGGTAGTAAAACGGGGCCGGGTGGTTACAGTGATTCGGGTGAACTGGAACAATTTGCGGTAAACGATGAGCGTTCGCCACAGGAGGTGGCCGAGCGTATCCGTAGTAAGGGTTTTGAGCCTGTATGGAAGGACTGGTCGCTTTGTCTGCAACAGGACAAAGCTATTGTTTAACATTAACAGAGTCTTAGTAAATAGCTTTATTTTGGCTCTATTCTTTGGGGTAAACAAATTATAATAGACATTATTTTTGCCCTCAAGTTGGGCAGGATCTTATTTTTTTTCTGCAGCAAAAAAAAGTAAGCAAATTTTGCGTTTAGTGAGTGCAGTGAGTAAACTTGTTTGCATCAATGCCGAGCGTAGCAAAATTCAGCGAAGCTAAAAAATGCCGCCGCTGCAGATAATTTCCTAAAAATCAGATTAGTTGTCTGAAATCCGGGAACTCGCTCCGCTCAAACAGCCCGGATTTTTTACCTACAACTAATCTGATTTTCTTAACGGAAATTTTTGATTGCTTCTTCCTCTTTTTTTGAATCAAAGAACTATCGTTTCTCTGAGGCGGAAAGCAAGCTTCAAAAAATATAAAGCTCTAGTTTCCTAATAAATAGATGTGGTTTGAAAGTTTAAAAATTTTTAAATCGGACACCAAGGATATAAAGTAATTATAAGATATTATGAGATACGACCGTCATTTATTGCTTCAGGGATTTGATGCTTCTCACCAGGCACGGCTGTCCAAATCGTCGGTCCTGGTCGCCGGAGCGGGTGGACTGGGCTCTGCTTTGCTGCTTTATCTGGCAGCGGCGGGGGTGGGGCATTTGGGCATTGTGGATTTTGATGTAGTGTCTGAAAGTAATCTGAACCGACAGATCTTGTATCATCCGGGGGTGATGGATCACCTGAAAAGTGAAGCGGCTGCACGACGTGTTAAGGAGCTGAATCCCGATTGTCGGGTAACGGTGCTCAATCGCCGAATATCAAGCGACAATGCCGTGGATACACTGCGTGGCTTTGATGTGGTGGCGGATGCCACCGATAATTTTGTGACCCGTTATGCGCTGGATGCGGCTTGTGGACAGTTGCGCATACCATTTGTCTATGGTACGGCGGAGCAGTGGGGGGGACAGCTGTCTGTTTTTCACT
>NZ_BAZW01000047.1 GCF_000974365.1 Geofilum rubicundum JCM 15548
ATGGGCTACTATTTTTTCCGATATATTTGTGCCATGCTTAGAATTGATAAAACAGCCTCTTTAGCGCTATACAAACAAATTGTCGAGCTGGTTATTTCTGGCGTTCGGGACGGGCAATTCAGAAAGAACGACCGACTGCCTCGGTGAACGAAGTAGCCCGTTTGAATGGCCTGTCAAGAGACACCGTATTGTTGGCTTATAATGAATTGCGTGAGAAAGGGGTCATCAAAAGTATGCCTGGGATCGGTTATTTTATTGAACGGGATCGCATTGATGTGAAACTTCGTATTATGCTCTTGTTTGATGAGCTAAATGCTTTCAAGGAAGATCTGTACAATGCTTTTTTAGAGCAGTTGAATGGGAAGGGCGAGGTAGATATTTATTTTCATCATTTTAACGAAACCCTTTTTGACACTTTGTTGCGGGAGCATAAAAAGCAATATTCTGCATATGTCATAATGCCCGCCAATCTTAAAAATGCCGGTCGCGCCATCGGACAGTTGCCGGCAGACAAGGTGTATTTACTGGATCAGGTGCCTGATGTTTTGGAAGGTGCCTTTCCCTCAGTTTATCAATCCTTTGCAGAGGATATCTACAATGGTATGGAAAAGGGATTGAAATTACTGAGAAAATATCAGGAAATTTGTTTGATTTTCCCCGGAGGAAAAGAACCCAAAGGCTTTCTCTCTGGTTTTGAAAAGTTCTGCACGCATTACGCCTTTAATTATTCCATTAGCCCAGCCTTGAAACAACAGGACTTGAAAAAAAAGAAAGTGTATGTGTTGGTCAACGACAGGGATCTGGTTTTTTTGATCAAGTATTGCATGGCCAATAATTGGCGTCCGGGGGTGGATCTGGGCATCATTTCGTTGAACGATACTGGTCTGAAGGAGGTCGTTTCGGGTGGGATAACGACCATTTCGACGGATTTTCAAGCCATGGGAGAGCGCATGGCCCGTATGGTGCTGAAGCATCAAAAAGAATGTGTTAAAAACCCCTCCCGGTTGATTGTTCGCAAGTCTCTTTAACAGACAGAAGGGCCAAAATAAAACTGTTAAAAATCTGATATGTATTAAAATAATTTATATTTTTGCCTACCAGTACCTACCAGTGAAATTTAATTGATTAGATATGGATACAAAAGCGTTAAAAGCTCAGTTTTCTGAGCTGTATGGAGCAGAGGCCGAGGCGGTTTTTTTCTCGCCCGGTCGTGTGAATTTGATTGGTGAACATACCGATTACAATGGAGGTTATGTCTTTCCATGTGCCTTGAATTATGGAACTTATCTATTGGTGAGAAAGAACGCAGACAATGTGGTGCGATTTGCCAGCACCAATCTGGATTTGTCCATTGCGATTGCTCTGTCCGATTTGTCTATAAAACAACCCGATGGCGCCTGGGTGAACTATCCTTTGGGTGTTGTTGAGCAGTTTGCCAAAAAGGGCATCGAGATAAGTGGGCTGGATTTACTTTACAGTGGCAATATTCCCAATGGCGCCGGATTATCTTCCTCAGCATCCATTGAATTGGTTACATCGGTGATGATCAATGATTTGTATGAAGGGAAATTGGCCATGATGGAGATGGTTCAGTTGTCGCAGAACGCCGAAAATCAGTTTGTTGGGGTTAATTGCGGTATTATGGATCAGTTTGCCGTGGGTATGGGTAAAGCCAATCATGCCTTGGCACTTAAATGTGACACCCTTAAGTTTGAGGAAGTGCCATTGAAACTGGATGGTTATAAAATTGTCATCAGCAACACCAATAAGCGGAGAGGGTTGGCCGACTCCAAATACAATGAGCGTCGTTCTGAGTGTGAAAAGGCCCTGGAGGAGATGAATACGGAAGGTAAATTCCAATTTTTAAGCGATATCGATTTTGATAGGTTTAATGACCTGCACTCTAAGCTGTCGAGTGACGTGCTTCTGCGTCGTGCCCGTCACGTCATCACCGAAAATAAGCGGGTGGTAGATGCCATGTCGGCTCTGGAAAAAAACAACCTTCAGGAATTTGGCCAATTGATGAATGCCTCCCATGTATCGCTGCGCGATGATTATGAGGTAACCGGTTCTGAATTGGATGCCTTGGTGGAAGAAGCCTGGCGCGTGGATGGTGTGATTGGTTCTCGCATGACGGGTGCCGGTTTTGGTGGTTGTACGGTATCTATTGTGAAAGATGCGGCTGTGGATAATTTTCTATCGGTGGTAGGACCAGCCTACGAAAAACGCACGGGTCTCAAACCCGAGTTTTATGTGGCAGAAGTGGGAGATGGTGCCCGTCGACTTGAATAAGTTTCTTAATTTGAATGTTTGACCAACCGGGGTGTTAAATGATTGAGATTTAATATCCCGGTTTTCTTTTTGCTGCTATTTAATTTCTTTTTTATTGGTGCTAAATGGGCATTTGATTAAATTTGCAGCAGATTTCAATATAAACCGTCCAAAATTAACTTTCATGGTGCTTCTTTTCGGAGGTGAATCCTCTTTAGTACTGGCAGTGCATACCCAATCGCAGTTGCCCGAATCAGATATCAATAAACTGGAATGGCTCTTTAACGGTGCAAAAGTATTGCCCGGTGAAACCTTAGATGGCTATTTTGTTGGGCCCCGTCGGGAAATGATTACGCCCTGGAGTACCAATGCGGTTGAAATTACCCAGAATATGGGTGTTTCAGGCATACTTCGGATGGAAGAATTCTTTAGAGTGAATGGGCCCGATGCTCAATTCGACCCCATGCTGCAACGCATGTATAAGGGCATCGATCAAAGCATATTTACCATTAAGAAGGAGCCAGATGCCATTGTTCATATTGACGATGTGGCTGCTTACAATCAAAAAGAAGGTTTGGCCCTGAGTCAGGAGGAAGTCGATTACCTGAATGATTTGAGCCAGCGCCTGGGGCGCCAATTAACCGACAGTGAAGTTTTTGGATTTTCTCAGGTCAACTCGGAACACTGTCGTCATAAAATATTTAATGGCTCCTTTATTATCGATGGGGAGGAGAAGCCCAGTACTTTGTTCCAGCTCATTAAGCGCACGTCTAAAGAAAATCCCAATTTTTTAGTCTCTGCCTACAAGGATAATGTGGCTTTTGTTCAGGGACCAAAGGCCATTCAATTTGCTCCCAAAACGCAGGACAAGCCGGATTTTTTTACTGAAAAATCATTTGATTCCATTATATCATTAAAAGCGGAAACGCATAACTTTCCGACTACGGTGGAGCCATTCAACGGGGCCGCTACGGGTTCCGGGGGTGAAATTCGCGACCGTCTGGCAGGCGGCAAAGGCTCTTTACCTTTGGCGGGTACCGCGGTTTACATGACCAGTTACCCGCGTCCTGAAGGTGGCCGGGTTTGGGAAAAGAACATCCCTGAGCGTTCCTGGTTGTACCAGACGCCTGAACAGATTCTGATTAAGGCATCCAACGGAGCCAGTGATTTTGGCAATAAGTTTGGTCAGCCCTTGATTTGTGGTTCCCTGTTGACTTTTGAGCACTTCGAAAACCAAAAGAAATTTGCTTTCGATAAGGTGATTATGATGGCCGGTGGTATTGGCTATGCCCATAAAAAGGATGGTTTGAAAGATAACCCGGTGAAGGGCGATAAAGTCGTGGTGCTGGGTGGTGATAATTACCGTATTGGCATGGGTGGAGGTGCTGTATCCTCAGTGGCCACCGGCGAATTCGAAAATGCCATAGAACTCAATGCGGTTCAGCGTTCCAATCCGGAGATGCAGAAGCGTGCCATGAATGCCATTCGTGCCATGGTGGAAAGCGATGAGAATCCCATAGTGTCGATTCACGACCACGGTGCTGGGGGACACCTGAACTGCCTGTCTGAGTTGGTAGAAACTACGGGCGGAACCATTCACCTGGACCAATTGCCCGTTGGTGATCCTACACTATCGGCCCGCGAAATTGCCGGCAACGAGTCACAGGAGCGCATGGGCCTGGTCTTGCACGAAAAAGACATTGACACTTTGCGTAAAGTGGCCGAGCGGGAACGCTCACCCATGTATGTGGTAGGGGAGACCACAGGTGATATGCATTTCAAATTTATGGATGATAAGGGAAATGCGCCCATCGACTGGCAATTGACGGATATGTTTGGCAATCCGCCTAAAACGGTTATGAATGACCAGTCGGTCCGTGAGCCCTACGCCGCATTGACTTATGATGCGGGTCTGGTAAAGGATTATCTTGAAAAGGTATTACAAATAGAAGGTGTGGCTTGTAAGGATTGGCTCACCAATAAGGTGGACCGTTCAGTCACCGGACGTGTGGCTAAGCAGCAGTGTGCCGGAGAAATTCAGTTGCCCTTGAATAATCTGGGCGTGACTTCCATCGATTACCGGGGAAAAGAGGGGGTGGCGACTTCTATCGGACATGCGCCTGTACCGGCTTTGATTGATGCGGGTGCCGGTTCTGTATTATCGGTAGCGGAATCGCTGACCAATCTGGTCTGGGCACCTTTGACGCACGGACTAAGAGGGGTGAGCCTGAGCGCCAACTGGATGTGGCCATGTAAAAACAAAGGTGAGGATGCCCGGCTGTATGAGGCGGTTGAAGCCTTGAGTGATTTTGTGGTTGATTTGGGCATTAATGTGCCCACCGGCAAGGATTCTTTGTCGATGACCCAAAAGTACAAGAATGGCGACCAGGTGATGTCACCGGGTACTGTTATTGTGAGCACGGTGGGGGAAGTCTCAGATGTCCGTAAGGTGGTTGAGCCTGTCCTGGTGAAGGATGTTGAAACCACTCTTTTGCATGTGGACTTGTCGTTTGACACCTTGAAATTAGGCGGTAGCAGTTTTGCACAGGTGCTTAACCAATTGGGGAATGAAGTGCCGACTGTTGCCGATACGGATTATTTTATGGATGGCTTTGCTGCCCTGCAGGAGATGGTCAATGAGGGACTGATTTTAGCCGGTCATGATATTTCGGCCGGTGGTCTGGTGACGGCCTTGCTGGAGATGTGCTTCTCCAATAAAGATTACGGATTGACAATCGATCTGAGTGCCTTTGAAGAGCCTGATTTGGTTAGAATTCTGTTCAGTGAGAATCCCGGGGTTGTTATTCAGGTGAAGGATGTGGCAAAAGCTGAGGCTATTTTAGATAAATATGATTTGAGTTCTGTGGCTTTGGGTGCTCCTGTTGAGGTGCGCACATTGACCATTACCGGAAAAGGTGAAGATTTGGCTATTGATATTGATGCCATGCGCGACCTGTGGTTCCGTACGTCCTTTTTACTGGACCGCCAACAAAGTGGTGAGCATCTGGCGGCTGAGCGCTATGCCAATTACAAGGAACAGCCTTTGCATTACCGTTTTCCGAACAGTTTTAATGGCTCTTTAGCATCTCTGGGTCTCGATAAGACGCCGGCAGCAGGTGGCCGAAAGGCCAAGGCTGCGATTATTCGGGAGAAGGGGGTGAATGGCGACCGGGAAATGGCTTATACACTTTATTTGGCTGGTTTTGATGTGAAGGATGTGCACATGACCGACTTGATATCGGGGCGGGAAACGCTCGAAGAAATTGATTTTGTGGTTTATGTGGGTGGATTTAGCAACTCGGATGTTTTGGGTTCTGCCAAAGGTTGGGCAGGCGCCTTTTTATACAACGCGCAGGCTAAGAAGTCGCTCAACGCCTTTTACGAACGAGAAAATACACTGAGTCTGGGCATCTGCAACGGTTGCCAGCTGATGGTGGAGCTGGGACTGGTTTATCCCGGGACGGACGAGAAGCCTTTTATGGCCCACAATGAATCGCACAAATTTGAGTCGCAGTTTGTGAATATGGAGATTGCAGAGAACCACTCGGTGATGCTAAAGTCTTTGGCAGGCAGTCGATTGGGCGTTTGGGTGGCGCACGGTGAAGGCAAATTCAACTTCCCTAAAGGAAAAGAGGCTTATCATTTGCCTGGTTTCTACGGTTATGAGGGTTATCCGGCCAATCCCAATGGCAGCGATTTTAATACGGCTGCTATTTGTTCGCACGATGGTCGCCACCTGGCCATGATGCCGCACCCTGAGCGGGCTATTTTGCCGTGGCAATGGCCGCACTATCCGGCTGATCGCCCGGCGGACGAGGTTTCTCCATGGCTGGAGGCCTTTGTGAATGCGCGGAAATGGATCGAGGAGCGGTCGTAGCAATAAATCGCGGCTGACATAATAGGCCGGCCCACTTCGGTTATTACACTAAAAGCACGGAACTCGTCTTCGACTCAGACATCCGTGCTTTTTACGTTTCATAACCTTGTTTGCTAATCGGCCTATTCTGAAGGCCGCTTCTTATTTGCTACTCCCTTCCCAGAGTTAAAAGGAAATAGTTTAAATGGAATGGAGCGGTCGTAGCAATAAATCGCGGCTGACATAATAGGCCGGCCCACTTCGGTTATTACACTAAAAGCACGGAACTCGTCTTCGACTCAGAAGCTGTTTGAGTTTTGTTTTTGGAAGTTGTTTCACAAAAACAACCCAAAGGATAAGACTTAAACAGCTTCCTATACATCCGTGCTTTTTACGTTTCATACCCTCGTTGGCTTATCGGCCTATTCTGAAGGCCGCTTCTTATTGGCTACTCCCTTCCCAGCGTTAAAAGGAAATAGTTTAAATGGAATGGCGCGGTCGTAGCAATAACTCGCGGCTGACATACCAGGCCGGCTCACTTCGCTTATCATTTAATGCCGGGGTGCTTTTTCGTCGGGAAAGCGATCGGCGTATTCCTTCCAAAAACTTTTCACTTCGGTTTTGACTTCTTTGTGCAGCCAGAGCATACCCAGAAGGTTGGGAATGGTCATCAAGCAATGGTGATGCCCGAAAAGATCCAAATAAGGGAGGTGTCGACGATGGCCGCCAGAAAAAAGCCGATAACATAAACCATTTTATAATAGACAACGGATTTAAGGCCAAAAAGATAAACCATTGCTCTGCCGCCGTAGTAACTCCAGGAAATGGCGGTGGAGAAGGCGAAAAGCAGGAGGCCGATGGCTACGATGTACTTTCCCCATTCGCCCAGCCAACTTCGTGAGAAGGCAATGGTAGTTAACGGGGCGCTATGGACCAGCGATTTGCCAGAGATTTGAACATTGGCATTGGCGAGGGGCTTGCCCTGGCGGACTTCCAGTTGACCGCTAAAAGGTTGGTCTCTTCTGTTGATCACCACATCTTCTGCTACTGAACGGGCGTGAAGCAGGGTCACGGATTCTATGATTTGGCCTTCCACGACTTCCATAGAGCCGGAGAACAGTGGGAGGGGAGCAGTGCCTTTGATGTGACCGGCGAGTTGACTTTGCTGATCCGGGTCCGATTCGGAATAGCTATGGGCCAATATTTCCAGATCGGTCGTCTGGAAAAGATTGTCATGCTTCTCCTGCCAAACACCCGAAGCAAGGAGTGTCATGCCTGTAAGGGAGCAAATAATGATGGTATCGATAAAAGGTTCAAGCAGTGCCACCAGTCCCTCAGAAACCGGCTCATGGGCACGTGCTGCGGCATGCGCAATGGGTGCCGAACCTTGTCCCGCCTCATTGGAGAAAAGTCCCCGGTTAACCCCCCGGTTAAAAGCAAAGGCGACTGATGCGCCTAAAAAGCCACCGGTGGCGGCTGTTCCCTTAAATACATCATGGCCAATGGCCATAATCGATGGCCAAATGTTTTCGTAATTGTACACAATAACCAACAAGGCACCGATAAAATAAATGAGGGCCATGACAGGCACCAGGGTTTGGGTGACTTTGGCAATGCGCTTAATGCCGCCTACAATGACAAAGGCCAACAGAACGGATAAGATAACGCCCGTGTATATGTGAGGAATGGTAAAGGTTTCGAAAAGAGAATTGGCAATGCTGTTAATTTGTGGGAGACTGCCGGTACCAAAGGAGGAAAAAACGGTGGCCACTGCGAAAATGGCTGCCAGCCATTTTCCGAAATGCAGCGTTCGGCCGGAGGGGAGCTTCAGATGCAAACGTTTTTTCATGTAGTACATGGGGCCTCCGGCAATGGAGCCATCCGGCGCTTTTTCGCGGTACTTGTGTGAGAGGGTGACTTCCACAAATTTGGTGGTCATTCCAATCACCGCCGTCATGAGCATCCAAAACAGCGCTGCTGGTCCACCCAAATGCAAAGCCAGCGCTACTCCCGCAATGTTTCCGGTGCCTACGGTGCCCGACAGGGCTGTAGTCAGCGCCTGAAAGTGGCTGGTATCTCCCTCATCCCCTTCGCGGTCGAATTTACCCCTGACAATCTTCAGGGCATACTTGAAATAGCGGATTTGCGGAAAAACCAGATAGAGGGTGAAAAACAAACCGGTTCCCAATAATAAAAAGACGAACCATTGTGAGCCACCTATAACGGAATCGATAAGCGTTAGTACATCACTGAATTGCTGCATGGAATGGTGATTTTTATGGACCGTAAGAAAACGGTTGTTTTTTATATGGTTTTGAAATTAATTGTTGATAATTGCTAACAAAAATAGCGCAATATCCGGATTTTCCATAAAATGTTTTCATTTTTGCTCCAATACTTCAAATTGGAAGTGGTTCAATGTTCATTTTCGAGATGATGATTGGATGTAATGCTTAATTGGTAGGAGACCAGAGCGAAATAAATCTTTTCTAAAATGGATTATTAACTGCCATGTACAATAAAGGATTGGAAAACTTTTATCTGTTCTTGGTCAAAACCATCAAAAAGGGGGACCGTCGCATTTTCGACGGTCCCCCATATACCATTCAGATCCTGATCAATTTAAACCATCAGGGTTTCGATGTCTTCTTCAACCGTGGCAATGGGTGCAATGCCAAAGTTCTCTACCAATACCTTGGTGACGTTGGGTGAGAGGAAGGCGGGCAGCGTGGGACCTAAATGGATGTTTTTAACCCCTAAGGACAGTAGGGCCAGCAAGACAATCACTGCTTTTTGCTCGTACCAGGCTATGTTATACACGATGGGCAGCTCATTGATGTCCTCCAGTCCGAAGGCCTCTTTGAGCTTTAGTGCTGTAACCGCTAATGAGTAGGAGTCGTTGCACTGGCCGGCATCCAATACGCGTGGAATGCCACCTATGTCGCCCAAAGGCAACTTATTGTACCGATACTTGGCGCAGCCGGCAGTCAGGATAACGGAATCCTTTGGCAAGGCTTCGGCAAAGTCGGTGTAATAGTTGCGGTCGTTCATTCGGCCATCACAACCGGCCATGACCACAAATTTTTTGATGGCACCCGATTTTACGGCATCCACTACCTTGTCGGCCAATGCCGCCACCTGATTGTGGGCAAACCCACCGGTGAGGGTGCCTGTCTCAATTTCTACCGGAGCCGCACATTTTTTGGCATGCTCAATCAGCACGGAGAAGTCCTTAGGCTGGCCATTCTGACGCTCTGCGATGTGTGTGCAACCATCAAAACCGGCCGCTCCTGTGGTATATACACGTTCTTTGTAGCTGGCTTTGGGTGGTACCAGACAGTTGGTGGTGAGTAAAACGGGACCGTTAAAGCTTTCAAACTCCTGCGTTTGGGCCCACCATGAATTGCCATAGTTACCCACAAAGTGTTTGAATTTTTTGAAGGCCGGATAATAATTGGCCGGCAGCATTTCACTGTGGGTATAGATATCGATGCCCGTTCCCTCGGTTTGTTTTAATAACTCTTCAAAATCTTTCAGGTCATGACCGCTCACTAATATGCCGGGGTTTTTGCCCACGCCCAGATTAACCGTGGTGATTTCGGGGTGACCATAACTCTCGGTATTGGCTTTGTCGAGCAGCGCCATTACGTCCACGCCATACTTACCACATTCGAGTACGAGGGGGAGCAATTCGTCGACGCCAAGTGTGGTGTCGGTTGTCGCTACCAACCCCTTTTTCATGAAGCGGTTGACTTCTGCATTGCTGTAGCCCAGATTGGCGGCATGCTCTGCATAGGCGGCCATTCCCTTCATACCATAAATCAGCAATTCCTTCAGAGAGCGAATGTCTTCATTTTTTTCATTGAGGATACCCACGGTTTCACTTTTGGCATAGAGCTCTTCGCGGTTGCTGCTGCGCCAGGTAGCGCACTCAGGTGCTTCTTCTGCAGATTTGGTCAGTTCTTTCAGTTCCTGTTGAATGTCTGTTCCTTTTTCAATTTGCTCAGATATTTTATGGGCATCGAAATTGGCGTTGGTAATGGTGATAAACATGGCGTCAATGATGTATTTTTCAGCCGCTCTATGCTCAATGCTTTGTACATCGGCCTGGTGGCTCCACCAGGCTACACCTTTGGTGACAAACAGTAATAAGTCTTGTAGATTGGCGACTTCAGGGGATTTTCCGCAAACGCCTTTGATGGAACATCCTATGTTTTTGGATGCTTCCTGACATTGATAGCAAAACATACTCATAACAGTTTTTTTTAATATTTAATTTTTAGTAATCTCTCTTTTTATAGGTGCTCAGGCCGAACGGTTTTATTAACAAAAATATTTTGTTAAATCATTTGTCCTGATTCAGAAAGCCCATTATTCTATTTCTTTTTTAGACCCATTCTTCCTGGAGGACTTCGCCCTCCACTGATATTTTCATCATTTTGAGGGGGATTTTGCGGCTACTTTGAGCAACAGCCATTTTGGCCATTTGAAGTAAGCCTGAACAGCAGGGTACTTCCATAATGACAACGGTGAGGGTATTTATTTTGGCCTCATTGATCAAGCGCTGCAATTTCTGGATGTAGGTCTCTGTGCCCTGATCGAGCTTGGGACAGGCGATGCCGACTGTTTTTCCTTTCAGTATTCTGTTGTGAAAATCGCCCATGGCAAAGCCGGCACAATCGGCCGCCAATACCATGTCGGTACCTGTGAAAATGGATGAGGCCGGATTGATAAGGTGCATTTGAACCGGCCACTGCCTTAACTCTGAGACACTGCCTTGTGTGGGCATGGCGGTCGGTGAAGGTGCTGCAGGCTGTTTGATTGGCCGCTCTGCTGAACCGGGACATCCGCCACCGCCATGTGCCTGTTGCATGACTCCGATTTTGGGTCGGTGCATCTCACGTATGACGTCGTCCAGATTAAAGGGCAATTCACTTCGATGAAGCTGCATGTGCGTCATGGCTTGTTTCATAAAGGCGGTTTCATTGTGATCGCGTAAATGCTTCAGGTGAGCAATGACGGTATTTTTTCCTTTGGGGATTATCAGGTCGATGACCTTAATCTCGTCGTAGGGCTCTGCCTCCCGTTTTTCCATGGTGATGGCACCCTGTGGACAATGACCAATGCAAGCACCCAGTCCGTCACATAAGAGATCAGATATGAGTCTGGCCTTGCCATCAATAATCTGCAGGGCGCCTTCGTGGCATCCCGGAACGCATTCCCCGCAACCGTCGCACAATTCTTCGTTTATGTTGACTACTTCTCTCAGCATGGTGTTTAATTTTATTGGTTGCTACAAAACTAAGGCTGGTCTTGGTGGAAATCTGTAACATTGGTTACAAATCAGCTTTTTTCTGTTATTTTTGATTGAAAAACCAGGCTGTTTTGGTTGAGCAGCAATGATGCTTTTAACATAAGTGCTTAATAAACAGGTAAAAAGAGTGAAATTATGGAAAAAGTCAAATTATTGGTTCAATCCACTTTATTCAGGAACATAGAGGAAGGGGAGTTATATGCCTTATTTGAAAAGGTCCACTATCAGGTGAGGTCCTACTTGCCCGGTGAGGTGGTGGTGTATAGCGGAGATGAATGCAACGAGCTGCAGATCGTGCTTATGGGCAGTGTGCGCGGGGAAATGATGGATATGGCCGGCCGGGTGCTAAAAATTGAAGACATTGGCGTGTCGAGACCTTTGGCGGTGGCATTTTTGTTTGGTCAGAACAACCGCTATCCGGTAACCGTGACTGCCAATGACCAGGTCAGGTTAATGGTGCTTCCGAGAGCGTCGGTCATCCAAATGATGCAGCTCAATGTGAGTTTCCTGACTAATTTTATGAACGATGTCTCTAACAGGGCGCAGTTTATTTCCGGTAAGCTGAAGTTCTTGTCCTTTCAAAGTTTGAAAGGCAAGCTGGCCCACTATCTTTTGGAGCAGGATCAGCAGGGGCAAGGCCGTATTGTACTTTCCAAAACCCAGGAGCAACTGGCTGATTTGTTTGGGGTGGCGCGCCCCTCGCTGGGACGGGTGCTGCGCGACTTGCACAATGAAGGTGTTATTTCTGCCACGGGCAAGCATATTGTCATTAAGGACCGGGCGGCCCTGCAAAGCTATCTGGGAAAATAAACCTATTGGCGCAACAGGCGTTTCGACAGCTGATCAACATTGACCAGTGCCCGGGGCAGGAGATGGTCATGGCTGACACGTACCGGACAAATATCAATGCCGCCGCGACGTGTATAAATACAGGTTACCATGAGCTCTTCGGGCGAAAAGGCATCCCAAAGCCGCTTGTAGATCATTTCACAGATTTCTTCATGAAAATGGTTTTCGTTGCGAATGGAAACCAGGTATTGTAATAAGCCGGATGCCTTAGGTGAGCGTGGTCCTTTAATATGGATATAAGCTGAGCCCCAATCGCTGGTGGGTGATTTTGCAGTTGCTGCGCAAAAGGTGCGTAGCCACCTTTTGCATTCCATGCGTGTTTTCTTCAGGAATCAGCAGGGAAGGCGTCTCCGAAAAATGGGTAAAGCGCAGGTCCTGCACTTCGGGATGCTTTTCCAATACCGAAAATGCATCAAAATCATCCTCAGCACCTTTCAGATCTCCGTCAAAAAAGGCCAGATTCACCTTTGTCTGTAATAATGCGGACAAGTCTTTTTTAATGGTGCCAAGAATTTGATCAATACCCTCTGAAGCATTGGAGCCCATTCTCTCCATGTTGAAACCGTTGAGGTACAATTTCAGGGATTTGCTTTCCACCAAAAATTCGCTGTCGGCCGCATAGCTCAGTTTGAGCAGTCCCGCTACCGGCAACCCTTTTTCCGTTAGAAAGCTCAGTTCGTAGGCATGCCAGACATCCACCCCTTTGAAGGTAAATGGTCTGCACTCAACTGGTAAATCTCCCGATTGAGTGACCGCGGTACAGCCACCAGTATTTTAGGGCTATACTGCTGCGGATAGCCGACTTTCTTGCCCAGTATTTTTCCTTCTATTGGTTCCATGGCAAAGAGTTATTGGATGGTTGAATGACTCATTGTTTAACAGGCTAGACCCCTGGCTTGCTTCCAAAAAGGTCGATGTGGACTCTGGGTGTAAATCGCCAGCCATTGCGAATGGCCATTTCGAGCACCATTGGCGTGGTTTGTTGCAACTCCTCCTGCGTCGCTCCCAGAGGCATGAGCATGATATCTGAGACCGCCCAACCTGTGAGTCGGTTTAAATAAGCGGAGGTGATTTCCTGCTCATCGGCTGCCTGTCCCACGACAAATTTCAGTTGAAAGGCCTTGTCGGCCGACCGGCAAACATCGATGTAAGCTTGCAGGGCGCTTAAATTAAGTCGGCGTTCGCCGTGGAATTTGAGTGGGCCGGAAGGGCTTAATCCCAGAGCTGCTAATTTGGCCGGATTGGGGGTGGAATTGGCCAGCTTGGGGGAAATGCTGAACAAGTCTATTTGCTGTGCGACTTGCGCATTAAATATGCTTCCGTTGGTTTCTATCGTCAAGTGAAGCTGTAGTTCAGATTTTAAGCGCGCTGCCAGCTCTATTAAAGCGTCTTTTTGTAGCAGGGGTTCACCTCCGGTAATCACGATGTGCCGGATGGGACCTAAGTTATGCTTCACCAATGCCAATACATCATCCACCGTTATTTGTTGGATGCCGTTAGCGTCGAAGGAGGCATAGGGGGTATCACATCTGCTGTAAGTCCCATCGGGCAATTGCCAGATGCAGCGCAAATTGCAGGAGGAGAAGCGAATGAAAAGCGATGGTATGCCGGCCAGTTTGCCCTCTCCCTGTATGGTTCCGGCCACGGTTATCCCGGTGGCCGGCGCCTTTGGCAAGACTTGTCCCTCCTTATCCTTCACTATGGGGAAAACCCCTTCGTTGGCCAGTGATATTTTTTGGTTCATGTCAATTATTGTTGATCAGCAGCTCCGTCAATGACGCCTGCCTCTCTAAAAGCTTTGGCTCTTAGCAGACAGCTGTCACAGGTTCCACAAGGCTTTTCACCCCCGCGATAGCAACTCCAGGTATGTTCAAAAGGAACCCCCAACTGAGCGCCCAAAAGAATTTCTTCGGTCTTTGTTTTATAAATAAAGGGGGCGTGTACCTTGATGGGTTTATGGTGTTCAGCTGCCATCACCGTACCTTGATTAATGGCATTTTCCATAGCTGTGATAAAGGTTTCGCGGCAGTCCACATACCCGGAATAATCGACCTGACTAACACCTATGAATATATTCTGGGCTTCCACGGCCTCAGCAAAGGAGGCGGCAATGGATAAGAACACCATGTTACGGGCCGGAACATAGGTCACCGGAATATCTGTTCGGTCCACATCACCATCTTCCACCTCCATGCTTTTGTCGGTCAGCGATGATCCGCCCCACTGGTCCATGTTGATTGTCACCAGACGGTGAGATTTGACCTCGGCTAATTCCGCTATTTTGGCAGCTGCCATGATTTCTTTGTTATGGCGCTGGCCATAATCAAAACTCAAAGTATAGAGTTCATAACCTTCGCTTTTGGCCAGCCATAAAGCTACAGCCGAATCCAATCCCCCTGATAATAGTACTACTGCACGTTTCATTTCTTTCTAATGCTTAATTACTATAATGGCGTAACAAGGCAGTAAAAAATCATCTGTGGATATAAATAAGAGGAGAGGCATGAGGGAGAGAACAGGATACTTTCTCCGAACAAAGGAAGTCATTTAGCTGTCGGCTTAAGCCAGACAGGTAATTGCTGTGCATTGATTTCATGTCCCTAGTTTTATTTATAGACAGGATGGTTACGAACTGTCTTTTTACAGTTGGCAAAGATAAGCTTTATTGCAGGTGTTTCTTAAATATTTTCAAAAAAACTTCCTTTTTCAAAAATGCAGAAACTAATTGCTCCATGTATTGTTTAATTGATGTAGATAATAAATTAAACAAAGATGGATATACTAAATCAATTGGAGTGGCGGTACGCCACCAAACGCTTTGACCGCGATAAAAAATTGAATGAGCAACAATTGGATAGGTTAATAGATGCGGTGAATCTGGCCCCAAGCTCTTATGGCATACAACCTTTTGAGTTGTTTATCGTTGAGGATGCCAAAATTCGGGAAGAATTGAAGGTGGCTGCCAATGGTCAGCCCCAAGTGGAAGAGGCCTCTCATGTATTTGTTTTTGCGGTTAACAAAGCGCTTTCAGAAAAGCATATTGAGGCTTATATAGAGCGCACAGCCAGGCAAAGAGGGGTGACGGTTGAATCCTTGTCTGCTTTTAGAACAACGATGGTATCTTCTGTTATGGCGAAGGCCCCAGAAGTCCGTTTTCAGTGGGCGGCCCGTCAGGCCTATATTGCCTTGGGCGTTTTATTGGCGACGGCCGCAACTGAAAATATCGATGCCTGTCCCATGGAAGGCTTTAAGAACGCAGAATTTGACAAGATTCTAAATCTGGAGAAGAAGGGACTTGCGAGTGTGGTTATGGCGACGGTTGGATTTCGTTCTGAAGCGGACAAATATGCCAGCTTAGTCAAAGTGCGTAAAAGCAAGAGTGAGTTGATAACCAGGATTTAAAACATTCAACAAAAAAGCGCGGACTCTGCCCGCGCTTTTTTGTTATTCGTCTTTTTCCGCTTCTTCGAAGTCCTCTTCAAAATCCTCCTCCTCAAAATCCCCTTCTTCCCCTTCCTCATTTCCGGGATCAAATTTTCTCAACAGTCTTTTCATCCGACTTTCAGGTGCCAATATAAAGGAGTAGGGTTTTTCTCCCATACCGGTTTTGAGCTTGCGATCGTCGGTATCCAGTGCTTGCACATGCGTGTTGTAGGCCTCAATGGACGATCTGGTTTGCATAATACCATTTCGGTAACTGAAAAAGAAATAAACCTCGTCGGTCACCTGAATGTACATGTCCAGCGAGTTGCCGCCCCGACTAAAGGCAATGGTTGATTTGACCTGCACTTTTCGGTTGATGGGATTGTCCCTGACCCATCCTATAAAGGCTTCTGTATCGGCGATATAGCTTCTTGAAGCTGGATCCCATGCCCATGTAAGGCTATCCAGTACCAGCATGTGCTTGTGCTCGTCAGGTAAGGCCCGGAAAGGCTCAAAGCCCTGTACTTCTCTGGCGACGTCTGTGGCCGTCTCTTTACCCATCCATTCTGCCATTCGCTCCAGGGTTCCTGCCGATTCGAAAGGTGATTTGGTCAGGACTGGTCCGGTTTTGAGACCATTTACCAGCAGGTTGACTGTTTCTTGTTCCAGCATAAAATCAAGCGCAAAAAGCGTGCTTAGTTCTGCCAGATTTTCACTTCGATGGTGGGTGGCGGTACCTGTGGCATAGGTCTTAACTTGTTCAAGGTCGAGCCCCATATTGATTTGACCATGGCCCGTGACGAGACATCCCGAGTTATGAAAGCGCATGACATTGCCAGTTGTGTCCGTCTGGTCTATTTTGTAGGCCTCGGCCACTGCAAAGGCATTATGGGCCGGTTCATAATGTAGAAAACCTTTGGATGTTACAATGGGCACATCACTGTGAAACAGGCGTTCTTCCATGAAGGAACTATAGATAATGTTGGAATCTCTGTTGAGGAATAGATGATTGAATATTTCGTCGTATTCATAATTTTGAATGTTGTCACCAATGGGAATTCTGACTTTATTCGGGTCAATTTCCGATTCAAAGCGCACGTAGGTTTGCGGACCAAGATGGGAGCAATCGTGCAGCATCTGAGCCCCTCCTTTAAATGCTAAAAGTGGATTTCCTGCGGTCAGAGCTACCTCCCCTTTGTAGGCAAAATATTTGTTAAAGGTGAATATGTCGCTTTCAGGTATTTCACCACTGGCCACGGTGGTGCTTTCCCTTGAAGGCGAAATATTGGAAAAGTGAATGGTTTTTATGTTCTGGTTGCCATTGGTGAAATCGTATTTGCCGGATGCTTCATAGGCATTTTTGCCTTCAATGTTTACGCGGGCTTCATAAAAGCTGTGGATGGAATCGTTGAGCTCAATTTTTACCGAATCCAGAACGTCCAACAAAGCGTCTTTATTAATGGTCACCTCTCCACTGCTTAAATACATCCGGGTGTCCGCTACATTGATGTGTTTGACTTCTTGCGCAAATATTTTACCGGCCTCTACGTCATAGAGCGCTAAAGGAACCAGGAATTCCAGGGAATCCTGTCGCCTGTGCGTAGAAACAAAGCGGTTACCCGGGGAACCGCTGGCACCCAGATAAACGTCGTTGTTATCCATATCCCATGAAAACTCGCTGATGAATGCCAGGTAGCGATTGTCGGTAAATTCGACCTTACTTCCCGCATCGCGTGCTGAAAAAGTACCCATTCTGGTTTTAAAATCGATGGTCGAAAGCAGGTTTTCAGTCCGGAAGTTAACACTGTTGGCAGAAGGATCCTGAACCAGATTAAAGTCGGACGAATCGGCCATGACCACGTGATGCCCAAGGTTAAAAAGATCTGCCCTCAGGTTGGCTTTTGGCATGTTTAAGCGTCCGGTACCTTCCAGGCCGTTGGGGGTTACAATGAGGGTTCCCTCCAGACTTGTTTCTTTTTGATACAAGGTGAAGGCCTCTTCTTGCATTTCTGCTATCAGTTGGTCATCAAATGGTTGATAGTCAATGCTGGCATAGCGACCTTGCACGTCCGGGTACTCAATACCTGTTTCCACAGGTTCAATGTTAAAACGATGTGCCAATCCTACCGTTTTTTTAGGAAGAAAGGTAAAATCCTCTGAAACGGCTGTGGTGGTAAGCCATGCCAGCGTACCATTACCTTTAAGACCTTCGTTGCTAAGATCTATGGCATTGGTAAAGGTTCCATGGTTGTTATAAATAGGGTAACCGGTGCCGGGACTCTTCCTGACAAAGCCCAATGAGAAATCGGGTCTGACAACGAGTTGTTCTTTAATGTCAGGGAAAATACCGGAATGAAAGGTTCCGCTGAAGGTAATATTGTCCCTGGTCAATTGATTAACGCTGTCGATTTCAAAGGGGTCGAGCAAGAAATAAAACAATTCCCTTTCATAAGCTCCGTCCTGGGTAAACGGGTGATCGTAGTAGACGTAGGAGTTGGTGTTACTGGTCAGTCTGGGGAATTCTGCCAGGGTTTCTTTGCCGGATTTATTGTCGGGGGCATCTATTTCAAGGAAGCCGGACAACTGGGAAACGGTACTTCTGATTTTGCTTTGTGCTGAACGGCCATAGTAATCGAAACCTTCAGTTTCGATGCGCATGGCCATGGAATCAATGACATTTAAGTCGATTCTAAAATTTTGATAATTAAATATAAAGCCGTTACCGAAAAGGTTGATCATCCCTGATGCAATGGATCCGTCAAAACTGAAATTCCGGTCTTTTTTTAATGTTAATTTTTCTTCTCTTGGGAAGAAAACGACATTTTGGCGGTCACTGATGGAAATGGCAGCGACCCCGTTTAGTTCCATATCGTAATTTTTTAAATCAAATATGGCATTGGGAATTGACCCGGGCGTTTCTGATTTAAAGCGGATCACATCATAGTCCTTTCTTCCGGCCCTGAATAATAAAAAGTCACGCAACCTGTCTCTTATTTCAACGGTATCTGTATTAACGTTAAAGCCAATAAAACCGTGAAAAGAGAGCCCTATTATTTGCTGTCGAATTTGATTTTCCGGCATTTTCAGGAAATTGGCGTAATCCTTTGCAGTGAAGGTGTTACTTTTAAATGCTTTGGAACAGTTGGCCAATCCTTGCAGGGGATGAATGGCGTCCATTCCTTGCAAATAGTTAAAAAACTCTTCTCTGAAATAGCTGATGGATTCAAAAAAGGCGTGATTTTCAGCAGCTCCTGTAATCATTCGAAGTTCAATGGTGGGCTGACCGATGACCCATTTGATCAACTCCGTGTCCATACTGATATTGTGGTAGGTGTTAAAGAAGGGACTGCGAGACAGACCTTCTCCATCTCTGATTAAATGGACCTCCCTGGCTTCAGCCATGTATTTAAACAGTAAACCCGGATGATAAATGTATCCGCTATCCAGATGCATGGTTATTTCGGTGGTATTGCTGACGATCTGATCCTGTCGCAGGGCAAAATAGAGCGATTTAGCGGTGATAAAAAGTGTGTCGTTTCTATAGATGTTAATAATGGCCGGATTCTGATGGGTTCCTGAACCCAAAAACTTGGCCCCATGTTGACTAAACCCACCTTCGTAATTGAAATTTTCATGAATATTATCAATTCGATAGCGCTGTTCATAGGATTCAAATTTTGGATAGGTTGTATTCTCAGGATTACGGATGTTCATTAAACGCTGGTGAATACTACCAAGCAGGGGATTGTTAAAGTAGTCCCGGTTATGGAATTCTGCGCTATCCACAGAGAATTGGTTTCTGGACATATCTATGAAAAAGTCCCCGAAAGTGGCAAAGACTTTTTGAGCATCCAGGCCGCTTTGTTCCCAGGTTATTTTTCCTTTTGTGCCCTGCCATTGACCACTCATTAGGTTGACGGTGCCACTGGCATTGAAAACAGAGATGCTATCTGTTCGGGAGCGGCAGGTGATGGTTGCGTTTTCAACTTTCAAATATAAGGAGTCGGTAAATATATATTGATATTGTTGAGAGGAAGTCACCCAATCCAATGCTGCAGTGGCATATAAAACATTGTTATTCAGTAATTCCTGGGTCAGTTCAAAAAGACGGATGGCATGTCTGATGGGGTATCGGTTGTTGGATAATAAGGTGAAAACAGCATGGTGCCAGGTGGTGAAATTCTGGGGTGGATGCTGGGTGTTGACAAAGCTGAAAACGGTGCTTATATACAGATGATAATCCGGGTAGGGGCGTGCTTTTTTTTCATGCAGCATGTCTGAAACACGCATGATTTGTTCCTTCAATGATTCAGGTGTTTCAGATGCATTCCAAAACTCATCCACCACTTTAATAAAATCCCGGGCAGCACGTTTATCTGCAGAAATATTGAAAACTTCTTCCAGTTTTGAGACATATCCGGCTGTCCCGTCCTGACTGAAGTGACCGTTCTGGGCAGGTGACAGTTGAAGGCCTGCAAAACAAACAATAATGATAATAAATAATCGTAAAGTTATTCTCATATAATATGCCGCGCTTGTTCCTAAAATAACTCATACGTAACAGCCACCCATTGGTTGTTTTCTTTTGTGGTTTTTAAAGTTAAATGATGTTTAACGGCCTCAGCATCAATATCTGGCAGGTCATTGGCATAAAAGCCACTCATAATTAGCAGACCTTTGTGTTTGAGATGTTTAACGTAGTATTTGAGATCTTCCAGTAAGATGTTTTTATTGATGTTGGCCACGATTACATCGAACGTTCCTTGTGTTTGAAGCGCAGAAGCATCACCTTGTTTAATTTTCATGTTTGGAATGCCGTTCAACTGGCAATTTTCTTCACTGTTTTTGGTACACCATTCATCAATGTCAATTCCGGTTACCTCAGTGGCGCCGCGCATGGCTGCCAATATGCCCAGAATTCCGGTTCCACAGCCCATATCTAAAACACTTTTATTCTCTATGGGCAATTCCAGCAAAGTTTCCATCATCATGGAAGTGGTTTCATGGTGGCCCGTGCCAAAAGACATTTTGGGTTCAATAACAATTTCCAGTGGAATATTGGGTTTGGGTGCATGAAAGGGGCTGCGTACAACACACATGTTTTTCACCACGATGGGTTGGAAGTAATTTTTTTCCCATTCCTCATTCCAGTTTTTATCTGCCATAACTTCATGTTGGAAAAGCAATTGGGTATCCTCCATGGGTATGCTTAAATGATTAAGTGATGCTTCATCAAAGTCTTTAGCTTGTATAAAGGCTTCAATACCAGTATTCGTTTCTATAAAACTTTCGAACCCCATTTCTGCCAAAAAAGCCATGAGGATTTCCGCCTTATCTGTCGAGAAGGGAATGATCTCTGCTGTTACCTTTATGTATTGCATCGGATTTGTTGGTGTTAAAAAAGAGGCTGTTCAAAAAAATCTGTGAAACTCTTTTAATAATGGGATGCGATCGCCTCCTGTTATCTGAGAAACACAATGATCTGTTTTTGAACAACCTCTTTTAGGTAAAAATGTTATTTATTGAAACCTCATTTCCCTGTTTAATAAAGAAGGTATAAGGGGCGAATGAACCCTGGTCAGACTTCAAATGAAACAGGTAAAGGTTTTACTTAGAAGGCGGTAATGATGGCCAAAAAGTCTTCTGCTTTTAGCGAAGCGCCACCAATCAGACCACCATCCACATCTGCATTGGCAAACAGTTCTTTGGCATTGCCTGCGTTACAACTTCCGCCGTATAGAATGGACGTATTGTCGGCCACTTCTTTACCATATTTTTCTACCAACAGGCTGCGGATAAAGGCATGCATTTCCTGTGCCTGATCTGATGAGGCTGTTTTGCCTGTACCGATGGCCCAAACGGTTCGTAAGCCAGTACAATTTTTCCAAATACTTCGGCTGAAAGGTGAAACAAAGACTCAGAAATTTGCTTTTTGACCACATCAAAGTGACTGTTTGACTCGCGCTCAGAAAGAACCTCACCAATACAAAAGATAGGAAGTAAGCCATTCTCTAAAGCCAGATCCGTTTTTTCTTTGAGGATTTCTGCAGTTTCTCCATAATAAGCTCGTCGCTCTGAATGACCCAGAATGACATATTTGGCTCCTGTAGACTGAATCATCGCAGCCGATGTTTCACCCGTATATGCACCGGAAGCCTTGTCCGCACAGTTTTGAGCAGCCACAGAAATTTTCGCGCTGTCAACCGTCTTTACAACCTCGGTGATATGTATAAAAGGTGTTCCCAATACGATTTGACATTTTGGTGCTATCCCACTGACGCGGCTATTGACATCTTTGGCCAGTTCAAGCCCTTCCTGAAGGGTTTTGTTCATTTTCCAGTTTCCTGCAACAATGTTCTTTCTCATGTTTATTTATTTAGTGGTTCTACTATTGAAAATTACAACGGGAATGAGTAGTAATGCAAATATATTTAACCAGAGCAAGTTGGTTGTTTGCCTGTTTCTTTGCTGTTCTATGGAAGTAGCCAGGGGTTGGTGCATGATGCTGCTGCCTGGCAGGTTCCTATAATGCCATTTGGCGGTTATGGTTCCATCGTAAAGCATCACCAATCCCGGGTTCGACCGGATAATGGTTTTCAAGGTGGTCTCATCGGATTGAAGGTAAGAGAACATGGTTTTGTTGGCTTCATCAAAGGCTTCCATTTCTTGGCTGCCAGACGACGTTATACAATAAAAGGGGATGCCTTTCTGACGGGCGTTTTCAGCCAGTTCTGCCAAAGGCAGAATGGCGGCTTCCGGTATTTGGCTTAGTTCGGGACTAATCATCCAAAAAACAGCTCCGGGTTGTCCCATAATTTCTTCCACCACATTATCTCCCGATTCCGGTAACATTAAGGCAAAAGTTTGCAATGGAGGAAGATAGCCTTCCTTAATAACACGGGTTTCACTGTCAACAAACACCCAGGTGGTATCTTCATAGGGATAATCGTCGACAGAAAAAGTTTCCTGGTGGCCATCCTTTTCCAGTAAAAATAGGGTCTCGTATTCAGACATCTCAGCACCCTCAGGAACCGTCATCTGATCCGGGATGTTGACACCAATCTTGTAGGGTCTGAAATCTACCATAGGCAGATTGTAATAGTTATAGAGACCCAGTCCAATAATATATATAAGCGCCAGAGCAGCAACGGTGAATTGACGACCGGCCGGATAGGGGTTCATATAATCTGCCCGAAAATGAAAGGCGATGTAGGTGAAAACAATTATGACGACATTTTTACCGAAAGTCTGCCAATTGGTTAATGTTATGGCATCACCAAAACATCCGCAATCAGAAACAGGGTTAAAAATGGAGATATAAAAAGTCAACAAGGTAAAAACGGCCATCATAATCAGGGCAATGGTGGTCACCTTACGCATATACAAGTTAAACAATAAGTAAAAACCAACCACAAACTCAAGAGCAGCCAGGGCTATGGATAAAGGCAAGGCAATTGGCGCCAGCCATGCCATTTGAAAGGCACTGAAATAATCCTCAAATTTAACGGCCCCTCCAACAGGATCAATGGCTTTAACAAATCCTGAGAATATAAATACGATGGCGGGAACAAGTCTGCTAATAAATAAAAACAATGGTTTCATTTGAAATAATTTAGTTTGAAACGGTTGTCTCCGTTTCAGGAAATTTCAATTTAATCAGAGCGAAGATGGCATAGTTGATAATATCCATGTAATTGGCATCTATACCTTCCGAAATGATTGTTTTTCCTTTGTTGTCTTCTATTTGCTTAATCCGATAAAGCTTCATCAAAATTAAATCGGTCAGCGAACTGATGCGCATGCTTCGCCAGGCTTCATCGTAGTCGTGGTTCTTATTTTCCATAAGGGTTTTGGCGGTGTAAACCTGCCTGGTGTATTGTTCCAAGGCCTGTTTATGTGGCATTTCAGGACTTTCAGAAACGCCCATTTCTAACTGCACCAAGGCCATGGCGGCATAATTAACAATGCCAATGAATTCAGGGAGGACCCCTTCGTCCACTTTAGAAATACCTTTGGTTTGGAGGCTGCGAATGCGCTGCGCTTTTATGAATATTTGGTCGGTGACCGACGCTGAACGCAGTATGCGCCATGCCGTGCCGTAATCGTTCATTTTCTTCTCAAAAATATCACGACATATCTGAATAACATGTTCAAACTGCTGGTTGGTGGTCTGAGCCATATTTTACCTAAATGAAATTGGTTATTGCGATTAATTGTAACAGAGGGGTAAAAGTACCAAAAAAATGGTGAAGATTGAAGCGATTAAGGTTTTTATAGAAAATCTCTATTTTGAACTATATTTGCTGATAATTAAAATAAAATTTGAAAATTAACCTAAATAATATTGGATGTCATTGCAGTTGAAATCATTTTTAAAGCGCAAAGCCTCCATCAATTGCAGAGGCCAACTCATTGACCTGTCTCAGCCAAAGGTGATGGGGATTGTAAACATAACGCCTGATTCATTTTTCTCCGGAAGCCGTTTTAAGGGGGATGCCGCATTACTCTCAAGGGTTGAGACCATTTTGAATGAAGGTGGAGAGATGGTGGATATGGGTGCTTATTCTACGCGGCCTGGTGCCGCGTATGTTTCTGCCGAAGAGGAAATCAGCCGCTTAATGCCCGCTCTGGCCGCCATTCGAAAATCTTTTCCCGGTGTGATTATTTCTGTAGATACCTTTCGCTCAGAGCTGGCCCGAAAGGTTGTTTGTGAAGGGGAAGCGGATATTATTAACGATATTTCGGGAGGGGATATGGATGAGGCCATGTTTGATACCGTGGCAGAATTGAAGGTGCCATATGTGTTAATGCATATCCAAGGGACGCCTCAAACCATGCAAGCGGCCCCTTCTTATAAAGATGTGGTGGCCGATGTGTCCTTTTCTCTGTCGCAAAAAGTGGACCGACTTAGGGAAAAAGGGGTCAATGACATCATCATCGACCCTGGATTTGGTTTTGGTAAGACATTGGAGCATAACTATAAGTTACTTAATCAGCTGGAAGAGCTGAATCTTTTTCAACTCCCTATTTTGGTTGGCTTGTCCCGCAAATCTATGATATACAAATTATTAAACACCAGTGCCGAACAGGCATTAAATGGGACCAGCATACTGAATGCCATGGCCCTTAACAAGGGAGCAAGCATTTTAAGGGTACATGATGTGAAAGAAGCCATAGAATGTGTTAAATTAGTGGAAAAATTAAAGGAGTCAGAGACGCAAACATTTGTATTGTAAACTATTTTAAGTATTAGGCATGACCTTTCTTGACATAAGGCTGATAGATATTATTGATATTGTTTTGGTGGCTTATTTAATGTACCGTTTGTATAAGTTGATCAAAGGTACGGTGGCCCTCAATATATTTATTGGCATTTTTGCTTTATCATATTTTGGTTAATGATAAAGGCACTTAACATGCAGCTATCATCCACCATACTGGATAATTTTGTTAATGTTGGTGTCATTGCCATCATCATTGTGTTTCAGCAGGAAATCAGACGGTTCCTGTTATTGTTAGGTAGTCGCTACAACCTAATGGGCCGGTTCTCACTCGATTCATTTTTTATGAGCAAAACACCCGGCATGATGAGTTTTTACATCAAGCCTTTGGTGCGGGCTTGTGAGGATTTTTCAAAAAGTAAAACAGGGGCGCTTATTGTGATTACAAGAAGATCTGAGTTGCTGGATTATGTGCAGACGGGAGAGTTGATTAATGCTGTTATCTCCAAGCAATTACTTAAATCCGTTTTTTTCAAGAACAGTCCCCTGCACGATGGGGCCCTTATTATCAGTCAAAGCAAAATAAAGGCGGCCGGCTGCATATTGCCTGTTTCTCAAAATATGGAATTGCCCAAACAGCTAGGACTAAGGCACAGGGCGGCATTAGGTATTACAGAAGCCACGGATGCGATGGCTATTGTGGTATCGGAAGAGACAGGCCGGATTTCTTTTTTTAATGCAGGAAAAGGACTGTACAATATAAAAAGTGAGGAATTGGAGAAAAGACTTGAAGAGGGTGTTGTTAACAACTAGCTGGTTGTTAGTGACTAACAGATAAACAGATGGGTGGTATGGAAAATCAAGGATGGTTGTTTAACCTGATGGGAGCACAATATTTGCAACTGGCCATTTGGGCAGTTGTTTTTACTGTGGCCTGGATTTTTAGCGGGTTTCTTTTTAAAACAAAATCGCCCCGACAAACGGGCAGAATCTTAGCAGGGTGGATTATCAGAGTAGCTTTAATAATGTTTTCCGGGTGGTTTATATTATGGGTCACCGGCTATTCCATTCAAGCGTTTTTTTCCAAGCCTGTGCTTGTTCTTTTTAAGGAAATCCGCATTTCTCCCCTTTTTGTTATTAGTCTTTTAGCAGGAGTTATCCTGCTTTTATACTTTAATAAACTGCTCAAAAGCATAGCCGCTACCCTCACTAAAAAGTATCGGACACAGCGCAAAACGGTCAATCAGGTGAGGCGCTTTCTGATGGTATTTGTGTTTTTGGTGATTGCCGGCATTTGGTTAAGGTTTGCGGGAAGCTTCATTTCCGACTTTTTTAGTGAAACGCTCTTTGAATTAAGCAATGTAAGTGTGACGCCTTGGGTGTTGTTATACACCATGCTGGCTCTTTACGGAATTGCTGTGGCCCTTCGGTTGATAGAAATAGTCTATACCCGGCATGCCAGAGCCAAAGGACTGGACCGGGGGCAAACCCGTACCGTTTTTCAAATCATGAAGTACTTTATTTGGCTGGTTAGTGTGTTAATTATTCTTCAGTCTATTGGTGTTAGCATTGATATGCTGATAGCTGGTTCTGCGGCCCTTCTGGTTGGATTGGGGTTTGGTATTCAGGGGCTTTTTAATGACTTCGTATCGGGACTGGTTCTTCTGTTTGAAGGTTCAGTAAAGGTGGATGATGTGGTTGAAATTGAGTCGGGTTTGATTGGCCGGGTGACGGAGGTGGGATTGCGCACCTCCAAAATTCGGACCCGTGACAATATCATTATGTTTTTACCCAACCATAAATTGATTGAGGATAAGCTGATTAATTGGAGTTATAACGAGTCGAGAACCCGGTTCTCTGTGGATGTGGGGGTGGCTTACGGTTCTGATTTGCAGCTGGTAGAGCGACTTCTGAGAGAATGTGCGGATGAATGTGCGGATGTGATCAATAAGGAGGACACCCTGGTGCTTTTCACGAACTTTGGGGATTCCTCTCTGGATTTCAAATTGTTATTTTGGATTGAGGATATTTTTCGGATTGAACCCATACGCAGTGAGCTGCGTTTTGCGATTGATAAAAAATTCAGGGAAAATCAGGTGACCATACCTTTCCCTCAACGTGATTTGCACCTCAAATCAAAGATTTAACTGAGTCTCTAACTCAATAGGTCGTTAGATTATTAGGTCATTAGGTTTTAGGTAAGAGCAAGTCCTTAATTATAAGCTGATTACGTATACGGACGGCAGGTTCATAACTGCTTGCAAATTAAGTAAATAAAAAAATAACGAATTATTGTAACCAATACAGACGACAAATAATGAGAGTAGCCATTTGTGGAATTACAGGTCTGATAGGTCAGGCAGTTAAGACGGCTTTACAGTCTGCCGGATATATTGTTGTGGGCGTGTCGCGTCAGGATTTAGCTTCCGGTACTGATCATCTGAAAAAATTGTTGCACGGGACAGATGCTGTTGTTAATTTGGCAGGAGCACCTATATTAACCAGGTGGACTGAATCAAATAAGAAAAAGATTTATCACAGTAGGATTGATACAACCCGCCTTCTGGTGGAGGCCATTAATGCTTTGTCATCCCCGCCAAAGGACTTTATTTCTGCTTCGGCTGTGGGTATTTATGATGATGTTAACGTGCATGATGAGTTCTCAACCAATTATTCATCAGATTTCCTTTCTAAGGTATGTCGTGATTGGGAAAACGAAGCGTTGAAAGTCAACGCTGACAAAGTCCGATTATCCATCTTTCGTTTGGGGATTGTGTTGACAGTCTCGGGGGGGGCATTGGAGCAAATGCTTTTACCTTTTAAATGGGGATTGGGTGGAAAAATTGGGTCTGGTAAACAATTTTTCCCCTGGATTCATCTGGAGGATGTGGTTAGTGCTATAGTGGGTGGTATAACTATTCCAAGGGCATCCGGAGTCTACAATCTGGTGGCACCGGAATTGGTGACCAATCAGCAGTTTACACATCAATTGGCGAGAGCGCTGAGACGGCCGGCCTTTTTTATGGTACCAGTATGGGTTTTGAAATTGGTGTTTGGAGAAGGGGCTACGGCATTGACCACTGGTCAACAGGTGATTCCGCAACGGCTTTTGGCAGATGGATTTGAGTTTTCTTATCCATCTCTAAACCGCGCCCTGAAAACGGAATTAACCTGAGAAAATTAATTTGGGTGACATCAAAGAAAAATTTAAAAAAAGAAAAATGAACTGGAAGAAAAGGTGGAAAAAAATACGAAGAGGAATTAAATATCCGATTCTGGTTTTTTTTATAAAGGTATTTATTCTGATTTTCAGAATGTTTTCGCGAAAGTTTGTGTTGAAGGTTTGCTCAGGATTAGGAAAATTGGCCTTTATCCTGGTTAAACAGGAGCGGAAGAAAACCATCCAAAATTTGACGCTGATCTATGGGGATGAAAAATCCACGGATGAAATTTATAAAATGGCACAACAGGTTTTTGTGCACCAGGCCCTCAATTTTGGTGATTATGTACATACGCTGCATTACACAACCCGGGAGCAATTTTCTCAGATTGTGGAGATAAAGGGCGAAGAACATTTAAAAGCAGCTTATGAGGCCGGCAAAGGCGTTTTGAGTTTGATGAGTCACACGGCTCCTGGGAGTTTTCAGCCATATTACCTTCTGTTATGGGGTATAAAACCTCTGCCATCACCCGACCCATGCCCAATCCAAAGATTAATGATTTGATTGTGGGCTATCGACAGAAGCGCGGGATGAATAATATTGGACGTCGAAATGCTTATCCAAAGTTGATGGATGCTTTGGGTAAGGGGGAATGTCTGATAATCATGATTGATCAGGATACGCAGGCCAAGGGGGTGTTTGTCGATTTTTTTGGTCATAAAGCCTATACCCCAACCGGTGCTGCCCGTTTGGCCATGGAGAGTCAATCGCCTGTTTTGCCGATGTTTATGCGTCGTCTGCCCAATAATCAGCATCGGTTTACCATTCTGCCACCCATTCCCTGGAAGGATACCGGAAGTGAGGCAACGGACTTGTTGGAAAATACCAAAGAATACACAAAAGTTATTGAATCGGTCATTCGTGAGGATCCCGAACAATGGGTATGGATGCATGAGCGCTGGAAAACAACGCCAGCGGATGTTGAATTGTTTTTAAAGCGAAAGCGGGAAAAGGAGATGGCCCTGACAATAGAAAAATCTGTTTGAGAACCCCGGCTTCATGACGCATAAAGTTAATGAATGGGATATGTTTTATCTTGTTGTGAACATTTATTGTGTTTTAACATACCATCGCTTTTTAAGGATCATAGGGCATCAGATCAGCTGATATTAACCAAAAAAAGGCCGGTGTAACCGGCCTTTTTTTGGTTTTGTTTGATGTTTAAGTCCTTGGGTGATATTGTGTTATTGTGTTTTTCAGGTACTCTTTATCTAAATGTGTATAAATTTCTGTGGTGATAATGGACTCGTGTCCCAACATTTCCTGAACAGCCCTAAGGTTGGCTCCTCCATCAATCAAATGCGTGGCAAAGGAATGCCGGAAAGTGTGTGGGCTGATATTTTTTGCTATGTTAAGTTTGTTGGTAATGTTTTTGATTATGGTAAAAATCATAACCCTCGATAACTTTTTGCCCCTTCTGTTAAGGAAGAGGATGTCCTCATGCTCCGGGTGTATTTTTAATGTGCGTCGATATTCACTCAGGTAAAGATTGATCTCCTTAATGGCCTTGGTACTAATAGGAACCAACCTTTCTTTATTTCCCTTACCTTCAATTTTAACAAATCCGGACTCAAAGAACAGGTTGGAAATTTTAAGATCAATCAGTTCCGAAACGCGCAGTCCACAACTGTAGAGTGTTTCAAGTATGGCTTTATTTCGTTGACCTTCAGGCTTTCTGGTATCCACTGCATTGATAACCGTATCAATTTCTTCAACCGTTAATATTTCAGGAAGTTTTCTTCCAACTCTCGGTGCTTCAAGCAGGGCAGTAGGGTCTTTCTCAACCTTCTCTTCTATCAGCAGAAATTTGTAGAAGGATTTGATGCCGCTGATGATTCGGGCCTGGGTTCGGGGACTAATCCCTCTGCCATTTACCCATTCCATCAAATCTTTTAGATGGCTAAGCGTCACGTGTTCCGGCCCATCCTTGAAGCCTTGATCCCTGAGGTACTGAACTAACTTATATAAATCGGTAACATACGCATGTATTGAGTTGTCTGACAAGCCTTTCTCCAGCTTTAAGTAATTCTTGAATTCACTAATTTCTGATTCCCAATTCATAATAACATAATTTTTGTAGTTTGGAGTTGCTGTTTCACAGGAAGTAAATATAAAATAATAACTGATAATAATAGGCTAAAAATGCAACTTTTTTTGTCTTGTTGCTAATTATTTTGATAAAAGTTTAATTATCCCCCATTTTTTTTATTCATTTCGTTGTCTTACTTTTGCGGCGTGAATTAGAGTATGATTCTGAACTAAATTGTTTTCTGATGAAAATATTGATCATCAATGGTCCCAATCTTAATTTATTAGGCGTTCGAGAGCCTGATATTTACGGGAACCAGTCCTTTGATTCTTACCTTGAAACGCTCAAAAAGAAATACCCCGATGTAGAAATTTCCTATTTTCAATCCAATGGTGAAGGTGCTCTCGTTGATTGCATTCATGAATTTGGCTTTAGTGTTGATGGTATTATTATAAATGCAGCAGCCTATACCCATACTTCTGTAGCTATTGCTGATGCCTTGTCAGCCATTACAGCGACTGTTGTTGAGGTGCATATCTCCAACGTGTTTAAACGTGAAGATTTTCGGCACCATTCTTTTATATCTCCTGTTGTTCAAGGGGTGATTGGTGGTTTTGGCCTTAAATCCTATGAACTTGCGCTCAATGCCATAGTTAAACAATAATTCTTAATTCGTATTATCTTCCATTTAATAGATTATAATTAATTTTTCTCAATGAAGAAACACACTAAAATTGTGGCCACGGTATCCGATTTGCGATGCGATGTGGATTTTGTAAAAAAGCTGTATAAAGCAGGGATGAACGTCGTTCGAATGAATACGGCTCATGTTGATTTTGAAGGTTTGGATCGGCTGATATCCAACGTTCGACAAGTTTCTGAAAAGATTGCCTTACTCATGGATACCAAGGGGCCTGAAATCAGAACCACCAAATGTGAGGGAGATCTGGAGCTCAAGACAGGCGATCAGGTTATCATCAAAGGAAATCCTGGCGGAATTACTACCAAGGAGGTTATTTGCGTTTCTTATGCCAATATTACCGATGATGTAAGTGCCGGAAGTCATATCTTGTTTGATGATGGCGAGATTGATCTCATTGTTCAAAAGGTTGAAAATGGAAATCTTCACTGCGAGGTGCTTAATAATGGCATTCTGGGTAGCAAGAAGAGTGTAAACATTCCCGGGGTGCGCATTAATTTGCCTTCGTTAACGGACAGGGATTTGGATTTTATCAACTATGCCATTGAAAATGACATAGATTTTATTGCCCATTCATTTGTGCGTAACGCTCAGGATGTACTGGAAATCCAAAAGATTTTAGATGCCCACGACAGTCCCATAAAAATCATTGCCAAGATTGAAAATCAGGAAGGTGTTGAGAATATTGATGAGATTCTGGAGGTGGTATATGGTGTAATGGTGGCCCGTGGAGACCTGGGCATTGAAATTCCTCAGGAAAAAATTCCTTTGGTTCAGCGTCAGTTAATTCGTAAATGTGTTGAAGCTAAAAAGCCAGTGATTGTTGCCACGCAAATGTTGCACAGTATGATCAAGAATCCTCGTCCCACAAGGGCAGAGGTAACAGATGTAGCCAATGCGATTTATTACCGTACCGATGCCATTATGTTGAGTGGTGAAACGGCTTACGGTGCTTATCCTGTCGAGGCTGTTAAAACCATGTCAAGTATCGCCAAGGAGGTTGAGGATGCCAAGGATTCACGTAACGATATCCCCGTCAACCTGGTTAAGCATGATGTGACGGCCTATTTGGCGGACACGGCTGTTAAGGCTTCTAAAGAGTTGCCCATTAAAACGGTGTTGACCGATAGTCTGACAGGCAAAACAGCTCGCTATTTAGCGGCTTTCCGTGGCTCATTGCCCGTAGTTGCGCTTTGCTATAATAAAAGAGTAGGTCGTGAATTGGCCTTGTCTTATGGCGTATTTCCCCGACTGACTGAGCCAGGAAGTTCTAAGAGCGAGATTATGCACAAAACCGTTACCAAGCTTAAAAAGAAAGAGGTTTTGGGGGATGAGGATCTGGTGGCTTATCTAGGTGGAAGTTTCGGTATAGGTGGCGGAACCACTTATCTTGAGATTATTACAGTGGATGGCCTGTTGGATAAGATCGACCGCTACGTTGACTAAGTAATAAGGGAGTGAATTTCTCCACCTTAAAATATCTGAAAGCCCCGCCATTGAATGGTTGGGGCTTTTTTATTGAAAACCATGCAGATGGCATTATTCATGAAAAAAAAGACAAAAAAAAGCGGCTTAAAAGGGGGCTGGTATATTGCATAAATCAAAAGAAGCGTTATCTTTGCAACGCCTTACAAAAACAGGGCAAACGTTAGACAAATCAAT
>NZ_BAZW01000046.1 GCF_000974365.1 Geofilum rubicundum JCM 15548
TATAAGTATTATAACTATATACTTAAATACTAAGTGAGGAAATGAGGACGGTTTTTGCATTACTACCATTATTAAGCTTTTAAAATGTGTCTTGTAGTTTAAATAAAGCGTTCAAGCTCGATGCCCTGATCCTTTAGGGTATCGTAGTTCATGATGTAAGCACTTGTTCTATTGCTGCCGAACTTTACGTTTTTTCTACGGTAGTCAATGAATGAGCGATGTTTCTTTAGGTACTCACCAATTACAGCTTGGTCTAATACGGTTATTCCTTCCTTACGTGCTTGCTCCCGGTATAAACCATGAATTGCACCAACTCTTAGATATAAATGCTTTTCGTTATTTTCAGCAGCTTCCATTTTGTAATGTGTATGCTCTGTAATTTTATAAAGATTAAGTAGCGATTGCAATACATGAAAATACTGTTCCACTTCATCGCTTTGGTTTTGTACCGATATGGTCAATTTTGCAGAGCGAGTTAAGGCATTCTTTGCTGATAGAAAATCAAACGGAAAACCTAAATCGGATTGCTCCATGAGTATTTTCATTGGCGTAAGTACCGATGAAATATTAAGAACAGTTCTTCGGTCTACGTTACCGTATTCCCTTACTAACTCATCCATGACCTCAGAACTAATCTCAGGTTCAATCTTTGAATAATGTTCTTCAATTAAATATCGGTAATCGAAAACTGAGCATGTAATGTTTGTAAACTGTAGGCTTTCTTCGGCTGCTTTAAATAGTTTCAGGTCGGAGTAGTTACCACGGTTGGTATCATCAAACTCTCCCAATAAACTACGGCTACTCAAAGCAGGGTCTTGTGTAGGTAAATCCTGACCGCTAATAATTCCTGAACCCCTGGGCTTAGCAATCTTTGTCTCATTACCACCTGATTTTACACCTGTGAGCTTTCCATTTCTATCTGCAATACCTTTTAATGCTTCAATAGTGTTTTTGTGTATGCTATTCTTGTACTCATTGCCCCAAAACGGATGGTTGGTAGTTGAATCCATACTACGCTGCATACCCGTACTTGTACTACCTGATGCAAGGTTAATTCCATCTTCCATTGGTGGCTTGCCAAACATATACATGATGCTCCGAGCTGCGGTACTTTTACCTGACTGTCGTTTTCCGAAAAGGAACAACAAAGGGAAGTACCCAAAATTAGCTTTGTAGATTAAGTCACTGAAAATAGTTGAGATGTAATATGCTATAAGCAATTCAGCATTGCCGGGATAAATCTTTATCATAGATGCAGCCCATTTAGAAAAGCTCCAACTACTGCCTTTCTTTGGTTTCACATACTTTGAGTTTTCCTTAAATGGATTACCACCATCGGAACTGCCAATTTTCAATGCTTTGCCATAGGCAGATAGAAGAAATGAAGTAAATGCACCTGGCCCTGTCTTATACTGCTTTCCAATTTTTCTTTACCATATCTACCAATAAACTCAGCGGTGGTATTGAGTACATGAAAGGTATCGTTAATTCGTATTTGGCTTTCGGGTGGTACATTATCAAATTCATCCATGTTATTTATAAGCGTTGCATGTGTAGTAATACCATACTCATCAATGGGATGAAAAGCTTTTTTGTAATACAGTCCATTGGCAAACACCCAGAAGCTGTTTTTTTCATTGAAGCCAACACGTTCAAGCTCTTTGGCTTCGGGAATACCTAATAGTTTTACATTCTTAATATTGTCTAGCTGACTGTCGTTACCATACCAAAAGAAACCATGCCTACGGTGTACTTGCTTCTTAAACGATGCGGGAGTACAGAAGTCATCCGATGAAATAATAGCCAGGCGTTTTCTTCCGTATTGGCTCATCAAGCGCAACACATATTTCAGGTCAATTCCACCTTGTGGGTCTTTGTGGAACACACAAAACAGAGCTTCAAAAGTAAAGTTGGAGATTTGCTTTGGGTTCTTGCCCTCCATAGTATAATAAGCTCCATTCTCTTCATAATACTGATTTTCTAATAGGTTCTCCTGCTGTTCCTTTTTCAGCTTAATAATTTCGCTGATGTTTTCCTTTTTCTTTGGCTTTTTCTCAATTGGTTGAGCGTATTCCTTTAGTGCATCTTGCCAAGCTTTCTTAGGCTTGATTAATTCAGAAACAAAATCGAGGTACACTTCTTGATTGGTTCTATCATAACAGGATATAAGCGAAGCCATCCGCTTAATGGCTTCGGATTTCTTAACAGGGTCATTGGCAAATTTCTCGCTATACGATTCGGTTTTGAATACCACATAATCCGATTGTGTTTCATCGTACTGAAGAAATATATCATGGTCTACAAAAGTGGAATCGGGGTCTTGCTTTTCAGGAAGCAACACTACAGATACATGAAACTTATTCTTGATGAGTATTTCGGCGTTCCTATCGGTGGCTCTTAACCCTGCTGCATCACCATCAAAGATTAAAGTTGCCTTATTGGTGTATCGTTTTAGGAGCTTTGCCTGTGCTTGGGTTAGTGCAGTTCCGCATGTGGCAACCGTATTTTCAATACCTATATCGTGCATACGCAGCACATCGGAATAACCCTCGACTATATATGCTCTGTCTTCTTTCTGAATAGCAAACCGTGCCACATTTAAGGCATACAGTTCATCTCCTTTGGTGTAGATACAACTCTCAGGAGTATTCATGTATTTTACCTTTGGATTCTCATTCAGGTCACGCCCGGCAAAAGCAATAGTCTGGCCTTTTGAATTGGAAACAGGGAATATCAAGCGGTTGCGGAAGAAGTCATATAAGCCATTGTCTGCACTTTTTAAAACACCAACTTCTTCCAGTATCTCCGTTTTTAAGCCACTATTGCGAGCATGGACCAGGAGAGCATTTCCACTTGGAGCATAACCAATATTAAAACTACCGTTTTCAGGTATGGCTAGTTTACGCTCTTGAATATATGCTTGGGCTTCCTTGTGATTAACTTGCTCCAAATAGAACTTCTCAATGATGCTACAGGCTATTCTCAGGCTTTCTTCGTGTTTGAACTTGGCTTCATCAAAGTTGGTACTCTTTTTCCATTCAAAACTAATGTTAAGAATCTTTGCGCCAATTTCAACTGCTTCTTTAAATTCTACCCCTTCATGTTCCTTTATGAACTCGATGGCATTGCCTCCTTTATCACAACCAAAACATTTGAAAATACCCTTTGCCGGATTTACGCTAAATGATGCCGTTTTCTCATTGTGAAAAGGACAGCAAGCTTTGTAATTGCTTCCTGCCTTTTTTAGCTTGATGAAGTTTTCGACAACACTTAACGTATGCTCGTTAATTTGTTCTATAACCCTGTTTGCATCCATGTGTGCTACCAATTTATTGTTGTGAATCTTTCTCGATTATCAGCATCGAGGCTCATAAAGAATTCAAGTATGTTTCCTCTAAAATCGTAGAACTTATCTAATAGGTGGAAGCCCATCGTTGAACCCCATATTTTATAAAAGAGTGCATTCAATTCTAATTGCGAACTCTCAATCATTTTTTGTACTTCCTTGCCATCAAACGGTATATTAGAGTAACCATTCTTTTCGTAGAAGCTTTTGATACGGTTATCAAAGTAAAAGAGCTTTGAAACCGTGTTGGGTGATAAACTTGCCATAAGGGTTAGTTTTGAAAATCAATAGTTAGTTGTCGTTTATTCAGAAGCCATTCATCAAAGGTCATTTCTTTAACCTTATTGAGTGTTTTTCTTGCATCATTAAGCTCTTGCTTTGTTTTGCTGAAATCGATATTGACGCGCTCAACTGCTTCTAATTGATTTTCAAGAGCAACTTGTTTCTGTTCTAAAAACTGTGAATGGTCGGAGAAATGATTGAATAAAGCAGTGTAGCATTCCATCTTGTACTTTAAGATAGTTTCTCTGGCCTCTGGCTTAACGTTTTTTGGATTGACGGTAAAGAGCCATCCTAAAGCATACATGTATGGGAGGCAGAACATCTCATATTGTTTTCCATCGTTTCCAGTTGATGTGCTGAGCACTCCAACTGAACCTAAAATTTCATCCTTCTGCACTTTGACAATCTGATTGCTATGATTAATGTCTAATGCTTCACAAATTGGTTTTATGGGAACCAGTTTTTCAGCTCCATCAATAAGCATGATGCTTACGTCATTAATCTGTGCTACCGCTTTTACTTTCTCTTTCATAATCGTTCTTTTTAATATCATTAAAATGGCAGAGCAGCCCTTGAACAACCCTGCCGAAACCCTGCTAATTACCAAGGGAGGTTATTATTTGCTTAATTTCTTTATTGCTCGTTGGGTGAAACAAGGTGTGCAGCTTTAAGTCCATTGCTACAGTCAGTTCTATACGTGCCATGATGCTATCTTTCCAATTGGGTAGAACATACACTGCCTGGCTGTTCTTTAGCAACTCGATACGGTTTTGTAGTGTATCAGACCAGCTCATCTTTGCAAATGCCATTTCAGTTGGATTCACAACGGAACACCGCATGGATTTTAATTTGGCTTTTATTTTATCGGTATCAACTAAGCCTTTCGATTCGCTTTGTGGAATATCATCCCCACATATATAAATAGTCGTCATCTTCTACTTTTTTACAATGTTCAAATCCTTACATATTTGGCTCTCAGGAAGAACTTGATTATTACACTTCTTCTTTAGCAAGAGCTTTAAGAATGAGAGCCGTATTTCTTGTTTATTGCTTTCAGTTTTTATTTCCTTCTTTTCCTTCATTGAGATTACAGGTTTTAAGAATTGCTAATAACCAATTACAAATTGCTCTTTATTTCATCCAAGGAAGAATGACGACCTGCTTTAATCCATTTCTCAATTTCATCCAATTTGAATAGTAGAATCTTACCACCCGGTTTATAGAAAGGAATCTGTTTATTATATACCCTGCCATAAATGGTTTTAACACTTTCTCCCAGTAACTGGCTAATTCGGAAGCACTAACATAATTGAAGCCCATTCCGACTTTGTGCTGTAACTTAACTAACTCTGAAACCTTTTTATTTAGCCGTTCAAAATTCTTTAAAGTTTCCGTCTTGAAACACTTTTGTTCATCCATATCGTTGCTGTTTTTTTTATTCAAAAATTCAATGGCAAGTATAGGATATGGACATAGCTATTTCCAACGTCGGACTATCCGATATTTTCAAACTATTTTCTTACAACCTGTATGTGTGTAAATTACAAAGGCAGAACTTTATGCAAATACGATATTTTGGCAAAAACGTCGGATACTTTTTTCACTCAAATAGCAATAAAAAGCAATAAATAGTAATCGGCATTTTCACGAATTATCGGGTTACTATTTCAATTATCACTTTTTCGATGTCACCTATGGGTAAATTTCGTTCTTGGAAATGCAGACGAATTACTTCCAAATCAACCAAAAGATTTTTGTCTTTCTTGATATAAGGTGCTTTTTCTATGAGCGTGTAGAAGTATGAATTTTTATAAGTATTCATATCAATTCCATTTACCACACATAAAAAACGGGCAAGTGTTGAATTACCAACATCGACCCGTAATTTTAAACCTAAAAGGCGAAAAAGAAAGTAAACCCAAAGAACCTGTTGCGCTCTTGATAATTTTAGTATTGCTTCATGTGTTCTTGGTTTACCTTGTTGAAGATTTGGAAAAGCATCAACTTTTCCACTTGATTTGAAATATTTGAGAAACTGAATTTTTCCATAATAGTCACAGAAAAAATTATAATAATCTTGGGGGATTGTTGACGAGAGGTCAACGAAAGGTGAGTAGTAATATATCTCCAAACTTTTGAGATAAGTGGTTTTCTGTCGAAAACTTATTACATCTTGAAGTTTAACTTGTGCGGCATCAGGAATAATCCACTGAAATAATGCTTTTAGCTTTATTCGGATTTTTCCTACCTGCAAATAACAAAGTTCTCCTTCGTTGTTATATACTTCAAGCCTTTTAAGGTGGGTATTGGGTGGTACGAAAAAAAATGAGAAGTATCTCTCTTTGATGGTAACATGCCGTTTAGTATGTTCCATTCGCTCTCTTAAAATTAGAGCTTTCTCAATTATAGCATTTATATCCTCTGATTCAACGAGATAGTGATAATCAAAAATCTTCATTAGTTCAGTTGGGAATGGGTCTGTTGGCAATTGCGTCAACTTCTCAACAAGGCTATCCATATTGGATTCCCATACTGTTGATTCTTTAGCCTTTCTATATCCCTGCAATAAATTTTCAAATACTGCAAGGCAATCCTTTTCAAAATTCTCTCCAACAATTATTTGTTGTGTCATCATAAGCTTCTTTAAAATGTTAAAAAATAATTGCTTATGATTATTCCCATGCTCAACTGAAAGCTATAGTAACTTTATAATCTCATAATTTGTATTTAATTAATGATGTTTTCTCTGTCATTTTCGTTGTCATCAATGAGTTTAACCATAAGCAAAAGTTTTGTGTTAAAATAAATTTCGCACAAAACTAATGTATTGGCTAAAAAGACCTGATTGAAGCCTATTGAAAAAAATTGGTAAGCAATATCTGATGAATTTGAAGAAATTTTGAAAAAAAACATTTTCTTTTTCCTTCTTAATATTACAATAGAAAGTATGGTAGTTTGTATGTTAGGCAGTTTTTAAGAGAAGCTTTAAAAACTATTTATAACTCACTATATCAAGTTATTATGAGTTATTTATTTTTTGCTCGGATATACTGTATATACATTGTAAAGGGTGTTTTCATTTTTTTTATAGGCTGACATTAATCCCAAATATCCACTGTTTGATTGCTGCGTTATAATTATCATCATAACCATAAGTATCCCAAGTGGTATTAAGAGATATATCGGGATCTGCTCCTTGATAATCGGTCTTGGTGAATAAGTTTTTACCGGTAAGGTATAACGAAAGATGGCCCAAATGTAGTTTTGAAATAATTTTTTCAGGTATCTGGTATTTAAGTGTTATGGTTTTCAAACGAAAGAATGAACCATCTTCGACAAAACGAGTGGAGCCAAGCCAGTTGTAGCCATAGTTATATAATGCCCTTGGAATATCGGTTTGGTCGCCATCTTTTCGCCACCTGTAATCAACCGCTGTTGTTTGATTATTAAATGTGTACATATTTTCTAAATCCATGCGAGCTCTATTAACGATGTCGTTACCGTATCGAAAGTTGAAAAAGACACCCAACCACCAGCCTTTATATTGAAGTGATGTGCCTCCTGTTCCGGTTATTTTGGGTCGCGCATTTCCAATCTGTTGGATGTCATTTTCATCGATATTACCATCATGGTTTATATCTTCGTAAATGGCATCCCCACCCAAAAATTGATATTGTATGACGCCCTTAGCAAAGATCATTGGTGAAGGGGTACCATTGGAATCGAGTATTATATTTCCCTCAGAATCTCTTGCAACCGGGGCATTTTCCTGAGTTCCTTCTATATAATCGTTGTATTGGTAAACACCATTGTAATTAAATCCATATATTTTGTCGTATTCACCGCGTTTTAAATAGCTTCCATTGGTGTGATAAAAACCATCATTTAAATCGTAATTGGCTTCAGTTATTTGAAAGGTGTTTTTGTGCAGGTTGCCAAAAACAACAATCTTAAAATCTTCCTGGTCAATTAATGCAATCTTGGTATTAAGTTCCCATCCTTTGTTTAAGATGTTATGTTTAAAAAAATAGTGCGAATCTATGACCTGGTTTTTTAATTGTCGTTCGAAGTAATTTACATTAAAGGAGAACTTGTTTAATAGCTGCAGATGGGTCTTAAAACAGACATCCTGTTGTTTCTCATCATATGCATCTGATATTGGAATGTTATGTTTGTTGATTGATGTAGCTATTGAAAGATGATCAATAAAGACCAGTGGTTTAAAAAAAGTTTCGTTCGAGATAGCCCATTTAGCATTTAGTGCGTAACCATTTCCGGAATAAGTTGATTCATATTTGCTAATATCCTTTATTGATTTATAGTTTTCTGTATAAACCCCAATGTTAACAAAATACCTGCTTAATGCAGTGTATTTGACACTTCCGGTTATATTTTGATTTTTTAATTCGGTATGATTGTTGGAGCCTTTTATATAATTGCCTTCATAATCAACGGCTTCAAAGTCCGTTTCAGATTCCCGATTATTTATTGAGTAGGTAGCTGAAAGCTTTAATTGGTTTGAGTTGTTTTGTATTAAATAATAATTTATTGCATTTGTAAGGTAAAGGGTATTGGTTTTGTATAAATAGTTTGCATACGCCCCGATCTCATTATAACTTGAACGGTATGCATAATTCATAGGAAGATCATGTAATCCTAAATCAGATTGTTTTTTTATGATAGAAGATGCTAGCTTGTATTTGAGCCTTTTATCGGGGTTAATTCTAAGTTGAATGTTGGATTGAGTATTTTGTTTTTATCATTTTGAGATGAAATATTAGCATAATGTACGGGATTGGTATAGTTACCATCGTAAACTAAAGCATCTATTGTTGGAACAAAATATTCAGAAGTGAATGTCCCGTCTGCTTCAGATTCGTAAATCGACATATTGGGCATCTTTTTCAATGCACCTTCATATAAATCTAAATTACTATATGTATTATAACTATTTGCTTGAATATTGCTATAATTGATGTTAAATTTTGCTGTAAGTATTTTTATTGGTTGATAGCTCAAATTCCAGTGAATAGAGTAATCTTCATTTGAAGTCCACATCATTGTTCCTTTTCCTTTGCTATATCCGGCAGCTAATTGGTAGCCCAGTTTATTGGTTTGACCGGAAAGGGAAAGATAGTGTTCCTGTTTGAAACCAGATTGAGTAATGGCATTCTGCCAATTGGTATTGTTGTTGAAATTTTCATATTCTGACCAGGTACGATCATAAAGAAATGCCCGAATATATGGTGCGTGTTCATTTTGTAAGGGATTAAATAATGCGTCCTTCATAAGCACTGCATAATAATCACCACTCAGCATTTCGTAACCTTTAGGTTGTTTGCTAAAAGTATTTCGATAGCTGTAATTAACATGAAATTTATTTGAAGAATGATTTTTAGTTATAATAGATAAAACTCCATTCCGGGCATCGGAACCATAAAGCAGGGTACTTGCGTTGTCATCCAATAATTCAACAATTTCAATACTTTCTAAAGGAATGTGGGCCAGTTGTGCAATGTCGTTTAAATCGGCAGTGGTGTAATCGAGTTCATCTGTTGTCCGATCGGGATAGGGGATGCCGTCGATAACGATTAATATTCTAGATACAGTATTGAGTTTGGAAGTACCGGTAAGTTGGGAGGATAGTCCAAAATTGTAATTTTCAGAACTGCTTACGTACTTATTTATAAAGGGTATAGTGTCGTTTTTACTAATAATAATGGTATCCTGTGCATTTACTTTAAAAAGGCATAACACTGAAGTTAATAGAATTAGGGTAGTTAGGTTTAAACCTTTCATTTTATCTGTCAATATTAAATCATGTTTTTCTTATGATGTAAAATCGGTTAAGCTTCCTATCTTACTTTCCAGGCTACTTTAATAGCTTGAAATGTTGATTATTTTCCGTGATCAAATACCCTATAACGTTCCGGCTATATGCGCCTGGGCGTGGTTTTATACCACACTTTTGAGCCAATTTTGAGCCAATTGAGCCAATTAATCTATAGAGTGTCCCAGCGCCAACATCCCCAACCCTTTTAACAATATTGAATTTGTCAACTAATTCAGTTAAGTCTCTTGTTGCCGTTGCTTTAGAGACTTTACACAGTTCCTGATATGTTTTATTTGTTATAGTATTATTCTCTTTTAGAAATTCAAGAGCCGTTATTTGTCGCTTATTTAGGTCTTTTTAAGGTGTTTAATGACTGGTTCTGGTTATTTAGTACTATTTAAAATTAGCATTTTTTTTGGCTCAAGTACAATTATTTGAATTTTTAGTTGACCAGGAAACCGGATAAACCGGTTTGAAGAACAAACTCCCCAAACATGGATTGGTCCGCTGTGCGGTAACCCACACGGGCGCCAACACTAAAGGGGATCACAAATCTTAAAAAGTGCGTATCGGCATGCAGCTCTGCGCCATAACTGGCGGGGGATGAGCTGAAGGTTTGTTTAATGTCGGCGTCCATTCTAAGCCGACTGTATTGGGCATAAGCCTGGTCGTAAAACAGATTCATACGCAGGCGTTTGACATACATGATTTTGCCCAGAGAAAAATCCGGGTTCCATAAGGGCATTCTGTAGGTGGCTCTGAAAAGGTACAACTGATCATTTTCGAGGGAGGAATAGCCCCGGGGGTAGCCAACCAGGTTGCTAAAGCGGTAATGGCGGTAATAGTCCCCATCGGTTTCTAAGGCTTGCCCCCATTGCTTGCTCTGAAAATCATTGCTGAGTGAAATGGAATGGTAGCGGCCTGCTCCCGGTACATAGAGTCGACTCTGAAGGCCTATGATGCTGCCATTATCGTAGTTGCCCCACGGTGAATGGCGGTAGGAAAGGCTGAGGGCCTGACCAAAACGTGTCCCCACATCCCGCGAAGTGCCCCGCCTGATATTTTGAAAGCTGAAGCTATACTCCATGCCGTAAAAATCCATCCTGGGGATGATGCGCTGGGTGATTGAGCCTGTGGCGACAAGGCTTTCCCCCACGGCACGGTATTGCGTAAGGGGATAGGCAAGCGCCGATCTCTGCTGCTAGGTGAGTCGGGCCCCGGCCTCAAAATGGCGGGAATAATGGCCGCGACTGATATTGAAGGGAAGGCTGGCACCAGCTCTTAAGTAATGGTGGTAAATGGTTTGTTGGGTATTGACGCCATAAATGAAATCGTCCTCCTCATTGGTATAGAAGCCCTCCATTTCAAAGGAGGTATCCCCAAAACGGTAATCCAGATCGAAAATAGGGTAGAGGCCGCGGTAGGTGAGGTTGATGTTGTATTTCTCACTTTCATAAGCCGGGTTGCCATTATAACCGGCGGTTATAATGGTGGTGCCCAATAGGTTTTGAGACATGACAGACAGCCCGGTATAAATGTTTTCGCCGCTAAAATTCACAAATGTTGGTGCCCAGCTGTGCACATTCAGCAGGTTCCATTTGCTGTATTTTTTCACGGGGTATGGATGGGATGTAGCTTCCGTTTTTTCCACGACAGGCTCCTGATGGGTGAGGTCTTCCACCAATTGATGGATCATGGACGTGGGTTGGTCCTTCGTTTCTGGCAGACTGGTATCGGCATGCACAACGTGTCGATGTCCCTTCTCACTGTAGGCGGTATAAATGTTGAAAAACCCGCCGGGTGGTTTAAGCGTTTTTCAGGCACGTTAAAAGTATTTTTTATCACGTGGTTACTATTGATTTTAATCGGTGTTCTTAAGTTGGTCATCGAACATGCAACTGGCTATACAGCTCCTCAAAGAACAGATATTGGATTCATGATAAGGCGAGGCTTTGCCAGTTATGCTGTGCTTTATTGCATTGTTTTGTTGGGGCCGATGTATCGGCCTCTTAAAATAACGGACCTGCACCGGGGGATTTGAAACACTCACTTATCAAGTTTGTACTGAGCCAAATTTGCGATTAGACACATATTTAATCGCAGAAACATTTCGTATAATGCTGTTGATCTTAAGTTTTATAATGCATTGTTGTACGCTAGTAAGAGGCATATGGTTATTTAAACTATTCTAGCCCAAAGGCAATTCAAAACTGAGAGCAAAAATTAACTTGAATTTCTAAAAACTATTGTTTTACAAAACGCTGTAGCACAATCCCTTTTGAACTTTTCAGTTTTAGTATATAAACCCCTTTTTTTAAATCATTTACATTAATCAAATTTTGTTCCTGTATTTTATGCTTTCGCAGTATTCTGCCTTGCAAGTCGAAAATACTCGCAGTAATATAGTTTTCATTTTCTGATTCTATGTTTAACACATCCCTCACTGGATTTGGGTGTAATATCATATTACTATTGGTGGACAAATTAGTATTAATAAACACAGGCTGAGATGTAATGCTAATATTATCAATTTCCCATGTAGCTGCAGAACTGGCTGTTGATATGTATTTGAATGCAATATGCACTGAATCTTCACCTACGTAATCGCTTAAATCAATTGTTGAAACGGTCACAAATGCCCAGTCACTGCCACTTGCACGGTTGGTAACATTTAGCTTTGTCCATGTGGAACTATTAGGATCATCACCTCCAAAATAATTAGTAGAAATCAATATGGATTGCTCTGCCTCAATTGAACTAGCATAATTAATAGCTTCGTCAAATTGCAATACCGGATTTATTACGTTTGTAAAATCAAATGCAGGCGTAATCAGCCAATCTTCGTTTGCGACATTAATTGAACCATCATAGCCACTAATTAAGGCACATGGTTGAGGATTACCGTAATTTGCTAATTTCCAAACTTGGTCTCCTTCAATGCTTCTTGTGTAAACAGGTTGATTGGCCATATCATTAAATCCATTAGTGTATGGAGGCACAAGAGAATTGGGTGAGGGATTAATTTCTACGGCATAATCGGAAAATAGCCACAAGTAAGCGTTTTTAAAATCTGCTGCCCAATCACTTGACCAGTGGTTACCATTTGGAACTACCTTTGAATATACATTATTGAAACCATAGTGTATCAAAGAGTCTTCCATATGCCGCAGGGGTAAAATGTATTGATCACCTTCATTTTCTCCAGCAGTTTGGTAAAAACGAATGTCATGTTGAAATCCTTGTTCTGACATATAATCCCAAATATTGCCCATAAACGCCCAATAGGCGGGAGAAAATCCTCCACATTTGCTAAAAATATTCTGGTACTTTATTGCCCCGTACCACGAAATTAGTCCGCCAAATGAACTACCCATGATTGCTGTATTCTCCCGATCAGATAGTGTTCTGTAATTTATATCGATATAAGGCTTTAAGGTTTCCACAATGAATTGCATATACGCATCGCGTTCACCACGAACATATTCATTGGTTCTTTGATCTTCCCCATTATCAATCCCAACTACAATTGGCACTTTATAACCTTGGCTTGCAAGATTATTAAGAGTTTCATCAATTTCCATGTCGCCATAATTCAGAACTTCTTCGAACAAATTTTGCCCGTCATGCATATATATTACCGGGTAGTTTAATCCGCTATTTTCATAATTGGGCGGAAGATATATACAGATACGTCGGGATCGGTCGAGTTGTGGCATATAAAATGCTTGGTCGACAATATGTACATTTGCGACCTGTGCCTGTGATGAGACGAGGACCCCAAGAAAAATAAATAAAACAAAAAACCTCATAATTTTAAGCTATTATAAAATACTGCAGAGATATAAAATTCATCCTTTACCTTTTCGAGACCTCAATTCGAAATCATTTGGATATCCTTGTAAAAAAGAATTTTGAAGATACAAAATCTTAAGAATAATAACAAAATCAGTGGGGAGGAGGATACATCCGAAAGTTTTCATGCCATTCCTTCAAAAAAGCTGGCGCGTTGTGATTTCTGATCCCATATCACCAACTATCGGGAATTTTAAAAATCGGCCTTGCATAGAGGCTTCAAAAATACATAGTTCTATCGAAATTTTACCCCGTTAGCTTAAGTAGTCAATGTCTTTGGAATAGGGGGAATTGTATATAACGGAGAAGTTCCGTTCTGGGTAATAGATGGTCAGCTTTTAGAAGCGGTAGTTCCAGCCAAAGCCCAAATAGCTATCCCCCATTGACAAAGAAATTCCTTCTACAAAATTCATGTGCTGCGCATGTAAAACACCATAAAGAATCAAGTCGAACACCAATAAAAAGCTCCCTTGCAGAATAAGAGAATTGCCATAACCGGTCATCAAATTCATGCGTTTATCTGAGCCAGAAGCCAGATGTTTTAATAGAAAGCCCACACCAATGTAGCCCACATCCAGACCACTGTTGATAAGCAGTATTTTTTCAATATTCCGTGCCTCTGCCAAAGCTTCTTCAAAAGCCAATGTGAGCGGATCTATTTGCATATTATTGTGAATGGCCAATCCGGCAATTCCAAGATTCACCGCGTTCCAAAATACATTCATTTGGTGAAAATATTTTGTGTCGCCACTGTATTGATTCCACCCGTAGACGCCTGTTGCGATATTCGCAACAGCCCACGATCCCAAAATATACATGCCAGTATTCTGGGTCTTAAGATGCCTGGTGTAAAACTCACCGGGAGCACCCTGAGCCATTAATTCAGTGGAAATAAATAGCGCAAATGCTATGAAAATAAAACGCCGCCCCCAATACATATGCCTAATTATTGGTATAATAATAATGGATTAGTTTTCCTCCTTTGCTTCCTCATACGGCACCACTTCACACTCAAACTCGGTTTTCTCAACTTCATCTTTGGTCAGCCATTTTTCAGAGGTAACCATTTCGTAGCGATCAGCTTCTTTACCTTTTAACTCCCAGATGATACCCTCTGCTTCAGGGAAAGGGACTTTCCCCTCCAGTTGGTCTCCAAACAAGCGAAGAAGTAGATTGTTGTCCGAGAGACCATGCACCAAAGCTTTTAACACCAGCTCTTTGTCGATTTCAAAATCTTCACCGTTCTTGCTTTTTATCTCCAAATCAATCACATTGACCTGAATATGCGGAAATTTACCATTGTAGGCCTTGTAGAGCAATTGATTGACTTCAAACAAGGGCTTGTGAAGGTCAATTTCGGTATATTTTTCAGCCATTTTTTCTTCTAACATCTCCAGGGAGATGTTGTCTATTTGTCCCTCGTTTAGATGGTCCGATAGTTTATAATCAAGTACAATACTAGCTGCTTCCCTGGGTTCAAACTCATTGATGGCCATGAAAAGGAAATCCTTAACCTCATTTTCTTTAAGCGTGTCGGCATCGGGAACCTCAAAACGATTTAATAGTTCTTTAAAATCAGAAAGACTCCAGGAGCCTTCCAGCTCATCGGTGTTTTTTACATTGTTTATCTTTACAAGAAATTGCATAAAAAAGTATTTGTTATTCAAAAGAATAACCAATAAAGCGGTAAATGGTTGTAAAAAATGTGGTCCCTATTCATCTCCAGCTAATGGCTATACCTAACCGGCACATTTCATGGATGTAAGTTCCCTCAAACTCTTTGAGTACGCGTGCAACTTGCTCGGGTGAAAATATTTTATTTCAAAAGTGCAGTTCAATCTTAGTGATTTTATTCTATTTTTAAACAGTCCGTTTTACAAGGGAGATTAAACCTCACAATGCTATTTTAATTTGAGCATTAAATTTGATTACAACAATGAATAAACAGCAAATCAAGGTAACTGCTTACCAATACTTTTTAGTAGTAATTCTACTGGCAGCCCTGGCTTATAGAGGGGGAAGGGATTTTTTATTCCACAAAAATGAGATGGAAGTTACGGTATCTTTAGAAGATATACAGGGAGTTTTCCCTGCGGCTGCGTCTTATGATCAAAATAGACATGGCGTATATGATGTTTATGGTAATGATGGTAATAAATTAGGCTCAGTACTTCTCTCATCTGATTACTCCCAACAATTTGGTTATGGCGGTAAAGTGCCTTTATTGATAGGTGTTGATGATAATTTAACCATTACCAAAATAACTTTATTGCCGAATAATGAGACCGAATATTACATGGAAGCCATAAATGGTAATCAATTTATTGGCAAGTGGCAAGGAGTTAACTTAGAGGATGCTATGGAGCTTCAGGTTGATGTTATCTCCGGAGCTACCCATACGAGTAATGCTGTGATATCAGGTGTAAGGCAGACAGCATCTTCGGTTATGGGATCCGGTGCATCTGTTGTTACTGAAACAAGGCTTTGGACAAGGATTAAGGATGTTTTGTTTTTGAGTTTGATGTTGCTTTCGCTAGTGATGGCTTACAGAAAAGGAATGGCGAAATACCGCATTATTTATATGTTTTTGGTATTGGTAATAATGGGTTTAATCCTTAATAATGCTCTCTCGGTTCAATTACTAAACGGATGGCTGCTGGATGGCTTTTCATGGCGGGTCAATTGGCAAAGTAGTGTGATATTTGTTTTAGCCTTAAGCATCTCTTTTGTTGGCAAGCGTAAATTTTACTGTAACTATCTCTGTCCTATGGGAGCATTACAAGAGCTTACAAACCGTTATACACCATTCAAAAAAAGAAACTTACCCACACGATTTATGGGTATAACTGCCAGAGAAATATATCTCACACTTATCGCAGGCACATTGTTAATAGGCTTTACTCCCGAGTTATCCTACCTGGAACCATTTATGTTCTTCTCCTTTCGCATCATAGGCACAGGACTAATTATTTTCGGTTTAATGGTGGTACTTTTATCTTTGTTTTTTAATAAACCTTGGTGTTCTGTCTGTCCCACGGGATGCTTAATAGACACTATATCATATAAAAAAGCAAAAAACGTCGATTTTTAAAAATATAAAATAATGCAAAAAAGCAGATTCTTAAACATTGTTTTGGCCATAGCGTCTTGGTGCTGGCCATTCTTCTGACCACCAAAGAAAACAGTTCAGAAAAGTCCACAAAAACATTAGCAGTTATACCAGAGGATTTCGCGTTTGCCGCATCAGATTCTTCAGCAATTCCATTTCAAAAGAGGTCGGTGGGTATTAAAAGTTATTTATACCCCCAACCTGCTATGGTGATAGGCTCCTATGATAAAGAGGGTAAGCCTAATATGATGACTGCTGCTTGGATAGGCATATGCAACTCTGATCCCTTAAGTATTGCGTTTTCTCTGCGGCCTGCGACCTATTCATATGGTAATGTAACGGAAACAAAAGCTTTTACAGTCAACGTTCCCTCTGCCCAATTGGCTAAGTATGTAACTTATGCAGGCCAATTTTCGGGCAGAGATGTAGATAAGTTTAAAGAGACTGGACTTACGCCTGTTAAGGGTGAGTTTGTAAATGCGCCTTACATAAAAGAATTTCCTATCGTAATAGAGTGCGAAGTTACAGCTATCCACGAACTTGGTTCGCACAGGCAGTTTATCGGAAAAGTTATAGATGTAAAAGCGGATGAGGCCATCTTGGATGCTAAGGGTAATGTTGATGTGAATTTGTTGAATCCCATTATATACGCTGGAGGAAGTTTTTACGAAACAGGAAGTTTGATACCCAAGGCCAACAGGTCTGTGGAAAATATTGATGGTAAGCCATTTGCATCTAATTATAATCAAAGGTATATGAATAAAACATTAGAGGTGATACATAACCGAAAGAGTGTGCGGCATTTTACCGGCCAGCCTGTTTCAAAGGAACAGTTAAAAACCTTGCTAAGTGCTGGTATGGCAGCCCCGACGGCCGCCAATAGGCAACCTTGGGTGTTCTATGTTGTTACTCAACGTGAGTCTTTGGATGTATTAAGCGAGAAGTTGCCTTATGCTAAGATGTTGTCGCAGGTACAAGCCGCGATAGTGGTGTGCGGTGATATGGAGAAGGCGGGCAATTTAAAAGATGAAGGTTATTGGGTGCAGGACTGTGCAGCGGCCACACAGAATATGCTTCTTGCCGCAGAGAGTATGGGCTTAGGAGCTGTATGGACTGCAGCATATCCATATGATGACAGGACTGCAGTTGTTATAAAAGAGCTTAATCTGCCTGAAACGCATATCCCGCTAAATGTTATTCCCGTAGGTTATCCAACAGGTGAAGACCTGCCAAAAAACAAATGGGACGCGGATAATATTATTTGGAAATGATGCTAACCTGCTATATTCGAGTGCATGTGGGTTTGGCTTAGCTGAGCATCACTAAATATAATTGGCACTTGTTTTGGCAGTATTTATAACTAATGCGAATTAAGGTTTAAAGTATAAATCCGATAAAAGCGGCAGCAAGTTTTCCAAACACATGGACTAGCAGCCCATTAGTGGATCTTATGTTTGACGCTCTTTGAATATTTGTTTTTTCATTAAACCGCCGTATACGAGACCCGAACGTACGGTGGTGTTAGAGGCCCTCCCCGTCAGTGATTACTGGCGGGGCGGTCTACTCGATTGTACACTGTCTAACTATTTTCAATTTTCACAAAATCTCTGAAATTACTTCTGTCAATCGAATGTGCTTTAGCATTATAAGTCGTAATGAATTTTTCCGGAAACTTTACTTTTTTCTTATTCCATTTGAACTCATAGGCAATCACTTCTCCTGCTCTTTCTTCTACAAAATCAATTTCTTGTTGTTGTCGGTTTCTCCAAAAAAACATTTTGGAATAACTATCCTTGTAATTATTTTGTTTTAGTCTTTCAGAAACTAGGAAGTTCTCCCAAAGTGCACCTTTATCAACTCGTAATTCTAATGGATTAAAATTTCCGATAATCATGTTTCGTATTCCATTGTCTAGGAAATAAATCTTTCGAGTCTGCTTGATTTCATTTCTAAGATTTCTGCTAAAACTATTTAATCTGAATACAATGTATCCTTTTTCCAGGATGTCAATGTAATTTTGTACAGTCGTTTTATTCACTCCTACCGTTTGGGCCAGTTCATTGTAATTTACTTCACTACCCATTTGAAGGCTAATGCCTGTAGTAGTTTCTCTAATACTTCGGGCTTTCTAATGTCAGCAAATGCCAAAATGTCTCTGTACAAGTAACTGTTTACAAGATTTTTAAGCGTTTCTTTCTCGTTTCCCTGATTGTTAATCACTTCTGGGTAAAAACCATATAGCAATCTATTTTCAAGCTGTTGTTCTGATTTTAAAAATCCAATATTATTCTCATATTCTTCCCATGATATAGGAAAGAGCTCATATTCCCATTTCCTTCCAGTCAATGGCTCATTCAGTTCATTTCCTAAGTCAAATGAAGAGGAACCGCTTACAAGAAGTTGAACATGTTTAAACTGGTCTGTAATAATTTTCAGAGTTAATCCAATCCCTTGTATTCTTTGCGCTTCGTCAAGAAAAACAAGTTTATTTTCGCCGATTATAGTTCTTATCTGTTCAGTATTCGGGTTGGATAGCAAGCTTCTTACGGTTGGGTCGTCTCCGTCTAAGAATAAATATTCTAAATCATTAAGAATGCTTTTAAGCAAAGTGGTTTTACCAACTTGTCTCGCACCAACTAATACAATAGCTTTTCCTGTATTAATCTTATTTCTGATTGTTGCTTCTAAATGTCTTTTAAGCATTTTTTATTTCAAATATACGACATTTAAATAATATAATGACTCGAAACACTAACAATTGGTCATTATGATATCCGATTTTTGATATTTTTAGCTTGTGTACAACATCTCCATAACGCAATTGTGTTTAGTGCTATTGTATGCGGTGGGTTGAGGGGTTGGTTGAATTTTAGTTGGTATGGATGTTTAGTTGACAAGAAAACCGGATAATACAAGGAATTAATATTTGTCACACCATTTTTAAACAAAAGTCTTTAACATGCATTCGATTGATTCCCTTGTATGTTGATATTTCAGTCAGTTCATCCATAGTCACAACATATTTTGGAAAGTTATCCGATATTTCCAGTAAATTTCCGTATTCTCGATTAATAGTTCCCTCATTTGCTAACATGTAAGCAACTTGAACATAAATTTTTTCTCCGGCCTTTTGTGCGATAAAATCAATTTCTTTATTTCCCTCTTGCCCAACAGTTACCGAATATCCTGCCATTCGTAAGTGTAGATAAACAACGTTTTCCAATATTTTATGAATATCACTTGTCTTATATCCAACAATTGCATTACGAATACCAATATCCTCAAAGAAATACTTTTCACCTATTTCGAATATTTTTTTACCCTCTATTCCTGTTCGTTTTACTTTGAAAATCAAAAACGATGATTCAAGATATCCAAGATAGTCTATAACAACTTGTGGTGATATGTTTATTTTTTGAGACTTTAGATAGTCACTGATTTTCTTAGAGGATACTATACTACCTATATTGTCTGCTAAAAATGCAATCAAATCTTCTAAGAACTTTACATTTCTAATTTTAAATCGTGTAACAACATCTTTGAGCAATATGGTATTATAAATGCTTGTTAAATACTCATATGCAACTTGTATTTCAGTATTTAAATTTATTAGGTATGGTAATCCTCCGAATTTTAGATAGTTCTGAAATGTAGCAACTGAATCCTGAAAATTATAAAACACCAGAAACTCAGTATAGCTTAAACCAAATACTTTAATTTCAATATATCTACCACTTAAAAATGTAGCGAGTTCGCTTGAAAGTAAATTAGCATTACTTCCCGTGCAGTAGATATCGTAATTACCTCTCGTGGCAAGGTCTCTTAATGTTATCTCAAATGATTCAATATCTTGAATTTCATCAATAAAGAGTGCAACATTGCCGTTCCCCTTCACATTTTCTTTCAAATAGAGAAAGAGGTCCTCTGAATTTGTTATTTTTGAGAATTCATGTTGCTCTTTATTGATATAAATTATTTGAGTATCAGGACTCTGCTTTTTAATGAGGTCTCTCAATTGCATTAACAGATAGCTTTTCCCAACCCTCCGCTGTCCTATTAATACCTTTATCAATGACTTACCAATAAATGGTTTTAGTCTATCAATGTAAAGTGGTCTTTCGATGTATTCAATCATTTCATCTATGTTTTAAACTTCATACAAACATAGTAAAACACTCAATCATAATTGAATGTTTTTATAATAATTGCAATTTCTTAAATCATAATTGAAACTTTAGCCAAAAAGCTAGTATTCTTCATTCATAGATGTAATGAGTTTTAAGCTTGTTCTAACATCTCCATAACGCAATTGCGTTTAGGACTATTCAATAAATTGCATGTTTGTGGCTGTAAGTGGTTGGATTTTAGTTGGTCTGGATTTTTATTTGACCAGAAAACCGGAAAGACCGGTTTGAAGAACAAACTCCCCAAACATGGATTGGTCTGCTGTGCGGTAACCCACACGGGCGCCAACACTAAAGGGGATCACAAATCTGAAAAAGTGCGTATCGGCATGCAGCTCTGCGCCATAACTGGCGGGGGATGAGCTGAAGGATTGTTTGATGTTGGTGTCCATTCTAAGCCGACTGTATTGGGCATAAGCCTGGTCGTAAAACAGATTCATACGCAGGCGCTTGACATACATGATTTTGCCCAGAGAAAAATCCGGGTTCCATAAGGGCATTCTGTAGGTGGCTCTGAAAAGGTACAATTGATCATTTTCGAGGAAGGAATAGCCCCGGGGGTAGCCAACAATGTTGCTGAAGGTGTAATGGCGGTAATAGTCCCCATCGGTTGCCACGGCCTGTCCCCATTGCTTGCTCTGAAAATCGTTGCTGAGTGAAATGGAATGGTAGCGACCTGCTCCCGGCAAATAGAGTCGACTTTGAAGGCCTATAATGCTGCCATTATCGTAGTTGCCCCATGGTGAATGGCGGTAGGAAAGGCTGATGGCCTGACCAAAACGGGTGCCCACATCCCGTGAAGTGCCCCGCCTGATGTTTTGAAAGCTGAAGCTATACTCCATGCCGTAAAAATCCATTCTGGGGATGATGCGCTCGATGCTTAAGCCTGTGGCGACAAGGCTTTCGCCCACGGCACGGTATTGCGTAAGGGGATAGGCAAGCGCCGATCGCTGCTGCCAGGTGAGTCGGGCCCCGGCCTCAAAATGGCGGGAATAATGGCCGCGACTGATATTGAAGGGAAGGTTGGCACCGGCTCTCAAGTAATGGTGGTAAATGGTTTGTTGGGTATTGACGCCATAAATAAAATCGTCCTCCTCATTGGTATAAAAGCCCTCCATTTCAAAGGAGGTATCCCCAAAACGGTAATCCAGATCGAAAACAGGGTAGAGGCCGCGGTAGGTGAGGTTGATGTTGTATTTCTCACTTTCATAAGCCGGGTTGCCATTATAACCGGCGGTTATAATGGTAGTGCCCAACAGGTTTTGAGACATGACAGACAGTCCGGTGTAAATGTTTTCCCCGCTAAAATTCACAAATGTTGGTGCCCAGCTGTGCACATTCAGAAGGTTCCATTTGCTGTATTTTTTCACGGGGTAAGGATCGGATGTAGCTTTCGATTTTTCCACGACAGGCTCCTGATGGGTGAGGTCTTCCACCAATTGATGGATCATGGAGGTGGGTTGGTCCTTCGTTTCTGGCAGACTGGAATCGGCATGCACAACGGGTCGATGTCCCTTCTCACTGTAGGCGGTATAAATGAGTTGCTGACTGTAGGGTGTGATGGTTGGATAGGCCGCCCCATAGGGCGTGCCCGTTATCTGTCGGGACGCCCCGGAAAGCGTATCTAAACGAAAAATCTCGTCGCCATAGTTTCCTTGAGCCGTGTACCAGACCTGCTCTCCGCTTTGTTTCGGATGGCGGTACTCATCGAAACCCCACGGTGTCAATCTGGTCCATTTAACGCCCTTGGGCGTTAAAGTATAGAGGGCTTTTCCCTTCTTCGAAAGTAAAACCAACACCAGATTTTCGCCCTTGTGGTTCCAGGATGGGGTCAAAGCAAAATGATTTTCGGGGGTCGCCATTCGCTGAAGGAGCTCGCCACTTTCTGCATCTAACAACACAATAAAGAATTGATAATCGGGCGTTACCTCCACCGCTGCAATCAGATTCTTTTGCGGATGCAAGGCCGGAGCAAAATAGTAAGATTGTCGCGTAATGGTTCGGTCTTTTCCGGTCTTTAAATCGTGGGTGCGAAGGACCGACCACGACGCGTGCTCCCAGCGCGGATGGTATTGCAGCTCACTCCAGACAACCAGGTCATGGTTGGCCGATATCGGCTCGTTTTCACGCAGCCCCGTATAGGTCAGGGTGGTGGCCTGGCCGCTGGGATATGGATGGATACAATTCGCGAGCGTATGCCCGGGCCGCGCAGTTCCGCCATCAGGGTGCTGTCGTTAATGGCCACAGGCGAAAGATAGCGCAGGTAGTCGTCCTCCGGCACCTCAATCGCTTTGACTTCAGTGGTGCTTTGTTGGTGTTTTTCAGTCTCCCATTCCTCCCTGATTTGCTTAAACATTTGTTGGTACAAATGTTTTTGGTTCCTGCCCGTGGTGCGTTTTATGCCTCTTTTAAAGGCACTCAGGTTCCAACTGTTTCGGCCCACATATTGAATGGTGTTTTCCCATAGCTCAGGACCATACTGCTGGCGGGCTTGGCAGTCAGCAGGTAGCCCATTTTGTAATAATCGGGCACAAAGTCTCTGTAAGAACCCAGATAGGCCTTGTCATACGAGAAAGCGCCCCGTGATAGAAGCTGGGCTTTCAACTCATTGTTGAAAGCATAAGAGCGTCCACGACCGCTTTGCGTCAGTGTGGTTTCAGCAATGACCGCATCCCCTTCGAGGAACCACATCGGCAGGTAAAGTCCCAGCACACCGCCGGTGGCTTGCTGACCAATGAGATAAGACAGCCATTTGGTAAATCCCTGGTTCAGCTTGTCGATCTGCACCACATGTCGGTATTCATGAATGGCCAGATGTTCCAGCCAGTCCGTCGATTGAAGATCCTGAGATGGCATGGTGAAAAACTCCGAACGCTTCGGCGCCCAGCTAACAAAGCCGTTGGAGTAGGCCGAGTGGTTGTGCAATAGAAGCGAAATCCTTTTGGGGCGATGATTGAGCGTGCCAGCGATATGGGGTGCCACGCTGTCCATAAAGGCCGCCAGACGAAGCGCTTCCTTTTGCATGCTCTCCTCGAATACCAGCTGCACGACCGGCGTCTTTACCTGCTGCCAGCTAAGCCGCGCCGGATCACTGCCCGAGCTGTAGTATTGCGCCGAAGTGCAGATGGATAAGAACAGAAGCCAGACAACAAGAATTTCCCTCATATCAAAATAGGTAACGCATCATTTTTGCACAGGTGATAATTGTCCGAAATATAACCATTCAGATTCTTTTTTGGTTAAAATGGGGCAGGTTTTGTTTTATGCCTGAATGTCTGCGAAGACAAATCGTGGAACCACTCGCTTGACTACAGAGCTGTAGTTTGCTGTGTGATAGATAAAATTCGATAGTCTTTTGGTTGTTTTTGAATGGCTACAGGTATCCTAAATCGAAAAAATGACAGTTTCCTACAAAAAAATGATAATGGAGCAGGTCTATTTTTATGAAATTTACGGTAGTGTTTTTTCTGTTCCTTAATTATTAACCTTAATCCCAAAAAGAATGCCTGATTATTTTCTTCTTAAGATCACTCGTTTCTACCAAAGAATTAAACTTGGTGTCATTTCTCACATTACTGCCTCGCTGAAACACTTGCACGATGAGGTGGCTTTCTACTTCAATCGGGTCAAGCGCTCAATCGTTATGATAACCTTAATTAAAGCAATGTTTGTTGCTACTCTTTTAGTAGTGACATCATGTACACAAGCCAGAAATCCGTTAATGGGGACCTGGAGAATGATTGAAACCAGAAATGGTTTTGAAGCAGCCATGACTGACAGTGTCTTCCGCACCTGGGAATTTAAAGTGGATGGTACATTTTCGGGTTTATTACACACGCCCAATGGTACTAGATTGTATAATGCCGGGGACTTCATGCTGGTGGATGATACAACCATGGTCACTATTCACCATGATAGGGATAATCGTCGAATCCCCGTTGCTCATTACTTTAATTTTAATATCCAACGCGACACCATGCATTTTTATGGTCATGTGATACAAAGGCATCCCGAAACCAAAAGCCTGCAATGGTTTCAAATTGATGAAAAGTGGGTTAAAGGTACAGTGATGCCTGAATTGAACGAATAGTTGGTAGTAAAATTAGTTTCCAATGGGTATAATGATTGAATCCTTTTCTTTTTTAACCAATCCTAATATAAATGTTGAAAAACCCGCCGGGTGGTTTAAGCGTTTCTCGGGGATAGTAAAGGTTTTTTATTACGTGGTTATTTTTGATTTTAATAGGCGTTCTTCAGTTGGTTCTTGAACATGCAATTGATTATACAGCTCCTGAGCGAGGAGATATTGAACGTATGATAAAATGTGGCTTTGGCAGCTATGCTGTGCTCTATTGGATTGTTTTATTGGGGCCGATAACAGAAGAACTCATATTCAGACTTAGTCTCACAGGATATAAAGAAAAGTATTTGAGGTTTTCTTTTGCCCTGGCTTTGTCATATTTTCTTGTGGTTCAAATTAGAATGGGTTTTTGGCCCAATTTTCAATATGGTCTACAGTTATTTTTGTTCTTTTTGACAATGATGCTGATTGCGGTTGTGCTTTATTATTTGTTAAGCTTGATTAAGAATTTCAACATTTCCCGGTTTTGGGACCGTTATTTTGGTGCTGTGGTTTACCTTTCAGCCTTGATGTTCGCCCTCCTGCATTTACCTGCATACCGCTTTGAAGGGGTTTTTATTGAGAAAATTTTAGCAATGATACTGATTTCAATTCCCTATATTATTATGGGTATGTCATTGGGATATATCAGAGTCAGGTTCGGATTCTTGTATGCCGTATTTTTCCATGCGGTTTGGAACCTTTGTAGCGCGGCCGCTATTTTTTACCGAATGAGTTTATAAATTTTATGAGGGAAGTCGGCTAGGCCTTGCCAGTGTTTGGACCTCCCTGTTTTTGAACCGGGAGCGTTTTGATCTTTATGTGTGTCCCAAATGTGGTAAAGTGGAGTTCTTTACTCCTTTAAACAATGGAGATTGATATTTTTAAAACCACACTCTCAGTAAATCTAATTCACGAGATATTGAACTATTAATATAATTGTCTTAAATTTCAGAGCATTACACTAACCAAAAAATTATCTGATGAAGACATTACTCGTATTTTTAACCATCCCATTGTTATGGGTATTATTCGCATGTGATATGCAGGAAACTGAAGCGGTTCCTCCCTTGATTGACCGGGAGGTGTTTTTTGACGATCCGGTGATTGCCGGAGGACAGATATCGCCCGATGGGGCTTATATCTCTTTTTTAAAGCCTTATGAGGGCACCCGCAATATTTGGGTGAAGACTTTGGAGGCACCGTTTGAAGAGGCACTGCCTGTTTCTAATGAGACGGCTCGTCCCATCAGTGGCTATTTTTGGTCGCGCGACGGCCAATACCTGCTTTATGTAATGGATCAATTGGGAGATGAAAACTTCAACATATATGCCATTGATCCGAAAGAGGCAGCCGAAGGCGTTGTTCCGGAAGCACGCAATATTACCAATATGGAAGGGGTGCGGGTTCAAATATTTCATATTTCCAAAATTGATCCGGATTTGATGTTTGTAGGCTTGAACAACCGGGACCGGGCCTGGCACGATTTGTACAGCCTGAAAATTTCAACCGGTGAGCTAACGCTTATTCGTGAAAACACCAATCGCTATACTTCGTGGATCTTCGATCATGAAGATCAATTGCGCATGGCCAGTCGCTCCACCCCTGACGGAACCAGTGAATTGTGGCGCATGGATCCGGATGGAGAAACCCTTCTGTACTCCTGGGGTGTGCTCGAAACGGCCTATCCTTATGAATTTACTGCGGATAACCAACACTTTTATCTGGTATCGAATGTAGGGGAGGATGTGAATCTGACCCAACTGTATCTGATGGATATTGCTACCGGAGAAAAAACGCTGGTGGAAAGTGATCCGGAGAATAAGGCCGATTTTGGTGGCATGATGATTTCAGACAAAACGCTGAAAGTGCTTTTTACTTCCTACAATGATGTGCGCAATCGCCGGTATTTTAAGGATGAAGCTTTTGAGCGTCAGTTTAATGAGGTGAAGGATCAGTTGGGCGATAACGAAATATCGTTCTACAGTCCCACGCTCGATGAGCGTTATTGGCTGGTGAGTTCCTATTCTGATATTGATCCGGGGTCTGTTTACCTATACGACAGTGAGAGCGACACCCTTGCTTTCCAGTATAGGCCGCGACCGGCCTTGCCTTCTGATAGTCTTTCACACATGACCAGCATCACCTACCCATCATCGGATGGCATGGAAATACAGGCCTTTTTGACCATGCCCAAAGGTTTTGGGGACAAAAATTTGCCGGTAGTGGTGATGCCCCATGGTGGACCATGGGCCAGAGATTATTGGGGGTATAACAGTTATGCCCAGTTCCTGGCCAACAGAGGGTATGCGGTGTTGCAACCTAATTTCAGAGGTTCTACCGGATTTGGAAAGACGTTCCTGAATGCCGGAAACCGCCAGTGGGGATTGCTGATGCAGGACGATATTACCTGGGGTGTAAAACATTTGATTGAGCAAGGTATTGCTGACGAGGAGCGGGTGGCCATTTTTGGTGGGTCGTATGGTGGTTATGCGACTTTGGCCGGACTGGCTTTTACGCCGGATGTGTATGCTGCAGGCGTTTCCTTTGTTGGTCCTTCCAATCTGATTACCTTGCTTAATTCTGTGCCGGCTTACTGGGAGGCTATGCGGATTACCCTTCATACCCGTATGGCCGATCCATCTGATGCCGAGGGTGAGGAGTGGCTCAAGTCGCAGTCGCCTCTCTTCTCGGCCGATAGTATTGCTGCACCTTTGATGGTGGTTCAAGGAAAAAATGATCCGCGAGTGATTGAGCGGGAGTCGGACCAGATCGTGGTTGCTTTGCGCGACCGGGGCTTCCCGGTGGAGTACCTCAATGCGCCGGACGAGGGGCACGGTTTTGCCCGCCCCGTCAATAACATGGCTTTTGTGGCAGCTATGGAAAAATTCCTGGCCACCCACATTGGTGGTCGCTATCAGGAAAGCATGAGCGAGGAAGTGGCCAAGCGCCTGTCTGAGATTTCTGTCAACGTTGATACCGTCAGTGTGGCGATGCTTGAAGAATAAGTTCTGGCGAGAGGATAACAGTAAAATGAAGGCTGTCCAATGGGGATGGCCTTCATTTATTGGTGACAGCTGGAAATATCTAAAGCCAAGGCTTTCAAAGTTTTTGAAAACAAGTCGTTTATATTTTGTAAACAACTGTTTTAATGATTGGAATAACAGTTAATCCAGATTTTTCAGGGGTAGTATTTGAGGTATTCCGGTACAGACTAACTATAATAGTAGTACTTTTGACATTCAAAAATAACATCATTAACAACGGCATAAAATTAGGGAATGGAAAAGCGAAGAATGGTGATATACCAGCTATTGCCGAGATTATTTGGCAACAAGGTATTCAATAATAAGGTGAATGGTTCCCTTGAGGAGAATGGATGTGGAAAATTCAATGATATCAACAATGAGGCCCTTCAATCCATCGCAGAACTGGGCGCAACGCACGTTTGGTTCACCGGCATTATTGAGCACGCCACTTGTACCGATTACTCGGATAACGGCATTGCAAAGGACTACCCCGACATAGTCAAAGGAGTGGCAGGTTCTCCTTACGCCATAAAGGATTATTACGATGTAGATCCTGATTTGTCAGTGGATGTTTCAAAGCGCATGCAGGAATTTGAAGCGCTGGTAGAGCGCACCCACGCCAATGATTTGCAGGTGATTATCGATTTGGTGCCCAACCATCTGGCCAGGAATTATGTGTCGGATGCAGCCCCAAAAGGTATTGAACCTTTTGGGAGTGGTGACGATAAGAGCGTGCCCTTCTCAAAAGACAATAATTTCTACTACCTGCCAGGAACTGACTTTATTTCACCGGAAGAGCCCTCCTCAGACAAGCAATGGCAGGAGTCGCCCGCCAGAGCTACCGGTAATGATTGCTTTTCCGCTTCGCCTGCCATCACCGATTGGTACGAGACCGTTAAGTTGAATTACGGGGTGGATTATGTGGGTAAAACACCGGCTGATTTTGATCCGGAGCCGGATACCTGGTTGAAAATGCGTGATGTGGTGCTTTACTGGGCGGCTAAGGGCGTGGATGGTTTCAGGTGTGACATGGCCGGTATGGTGCCCATCGATTTCTGGCGATGGATGATTGGGGAGGTTCGGAAGACTTATCCGCGCTTGCTTTTTATCGCTGAAGTTTATGATGCGGAGCACTACAATGATTATATTTTTAAGGCGGGGTTTGATTACTTGTACGATAAGGTGGTTTTATACGATGGCTTGAGGGCTGTCATGGAGGGTACAGCACCAGCTTCTTCCTTGTCCGCTTGCTGGCAGCAAACCGATGGTTTGCACCATTTTTTATTGTACTTCCTTGAGAACCATGATGAACAGCGCCTTGCTTCGGATTTTTTTATGGGAAGTGGCGAGAAGGCCATTCCCGGAATGACTGTGGCGGCAGCCATGTTCAATAATCCCTTGCTGATATATGCCGGTCAGGAAATTGGAGAGCGGGGCACGGATGCTGAAGGGTACAGCGGAGCGGATGGTCGCACCACCATCTTTGACTATTGGGGGGTAGAACGCCTGCAACAATGGCAATCCTCCGGCAACTGGTCGGGCACAGAACTACCCGAAAGCGCTAAAGCGCTGCGCGAATTTTATCAAAAGTTGCTGAGCATCATACAACAAGGACCGGCGCTTAATAAGGGACGTTTTTATGATTTGATGTGGGCCAATACGGCCAACCCGGCCTTCAATGGTGAAAAAATCTTTGCCTATCTCCGATACGAAGGAGGACGTCAATATCTGGTCGTGGCCAATTTTGGCGGAATGGTCCTGTCCTATAAATTGAGAATTCCTGCAGATGCCATGGATGTAACCGGTATGAAAAGTCACTGGTACTATTCGGGTGAAGATTTACTGGGTCTTAACCGGAAGATTCAGTTTCCGGCCGTTGTGGCACAGAATGGCGGACTGGGTGGCAAGCTTGAGCCTTATTCAGCTGCCATTTATGAATTGAAGGGGAGTGAGGTTGATTTTTAGTTGCGGTGTTTGAAAAAACTTCGTAAATTATAACGGCACTCACAAACCTAAAACTGTGTTGTTATGGGAAAAGTTAATTTCACTTTCAACATTGCCCTTGATGAGGATGAGTTTATCAGGGTGGAGGATCACCTTTATACGACCAGAGAGACGCTGAGGCGCGAAGAGCCTAAGGTCCATTTGATTTGTAGAGGTTTTTTGGAAACACTCAAGGATTTTGAAGGTCAATTGACCAACAAAATTGTAGATGAGTGGTTATTGCTGACCCGGGCGCTGGATCAGACCTGCAGCTATGAAAGTAGCTGGGACGATCGTAAAATTTTAAAGGAGCTGATTGCCGGTAATGAGCATCCGGTGGGCTGGTATGTCAAAAATTGCAAAGCGGCCTGATTTTTTCCCGGAATTAAACAGCTGTAATTGTTGCCAATAGGTAACAGTTGCAGCTGTTTGTTTTACCCCGGAGCATTGGTGGCGTCTGTGATTTTGGTTATCTTTGGGCCTTAAATGATAATTATTCAACCATGATAGAAAGCTCACAGGTCGTTATCGAGGATATCGTTGTTCACCACATTGGCTCCCGTGCCGAAGGTCAACCGGTACGTTACTCCAAAAGTGCTTTGCGTCTTCAGGACGAAGAAGAGGTGGGGAGTGTTTTGAAAACCTATTTTTTTAATGCCTTTAAAACGGAGGCCTACTTCAATTTTATAGGGGCTGAAGAAGGGGCAGGTGGTTTGGTTTTTAACCTGGCCTGTGAAGTCTTCGATGATGCCTCTAAACTTTATAATGCTTCCTTGCAGCTGGCTGAACTGCTGTTTGAGCAAAGCAATCATCCCAAAATTCGGGGTGGCGAATTTTATGTGGCTTTGTTCCGCAACTGTGTGGTGGATGGTGAGGTTGTAGATGGTTTGGGTATTTTCAAATCAGAGAACAAGGATACTTTTTTGAAGGTTTATCTGAAGGATCAGAATTTTGAATTGGGTACCCAGGAGGGGATCAATATTCGCAAACTCGACAAGGGCTGTATTGTGTTTAATACCGAACGGGCACAAGGCTTTAAGGTGGTGATGGTGGATAATATCAACAAAGGACAGGAGGCCCGGTTCTGGAAGGAAGATTTTTTGGGCCTGCAACCCCGTGAAGACAGCTACTATTTTACACAGAATTACATGAATGCTTGTAAAGGTTTTGTGCAGGATGTCTATAATGGTGAAAACCAGGTGCCCAAACCCGAGCAGTTTGATTTTCTGAATCGCTCGCTTGATTTTTTCGACAATAAGGGAAGTTTTAACCAGGAGGATTTTGAACGAGAAGTGGTGCGCTTCCCGGAGGTGTCAGAGGCTTTTGCCGACTACCGCAACCAGTTTGAAGAGGACAACGGCATTCCGCTTAACGACAGTTTGATATTTCTAAAAGTGCTGTAAAGACGGAGAAGAAGCATTTTAAATCGGTCCTCAAACTCGATAAGAATTTTCATGTGTATGTGCATGGCAAGCGCGATTATATTGAGAAGGGCTTCGATTCACAAAAGGGCATGAATTTTTATAAACTCTTTTATGAGAGTGAACAATAGGTTTAATCATTAAAAATGGCGGTAGAGCTTCCCGAACAATTCATTCAACGATTGCAGGGTCAGATGGGGACTTCCATGCTGAAATTTGTGGATGCGCTGCGACAGGATCCCGTGATGTCGGTGCGTTTGAATGCCCAAAAGCTGGCTGGTCCGCCTTGGGAGGGTGTTGAAGCAGTACCCTGGTGTCCAACCGGCTACTATCTGCCCCAAAAGCCGGTCTATACGCTCGATCCCTTATTTCATGCCGGTTGTTATTATCCGCAGGAGGCCAGCAGTATGGTGCTCGATTGGTTGGTTCGTCAGGTGTGTGACCTGCCCGAGCAACCGGTGGTGCTGGATTTGTGCGGGGCTCCGGGTGGTAAAAGTACTTTACTGGCGTCATTTCTGGTTGGAAAAGGATTATTGGTGGCCAATGAAGTGATAAAAAGCCGGGCGACCATTCTGGCTGAGAATGTCTCGAAATGGGGTTTTGCCAATTGTGTGGTGACCCGCAGCGATCCTTCCAAATTTGCGGACTTAACATCGATGTTTGATTTGATGGTGGTGGATGCGCCCTGCTCGGGCGAAGGGATGTTTCGTAAAGATGAGCGGGCCATTGAGGAATGGAGTGCTGCCAATGCCGAGATGTGTGCGTTGCGCCAGCAACGCATACTGACCGATGTCTGGCCGGCCCTGAAGCAGGAGGGGTATCTTATCTACAGTACCTGTACCTTTAATCCATCCGAAAATGAAGAAAATATGGCCTGGATGGCCAATGAGGCAGGCGCGGAAGTGTTGGCGCTTGATGTGCCGGAACAATGGGGGGTAGAAAATATTCCTATAGGCGCTGGTAATGGATTGGCCTTTTATCCCCACAAAGTGCGGGGCGAAGGTTTTTTTGTGGCTGTGTTGCGAAAAACAGCAGCGGAGAAAGCCTTGCCATCTGCCAAAAGGCGGGATAAGAAGACCTTTAAAAGCAGGCCTCACCAAGAGGTTGCCACTTTGCTGAACGATGCCCCATTCTGGTTTTTCCAGGAAGAAAGGGATGGCTGGAACGCTTTTCCGAAGCACCTGGCTCTGAACTGGCTTTACTTCAGCAGTTTGTGGATGTCCTTTCTTATGGTGTGGTATTGGGTAAACCCATGAAGGGGCAGTGGATTCCGGCGCATGGTCTGGCCTCTGCCATTGACTTAAACGCTTCCCTCTTTCCGGCATTGGATTTGCCGGTGAATGAGGCGCTGCGCTATTTGAAGGGAGAGGCCTTAGCTGCGCCAGAGGACCTTTCCATGGGATACGTACTCATTACATATAAGGGTGTGCCCATTGGCTTTGCCAAGAATATTGGCAAGCGTTTGAACAACCTGTTCCCCTCCTCGTGGAGAATTCGCATGTCTTTGCCAAAATAAGATTCCAGTCTTTGATCAGAAGGTGATCATTTGGTATTTTATTATCAAAGACTAATTGTATACATTTGCGCGGCCTGAGTGGGTAGAGTATATTTGTGAGATATTGGGCGCATTATTGGGCCCTACTGTTTTTTTTGATTTAAATG
>NZ_BAZW01000045.1 GCF_000974365.1 Geofilum rubicundum JCM 15548
GTTTACTTCAAACCCTACGGGAAGGCAGTTATCTTGCCCGATGATTACTATTTTCATATGGACGATGAGCTGGTTTTTGATACCATTGATGCCTACGAAAAATATTATCGCGAGCAGGGTTTCTATAAAAAAGGAGCCCCACGTGTTGCCTTGCTCGCCGGAAACATAAACCAGCAAAACTCAAATGCCGAACACACGGTAAAGCTGATTAAAGGACTGGAAGCAAAAGGCCTGAATGTGTTTCCCATCCGTTCGTTTGGACAAAAAAAACTGGAATTGCTGCAAGCCTGCAATCCCGATATTGTTTTGCTCCGTCCGCATGGGCGTCTGGCCATGGGGCAACAGGATAATGCCATCAATTGGCTCAAAGAAAAAAACATTCCTGTGCTTACCCCCCTTACCGTTTATGGCGAGTACGACAAATGGCTGAAAGACCCCCAGGGCATGTCGGGCGGAATGCTTTCCATGAGTGTGGTGATGCCCGAGCTTGATGGCGCCGTGGCTCCTTATGCCGTGGTTGCCCAATATAAAAACGAATCGGGCAACCTGATTTTTGATGGTATCAGCAACCGCATCGACGATTTCAGCGAGCTTGCCGCCAAATTGGCACACCTGCAAAAGGCAGAAAACAGGGATAAAAAAGTAGCCATCTACTATTTTAAAGGCCCTGGCAAAAACTCGCTGGTAGCATCGGGGCTCGAGGTAATCCCTTCGCTTTACCGTGTATTGCAGGAACTGAAAAACAAGGGCTACAACCTCGATGGTTTGCCCGACACCAAAGACGAATTTGAAAAAATACTGATGCAGAAAGGGCCCGTGCTCGGGCCTTATGCCCTGGGTGCCTTCGATGAATACCTGAAAACCGGCAACCCCGTGCTGGTCGAAAAAGAAACCTATGAGCAATGGTGCCGACAGGCAATGCCCGAAGACCTGTACCAACATGTTGTGGAGAAATACGGCGAAGCTCCTGGCGATTACATGAAAGTGGAGAAAGACGGGAAAGCCTATCTTGCGGTTACCGCTGTCAAGTTTGGTAATGTTTGCCTGCTTCCCCAGCCCCTGCCCGGCATTGGTGATGATGAACAGCAACTGGTTCACGGTGCAAAAGTAGCACCCCCACATACCTATATAGCCTCTTACCTGTGGACACGTTTTGGCTTTGGTGCCGATGCCGTTTTCCATTTCGGTACGCACGGAAGCCTTGAATTCACGCCGGGAAAACAGGTGGCCCTGTCCGATTACGACTGGGCCGACCGACTTATTGGCACAACGCCTCATTTTTACAATTACACCATCAGCAACATTGGCGAGGGCATTATCGCTAAACGCCGTACCTATGCCACCCTTATCACCTACCTCACCCCGCCTTTTATGAAAAGCGGCCTTAGCGGCGACATGGAAAGCCTGTTGGGCAAACTCGATAAATATTACAGTCTTCCCGACGGGCCGGTACGCGAACAATACGGCATATCGGTAAAAGAACTGGCCGAAAAACTGAACATACACAGCGCCCTTGGTCTCGATTCCACCCGTAATTATACCGGTAGCGATATCCATAAAATACATGAATACCTCGAAGAAATTGAAGAAGAAAAAGTAACAGCCGGTTTATACACCATGGGCATCCCTTATTCCCGGAACAAACTCGAAAATTCGGCCACACTCATGTCGGCCGATCCGGTAGCTTTTGCCCTTGCAGAACTCGATCTTATGCGCAAGCGCATTACCCAACAACAATACAGCGATGCCTTGTATGTGTCGACTCATTACCGTCCCAAAGCAAACTCGTTAATAGCAAAAGCAATGAACGGAGTAGATACCCAAACACTCATCGGGGAACTTGTTAACGAGACAGAGCTTAGCATGGCCGAAAAGTGGGAAACAGCACATAAAGACCATGACCTGATGGCATTGATGATAAGTTATGGCAATAAAGGAGAAAAGGAAGAAGTAAAAACCGACAGCAGCCGTCTTCCCGAACTCATAGTACGGTTATGCGCCAACGAAAAAAACAAAGCCTACATCGAAAAGCTGGAATCGGACAAGGTGTTTGATAAATCATCCGAAATGCTTGATCCGGTAAAAAGGGAAAAAGCCGTTAAAATGGCCGAAAAAATGAAAGGCATGGCACCCGAAATGTACGAATCGGTAAGCACGGCAAACCAGCCCGACATGCTTGAACTTTTACAAATTATGCAGGACAGTCTGCTGCGACTGAAAACCTTTGAACTGTTGGCCAATGATGAGCTGGGTAAAAAGATTGAAGCAGAAAAACAACAAATATTGATAGATAAAGCGGCCGTTTTGGACAGTCCGGAATATACCACCTGGCTTACACGTGTTTATAAGCCCTCGCTTGCGGCGGATATTAAGGAAATGGATATTGAAGAACTGAAACAGGGACTGGAAACCATCGGTTACATAAATGCCGCAACAGAAAGTTTTCCTTTTTGTGCCCAAAAAGCCTATGCCGAGAAATTTGCCGATAAGGAAACATGGGATCGAGCGTTTCAACATGCGGTTGAAATATCAGGCCATGAGTTGGCCGATAAAGAAGCACGCCGGGAGCGCTATGCCAAAGCAGTATTAAAACTGAAAGAAACCCTGAGCAATGCGCGGCAAAACAAAAACAATCTGGCAGAAAGCCGGATACGGAGCTGGCTGCCATCATCAATGCCCTGAACGGTGGCTATACCGCCCCCTCATCGGGTGGCGACCCCATTGTCAATCCGGCTGCCCTTCCTACGGGGCGCAACATGTATTCGGTCGATGCCGAACGCACCCCTTCCGATGAAGCCTGGAAAGTAGGAAAGAAACTGGCCGAATCGCTGCTGGAAAAAGAGAAGGAACTCAAGGGGCGCTATCCTCAAAAAATTAGCTTCACGCTGTGGTCTACCGATTTCATCTCCACCGAAGGTGCTACCATTGGCCAGATTCTTTACCTTCTGGGCGTGGAGCCTGTTCGTGATGGCTTTGGCACGGTACGCAACCTGAAACTGATCACTATGGAAGAGCTGGGAAGACCCCGTATTGACGTGGTGGTACAAACCTCGGGGCAGTTGCGCGACCTGGCCGCCTCGCGCCTCGATCTGATCAATAAAGCCATTGCCATGGCTGCCGAGGCCCCTGATGCCGACAGCCTGAATTTTGTTAAAAAAGGATTTGTCGATGCCGAAAAATACCTGCTCAATCAGGGCTTCTCGCCCCTCGATGCACGCAAATACGCATCGAAAAGGGTATTTGGCGGTGTCAATGGCAACTATGGCACCGGCATAATGGGCCTGGTTGAAAAAGGCGATGCCTGGGACGACGAAAAACAAATCGCCGAACAGTATATCAACAACATGGGCGCCATTTACGGAAACAGCGACGACTGGGGAACATTCCGCAAAGGCATTTTCGAAGCTGCCCTCCAAAATACCGAAACGGTGGTTCAACCACGGTCTGGCAACACATGGGGACCGCTTAGTCTCGACCATGTGTATGAATTCATGGGTGGCCTAAACCTGACCGTGCGCCATGTGACGGGCAATGACCCAACGGCTTATTTCAACGACTTCCGTAACGTAAACCGCCCCAAAATGCAGGAACTTAAAGAAGCCATTGGCGTGGAAACCAATTCAACAGTTTTCAATCCGAAATACATCAGCGAACTGCTGGCCGGCGAAGCTTCTTCTATGAATAAATTTGCCGAAACCTTTCGCAATACTTACGGATGGAACGTAATGAAACCCCAGGCCATCGACAATTACATCTGGGATACCTATCACAATATTTATGTGAAGGACGCACTCAATTTGCAGGTGAAGCAACGTTTCGAGGAAGAAAACCCCTATGCCTTGCAGGAAATGACCTCTGTTATGCTGGAAACAGCTCGCAAAGGCCATTGGAAAGCTTCGGGACAACAACTGAAAGAGCTTTCTCAGCTTCATGCCGAACTGGTACGCGACCATCAGGCCGGATGCAGCGGTTTTGTCTGCGACAATGCCAAACTACGAAAGTTTATCGCTGAAAACCTGCCTGCTGCACTTTCAAAAGATTACGAAAAAGCAATAGACCAGGCCCGGAATGTTCAGATCGATGAAAACAGCAAAAGCGTCGTATTGAAGAAAGAAAACCCGGCTGATGAAAAAACAACACAAAAGGGAAAACAGGCCGTCGACAAATCGGTCAATACAATATGGTATGTGGTTATCGCACTGCTTGTTTTACTCGTCATATTTAGGCCAAGCAGAAGGAAACGGAAATAACAGATGATTCTTCCTGTCATTTTAACAACCAACCCTTTTTGTTGGTAAGTGATTATTGGAAACTTTAAAAAGACATGTACTGATATGGAAATTGTCTTTCAATTTATATTGGTGGCCGGGGTTTTAAAATATAGCAGCAAAGCCACCTTTTTCGACGGATACCGTGGCATCTGGCATTATTCATTGATTGGCGGGGCTATTGCCATGGCATCCTACCCAATTATCCTGCATACCGATTCTGATTTTTTCGATAAGCTGATGTCCGATAAGGGATCTGTATCGAATATCGTCGTAGTCATTACCATCGAAGCCATTGTCGGCATGTTCATCAGCATAGGTATGCTTCATAACCTGTTTGCCGCTAAAACCAATAAATGGATAAGCGTGCTTAAGCTCATCCCGGGTGTGCTTATTATCGGCATTGTGTTTTACACCGAACTGATGCTGTTTAGGGCAATGGCGGGGGTTTCATTTCATTGGATAGCCATCACAGCCTCCATTTCTGTCATGCTGGCAACAGCGCTACTCTCCCTCATGCTGAAATACGTTTTACCTGATATTTCAACCCGCTACGAAATGAAATTTCTACTAAACCTGCTGCTCCTGATACTGGCCATTTTGCTCAATGCCGGCCTGGCCGATTACAATACCGGACATTACGAGGCAAATACAGATTACACAAAACTACTGGTTTTTGGTGGCGTGGCCATATTGGGTTTTATTTCCGGCTGGCTGCTTTTTAAATATAAACGCATCATTTATAAAATTTTAAAATTAAGATAGTATGGACACCATTACAAATGTACTTTATTGGCTGACTACCGGACTTCTGGTACCGGTTGTTGTTTTGTTGCTGATCTTTTTCGCCAGAGCATTACTGCTTGGCGGAAGTTTTTACGGCCAGTTTATACAAAGGAATAAGATCCAATCGGTGGTTAAAGCCGGTTTAAAAATAAAAGGAGTTGCAGGATTTTCTGTCGCTGATTTTAAGGAAGAAAAACATAATGAATGGATTGCCACCATGGCATCGATGTTTGAAAGCAAATCAAGTCAGGCCATGCTGAACCACCTGATTGGCGAATACGAGATTATTGCCGACAAAGAACTGGGCAAATCGAAAACCCTTACAAAACTTGGACCCATGTTGGGGTTAATGGGGACTTTGATTCCCATGGGGCCGGCACTGGTAGGTTTGGCCACAGGCGATGTGGCTTCCATGGCCTCAAACATGCAGGTGGCCTTTGCCACAACCGTGATCGGTGTGTTTATTGGCGCAGTGGGCTTTATCACACTTCAGGTAAAACAACGCTGGTATGCCGATGACATGAATACCCTTGAATTTATTGCGGCCTCATTTGAAGAAATAAGGGCTGAGCGCAAAATAAACCATGCTGTGCCGTGTGCCGATGCAAAAAAACAGGAGCTTGTGTATGAAACGAAATAGAAAGTTGCTGGTAAAAACAGAAGACAACGACCCACTGTCGGTGCTGACCAACCTCTTCGATGTGTCAATGGTATTCGCAGTGGCCCTGATGGTGGCATTGGTAGCCCGCTACAATATGAACGAACTGTTCTCGAAAGAAGATTTTACCATGGTAAAAACCCCGGTACCGAACAAATGGAAATCATCACCAAAAAAGGGGAAACAATAGAAACCTACAAAGCATCGGACGAGCAAAAAACAACCGGCAGCAGAGGCCGTAAAGTTGGAACGGCCTACCAGCTTGAAAACGGGGAGATTATTTATGTGCCGGATTAACCGGGATAAACGGATGTTGAAATATCAAAATAAACGAAAGGCAGATATAGAATCTGAAGAAACCACACTTAAGCTGCCGGGTGAATTCTTAAAAGAATACTTGAAAACGCTGGGAATACCTCAAAAGAAATTTGCCCATTACATTGAAATAAACCCTTCTAATTTGAGCAAGTTAATTAACGGAGAGCGGCCGATTAATTATGAATTAGCAATCATATTGGGAAAGATTTTTAATAATATAAGCCCCCCGGGCACTATAACCTGTTTCGCTCTTCAGAAGCACCGGTCTGCCGGGTTCTTGATGCTTTCACCTTGTCGTTGCCAAAAGTATTGGACCATGTTAGCATGAATACCCTTTCTGAAAACTTCATGGATAAATCAACCATAAGATTATTATCTGGCTGGCGGGTAGTCCCGTACCAATCATTGGTTAGGAGAAGATTGGAAGCGTTAAAACGAAGTTTCCCCCATGTACTGCCCAGATCTTTCTGCACGCCCATATGCATATCACCGGTGGCATTCCAGCTTATAACTCCCCAGTTTTGGGGTGAATTGTAGTTTCCGGACAATTCCAGGACAAATCCTTCCGGAAGCTTAAACGTACTGGAAACATTGAATCCATAATTCACACCACGCAGCTGGATGTCGTTTCCTTGAAGGTTCAGATTCGTTTCTGTATCATTGACAAAAAGGTTGTTTGTTGTTTCCCACCACGATGTTAATTTTAGTGGCATATATAAGCTTAAGTTAAGCACCTTTGAATGATCCATATTCTGTATGGTGTTTACCTGCCGGTTCCTTTGCTGGTCAATGACAGGGATCCAGCTCATTGATCCTTCTTCCAGGCTATAAGAAACAGTAACTCTCCAGGCTTTGAAACCATAGTCGAGTCTTGCTGCGTTGACTATTGCAGGTTGTAAGGCAGAATTACCCGTAAGCACCGTGGACGGATCAGTAAAAATATAGAATGGAGCCAGTTGTGATATTTGTGGCCGGGTGATACGTCTGCTTTGATCCATACCATAAGGAATAGGAATTATCATGCAATTAGTAGGACTAATCTTCAATAATGCATGTCACTTTGGGTCAATCACACCCATCCTGCACGTTTGAAGGGAGTGACTGCCAGCGTTCAGTTTTGTAATATTTGGAGAAAAAATGACGCTTAATTAAGGTCTGTGAATTCGGAAGGAGGGCTACAGCCAAAAAGGCTTTTTGAATGCGCGTGAGAAAAAGCGAGCCCGTGGATGTTGAAATATTGAAAACGTTAAGAACATGATATATTACACTTGTGGGGGTTTACATTATGATTACCCACAGTGTTCAAAATAGAGCCTTAAAATTATACAATTCAGACAACTTTAATTATCTTTACTAAGCGAAAAACAGATAAATGATTTACATATTAGACTTACAAAACGACCAATTAGTAAAGGCAGAAATTGTTGTCCCTGAACCCAATGAGATACCATTAAAAAAAGATGGATGGAATTTCAACTGGAGAGAATTAAGCAAAGAAATAAATTCCAGAATATTCATTTTAAGATCAATTGGACTATATCCTGGCGTTGAAGGTGCTTTACAACTAAAAACAGAAAATGAAATGCTCGTTATGAACGTTTTAGAAATAGCACCACATAACATAGGACGAAAAAGTAAGAAATATGATTATGTCGCCGGCTGTTTGATTGCTTTTGCTTGTAAAGAAAGTTTCAAATTAAAAAGTGATTACAAAGAATTTCTAACTTTTATGTCGAAAACAAGCCTCATAAAATGGTATTCGGAAAAATATGGTGCGTCAGTGGGACTTGGACAAAGAATGTATATTGATAGTGAGAACGGACTGAAATTAATTAATGAATACCTTGAAAGAAAGTATTAGCTATGAAACGAAATAACAATATAGAGCCAACCAACGGAATGTTGACAAATCCAATGGATGCTGGAACAGATGAATTTAAAGATTTCCAGTCCATTCTATTGAATAAAGCAAAAAATCGGTCAGAAGCACAACGAAGGGAGATTGAATTGTTGTCCATCAAATTTCAAATGCAAGATTATTTGGAATCTGAAGAAACCAAACTTAAGCTTCCGGGTGAATTTTTAAAAGAATACTTAAAAACGCTGGGAATACCTCAAAAGAAATTTGCCCATTACATTGAAATAAATCCTTCTAATTTGAGCAAGTTAATTAACGGAGAGCGACCTATTAATTATGAATTAGCAATCATATTGGGAAAGATTTTTAATAATGACCCAATGCTTTGGATTGAAATTCAAGCAAAAAACGAACTCAAAAAAATCCAAAAAACCAAGACAAGAAGCTTTAATAATTACTCATTGAAAGATTTGTTGACATAGTATAAAACGCCCTACAACATCGGTCTATATTAATCTAAAAGATCATTATTAAGGAACGAGCCTTCAGAATTCCATTTGATTTATTTAATTCCAAAAATCCGCCAGCGCTTCTGCCTGGCTTAAAACCGTTTCGGTGGCCAGTTTTTGCAAATCTGGTGGATAGCCGTATTGACGTAGGGTGCGTTTTACAATGACTTTCAGTTTCTTTTTGACCGATTCTTTGACTGTCCAATCGATGGAGGCATTGGCCTTGACACGCTCTACTAGTACACGTGCTAACTTGAACAGAATATCGTCACCTAAGAGATCTTTGGCACTTTGGTTTTGGGCTACAGCATCATAAAAAGCCAGCTCGTCTTTCGACAAGCCCATTTTTTCTCCCCGTTTGTCGGCTTCTTTGATTTCTTTGGCAAGATTAATCATTTCCTGGATGATTTCGGCGGCTGAAATCAGGTTGTTCTGGTAGCGTTTTATAGAGGATTCCAGCATCTCCATTAAGCTACGGCTCTGAACAATGTTGTGCCTGGAACGAATTTTTATTTCATCATTCAGCAGTTTCTTAAGCACTTCCAAAGCCAGGTTCTTATGCTTCATGTCCCGCATTTCTTCGAGAAACTCATCGTCTAACACCGACAATTCCGGCTTCTTGATGCCAGCTGCATCAAAAATATCCACCACCTGCTCCGAAACGAGGGCTTTATCAATCACCTGCTTAATAGCCGTATCAATTTCGTAATCGGTTTTCCCGCCTGTTCTGGTTTCAAATTTCACCAAGCGGGCTTTTACCGCTTGGAAGTAGGCAATTTCATCTTTGGCATCCATCGCCTCATCGTGTGGCAGGGCAATGGCAAAAGCCTTTGATAAGGCCGTTACCTCACGGATATACCGATTCTTTCCATCTTCCAAACTTAAAATATGCTCTACCCCTGTCAAGATGATCTCTAATTTTTGCTTAACCGGCGCATCAAAGTATTCTTCATAGACCACTCCTTTGCCATAAGGCATCTTCGGCTCAGCAGCCATCGCCAGTTCTTCGTGCTGTTGAATGCCATTCTCAGAGAACATCTGGGAAACAACCTCCAGTTTTTCCAGCATCAATTGAACGGCTTGCTCCTGGGCTTCGGCAGGGTCACCCTTACCCCCACTATCGGCATAAAACGACAGGGCTTTCTTTAAATCAGAGGCAATGCCAAAGTAATCGACTACCAGACCACCCGGCTTATCTTTATACACCCTGTTAACCCGGGCAATGGCCTGCATCAGGTTGTGGCCTTTCATGGGCTTGTCGATGTACAAAGTGTGCAGACTAGGTGCATCAAATCCGGTGAGCCACATATCCCTTACAATAACCAATTTCATGGGGTCGGCAATGTCTTTCATCCGGTCTGCTAAAGTTCTGCGTTGCTCTTTAGATGTGTGGTGTTTCATCATGTCCGGTCCATCCGACGAAGAAGCGGTCATAACCACTTTGATAACGCCTTTATCCAAATCATCACTGTGCCAGTGTGGCCGGATGTTGATTATTTCCTTGTACAAGTCAACCGCTATTTGGCGGCTCATGGTTACCACCATGGCCTTTCCCTCAATACCGCTGTTGTTGCGTTCCTCATAATGAAAAACGATATCTTCCGCAATCTTTTTCAAACGTGCCGGACTGCCAACAATGGCCGCCACTTTTGTCCATTTAGCTTTGGCTTTCTGAGTATCGGTCAGTTCATCGCTCTCCAATTCCTCATCCAGTTCCTCTATGAGTTGCTTGCCTTCTTCCGACAAGTTGATTTTCACCAGGCGACTTTCGTAGTAAATGGGCACGGTGGCGCCATCCTCAACCGCTTGGGCTATGTCATAAATATCCACATAATTGCCAAAAACCACTGGCGTGTTGTTATCCGTCGATTCTACCGGCGTTCCTGTAAAACCCAAGTAGGTGGCATTGGGCAAAGCATCCCGCATGTATTTGGCAAAGCCATAGACCAAACGCTGCCCCACTACATTACCCCTATCATCCTTTACATCAATAGATTTTGGTTTAAAACCATATTGGGTGCGGTGCGCTTCATCTGCCACCACCACAATATTGGTACGGTCGGATAGTTGTTCGTAGGTATTGCTTTCACTATCTGTCTGAAATTTCTGGATGGTCGCAAACACGATACCACCAGAAGCCACCTTTAGAAGTTCTTTAAGATGTTCCCGACTTTCTGCCTGAACCGGAACCTGCCGCAGCAATTGCTTGGAAGAGGCAAAAGTGTCAAATAGCTGATCGTCCAGGTCGTTGCGGTCGGTAATAACTAAAATCGTAGGATTGTCGAGTTGAAGCACCAATTTGCCACTGAAAAACACCATGGAAAGAGACTTGCCACTACCCTGCGTATGCCATACAACACCACCTTTTCGGTCGCCGTTGTTACCAGACGCTCGCTTAACCGACTCAATGGCCTTATTGACTGCATAGTATTGGTGATAGGCCGCCACCATTTTAATGGTTTGAATGGTAGCGATCCCCTTGGCATCAATGTGTTTCGACTCTTCAAACACTATGAAATACCTGATAAAATCCAGCAAAGTGGCCGGATTGGTTAAACCTTTAATGAGCACCTCTAACTGATTGGTCAGAATAGATGCCTCCTTTAAACCATCACTGGTCTTCCATGCCATGTAACGGGTAAAACCTGCCGATAATGAACCCGCTTTGGCGTCCGCCCCATCAGACAGCACACAAAAGGCATTAAATGTAAAAAGACCAGGAATGGTATCCTTATAAGTTTGAATTTGCTTGAAAGCCGAATGTAAGGTGGCATTCTCATCAACAGCATTCTTCAACTCAAATATGACCAAAGGCAATCCGTTAACAAACAAGATTAAATCAGGACGCTTGTGGTGGTTGTTTTCAATGATCGTAAACTGATTCACCACCAAAAAATCATTTAGGCCAGGCTGGTCAAAATTTACCAACTGAACCCGGTCGCCCCGCTGCACACCGTCTTTGCGGTATTCTACCGGAACACCCTCACTAAGCAATTCATGAAATAACTGATTATTGACCATTAACTCCGGCGATGAAATCCGCTCAATCACCTTTACGGCTTCCATCTGCGCTTCCGAAGGAATATCCAGATTATTACGCGCAATAGCCTGCTGCAACCGACCCTTAAGGATAACATCACTAAAAGCATTACGCTCCGGTACTTCACCATCAGGAGCAATCACCCCACCGTGCATATACTTCCAACCAAGGTTTTCCAGCTCCTCAATGGCCCAGAGTTCGATGTCGTTTTCAGTTATTTTGGTCATAATAATTTGACTTTTTGCGCGTATGTGTGCTACATTTGCAGTAGTAAACAAGTTTACAACCTCTCACCAACCATCTTTTATGTTTTAGAGTTGGAAGAGAAACGAAGCCGTTAAGTTTTCTTAGCGGCTTCTGCATTGTTAATCAACCGCGGCATTTTTCTCCTCCCTTGCCACCTTTAACTCCCCACTCATTAACTTTGGCAATAAGGTGTCTCGTAGTTGAATTAGAGTTTGTATCTCAGATATATTATTTATTATTTTGATTAAGTTTGGCTCCACAACCTTTCCAAAATATCTCATCACTTTTTCATCAAAAATATATTTAAAATCACATATTCTAATAGGAGAGGTATGTCTCACTGTAGTGCCTGTAGACGAACCTACAACATGTGCTCTGTATTCTCTTCTCTGCATAAGAAAATAGAAAAAATATTTCAAATTTTCGTTTACTATTACTTTTCCAACTCTTTGATTATGTAACAATATTTTCCCATTGACTTCAGGGATTAAAGCGGGAAATCCTAAACTATCACCATCCTTGCTTAAATCAGTCATTGTTACAGCAAGGTCATTACTTCTAAACTTGTATTCTTCTGGATAAAATTCCGAATTATAGTATTTAAACTTTGAAAGATTAAAACCTCCTCCGATTTTGAAACTTCCTGGCGTTACTAAAATCTGATTGTTTTCAATATTTGTTATATATTCCCCTTTAAACGCATATCCATGTTTTATTGAGATGAAGTTTTCTAAAGCTCCAACTCTCCAACCCTCAGGAATCTCGCCCAGCTCACTCGAAACCATTTTACCGCCTGAACTTTTATATGGTTCGCCATTTTCGTTAGGGAACTCAAACTCCACAAACCAGCGCTTAAAAAGCGTTTGTGCCAGTTCTTCTAAGTCGTGGTTTTGTTGACGGAGAAGAGTGATCTTTTTGTCGAGGAGCGATAATAAATTGGCTATCTCAACACTTTCTAAATAATCTGGTAATGGTAATTCAATACTATCAAAAGCATCTGATGGAACTCTTTGATGACCGGCACTTCCAGACATACAACTCTCCGCATGTTTTCGAATTGGATACCATTTCAATAAGTAATGAACAAAATCGTTATCAGAAATACCTTTCCGACCTCTAAAAACAAAAAATTCGGTTGAGCCAACCCCTATGTTATCTTTTAATCCTTGTGCTTGACATATTTTTCCATTTTCTAAACATGGGGTTATCTTAGCAAATAACGTATCCCCATTTTGAAATTTTGTTAATCCTTGTGGTTTCCTTTCTCTACTAGGTAAAACTTCTTTATTACCTGGCATTAAATCTGGCATCTCAATAAAAGAATACTCTTTATTATTATTGACACTTACTTTAGGGTTAAATTCCCAGTAATCAACTAAACGTTTGATTTTCCACTCCCTCATTTCTCACCCTCCTTTCTAGCAATAGTGTAGAAGGTACTTCGCCCTTGTCCTTTTCTAACTATCAGCTTTTTATCAAGCATTTCATTAAGCACCTCTTTGGTTTTGGTTTCTCTAACACCTAATAACTCAACAGCATTCTTGCGTGATATCTTTTCATTATCAAGCAAATACAAAAGAATTCTCTTTATTTCAAAACTTAATCGGTCGTAATCGGTCGTAATCGGTCGTAATCGGTCGTAATTGCTCACGACAGAAGTTTTTTCCGACGGTTTTCCGACGGAATCCGACGATTTATCGTCCGCTAATCGGTCGTAATCGTCCGTAATCGGTCGCGGACGATAAAACTCAATATCGAAGAAATCGTTTTGTTCCGCTATTCTGGGTGTTTGTAACCCTTGTTCCAGGCAGGCACCAATTATCCTATTAATTCCGCTGCCCCATTGTTCAATCAAACCCAACTCTTTAAAAACATGGGCAATCACCCGGTTACGGGCTTCGCTGCGGCCGTTAAACACATCTTCCATGGTGATGCTATGAGGCAAGCCGCCTGGAGACACAATGTTTACAATATCATCGTAAATACCCACTTTAATATCTCGTCCTTGGTTCACGTAATTTCTGTGAACCAGAGCGTTGATTATGGATTCACGTAAAGCAGGCACCGGTATTTCGTATGTGTCGGTTCGGTAAAGTCCTTTGACTTCACCTTTCAGGTTAATGTGGTTCAAAACAAAGCTTTGTGTGCTTTCCAGTATCGAGAAAATATCCCCTCCGTATTCCTTTTTATCAGTAAAAACCGACATAGTGGTTCCTTTAAACCTGGCACACTTAACGGTACAGTGGGGAAACTTGCCAAGCAAGATCATTAAAGCATTTGTAGGGTATGTTTTGCCATTTTCTGACTTAATCAGCTTTAGATTTTCAAGCTTCTCGTTGTTTAATGGTTTGCCAATGCTTTCAAAACGTTGTAATAGTGGTGTAATATCCAACTGGTCAAAAGTAACATCGTAGCAAATCTCTTCATCGTAGCTAATGTGCCGTTTTTGGTCTATCCAGGACTTTCTTACCCCTGTTTGCATTTGGTTAGTTATAGTCATAACTCAATCCCGATTTTAGCCAGTTGTGTTTTAATTTCCTGGTCAAGCTTTTGGGCTTGTTCCATTTGTTCACGTAAGCGGGAAGTTAAAACATCTACTTTTTCCTGAAAGGGTATGCCATCATCTTCCTCGTCGGGAATGCCTACATAGCGCCCTGGAGTCAACACAAACTTGTGTTTTTGTATATCGGTAAGGCTGGCCGACTTGCAAAAGCCCTTTTCATCCTGATAGACCTCTTTGTGTTTGAGCCAATTATGATAGGTATCGGCGACCTTGCTAATATCTTCAGGGGCAAAAGTCCGGTTTTTGCGGTCAATCATGTAGCCCAGCTCCGAAGCATCAATAAATAAGACTTCACCTTGTCGATTCTTTTTGCCACGGCGCAAGAACCATAAACAAGCAGGGATGCCGGTGTTAAAAAACAGTGCCTTAGGCAGCATCACAATGCATTCCACCAAATCATGCTCTACTAACTTCTGACGTATAATTCCTTCGCCTCCGGTATTGGAACTTAATGAGCCATTGGCCAGCACAAAACCAGCGTGTCCGCCGTCGGGTTTTAAGTGATAAAGAAAATGCTGCACCCAACCAAAGTTGGCATTACCGGCAGGTGGCACACCAAATTGCCAACGGGCATCATCACGCAATAATTCACCGCTCCAATCGCTTACATTAAACGGTGGATTGGCTATGACATAATCTGCTTTCAGGTCCTTATGCGCATTGTTAAGGAACGAGCCTTCGGAATTCCATTTGATGTTTGAGCCATCGATGCCACGGATTGCCAGGTTCATGCGGCAAAGTCGATAGGTCGTCTGGTTGCTTTCCTGGCCGTAAACTGAAATATCATCTAATCGTCCCTGATGGCTTTCTATAAACTTTTCGCTCTGTACAAACATTCCTCCACTTCCACAGCAAGGGTCATATACACGACCTTTGTAGGGCTCGAGCATCTCAACCAACAGCTTTACAATGCTCTCAGGGGTGTAGAATTGGCCACCTTTCTGACCTTCGGCCAATGCAAACTGACCAAGGAAATACTCATACACACGGCCCAAAACATCCTGACTTTTGGCTTTTTCGTCACCAAGCGCAATGGTGCCAATGGTATCAATTAACCCACCCAAAGTTTGAGGGTCGAGATTGGAACGGCCGTAGGTTTTTGGTAATATGCCTTTAAGTGTCGCGTTCTCGGCTTCTATTAAATCCATCGAATCGTCAATCAACTTACCAATATTGGGCATTCTGGCTTGTGATTGAATGTAAGACCACCGAGCCTTTTCAGGGACAAAAAACACGTTTTCGGCACCATATTCATCCTTATCCTCCGGATCAGCTCCGGCATATTCACCTTCACCTGCAACTAATTGACTGTGTAACTCACTAAATGCATCGGAGATATATTTTAGGAATATCAAGCCCAATACAACGTGCTTGTACTCGGCAGCATCAATATTCTTTCGCAATTTGTCCGCTGTTTTCCAAAGCTTCTGTTCCAGCTTTTCTTCTGTTCCGTTTCCGTTCTTCTTTGCCATTCATTAAATATTTCTATGCTTTTTTATCACACCTGTAAAATTAACATTTCGTTTGAAAATTCAACCATCTTCAACAAAACAATAAATCAATGAATGTGGAAATATTTAGCAATTGATGATTTAAGGAGAATGGTTACGATAGCAACATCTTCAGGTGGATGAAAAATTTACCTTTTAGAATGAAGTTCAGTACCTTCGGCATTCGAACCCGGCCACCGCTTCTGTTCGAATCCCTCAATTCCAGTCATAAAAAAAGGCCATTACTTTCGTAATGACCATTTTTTTTGCGGAGAGTGAGGGATTCGAACCCTCGAAACCCTTGTGAGGTTTACACACTTTCCAGGCGTGCGCCTTCGACCACTCGGCCAACTCTCCTTTCTCAATAAAAGCACGGGAGGAGAGACTCGAACTCCCGACACCTGGTTTTGGAGACCAGTGCTCTACCAACTGAGCTACACCCGTATTTATTGGTGCTGCAAAAATAGAAATTTAAAACTATTCTCAGTCATGTTTAGCGCACATTTTTCCAATAATCATTGAATAAAGAAAGGTAATATTTCAAACTGATTCTACAACAAATAGATAAGGCTTCGTGCTTCCATATACCTTTTTTAATTCGGAGGTGAAACGTGTACTATTGTTAACAAAAGTTGCGAAGTGGTAAACAGCCGAAAAAATTTGCTTGCACTGCGTTCTCTCTCTACTTTTACACTTTCATTCTTGGTGCGATCTTTGAAGCTATCCGTACCAGTTATTCAACCTATAAACAAATAAAAAAATGCGCATCATAAAAAGTCTGTTACTCATCACCATTGTCCTGATTGCAGCTTGTAGTCCCATTAAGCAATTGGTATCCATAGAATCTGATATTTCGCAACTCTACCAACAAGCGCAGTATGAAAAAGTTCTTTTACAGTATGATAAGTTGCGTCTGCTGAGCGAAAAGAACGATTTGCCCATTAACGATACGATACAACTGATTGTGGGTAAAGCCGCACACAAAGCTGAGAATTACGAACAATCAACGACTTTCTTTCAGGGCATAGAGGGTATAAATGACAAGGAGGCCATCCTTATGGGTGGTGTCAATTTTGAAAAAACCGGTCAGACCCGGGAAGAATACGACCATTGGCTGGTCAATCTTTCCAAATTTGAGAATACGGAACATCATCAGGAGGTGCTTTTAAAAATATACCGTTTGGAGCAGCGACTGCAGAATTACGAAGCGGCCAACAAAACCTGGTCAAAAATTGAGCATGAAAACAACCCGGATTTAATGTTTGAGCAAGTGACGGTTTTAACGCATCTGAATAAAACATCAGAAGCCTTAGCGCTTTGCAATGATATTCTGGAAATAGACGACCAACACGAGCAGGCGCTTTTTTGGAAGGCGGACTACTATTACAACAAGGCAGAAAACTGGTACCAGAGTGAGATGACAAAGTATAACCGCAATGCCAATTACACTACCTATGCTTACCTGCGAAGGGAATTGAAGAAAATATCGGCCGATTTCAGAACTGCCAGAGACTTGCTGGAGACCCTGCATGAAATGGCCCCGAAGAATAAAAAATATCTTGGGTATTTAATCAACACCTACGTTCGTCTGGAAATGAAAAACAAAGTAGATCAAATGACCAAAAAATTGAACGCTTTGTAAGTTTTTAACGATCACATTGGACCAATGATACGCACCTCCTTATTTTCTCAATAAGGAGGTTTTTGTTTATACAAGTGCCCGTTTATGCTTTTTTCGTATATACGATATTCCCTCCAAATCACTGCTTCATTTTGTTATTGGGACGAAATGCAAGCGTTTCCTGCCTGCACATTTCTACCCCTCCTCTCTTTGTCATTCACCCCAAAACGCTTTATTCAAAATGCATAAAGCATCTATGTAAGCACGGCTTACGACTACTAGCCATCATCATATCTTGATTTTTTTAACAAAATAAATAATTCTCCTAATAGATAAAAATTCTCCTAAAAGGAGATAAATCACCTACTGTGTACTCCCTATTTGCGCCTTACTTTTACTAATATTTGTTAATAATTGTATCGTATTTAAAACACATGTATTTATCAGCTAAAAAATTTTAACACGTAATCTAAAATTCAAATCAACATGAGAAAAACACTATTCAGATGCTTTGCCATTGCCGGGGCAGTTCTTGTTTCCGCATTTGCTTATGCACAAACATCCCGAACAGTCACCGGAACTGTTTCAGATTCTGGCGGTTACCCACTGCCAGGCGTGAACGTGGTTATTCAAGGGACAGCCACCGGAACCATCACCAACGTTGATGGGGTCTATTCTTTGGAAGTCCCCAATCCCGAGAATTCAGCACTTCTCTTTTCTTACATTGGATTTCAGCAAGAAACGGTTGCCATTGGCAACCTGACCACCATTGATGTCGTGCTTGAAAACGATTTTGTCGGTCTCGATGAAGTAGTGGCCATTGGTTACGGTGTGGTTCGCAGAAAAGACCTTACCGGATCAGTAGGTTCCGTAGATGCTGAAGAAATTGAGAAAGTGACCAGCAGCAACGCCATGCAAGCCATTCAGGGAAAAGTTCCTGGTGTGGATATCCAACAATCTTCCGGTGAAGCCGGTTCAGGCGTCAACATCAACTTAAGAGGTAACCGTTCACTGACCGCCTCCAATTCACCACTGATTTTGGTCGATGGTATTGAGTACGGTTCCACGCTGGATATTAACCCATCGGACATTGAATCGATGGACGTACTGAAAGATGCTTCTTCCACAGCCATCTACGGTAGCAGGGGGGCCAACGGGGTTATCCTCATCACTACCAAAAGAGGTCAGGCAGGCGTCTCCAATGTCACTTTCAAAAGTTTTATGTCCACCAACATGCCTACCAATGTGCCCCAGGTCATGTATGGCCGTAAGGAAGTCCAGCGTTTAATAGATCGGGCCAACTATGCGGCAGATGAAGCCTCCGGGAATTGGGGCGACAGCAATCTTTTGGTTGAAGAAGTCCTGACTGAAAGCGGTGAGGATTTTTCCGAGATGGATGTCTATGATAACAATTCTTACACGGACTGGTTGGACATGATTCTGCAGGACGGAACCACCCAAAACTATGAGGTATCCATTACCGGTGGCGAAAAAAACACCACCTTTAGTCTTTCGTCCGGTGCCATGTTTGAAGAAGGCCTGATGAAAAATGACCAACTGGGTCGCTATAACGGCAGACTCAGCGTTGATCATAAAGTCAACGATTATTTTAAAACAGGCGCGAGCATGCTTCTCACCTACCGGGATCATGACGCGCGCAACGCCAGTGTATTTGGACAAGCATTAAAAATGACTAGTATTGCCCATCCTTATACTGAGGACGGAGAGATTATAGAATCACCCAACCCACGGTATGCGGCCCACGTAAACCCCCTTCTGGATGAAGTGGATGGTGCGTATTCCCGAAATACAGAAAGTACGCGTTTGTTTGGTAACTACTTTGTGGAAATTACACCTTTTGAAGGATTGCTTTTCAGGTCGAACTTTGGTTTTGATCTCGATAAAATGCGACGCGGAACCTATCAGGATTTTTTGAGTGTGGCCCGTGCGCAGACCCAAAGAACCAGCTATATTTCGTATGAGAACCAATCCCGCCACAAGTACACCTGGGAAAATGTATTAACGTACGACACCGACTTTGACAATGGCCGGCATACTCTAACGGCCATGTTGGGTCAGAGTATGGATCAAACAATTTACGAACAAAGTATGGTACAAGGTGATGCTGGTCCGGAACATTATTACAACAGCACGTTCTACGACCTCACTAAAATTGCCCAGTTAACCCCTCCTACCAGTGATTGGGAAAAGATCAATCACATTTCCTATTTTGGACGTGTCAATTATCAGTTGGACAATAAATACCTATTGACCGTGTCCATGCGGGCAGATGGATCATCTCCTCTGGCATCAGATAACAAATGGAGTTCCTTCCCTTCTGTTTCAGGAGCATGGCGCGTTTCTGAAGAAAGTTTCATGGAAGGCACACGTGGCATGATGACCAATCTGAAACTCAGGGCATCCTGGGGTATTACAGGAAACTCAGCCATTGAGCCTTATCAAACGCTTGGGACATTAAGTACCAGACAATCTTATTATTTCATTGATGGCCGAGACATTGCTTTCAATATTCCGGATAATTATGGCAATGACCAGTTGAAATGGGAAACCACAGAGGCGATCAACCTGGGTGTCGATTTTGGCTTTGCCAACAACCGGATCTCTGGTAATATTGATGTGTGGAGCAGTAATACTTATGATTTGCTTTACTTTAAGAGTGCCCCGCCTTCCGAAACTTATCCGAGCATCATTGACAATATTGGAGAGACCAAGGCCACAGGTTTAGAAATTGGCCTGAATACAGCCGTTGTCCGCAACAGTTTTATTACTTACAACATTAACTGGTCGTACAGCACCTTTACCGATGAGGTGGTAGCTATTGGTGAGGGACTTACCAAAAACCAGTTTGGCCGCGAGGCACACATTGTAGGTGAACCCGTCAGTGTATTCTACGATTACGAAGCAGATGGCAACTGGGACGTGGGTGAATTTGATGCATATCTTGCAGCCATGCAGGACGAAAACCCCGATTTTACGTCTAATTACATTTCTAATTATGGAATGCCAGGCAGCATCAAAATTATTGACCGCAACAATGATGGCCAGCTGGATGATGAGGACAAAATCACCTACAACCGTTCTCCCAAGCACATTCTGGGTATGAATAACAATGTTACCATCGGTGATTTCGACCTTTCGGTTTTGGTTTATGCGCGCTTAGGTGGCTACATTGAATATGGCATGAATTCTCAGCTCAATTTCGAGTCGGCCAACTGGGGCGACCTGGACTATTGGACACTCGACAACAAAGACGCTAAATTTCCCAACCCGGGAACCGAAAGCTCCACGCATGCCAATTATGGTTCTTCCCTCCTGTATGAAAAGGCCAATTATGTAAAAATCAGAGATGTTACCCTGGGCTATAGCCTTCCGACCAATGTGATTGGCAACATTGGTTTAACCAGTGTCAGAGTTTATGGTTCTCTAAAGAACTATTTCACTTTCAGCGATATCGACAATTATGACCCTGAGCGGGGCGGTTCTATCAACTTCCCGTTAGCCAAGCAAATGGTATTTGGCCTCAGCGTGCAGTTTTAAATAAAAACCACTAAAAGCATTAAAAATGATGAAGAAAATAATTATATCTATAGCAGCGTCCGCCCTGGTTCTGGCCGCTTCCTCTTGCTCGGATTATCTGGAGGAAGAAGTGAAAGTAGGCGCAGCACCGGAACTGGCGTTTTCAACAGCGTCCGGAATTGAAGGCCTGGTGGCCAACACCTACTCTTTTGCCAGAGGGTGGTATGGAAAAGAAGCGGGATTGGGACTTTCTGAAATGGGCACCGATCTCTTCTATTACGGTTACGACAACAAGCAGAAATCGCTCAACTCTTACAACATTACCGCTGAAAGTCTGGATGGCAACACGTCCGACAATGCTTCTCTGGACCAATACTGGGAGCTGTTCTACAGTGCAGTGGATGTCTGTAACAGGGCTTTGCATTATGTCCCACAGAACGAATTTATCAGTGATTCGAAAAAGGACCAGTTTATGGCGGAAGCCCTTTTCATGCGTGCTTTCTACTATTGGCACATGGTCAATATTTGGGGACCAATTCCCTACAATGACCAACCACAATCTGAAATTCTCTATGCCCCTGAAAGGGTCTCTGAAGAAGTGATTTACAGCAATATGCTGGCCGACCTCGACGAAGCCATTCGATTGTTCGGAGCGGCAGGCTATGAAACCAAAGAAGATGGCCGTGCTCATTTGTGGGCGGCCCGCGCCTTCAAGGCAAGGGTATTGCTTTACGCTGCCTCCTGGCTGGGCGAATCGAGCCTTAGTGGCGACTACAGCGGGAATCTTTATGCACTGGCGCAAGCTGAGGTGGATGCGGTAATTGGCAGTGGCGTAGCGAATTTCTATGAGAATTATGCCGACACCTGGACCATGGCCAACGAGGACATCCGTTCCAACCAGGAAGCATTTGGGGCGTCACCTATTCGCCCGATGTTTCTGGTCCGGCCAATACCATCCCCAAACGCTATCGCAAAAGCAATACCGGTGATCCACTGGATTACAACGGACTTATTACCCGTACCGGTTACGGCCGCGGTGGTAGTGCAATGGTTCTGATGTTTGTGGGCATGTGGAACAACGGTGCTTCAGATCTGGGCGGAAATGGCAAGGAAATCTTTGTTCGAGCCTTAGGCGAAAGCACCTTTTACGTCACACACAGCGTTACAGGAGAGCCCGTTTGGGTAGCCGAGCATTACTCACCCTACAGCAGGGGCTTTACCCGTTATTTGCCCTCCTTGTACCTTTTCCAATCTTTGGAAGCCATTCGCGAGACCGATCAGCGTCCGGAAGCCACCATTCTAAACGCTTACACCATCGCTCCCGGTCTGGAAGGAAGTGCCAAATTATATCCCAACATTCAGGATACGGCGATTTACTATGCCCCCATGGACGGAAATTCTGCTGAAGGACAAGCCTTGCAAGCCTGGGCCAAAGACCGCTACAGGGTTCAATTCTGGGCCAACGGGGACATTCCGCTATACACCTCCACAAATCCGGCCACAGCGCTGCCAACCGAAGCGCCCAAGGCCACTTCTGATGTATACGGAGACAGCCGCTACAATACCTATAAGGTGGGTGGATGGTGTTCTTTCCCGGGCATCAAAAAATTCCAGAATGATGTTTGGGACCCGCAATATCCGACACCGGATATTTCTTCCCGCGACGCCATCGTCATGCGTCTGGCCGAAATGTACCTGATCAAAGCGGAGTGTCAGCTTCATACAGGTGGGGATGCCTTGGCCACGCTCAACGAGTTGCGTGAAGTTCGGGCCATTCCGGGCATGGAAGAAGCCAACAAACTGACCGGAGCTGTAACTCTGGAAACCATTTTGGATGAACGGGCCATTGAACTTTGCGGTGAGCAGCAGCGCTGGTTCGACCTGAAGCGTACACGCACTTTGGTTGATCGCGTAAAAGCCTACAACGCACAGGCATCCGGTCAGGTAACAAGCAATCACTTATTGCGCCCCATTCCACAGGCACAATTTGATGCCATTACCAACGAAAGTGAAACTGAAGGAACAGGATTCTGGCAAAATGCAGGATACTAACCGTCTATAACCCCCAACTCAATACCTAAGCAGGCGGCCTTTTGGGCCGCCTGTTTTATTCTGCGTCATTTTCATTATCTTCCTCTAAAGCTTCCTTGGTATTATAAAAACGAAAGGAATGCGTGTATTCAGATCTCACGCGCCGATTGTGCTCAATGGCCGGTTGCCATTCGGGAGAGTTCCTGACAGCCCGCAAGACTGCTTTATTAAAGGCATCTTCAAAGGGGACACGGATAACAGGTTCCACAACATGTCCCTCTTCATCCACCGTAAGTGTCACCACAACAGAAGCCACTTCAGAATTTTCAATATATTGACCTGGCGGATAAACAAGATAATTGGAAACCTTTCTGTTATAGGCTGACGGACCACCTTCATAAAAGGCCTCCCGATCCCTGCTCGTGGTATCGTTCAAGGCCATCCCATTCTCATCGTAGTATTGTTTTTCCAGCAATACCGAATGATTGTACAACTCGATGGAACTCAAATGGCCATTCCGGTGATAGTATTTCCACCTGCCATGTTGCTTTGAATCCTCCGAATACCGGCCTACTGCCGACAAGCTTCCGTTATCAAACCATGAAACATGAATTCCGCTGCCATCTGCTTCGAAAACAAGAGAATCGCGAAGAAAGCCATTGGGGTACCATGAGAGACTTACCCCAACGGGGTTTCCATTTGAATAAACGGTGGAATCACTCAACATTCCATTGTAATGACCACTTAACCACAGACCATCCTTTTTGTTTCCTCGGTATTTGCCAAATGATTCAAAAGCCCCGTTGGCATAAAAAGTGGCAAAATAACCTTTCTTAAATTCAAACCAGGGATCTGAAAATAACCCGCGATTGTACAATTGCCTTTCGTTGACAAAATACACTTCCCGCACGTACCCCGAGTCTGTTTTATTACTCAGCGCATAGAATCTCGCTTCCTTGGGTTCACATTCCTCCCACTTGTAGTTATAAAAAGTCTCGACCTTCTGACCTTCCAAAGCGATGAAGGACAACATTAAAAGGCTTACTAAAAAGATCCGTTTTTTTGCTTGGTTTTTGAAGCGGGTTGCCAGGGCTGCCATAAATTAAAAAATAAAGGGTTAATATGAATGAATGGTACGAATATACAAAAAACATGAGGGACAATTTCCTTTTGTGATATATTCCTTATAGTTTTGCAGCCCGTTATGCAAAACATACAAAAGCAAAGTACCCATCACTTCATCAACCGTTTCTACCTGATATTAAAAGTTCAATCGGGAAGGTACGTGCCTCCTACACTTATTTGAACACTTTCCTTTTCTGAAATATTTCCTTTCCTAACAACATTTTAGCAAAAAAATGGTATTTTTTGTTAAAATCTACTCCTGTATTCTATTAACTAAAAATGATAAATATGAACGTAAAAAGAAGTTTACTACTGATTTTTATTTTAGCCTCCCTTAACGCCACAGCGCAAAAAGAGGACTATGTTAAATTTGGAGGCGCACTTCGCTTTAACATATTCGATAAAAGCTGGGTGGACGATGCCACCCAGCCGGAAGCCACGCTGGATACCTGGCGGCTGAATGTAGATGCCCGCACGGCGGGGATTGATCTTAGTTTTGAATACCGCTTCTACCCCACATCAGGCAATTCCCACTTCCTGCACCATGGTTACCTGGGCTATGGCTTCACAGATGATCTTTACATGAAACTGGGTGTCAGCCAGGTTCCCTTCGGCATTACCAAGTATGCCTCCCACTCCTGGTGGTTCCAAATTCCCTATTATGTGGGTCTGGAAGATGATTACGACATGGGGATCAAATTTGATTATACCGGAATTGATAAGCTGGAGCTGAATGTGGCCTATTTCCGTCAGCCGGAATTTAACGGGGGCGCCAGTTCTGATTTAGACGCCAATGCTTCGCGCTATTCCTATGACATTACCCCTAGTGACGAAGCCGCCATTCGTGAACTCAATCAATTCAATCTGCGTGCCGCCTACCAGCTTTCAGAAAGCGTGGAAGTGGGGGTCTCCGGACAATTTGGTGGCATTTACAATGAAGTATTGGAAGAAAGTGAAATGTCCACGGCTTTTGCCGGCCATCTGGTGGCCAACGTTGGAAATTTCAACTTCAAAGGTGAGTACGTTTACTACAACTATGCGGCCAAAGACAATAGTGGCAACACGCTTGACAAAATCCAAATGGGTGCCTATGCCTACAATTACAATGTAGCGGCGGAGGCCAATATGGTGGTGGCCGGACTGGCCTACTCCATCCCTGTTGAATGGGGGCCCATTTCCAATATACAGACCTATGTCGATTACTCGGTCATCAACAAAGCTGCGGCCGGTTTTGAACCCACCCAGCATCTGGTACCCGGTATGTTAATCACTGCCGGAAGCATCTATACCTATGTGGACTATGCCATGGGTAAAAACAATGCCTGGCTGGGGGCAGACACCTGGACCAACGGACTGGCAGAAGGCAGCGCTGATGCAGAATGGGAAAACCGTTTCAACATCAACATTGGCTACTACTTTTAATAATGGGTAGTACCTTATAAAATGTATATGGAAGAAGAAAGCAGAAAAGTAAAGATCAAAGTCAAAGATTTGACTTTGATCTTTGGAAAAAATAAAGAACAGGCGCTTAAGATGCTCAAAGCCGGGCATTCCAAGTCGGACATCCTCGAAAAAACCAAGTGCACCATTGGCGTTAACACGGCCAATTTTGACGTTTACGAAGGGGAGATTTTTGTGGTCATGGGACTCTCAGGCAGTGGTAAATCCACCTTGATCCGTTGTCTCAACCGCCTGCGCAAGCCCACCGATGGTCAGGTGTTGTTAAACGGTCACGACATCACCAAAGAAACCAACCGAGAGCTTTTGGAAACGCGCCGTACTGAAATGAGTATGGTTTTTCAAAACTTTGGCCTATTGCCCCATCGCACCATTTTGGAGAATGCGGCTTTTGGACTGGAAATCAGAGGTGAAGCCAAAGAAGATCGGCTGCAAAGGGCGCAAACAGCACTCGAGACGGTGGGTCTTCAGGGGTATGAGCACCAATACCCGGCCGAGTTGTCGGGCGGTATGCAGCAGCGGGTGGGTCTGGCCAGAGCATTGGCCAACGATCCCGAAGTCTTGTTAATGGATGAAGCCTTTTCGGCACTCGACCCGCTCATCAAATCCGATATGCAGGAAGAATTGCTGGCCATCCAGGAAAAAGTTCACAAAACCATTGTCTTCATCACCCACGATTTGGACGAAGCCATTAAGTTGGGCGACCGGATCGTCATCATGAAGGATGGTATCATTGAACAGATTGGCAATGCTGAGGAAATAATGACCAACCCCGCCAGTGAATACGTTGAAGCCTTTGTGCAGAAGGTGGACCGCAAAACCATCATTACGGCCGGTTCCTTAATGTTTGAAAAACCAACGCTTGTCCAGTATGGCAAAGATGGACCCGAGGTTGCCATCCGCAAAATGCGTACGGCCTCGGTGGATGTGCTGCCGGTGGTGGACAAAAACAGGAAATTTCTGGGCTTTGTATGGCTGAACGATTTAATCGACCTGGCCAAAAACAAAACGCAGAAAATTGATGATGCCATCCGAACTGAAGTCTCCAGTATTCATAAAGACTACACCGTGGAAGACATGCTGCCATTAATATCCGGCAAAAAGTCACCACTCGCCGTGGTAGATGAAAAGGATGGGCGACTGCAAGGCATCGTCACACAAACGTCCATCATCATTGAGGCCACCAAATACGATAAAAACGAGATCAGTGATTTACAGGAACAAGCTAAAGAATTTTTCAAATGGACAAAATAATCGACCTGGGAACATACATTGAAAAAGGGATTAATGCGCTTGAAAGCCATCTTTCGTTCTTGTGGTCTGCCATAGATGATGGCATTTCCTGGACCGTTGAGAGCATGAATGACGGACTGCTGGCCATCCCTTTTTGGATAATCATTACGCTGATCGCCTTGCTGGGTTACTACCTCAGTGCCGGCAAGAAAAGCTTCACCAGAGAGGGATTCAAAAAAGGAATTGGCATTGCCAGCTTCACCATTTTGGGTTTTGTCCTGATTTATTTAATGGGGTATTGGAAAGAAACCATACAAACCACCACTCTGGTATTGGTATCCTCCGTCATCGCCTTGATTTTTGGCATCCCCATAGGTATCTGGACGGCAAGAAGCCACATAGCAGATACAGTTATCAGGCCCATTCTGGACTTTATGCAGACCATGCCGGCCTTCGTTTATCTGATACCGGCCATCTTCTTTTTCAGTGTGGGCAATTCGCCCGGCGTCATCGCCACCGTGATATTTTCATTGCCGCCGGCGGTGCGACTGACAAAATTGGGGATACACAGCGTGCCCCCGGATGTCGTTGAAGCCGGTTACGCCTTTGGCGCCACCGAAAAGCAGATTCTCTACAAAATCCAGCTGCCCCTGGCCATGCCAACCATATTGGCCGGTGTTAATCAGGTTATCCTGTTGTCACTGTCCATGGTGGTGATTGCCTCTATGGTAGGGGCAAAAGGACTGGGAAGCATTGTCTACCAGGGCATTCAGCAAAACGACATCGCCAAAGGCTTCGAATCGGGTCTGGGCATCGTTATACTGGCCATTATTCTGGATAGAATTACACAATCAATAGGAAGCAAAAAATAAATTTTAAAATGATGAAAATGATGAATGTAAATCTTAAAAAAATGAGCGGCTTGCTTTTAGTAGCCGTTATGGTATTAACGGTTGTATCCTGCAACCAAAAGAAAACAGATGACTCAAAAAAAGTAACCATCCTCTACCCCAACTGGGCGGAAGGTATTGCCTTTACGCATCTGGCAAAAGCAGCGCTGGAAGCAGACAGTTTTGAAGTGGAACTGATCAACCTCGAGCCTGGTTTGATATATGGTGAGTTGTCCAAAGAAAACTCAAAAGGAGATGTTTTCATGGATGCATGGTTACCCAATACACATGCGGACTACTGGGCCGATTATGGCGACCAACTGGTTCAGCTGGGCGAATCATTCAGCAATGGCACCACCGGTCTGGTTGTACCCAGCTATGTGGACATCAATTCCATAGAAGAGCTGAACGCCAACAAAGAAAAGTTTGATGGTGAGATTATCGGTATTGGCAGTGGTGCCGGCATCCACGCCAACACCCTCAAAGCCATCGACGCTTACAACCTTGATTTTGAACAAATCACCTCAAGTGGTCCCGCCATGGTAGCCAGCCTTCAAAAAGCAGCCAGAAACAAGGAATGGATCGTTATCACCGGCTGGAAACCTCACTACAAGTGGGTCAATTACGACCTGAAATATCTGGAAGATCCCCAAGGCATCTTCCCAAAAGATGTTTGTGGCATCGTTTCCCGCAAAGGTTTTGAAGAGGATAAGCCCAAAGCGGCCCAATTTTTCAAAAACTTCAACCTGACCGAAAGCCAATTGTATGCGCTGCTTGAAGCCATTGACAACAATGGTGAAGAAGCCGGTGCTGAAAAGTGGTACCAGGAAAACAAAGAATTGGTGGATAGCTGGAAATAAGCTGAAACAAACCGGTTCAAGTAACTACATTAATAAAGCCGTCTGCCCCTTGAGGGCAGACGGCTTTATTGTTATGAATTTTTGCAGGTTCCCACTACAAAATACAGGCACTAATTCTTATAAACCCAAGACCTTATCTTCATCAAATTCGATATTATTGTTACTTTCGAAATCAAATAAAGTTAATTGTCGCAGTATAAAGTAATAGTTCCAATAATTCGCCAAGGCATTTATGTATTGTAAGCGAGCATTGTCTTTTGCGTTTTGTGAGGACGTAAGTCTTAATACATCCGCTTGTCCGGCACTGAATCTGGTCATCGTTAATTCATAACTTTCGTTGGCCAGGGTATCAGACAGGGCGGCCGATTCTACCCGGGATTTCTGAATGTTAAAAGCGATGGCACGGGTTACCGCATTTTGCTTAAACTGTTGCAGTGATTGTCGGCCAGCTACCTGGACAATTTCATGGCGTGATTTGGCCATTTCATATTGGCCTTTTTTTCTCCCCCAGTCAAGAATGGGAATGTTGATTCCTAAGGATAATTGTTGGTAATCTTCAAATTCAGGACTGTAAACATCTTTTAGTTGACCACTCTCCAAGTAATTACCATCGTCCTTGCTGATACCGTAAGATACATCCACACCAGCCTGAAAATGTCTGGCCTTATTTGCCTGTTCAACATTGCGTTGGCTTTCCAGAATGTTTTGTTCAAGTTGTAATATTTCAGGGTTGTTATCAATTGCTTTTTCTAAAACAAGTTGCACATCCACTTCAGTAACCGGTGTATTCTCAGGAATAACGGTTTCCAATTCCGTATCAACCGGAAGCATAAGGAAGTTTAGCAGGTTTTCCTTCGCTTCACGGAAGTTCAGACCAGCCTGTTGCAGGTTGATCTGAGCATTATTATTTGAGAGACGGAGATCCAGCAGTTCTTCCCGCGAAACCGTCCCAAGTTCGAATCTTCTGTGAGCTACTTCCAGCAGATTCTCGGTATTTTTAATGTTGGTTTGAGCCATTTCCATTTGTATATAGGCACTAACTAATCCAAAAAAATAATTGATGGTTGTTATATGCATATTTTCTGTTGAAAGAAGATATTCCTGTTTAGCCTTCTCAAAGAGGAGTGGTTCTATTTTACGCTGCCATTTCATGGCATTGAATCCAAATAGATCTTGTTGGTATCCTATCCTGAATGGCCGTGATGAGTATTGGGTATAGTCATTTATACCATAATTTTCAATGCGCCCAAGCTCCGATTGTACAAAAAAAGTACCGCCGGTAGCTGCAACTTTCTGCGAAACATTAAGATTGAGTGCAGAATGCAGGTTCTCAGTTCTTATAAATTCATCAGATTGATTTTCCGAATTGTATCTTAATTGCGAAGCATTGGAGTAGGCCAGTGGAGTGGCCTGTAAATTAACAGATGGTAATAGATCGGCTTTAAAGCTTCGATAAGCCCAGTAATCAGCCATGTAATAGTGTTTATTCAGGAAAGTTTGTAAAGATTGTTCCTGTGCCAGTTTAAGAGCATCATTTAAAGTGAGGCGTATGGTCCCCTGCGAGAAACAAGCGAGTTGATGCAGTACGAGGAGGAGTAAGATTATGGTGGCTCTTTTCATAGGTATTTGTTGTAAAATTAATTTTGATTATTAAGGACTTCATCATGAGAACGCACAAGGCTCCAAATTTCACCTCCTAAATGCAAGAGGTTGCCATCTCCGAACTGATATTCAATGTCTTTGATGAGTTCTTTCGAAGCATGAATTAAATACACATCAGAGTAATCCCCTAAAGGAATTTCATTTTTAACGTTTAAAGTTCCAGGCAAAGTGTACAATACTTGAGCTTTTGAAGACTTGCAATTGGATAAAACTTCCAGTGTCCCACCAGCACCTCCCCAAAACGAAAGATCAGTAATGATCAATGGCCGGTTGAATGAGAAATCCGTTCAGCAATATTAAAATTATCCCAGCCGTTGCAACTTCCTAAAGTAGTGTAACATTTATTAAGTGAGACAATGTAAATGGAGAAAATTCCAAATAGAGATAGCACTATAAAAATCACCTTGAATAATTTATTTTTTGTAGTATATAAATAATGTAAGAAGTGGGTCACAACCAGTAATATTCCTATAAAAGCGACCACTTGATATCTCCACAAGAAAGAGATTCTACCAACAAAAATTAAATCATATAACCAAAAGGTGGTAAGGGGAACAATTATTAGAGACAATACAATGCCTCGTGCAACATGGCGCCCATTTTTAAGCATGTTTATAAATGAAATCAGGATTAATATAATCATAATACCTGCTAAAACTAGATCGAAGGTAAAGCGGAAGCCCCCAGGGGTCAAAAATATGTGAACATAGCTCCAAATAACATTCTCAAATGAAATAAAAACGTGAGCAAATCCAATAAATTGCCCAATAAAAGGCGTGTAGAAACTAGATGATTGTCCGCTTTTGTGCCATTGCAGCGACTGAAATATCTCCTCAATGTGAATACCAATATTGATCATCCACGGGAGATAAGCAATTGTTATAATCAGTATTGAGAGGAAAAAGGGCGTATAATACCTCTTAAAGACAATTGCGACAACAATTAATTGACTTAAAATTAAAAGTCCGCTTAAAAGCGAAGCATACATTAACAAAATTCCACTGACTGAGTAGCACCACCACCAAATCTTCTTATTATTTTCATAAGCCTTTAAAAAGAAATAGCTGTTTAAAATGATGAAGAAGGTCCATAAAATGACATATCTGGCTTCCTTGGTATAAATGTCAAAAAAAGGAGATACTGCAATTAAGCTTAGAGCAATCCAGCCAGACTCGTTTGATTTAAAAAGTGTTTTGCAGAGAAGAAAAAGAAATGGTAGAAGTAGGAAAAAGAGAAAGGTGTTAAACAGGCGATAATGGACAAATTCATCACCGACAATTTTACTCCAAAAAATTAGTAAAAGTGGATGAAGCGGAGTTAACTGCGGCATTGAAAACACACCCGTTATTTGTGAATACATGGAATAATCCTGTGTATTTAGACGCAATTTATCTTGATAGAAATCAATGTTTTTAACTTCATTCAGAGCAAATTGTGCGTCATAATTTTTGTCAGGAATTCCAGAAGTATGCATAATTGTTTCAATTTCGTCATACCAGAAGTACTTTGATTCAATTGAATGAAACTTCAGCTGTAATCCTAATGCTATTATTAAGAGGAAGATTCCATATGCGCGCAAAAAATCTTTTGCATTATTAATGTTGAGTTTTATAAGTTTTTTCATATCAAAAAATTAAGCCTTGCGGTACAAAAAATAATAGCAAAGGGGAATGAAGTAAAGGCTGACGAAAGTGCCCAAGACCATGCCCCCGATAACGGTCAGTGCCAAAGGTCGTTGCAGCTCACTGCCCATGCCGGTGCCCCAAAGCACCGGTAACAAAGCCAGGATGGTGGTCACACTGGTCATGATGATGGGTTTGAGTCGTCGGTGTCCGCCCTCTTTGATGGCGGCCACCAGGGGCATGCCCGACCGGTAAAGCCGGTTGATGGTATCCACTTTTAGGATGGAATCATTGACCACAATACCGCTCATTACCACAATCCCAATCATGGCCATCACATTGATGCTTCCCCCGAAGAGCCATAAGAGGAATAGAGCGCCTGACACATCCAGAGGTACCTCCAGTAAAAGAATGACGGGCTGACGCAGCGACTCGAACTGGGCGGCCAGAATGAAATAGAGCAGGACCAGGGAAATCAGCAGGATGATGGCCAGATCGGTCACCATTTTGCGGGACTCGAACCAGCTGCCTGAGAAACTTACATCGGTATTGAACTGCGTAAAGAGCAGGTGGCTGATTTCATTCATCACTTCGCTCATGGCGCCTTCCGGCTTTTGCTCGATGTTAATGGGGACAAAAACGCCACCGCTGCCACCATGCAGCACCTTGTAATCTTTTATATCTACTTTGTAGAGTAGGGCACTGACCGGAATTTCCACCTGGGTCCGGTTCATGACCTTGATCTCATCCAGCAGACGGTTGACCGGAATGGGGGTGTGGCCGATGACCATGGGCACGTATTGGGAGCCGGTGTGCAGCACGCCCACATGCCAGGCGTTTAGCGATGAGCGCAGGCGGTTGATTAAGACTTGATAATCTACATCATAGAGCGTCATCATTTCCGTGCGAACCCGTAACTCCGCATAGTCTTCTGAAGCAGGAGGAAAAAGATCCGAATGGGGGAATTTCATCTTCAAAGCCGCCACCATCTCCCCCGACCTGGACAAGTCCGGGATGCCTTCCGGACTCTGGTCGCTCAAGTGCAGCACCAGTTCTGCCTCCTCGTTGCTGAACAGCTTTTCGAATACCGTCTCGGGCCATGAAAAGGACCACAGGGCCTCCGGCCACTGCTCCGTAAGATAGGCCGAAAGATGTTCCTTGAGTTCAGTTACCCCGGCGGGTGTGGCACATTTGAAATACAAGCTGGCTTCCGAAACCGACTGGTCCATATCCTTATGCAGCACAAAATTCTGTGAGCCGGTATAACTGTTGCTAAACTCGGCATAATCGGCTGCCACCTGTTTCAGCAAATTCACCCGTCGGATATTCTCCTCAATATGAATCCCCGCATTCCAGTCCAGCTCCAAAAAAACATCGTCATGCGTAAAGGTCGGGAATTGCTCCTTTTTCATATTCCATCCCAGAAACAAGCCGGGAAGAAGTAAGCCCAGGAACGCTATAAAAAACAGCCGGCGGTGGCGAAACACGCGGTCAAAGCCCCGTTCATACAAATCTTCCGTCTTAAAAAGATTGATGCGCTCCAGCATCCGCGTCACTTTTCCCTTGTGATGTTCCACTTGTGGTCCCGCAGGATGGAACAAATGGTACAAAACCGGAATCAGCGTGATGGAAACCAAAAGAGAAGCCACCAGTCCGATGCCCACAGCCATCGCCTGATCATAAAATAAGGCCCCGGCCATGCCGCTGATAAAAACCAGCGGCACAAATACCGCACAGGTGGTCAGTACCGAAGAAATGAGCGGGCGAATCACCTCGTTGGTGCCCCGGACACAGGCCGTGGCCAGATCGTCACCCTTTTCGCGGTAATGGGTGATGTTATCAATCACAATAATGGAATTATCAATGATCATCCCGATACCCAGTATGAGTCCCGACAACGAAATGATGTTGATGGAGAGGCCTGTCAGGTGAAAAAACAGCAAACTCACCACCAGCGAAACCGGAACAGAAATACCAATCAGCCAGGGAGAGCGCGCATCGCGAAGGAAAAAGAAAAGAATGATAAAAGCCAGCAGGCCCCCAAAAATCAGGTTGGTTTGCAAATTACGGATGGAATAGTCCAAAATGGCGGTCTGGTCCCTGACTATTTCAAAATGCACCCCTTCATAGTTGTTTTTGAAATGATCCAGCAGACTTTCTGTCTTTTCCTTCAACTCATCCATGCGGGCATCGGCCTGTTTGATCACGGCCAATGAAAGCGCCGGAATGCCGTTGTGCAGAAAGACACCCTCCTGTTTTTTGGGGCGCAGTTGCACCTCTGCCAAATCTTCCAGCTTCATCATCCGGTCGCCCACCCGCAAACGTATGTTTTTGACATCTTCCACCGTGCGCAGGTGGTTGCTGAAGCGAATATTAAAGCGGTACTGTCCATCAGCCACCGAAATAGAGCCCATCGACAAATTGTTCTTCTGCAGAGCCTCCTCAATAAGGCCATGCGTAATCCCCAGGGAGCGGAGCAAATGATCGTCGGGTTGGATGTAAAGCTCCGGCTCCAGGTGCCCAGTTACATCCACCATGGCAATCTCCGGCAATTGCTCCAAACGCTTAATGAGCACCGAGCGGGTCAAATCACTCAAGGCCATAAAATTCACCGGATCCTTATCGTCCATCCAAATATTGACGTAAAACACCGGCAAATCCGAAGCCGAAGCCTTGATAATGGCCGGGCGTTCCATATCGGCAGGCTGGCTGCGCAAGGCCTCATCCGTCTTTTCGTTCACATCAATAAAAGCATAATTCACATCGGCGCCATAGGCAAATCGTAAATTCAGAAGGGCCCTGCCGTCGAAACTTTCCGACTGGATATGGTCCAGTTTA
>NZ_BAZW01000044.1 GCF_000974365.1 Geofilum rubicundum JCM 15548
GTCAAAGTAGAAGTAAGTATTAAAAAGAATATCATGAGAAACAAAAAGTTTTTTTTCGGACTTAAAAAAAGCAGTAGGATTTATTTGTCCTTGTTGCTTAGTGCATTTTTGATGCTTTTATTTACAACATGCCAAAAGAATGATGATAACTTTTTTGAAGAAAGAAGGGTTCAAGGGAGAATTTCTTTTTTGGATGTAGTAGATGCTAGAGCATTGATACTGGGTGGTGATGAAGGCAACCTGAAATCGGAAGGGTTAACAACTGGAACCCCTGAAAATTCAATCTTTAAAATAACGGAAGATGGCGTTGTTCAGGAAATTACTTACTGGCAGATTGATACTATTTATATCGAAACAGAAGATGGCATGGAAACCAAAATTGACTCCGTGGAGCTCACAAATACATTATACCCGGTTCATATCTTTAATGCTGATGATAATCATTTAATTGTATGTTTCGATCAGGTAGCAGAAGAGGCCACCAATGGTTATTTTGAGTTGGAATACTTGGTGAGAAAATCCGATGGAGCTGTTTTTGAGCTACCCTTAGGTTACAGACCAATAACAAGATGGAGTCATTTTAATCAAATGTTCAAAAACGAAGAAAGTTCTGTTCTTATACAAACAGACGAAGCGGGTTATATCTACTTTGTTGGTAAGAACGATATTATCAAACTAAGCACCCAGAATCCAGAGAATGTTACCTTCCAACAAATCACAACAACTGAGGTTTCGGGTGAAGGTGTTACTAATTATCGTGTTAATGGGTCCGGTCATATTATTTTTAACAGCGAAGGCATTAGTAACCCAAGAGTTACAAAGTTAAGATTCAGCTCCGGCGGGTTGGCATATCCCAATAAAAATATTATACCGTTTTGGCTTGGGTTTGACAATAGTTTTTATTACTCATACACACCTGATTATCAACCTGGAGTGCCTAGCATGCCGGTTGTTGAAAAATTAACTATTGAGAATGGACAAATCAACTATGAAAAGATAGGGGAAGTAAACCACCCAGATGCTGACTTGACTTATATGGGAATTGGTAGTTTTATTTTTAGAATGGAAGCCATCAATAAAATCGTGGTTATGGATTTTGTCGACAATATGGATCAAATCGGGGATGTTGTGGCAGAAGTATATAATAATGATAATCAAGTCAAAGTGTTTTCCATGGAAGAATTAGGAATAACATCAATAAATATTGGTCTTTGCTCTGATAATTATTATTACTTGGCCGGTCTAAATGGAAACCAGCCGGTTCTTCTGAAGGTAAACCCCTCTGTTTTTCCTCATAGTGTGGAGCAATTGGTTCCTGAAGGTTCGTATGATATTTACAAAATGGCAGTGACATCCGATGATTATGTTATGATTCATGCCTTACGCATGTCTGACGGCAATCATGTAATTTCCCAGATATCGCCAACAGGTGTAATTACACAAATGGAAGATATTGGAACTGAAGTAATACAACTTGTCCAAATCAGATAAACACCAAAATATCACTAATGGCACTCCACTCCCATAATTAAACAAATTCTTCAAAAGCCATATGCTCGTTAAATCAGACACTGACAATGTCAGACAACGCACTAAATAGTAATCTAACCGCATGGCTGTTATGAATACATAGTGCCTCATGCAGGAAAACCAACCTGCAACCTTGATATAATAAAATAGAGAGTAAAGGATCGTTATGAGTGTGCCAAATTATGATGAGAATAGAAAAGTTTATCGAGAATAAGAAACAGTTCCTGGACTTACTGTTATTAGCGGACGAGCAGGAAGATATGATTGACAAGTATTTGTCTGGTGGAGATTTATTCGCGTTGTTTGAGGGTGATTTGAAAAGTGTCTGCGTTGTTGTGCCGATAAGTAGGGACACCTGCGAGTTGAAAAACATAGCGACCTGTGAGAAATATCAAGGCAAAGGTTACGGAAGAGCATTGATTAACTTCATTTCTGATTACTACAAAAGCGACTACAAAACTATGCTTGTCGGGACAGGCGAAACACCAGGGATATTGTCGTTCTATGAAGGTTGTGGATTTAAAAAGTCACATCGGGTTAAGAATTTTTTTACAGACAATTACGACCACCCTATGTTTGACGGCGACATTCAACTTGTTGATATGATTTATCTTAAAAAGGACTTATAGGAATACAAGATGGTATGGCAAAAATAGACAACAATATGAAGCAGTGGTACGAAACCTTATTCGAAAATTACGGTGAAAAATACGACAATGAATCTTTTTCACAAGGTACAATTGGGGAGTGTGATTTTATTGAGAAAGAAATCAATCATGATAAAAAACTAAAAATCATAGATATAGGATGCGGCACTGGTCGACATGCCATTGAATTAGCCAAGAGAGGTTATTCAATAACAGGCATTGATTTATCGGAGTCGTTGCTTGAAAAAGCCAGAGAAAAAGCAAAACAAAAAGGATTGCAAATCGATTTTTTAAAACATGATGCTCGTAATCTGCCCTTCGACAAACAATTTGATGTTGCAATAATGATGTGCGAAGGCGCTTTCCCATTAATGGAAACAGATGAAATGAATTACGAAATTCTCAAAAATGTTTCTCAATCATTAAAGGAAAACGCAAAATTTATATTTACTACCCTCAATGGCTTATTTCCAATATTCAATTCTATCGAAGAATTTTGTGCCGCAAATACCGATGATGGAAATGCAACGTATCACAAAAACACTTTTGATTTAATGACATTCAGAGATTACAATATAACGAAAGTTGAAGATGACAATGGTGTAGAAAAAGAACTCAAATGTAATGAAAGGTATTATATACCATCTGAAATTACTTGGTTGTTGAAAACACTTGGATTTAAAAAAATTGAAATTTTCGGAGCAAAACTGGGAGCTTTTTCCCGAGAAGATAAACTAACAACGGATGATTTTGAAATGTTAGTCATTACAGAAAGATAAAATACACAAACGCACAGCACCGAACACAAAAAACTTAACAATCAGGGCATTATAACACACTCCATCCCTGATATGAATGGCTACAACATGGAAACGCAAAGCACAACCATCTCTGTAGGTTATACATTTTTATTGCCTGAATAACATCTTCAGACATCACTACTTTTCCCCGAAAAAGATATTATAGCTCCGTTTCTTTTTCAATAGGCGGATGTTCAGTTTGACATTGATGGTGAAGAATAATTTTAAGAGAGAATCCTGAAAGCTTCCGTTTTTGCTGAACTGGTCGAAGTATTTTTTATACATTTTGAAGCCTTTAATGACGTTATCGGTAACATCATCGTTGGATAGCAATTTCAAATGGGAGCGGTTGAAGGCGGTTTGGTATTGGGGTAAGGTCCAATGGTGAAAATTCATTCTCTTTTTCCAACGCTTTAGAAACACATTCTCATGGGCGGTGGTTAAGATATCGGCAATGATGAATTGTCCCCCGGGTTTTAATACTCTGCCTATTTCGTCGATAAACAGGTCTTTGTGGGGATAGTGAAAGGCACTTTCAATATTAATGACGATGTCGATGCTGTTGCTTTGAATTTTGGTTAAATCCTGGGCGTTGCCTCAATAAACAGGGCATTTTGGATATTTCTTTTCTCCTTTTCTTCATTGGCGATTTCCACGTTATGGGGGTTGATGTCCACGCCAGTTACACTTTTAACCGGATGATTTTGGGCCACATACAAGGTCCCAATGCCATTGCCACAACCGATGTCCAATACATCTTTGCCTTCTAGGGTGCTATACTTTTCGATGCAGTATTCCAGCAAATTATCCTGGGCCTGACTGAAACTGTCTTTATCATCCTTATAGAAGGGATAGTGAAGCATGTGATAGTCGCCATTAATGGTTTTAAGGGCGGCATTCATGGCTTCATAGTAATCTCTGGTAGCAAATGCTATTTTTGTTAAGCTATATATGGACATGTTGAAGGTTTGTGGATTTTGTGTATTCAGAACTTTTGCTTACAGTAAAGAATGGATTTTTTTATGGCATTAGAAAATATCTTGCTGTTTTTTTCAACCTTCCCTTTTAAAATGGCTTGTAACCCAAACCGCCAATCTGTCGTAACAAGGGGTATCATCATGGCACGAAAATAGCTATGTAATAATTAATTAGAACTTACGTTTTAAAGATATTAATACCCCGTATCAAAACCGAGAGTGGAATGCCAGACCCTGATAAGGCTGGCATTCTTTACCAAAAGGCTTCTTCACATATATTCTTATAATGCCATATACCAGACTCAAACTATCAGTGCTTATGACGCTATTGCTCTCTGTAGCGATGCTGTGGGCCTGTTCAAAAAATTTGTATCAGTCGCAAAACGGTCAGGACACAGTGATTAAAACGGATAACCGGGAGTTGGAAAAGTTCATGGAACAGGGCTTTGAAAAGCCGTTGAATACTTCAAGGACGAGTGCGAGCGAGATTATCAGAACAGCTCGAAAGTATCTGGGAGTTCCTCACTGCATGGGGGGAACGACTTTCAATTGTATGGATTGCTCAGGGCTGTTGTTTACGACATTTGGCGAGCATGGGATTGAGGTACCGCGCAGCTCGGAAGAACAAGCAAGGTATGGGCGCTATATTGGGAACCGGTCGGAGTTGCAAAGGGGTGATCTGGTGTTTTTTATTCGTTCCTATAAAACCAGCAAGTACATTACGCACTCGGGTATTTATCTGGGCAATAATGAGTTTATTCATGCCTCTTCGTCACAGGGGGTTACCACTACTTCCCTCAGCAATAGCTGGTGGAGCGAGCGCTTTATTTTTGGGACCCGTATTTTTTGACAAAACTACCGGTGGGGTCGAACTTTTCGGCTTGCTTTTTTAGGTTAAAGCGGCGGTTGACGCGGCTGTCGGTGCCTCTGCCCGACTGGTACGCCCAATTGCCATAGTTGCTGTATACGTCGTAATCCACCAATAAGTATTCGAACCAGGCTGCGCCCCATTGCCAGTTGACTTTTAGTTCTTTGGAGAGGTAAAATGAGACGAGCATTCGTCCCCGGTTACTCATGAAGCCGGTGGCTTTTAACTCACGCATAAGGGCATCGACGAGGGGCTGACCGGTGCTTCCCTCCCGCCACATGTTGAAGGCGTCATAATCGTTGTACATGGTGGGTTCTGAGGTACGCAGGCCTTTCAGCCAGAACAGTTTTTCGCCGTAGCGCATGATTAAATACCGGAAATAATCGCGCCAGATGAGCTGCTCTTTGAGGGTTTTGATCGAGATCTGTGCCTCTTCGTCTGGCTGGGATGGGGCACTCAGGTGCTGCCAGATTTTCCGGACGGATAAGGATCCATTGGCCAGCCAGGGTGCCAAATGGGAAGAAAAGTGAGCTCCCTCTAACTGGTTTCTGGTTTCTGAATAGCGCCATGGAGCGCCACTGTTGATATAGGTCTCCATTCGCTCCAGACCGGCCGTCTCGCCGCCTTTAAACAGTCCGGATGGTCCCGTGGGGATGGAATACACTTCGGGGATGGCCGTCTGATCTCCCTGATAGCGGGGCATATGGGTGATGGTAGGACTGGTCGATACATAAACCCCAAGAGGTTCTACTTTGTTTTTGAAGGCGGTATAATAAAAGGGTGATTTATCGACGGTAAAGGGAACTTGGTCGGGCGTAAACAGCATGCTTCCGGGCGTGAGTTGCAGGTGCAATTGCTCGGAAAGCATGGACTGCTCGGACAACTCTTCAGCGGCATATTCTTCCTGGGCGTAAATGGCCTGGGCATCGCAGCGGACATACAGTTCTTTCAGGATGACGACCGGGTCTCCTTTAAAGATCAACAAGTGGTTGCCGGCATTTTGAATTTGTTCAGACAAATTCAAGACGGTCTCATACAAGAAGGTCAAACGATGCGCTGCTATTCGCGGAAAGTCCAGGTCCGGAAAGTTCGTCCACCATTTATCGTCAAAGATAAAAACGGGTACAATAGGGCGCCCGGTGGATAAGGCCTTTTGCAAGGAGGGATTGTCGTGCAGGCGCAAATCGTTGCGGAACCAATAGATAACAGGCTGTTGTGTCATGTTTACTGTTTTAGTGACAAACATTAAACACAACAAGCCGAAATTAGTTTAAGAAAACAGCGATCTTAAACGACCACCATTTTCTTTTTCAATTCCCTGGCGCTGGCTTCGTCGGAAAGGTTTTTGACTATTTCCAGCGAGAAGGCCATGGCGGCGCCAATGCCTTTTCCGGTAATAATTTTTCCATCTGTGAGCGCGGGTGTATCAACCATGTGGCGCCATAGAGATGCTTTTCAAATCCGGGATAACAGGTGGCTTTTTTCCCATTGAGTAAATGCATTTCTCCCAGAATCATAGGTGCGGCACAAATGGCCGCCAGCCATTTGTCGCGACTGTGGAACTGGGCGACCAGTTTCTTGACTTTTTCATTGGCCAATAAATTGGTGGCGCCGGGTATGCCACCGGGAAGCAGCAAGAGGGTGGCGCTATCCACTTCCACATCGTCCATAAAAACATCGGTTTTCACCACAATGTCGTGCGCGCCTTTTACGTTGGGGGCACCGGTGGTAGACACCAGAAACACTTCGTAACCAGCTCTTCGTAAGACATCTGCAGGCGTCAGGGCTTCGACTTCTTCAAAGCCTGCTGCCAATAATATATAAATACGCTTCATATGCAATGATTTTTTATTATATCTTCGCCGGATAACTATTTGCAGAATAAAGATAAGCATCTATTGTCTTTATTAAAAATATAGTTTACTGCTGAACCCGACTCACCATACAAATAACCTGTTTGTCACAACCTTAAGCCCTTTTGAATTAAACCTTTTGGGGTTTATTCCGTTTTAATTAGTAGGCTTTTATTTTTTTAGAGTTCGTATTATTTTTGTGTTTTCGTTCAAAAACAACAACATGCTAAAAAACCAGGGAGATAAGGTGGCCATCTCGTTCGGCAACGACCGGATTACGTATGGCAATTTATTGGCTAAGATTGACAAATTTGCAGATTTACACGCGTTGGATAAGGGGCAGCGGGCGGTTATTTTTTCGGAGAACCGACCAGGATGGTTTTATGCCTTTTATTCTATTTGGAAAAAATCAGGGACAGCCATTCCGGTGGATTTTATGGCCACAGCATCTGAAGTGGCTTATATTCTTAAAGACTCAACGCCTTCCGTCGTTTTTGTGTCTGCCGCCAAAAAGGCGGACATGGAAGAGGCCATTGCGCAGGCAGAGATTCTTACACAATTGATTGTCATTGACGAGTACGATCAGTTTGAACCTCAGTTGGTTTCAAAGGAGGACTTTCCACAGCCCAATGAGGCGGATACGGCGGTGATCATTTACACGTCCGGAACCACCGGATCGCCCAAAGGGGTGATGCTGTCCTATGCCAACCTGATCGCGAACGTTACGGGCGTTTCCAAGCTGATTCCTATTTATTCAGAGAATTCCCGTGTCATGGTGCTTTTGCCCTTGCACCATATCTTCCCTCTGGTGGGTACCATGATTGCCCCTTTGAATGTGGGGGGCATGGTGGCCATTAGTCCATCCATGACCTCTGAGGACATCATGGGTACATTGCAGGCCAATCAAATTACCATTGTCATCGGGGTTCCCCGTCTGTATGCGGCCATCCGTAAAGGGGTGGTCGATAAGATTAATAAGAGTGGTGTAGCGAAAAAGCTGTTTGCTCTGGCCAAAAAAGTAAATTCACCGAAGTTCTCACGACTGGTCTTTGGAACCGTTCACCGCAAGTTTGGCGGAGCTGTCAGAAGTCTTGTTTCGGGTGGTGCTGCCCTGGATCCGGAGGTGGGTAACGATTTCAAAACCTTAGGTTTTGAAGTGCTCGAGGGATTTGGCATGACCGAAGCGGCACCCATGATTACCTTCACGCGTCCGGGACGTGTACGCATCGGATCGCCCGGCGAGGCGCTTCCGGGCACCACCATTCGCATTGTGGATGGAGAAATCACGGCATCCGGCCCCAATATCATGCAGGGTTATTTCAACCGCCCCGAAGAAACGGCAGAGGTCATTAAGGATGGCTGGTTGTACACAGGCGATTTGGGCTATCTGGATGAGGATGGCTACCTGTATATCACGGGTCGGAAGAAAGAAATCATTGTGCTTTCCAACGGCAAGAATATCAACCCGACGGAACTGGAAGAAAAAATTCTGGCCTCACCCCTGGTGAAGGATGCCGGGGTGTTCTTTCATGAGGAACAACTCAATGCGGTTATTTTGCCGGAGGACCATGAAATGCTTGCTTCAGAAATAAAGGATACCATTCGCACGCAGTTGATTGAACCGCTGAACAACTCGGTGTCGTCCTACAAAAGGATTATGCAGTTTCACATCACCAATGAGGAACTGCCGCGCACCAGACTGGGGAAACTGCAAAGGTTTAAACTGGTGGATTTTACCATCTCTACGGAGCAGGAAGATACGGATGACACGGAAGTGGAGACTTCTGAAGAGTTTCAGATCATTGCCGATTTTATTTCGGTGGAAAAAGGTAAGAAGGTGAAGCCCGGTCACCATCTCGAATTTGATTTGGCCATGGATTCACTCGACCGGGTGGGACTGCAGGTTTATATCCATCAAAATTTCGGTATTGAAATTGAAGCTGCTCAACTGAGCCAATTCTCTACTGTGGAGCACCTGGCCGCGTATGTGGCGGAGAAGAAAACCAAAATGGAAGATGGCAAAATTGACTGGACCGACATCCTTCGGGAGCGGGTCCATATTAAGTTGCCGGTGTCGTGGTACCCTACCCGACTCATCATGCGCTTATCAAAGGTGGGGTTCAAAATCTATTTCCGTTACCGGTCCAAGGGACTGGAAAACATTCCTGAAGGTCCTTGTATTATTGCACCCAATCATCAAAGTTTTTTTGACGGACTGTTTGTCACTTCGCTTTTACGGACCAGACAAATCAGTCAGACCTTTTTCTATGCCAAGGCGCAGCATGTAAAATTACCGATTGTTAAGTTTTTGGCCCGCCGCAACAATGTGATTGTGGTAGATCTCAATAAAAACTTAAAGGAATCCATTCAAAAACTGGCCGAAGTGTTGCGGCATCAGAAGAACCTCATCATTTTCCCGGAAGGCACCCGCTCCACCACCGGCAGCATCGGACAGTTTAAAAAGACTTTTGCCATTCTGAGTCGCGAACTCAACATTCCGGTGGTGCCTGTCTCCATAAAAGGTGCCATAGAAGCGCTGCCAAAAGGCAGCATTTTCCCGCGCCCCTGGAAAAAGGTTCAGGTCGAATTCTTACAGCCTGTCTATCCTGAAAACAATACCTACGAGCAAATTACCAATGCGGTGCGTAATAGGATTGTGGAGACCATGGATAATAAGGCGACCAGCTAAGCGTTCCAGCTAAAATTTCTGGCATAAATGTCTGAATTTCCGTACCGCATATTTTTGTCGTACGGAAATTCTGTTTTATAACAGTTGTAAAATGCCGATTTTATAACAAGCCTTTACAAAAACGCCTTATTTTTGTGGACGTATTGTAAAACCCAAAAAAATGATAGGTACCCTGGTTAATGTGGCTGCCATTGTAGCGGGCGGTTCCATAGGCATTGTCTTTAAAAAACAGCTTCCGCAAAAGGCCATTGAGGTGGTATTTCAAGGCATAGGCTTGATTACTTTTGGTATTGGTATTTCCATGTTTTTAAAGAGTGAATGGCTGATTGTGGTGGTCATGGCGATTCTGGCCGGGGCCATTACAGGGGGCCTGCTGCAACTCGATCGGCGCATTGAGAATGCCTCTCTCCGACTAAAAAACAGATTCAAAAATACGGGAGAACACTTTTCGGAAGGACTTATTACGGCTTTCCTGTTATACTGCATGGGGGCTTTGACCATTCTTGGGGCCATTGATGAGGGACTGGGAAACGGTGCAGAATTGCTGTTCACCAAATCGATACTGGATGGCTTTGCCTCCATTGCCCTGGCCTCTGCGCTGGGGTGGGTGTCATCTTCTCGGTGGTGCCGCTTTTTATTTATCAGGGTGGTATCACCTTACTGGCGTTTTATCTGGGTAGCTTTTTCGACATGGCCCTTATCAATGAACTTTCTGCAACAGGTGGAATACTGCTTTGTGGTTTGGGGTTAAACATCCTGAAACTAACGAAAATCAAGGTCATGGATATGCTTCCTGCCCTTCTCTATGCCCTGTTTTTTGCCTATATTTACAGTCGTTTTGTATAATTAAACTGTTACGCATTTGGAACCATCTGCCAAAGAAAGACTTGTGGCCCTTTTCGAACAATGGGCGGGACAAAAAGTGGAAATGCTTTCGGAACTACCGGCTTCTGGGTCCGACCGTCAATATTATCGAATCACGGGTAAAACCACGAATGTTCTGGGTGCCATCAACAGGGATGTGAAAGAGAACCGGGCTTTCATTGAGTTCAGCCAGTTTTTCAGATCTAAAAGTCTGAAGGTGCCTGAAATATATGCGGTGGATGGGGACATGGACTGCTACATTCTGGAGGATTTGGGGAATACGACGCTTTTCGACTGGCTGTCCACAGCCCGTCGAGAAAAGGAAATCCCCGCTCCCATCATAGATTTTTATAAGCAATCGATTGAGCAACTGATTCAGTTTCAGTTGAGCGGTCAAAAACTGGACTTCTCCTTGTGTCATCCACGGTCTAAATTCGACAAGCAATCGATGATGTGGGATTTGCACTATTTCAAGTATTACTTTTTGAAACTGGCGCAGATTAGCTTCGACGAGCAATTACTGGAGGATGATTTTAACCGTCTGGCGGATTATTTGCTGCAAACCGACACCTCCTATTTTCTTTACCGGGATTTCCAGAGTCGCAACATCATGGTAGTGAACGACCAACCGGCCTTTATTGATTACCAGGGGGGTCGACAGGGTGCCTTGCAATACGATTTGGCCTCGCTGCTTTACGATGCCAAGGCCGACTTACCGCAGGCATTGCGGGAAGAGCTGTTGAACCACTACATCTTACTGATTACCCAAAAAATCAAAATAGATGAGTTGAAATTCCGGGAACTCTTTAAGGGCTATGTACTGATTCGCATTATGCAAGCCATGGGGGCTTATGGATTCAGAGGTTTTTATGAGAAAAAGGAGCACTTTTTGAAGAGTATTCCCTATGCGCTGGAAAACTTAAAACATCTTTTACCTGGTTCCTGGCTGAGGGATAAATTTCCGACGCTTCACGCAGCGCTCCAGGAAATTGTGGGCAATGAGCGTTTGTTACAGATTTCAGCTGCACCGGTATTAACGGTGACCATCAATAGTTTTTCTTACAAAAGGGGTGTACCCATTGATTTCAACGGCAACGGGGGCGGTTTTGTGTTCGATTGTCGCGCCGTCCATAATCCGGGACGCTATGAAGCCTATAAAACCAAGACGGGTAAGGATCCGGAGGTCATTGCCTTCTTTGAAAAGGAACCGGATATGCATGATTTCTTAGATGGGGTATACAACCTGGTGGATCAATCGGTGGCCAAATATTTGGATCGGGATTTTAAACATTTAATGGTGAATTTTGGTTGTACTGGGGGACAGCACCGGTCGGTCTATTGTGCTGAGCGATTGGCGCGTCACCTTAAGAATAAGTATCAGATCAGTATTAGGTTGAAGCATGTGGAGCAGGAAATGAGGGGGTGAGGTGATTAGGTAATTAGGTCAAGAGGCTGAGAGATCAAGAGGTTGAGAGGCGGAGTGAAACGGAGTCCCGCGAAGCGGGATCAAGAGGGTGAGAGGGGTTGAGTTGGTAGATAGGGTTGCGAAGCGAAGCGGAGTCCCGCAAAGCGGGAATGGGGTAAGTGGGGTGATTGGGGATGGATAAGGTGAGATGGGTGGAGGTGGAAATATGGAGGTAATGGAATTTGGAAATGAGGGTTTATGGGAAAACATAAGTGTGATACGGATAAGGAGAAGGTGCTCAAGGAGACGCATCGGTTTCTGTGTAAAAAATGTGGCCGGTCGGCCAAGAAAAAGGACAAATTATGCAAACCTGATAAATTAGATAATTAAGCGCTTAACCGATGGATAATATCTTGTCTCTGTTGATTGGTTTAATTTTTTTGGCCGGTTTGGCCACGCCTCTGCTATACCGAATCTGGCAAAAGAACACCGGCATTTATTTGGCGGTTATTCCCCTGATCATTTTTGTTGTACTTATTTCTGAGCTCTTTCAACTGGCACCACGCGAAAGTTCAGTGCTGGAAACCACCATGGGTTTTTTGCCGGGTATGGAGTTTGCTTTTCGAATTGACGGCCTCAGTCTTATTTTTGGTTTATTGATCAGTGGCATTGGTGTCCTGATTTTATTGCATGCCTCCTACTACATGGCCAAGTATGAGCGTCAGGCCAATTTCTATACCTATCTGATGTTTTTTATGGGGGCGATGATTGGCATGGTATTTTCTGACAACCTGCTGGTCCTCTTTGTCTTTTGGGAGATCACAAGTGTGGCTTCCTTTTTTCTGATCGGATTCGACCACCATGCGGAAAAATCGCGACAGGCTGCTTTGCAGGCGTTGTTGATTACAGGCTTTGGGGGCTTGTGTCTCTTCTTTGCGGTTATTTTGACCGGAAACATTACCGGCACTTATGTCATCAGTGAATTGCTGGAACAGAGCATTCATCTGGGCAACCACCCATATTACTATTTGATTCTGACCCTGACGATTTTAGCGGCTGTCACCAAATCGGCCCAGTTTCCTTTTCACTTCTGGTTGCCGGGTGCCATGCAGGCACCCACACCGGTGAGTGCCTATTTGCACAGTGCGACCATGGTCAATGCGGGCATCTTTTTGCTCATGCGCATCTACCCCATTATGGGCGGTACCATGATGTGGAAGTATTCTCTGATGCTGACGGGGGTAATCACCATGTTCCTTGGGGCTTTTTTCGCCATGGGACAACGCGACTTTAAGCGCATTCTGGCCTTTACGACCATCAGTGCTTTGGGGACCATGACGCTACTGGTGGGAATTGACACCCCGGATTCTTTAAAAGCAGCGCTGATATTCTTCATTGTGCACGGACTCTACAAAGGGGGACTTTTCATGATTGCCGGCATCATTGATAAAAGTACGGGTACGCGCGACATATATGATCTTCACGGGCTCTTTAAAAAAATGCCCGTAACGGCCATTGTTACCTTGCTGGCTTTGATTTCGATGGCGGGACTCCCGCCCATGCTTGGCTTTATTGGCAAGGAACTGATTTATGAGGCCAAAATGCAGTTGCCCGATGTTTCCTGGCTCCTACTGCCTTTAGGTGTGGGTGCCAACATGCTAATGGTGGCCATTTCTATCACGGTGTTTTATGAACTTTTTATACCCGACAAGAAAAGGAAACCGATTGAACTGAAGTACAGGGAGAGGGATCTGCCGCTTCGATTTATTCTCGGCCCCATTTTACTGGCGGTGGTGGGACTTTTTTTGGGCCTCAGCCCAAAAATTCTTGAAATACCGGTCGATAACGGACTCTATTTTATGGGCAATCAAATGGCCCATATTAGTCTGTCTCTGTGGCATGGCTTCAACGACGTCCTCATTCTAAGTATATTCACCGTCCTGTCGGGCATTTTTATCTTTTACATTCGTCGCCCGGTCACCCGAATGATTGGCAGGATTATTACGTGGCTGGACCACTTGCATCTCCCTACCCTGTTTTCACAACTGATCAATAAATATCTGAAAACGGCTGCCAAAAACACGAACTTGTTGCAACATGGCTATCACCGCTTTTATCTCTTAACCTTTTTCCTGGCAGTGATTGCACTCATGGGCATCCAGATTTTCAGAATAACAGACATCCAATTACCTGAGCTGACGCCCAGTCCCATTAAAATTCACGTGGCCCTATTACTTCTGGTTACGGCCATTTCGGTGATATTTGCGGTTTTTGCCAAATCTCGGCTTTCTGCTATTTTGGCCATGGGGGTAGTGGGTTATGGCATTGCCATGCTCTATCTTTATTATGGGGCGATCGATCTGGCCATTACGCAGTTTCTGGCAGAGACGGTACTGATGGTGCTTTTTGTCATGGTGATTTACTACCTGCCGGAGTTTGCCATCCTATCCAACAAGAAATCCCGTCTGCGCGACGGCATTATTTCGGTGGCCGTGGGTGTATTTGTAACTCTGGTCGTGCTCAAAGCCAAATTCCTGAATCTGGAAACCCCCATCTCGGAGTTTTTTGCTGCCAACTCCTATACCGAAGCCCATGGCCGCAACATCGTCAACGTTATACTCGTCGATTTCAGAGCCCTGGACACCTTGGGAGAACTTACGGTGCTAACGCTGGCTGCGGCCGGGGTTTACTCACTGTTTCGGTTTCAGATTAAGACTTTGAAAAAGAAAAAGTCGGGCCAGCAAAAACCCCGGGAAAACGTCGACAACAAAATGCACGGATAAGTGTGGCTGACAACCAAAAACTTAAACAGAAAAAAAGACATAGATGAACAACATCATTCTTGAAAAAATAGCCCGCCTCTTTCTTAGGGTCATTGCCGTGATGTCGGTCCTCCTGCTGTTAAGAGGTCATAACAGTCCGGGTGGTGGTTTCATCGGTGGCATTGTTCTGGCCACCGGCTTTATCTACTACGGAATCATTTTTGGTTCGGATCGCATCCAATCCATCATCTATTTTAATACGCGCATCTGGATGGGCATTGGGCTTGGACTGGTGCTTGTAGCGGCTGTTATTCCGGTGTTTGTGGGACAAGCGCCCTTAACCGGTTTGTGGTACATTGGGGAATGGCCGCTTGTGGGGACCATGCACATTGGTACGCCCCTGTTGTTCGACACGGGCATTTTTGTGGGGGTAACCGGACTCATTTTATCTGTTATTATAACCATTATGGAGGTACTTAAATGGAATACGTAATCGCTGTTTTTATAGGACTGCTTTATGCCTGTGGCGTGTATCTGATTCTTCGCCGAAGCATTGTCAAGGTTATTTTAGGTGTATTTGTACTGAGCAATGCCACCAACCTGATCATATTTTTATCCGGTGGCATACAACGGGGCGGGGCGCCATTTATTCCGGAAGGTGCGGAGACGGTGGATCCGGCCACCATTTCAGACCCTTTACCACAGGCGCTGATACTCACTGCCATCGTTATTAGTCTGGGAATATCGGCCTATATTCTGGCCCTCAAGTACCGTTATTTTGACGTGACCGGTACGCACGATTTGGACCAACTTAAAAACACCGACCAGCGATGATATTGTTTGCCTTGTTATTGATACCCTTCAGCTATTTAATGCTGGGCCTCCTGATTAAAAAGTCGGGGATTAAGCAGCGACTGGCGCTGTTGTTTGCCACCGTCAACTTTCTGTGGGCACTGGCGCTGGTTCCCATTGTGCAATTCCGGGAAATCATCGTGGTGCAAATGGGCTCGTGGGCGGCACCTTATGGTATTTCACTGGTGGCCGACCGCTTTAGTGTGCTGATGCTGGTGGTGGCAGCTTTTGTCTTTTTTTTGACGACCATCTACGCCACACAGTCGGTGGACAAGGCCAGAAGAAAAAATGGTCATTTCTTCTTCTCTTTTGGTATTCTGATGGGAGTTAACGGCAGTTTTATGGCCGGTGACCTGTTCAACCTCTATGTGTGGTTTGAAGTCATGCTCATGTCCTCCTTCATCCTGGTTAGTCTGGGCGGAGAACGCCAGCAGCTGGAAGGTTCTATCAAATACCTGATTCTCAACCTCATTTCATCCCTGTTCTTTGTGGCGGGCATCGGCCTTCTCTACGGAAAACTGGGATCACTGAATCTGGCCGATTTATCTCAAAAGATGGCGTCGGCCACCGATAATCTGGCCGTGTTGAATCCGGCATTGATTCTTATTTTTGTCGGCTTTTCCATCAAAGGGGCCCTCTTCCCCTTCTTTTTCTGGCTACCTGCCTCCTACCACACACCTCCTCCGGCGGTAACGGCGCTGTTTGCGGGCTTGCTGACCAAAGTGGGCATCTATTCACTGGTACGGTTCTACACCTTGTTTCTGTATTACGACCATGGTTTTTGGAACGAGGTGGTATTATGGATGGGGGGTCTGTCCATGGTGATTGGGGTTATTGCGGCCTCCTCCCAGTACGATTTTCGAAAAATCCTGTCCTTCCATATTATCAGTCAGGTTGGCTACGTGGTTATTGCACTGGGCTTTTTTACGGTGGCCGGACTGACAGCGGCGCTTTTCTTTTTGGTGCACAACATGCTGGCCAAGACAAATGCCTTTCTGGTAGCCGGTTGGGTACACCGGGAAAGAGGAACGCTGAATCTGAAGGTACTGGGCGACATGTTTAACAAAAGTCCGGTTTGGGGAATTTTATTCTTCATCTCCGCTTTTAGTCTGGCCGGCCTGCCCCCACTGAGCGGATTTTTTGGTAAATACCTGGTGCTTAAAGCTGGCATTGAAGCCGACCAGATTTTCATCACGCTGGTGGCCTTGTTTGTGGGCTTGTTCACCCTCTTTTCCATGGTGAAAATCTGGATGGAAGTATTCTGGAAACGACAACCAGAGGACATTGCCCAGCCAGCTCCCATCAACCTGAAACCGGCTAACTGGATGTTGTTTTCATCGGTAGTGATGGCATTGGCCATCGTGGGAATGGGCCTGTGGGCTGCGCCCATTGTGGATTATTGCCAGTTGGCCGCCGAAGATCTATTGACGCCTTCTAAATACATTGACTATGTTCTGGGATACCATTAAAAACACCTTGACGGTGAAGACCATTAAAAGGATGTACTATCTATTGGTGCTCTTTTTCTATTTTTGCTACAAAATAATAGAATCGGGTTGGATTGTCGCCTTGTTGGTTCTGAAAGGCTCCCGGGGAGAACAAGGTGGTTTCTTTGAATACACCCCCATGGTTCACAAATCATGGCAGTTGGTGGTTTTATTCAATATGATCAGCATGACACCGGGCTCGCTTTCGGTAGATATTAAGGAAGAGGGGGATGTCATTCAGGTTCACCTGTTACGCATCTCCGATAAAGAGGATTTTTTGGCGGTTACCGCCAAAATTGAGCGATTACTGATTAAAGCACTTTAATTATAGCATTATGGATTCTTCTACCTTTTTGGAATACTCGGCTGTTGCGGGCTTATGGATCATGACCATCAGTCTGGTTTTCCCGCTTTGGCGGCTCTTTAAGGGGCCTTCTTTGCCAGACCGGGTGGTGGCACTGGACCAAATAGCTGTGATTATCGTGGGCATTATCATTTGTGACATCATTTATTCAAAAAATGTATTGGAGCTGGATGTGGTATTGGTTGTTTCTTTCCTTCTGGCCATGGGATCCATGATCATTGCCCGTTTCCTTTACAAACAAAACGCTGAGAAATGACTGAATGGATAGAATACACGGTTGGCATACTGATTATTGTCAGTGCTTTGGTGGTGCTCATTGCATCGGTTGGCATCGTCAGATTTAAGCATCTTTATGCACGTATGCATGTGGTCACCAAGGTCTCTTCTTTTGGCCTCCTGTTGCTGCTGATTGCCCTCAACCTGCTGTCCCTGAAGTGGCGCGTCTTTATTGAATCCCTGATCATTTTTCACGTTCTGATTTTCCTATCCCCTATTTCAGCGCATGTAACCGCCAAGGTGGCCTTGTGGTTGAATGAAAATCCACCGGAACCCGATAAGGAAGTGGAGCAAACAAAAAAAAAGGAAAGTGAATGAGTCTCAATGCTATGATATTTGCCGCCGGGATAGGGTCGCGACTCAAACCCTATACGGATACCTGTCCGAAAGCCCTGGTCAAAATTGCTGACCATCCCATGCTGGAGATGGCTTTGCAAAAACTGGAGCGTTTACAGGTCCGCAGAGTGGTGGTGAATGTCCACCATCATGCGCAACAGGTGAAAGATTTTCTGAGGGATTACCAAAGTGACCACATGGAAATCTGCATATCCGATGAAAGTGATCAACTTTTGGATACAGGAGGTGGTTTAATCCATGCCGCCCCCCTCTTTGAAAAAGGAAGCGACATCCTGATCTATAATGTGGATGTATTGACCAATGCGCCCCTGAAAGCCCTGGTACAATACCATCAGGCCGGTATTCAACTGGTAACGCTAATGATTCAGAAAAGAAAGGCCTCGCGGTATTTACTGTTCGACCAGGACTTGCAGCTTTGTGGTTGGCGAAATCCAAAAACACAGGAAGAGCTATGGGTGGATGACCCCGAACCAAATGCACTGTCCTATGGGTTTAACGGCGTTCAGGTGATCAGCTACCAACTTCTAACGTTAATTAATAATAAAAAATCGTCCTTCCCCATCATTCCCGAATATCTGCAACTAGCTCAATCACAAGCGATAAAAGGGTGGATTCAGAGTTCCGGGTCCGAATGGTTCGACATAGGCACGCCCGACAAGCTGGATAACGCGTCAAAGTTATTCCTAACTTGCACGTCGCAAAAACGTCAAACCTTCTTTTAAAATTGAATCATGAACCTCAGAAAAAGACGCGTGGTAGTAAGGACCATCGCGCGACCCTTCGAAAAATTTATTGAAAGAATTACCGGCGGTGGTATTCTACTCATGTTCGTTACTTTCGCTGCCCTGCTCTGGGCCAATTCGCCGCTTAAAGATTACTACGATTTTGTATGGGATTATGAATTTGTACTGGGCTTAAGTCCCTTTGAGTTGCACAAATTCCTGTTGCACTGGATAAACGATGGCCTAATGGTCATCTTTTTCTTTGTGGTAGGTCTGGAAATCAAACGGGAGTTTATGGCCGGGGAGCTGAGTTCTTTCCGACAGGCCATTTTCCCCCTTATTGCCGCCATAGGTGGTATGGTGGTGCCCATTCTCTTTTTTACAGCCTTTGGTTTACAGGGTGAAGCCAGTCACGGTTGGGGCATCCCCATGGCCACAGACATCGCCTTTTCCCTGGCCATTCTGGGTATTCTGGCTCCCGGGTTCCGCTCAGTCTCAAAATTTTCCTGACAGCCCTGGCCATTGTGGATGATTTGGGCGCCATTCTGATCATCGCCCTGTTTTACAGCCATCAAATTTACTGGACTTATTTGATCATTGCCTTTGGTTTGCTGCTTCTGCTAATAGTGGCCAATTATTTCGATATACAGACCATTCATGTGTATACGGGATTGGGATTCATCATCTGGTTTTTGTTTTTAAAATCGGGCATTCATCCGACCATTGCAGGAGTGTTGATTGCTTTTACCATTCCGGCCCGTCCCAAGGTTCAGATTAATCAGTTCATTCCTAAGATTAAATGGCGGCTCAAACAGTTTTCAAACTTACCCAAGGACGACACCAATTTTGTGTTAAGCAATAAGCAGTTGGAGTCGATCGACCACATGGAAGAATTGGTCAAGCAGGTTCAAAGTCCGCTCCAAATGATCGAACACAACCTGAGCGGCGTGGTAAACTATCTCATTTTGCCCTTATTCGCGCTGGCCAATGCCGGGGTAACCATTCTGGCACCCGGATCCCCATTTGCCTCTATGGCGGAAGTATTTACCTCTTTGTCACTCATTATTGCGGTCAGTCTGGTCTTTGGAAAAGCCCTTGGCATTTCCCTCTTTGCCTGGCTGGCTGTGAAGTTGAAACTATCGGTCAAGCCCAAGGATGTCTCCTGGCTGTCCTTCGTGGGCATCGGACTGCTGGGCGGAATAGGATTTACCATGTCTCTTTTCATTGCCAATCTGGCCTTTACCTCACCCGAGTTGCAGGACCAGGCCAAAGTGGGTATCTTCTTTGGTTCGCTGGTGGCCGGTCTGGCCGGATTCTTTGTCCTGAAGTATGCGCTGACCAGGGACCAGGAAAAAAGAGAAAAACTGGGAGCGGAATAACTTATAATAAATGGCGGCCTTCATCACGGGCCATTAAATAAAAAGAGCCGGTTAAAACCGGCTCTTTTTATTTCACAAAGTCAAGTTAAAACTTACTCAACAGTTTCTTCAACTTCTTCAGCAGCCTCTTCAACTTCTTCTTCAGTAGCTTCGTAGGCATCTTCTGTAGCTTCAACGGCTTCTTCTGCTTTTTCCTCTGCAGCTTCAATAGCGTCTTCGGCTTTCTCTTCGTTACTTTTTGATGAACTGCTACCACAACCAGCAAACAGGAATGCGGCAAACACAAAGAATGCAAATAATTTTTTCATAATGGTTTTCCTTTTAAGTTTGGTCAATTTGTTCATTAATTCATTAGTAAAAGTAACAAAGGATTTACAAATTGCAATAAATCAGGTCATTTTTTTTAATTAAATAAACATAAATCCACCAAAAGCGTCCAACCGTCCAAGCCAATTATAAATTAGTTACTTAGTCCGATCAGAAAGGAATACATCGATTTTTTAATAAACAATACTTCGCCAAAACCCCATCCATATTTAACATTTATCTGCAATTAACCAGAAAGGGCCATCCCCATGGACAGCCCTCTCTTCTGGTTAGGTATTAAAAGCCTATGTCAAAATGTGTGACTAGGCATTGGCTTTATAAAAACCAAGATCATCAATGGTGAAATTGGAAATAAACTCAGCGCGGGCTTTGTTTTCGGACCTGCCCATACGAATGTAAATTTCGGTAGAGGTCCGGAAATTTTCATTGCGCTCGGTATCCAGCAACAATAAATAGCCCATGATGATGTGGCCGGCCATTTCAACCAGACGGCGGGCATGGAAGTCCAGATACTCATTGTCCTTCACGTCCAGCACCTGCTTAACCGCTTTCTCATACTCTTCGGTCATCCCAATTAAAGTACGACGATAACTGTGCAGTTCGGGCTGTAAAGGCATGGCCTCGAATTCCCGGATCCGGTTGAGGTAAGCGGCTGTTGAAACACCTCTGATGGCTGCGACGACTTGCAGCTGGGTGGTACCTTCATAAATGGTGGTGATGCGGGCATCTCTGTAGATGCGCTCAATCGGATAATCCTTCATGAATCCGCTTCCGCCATGAATTTGCAAGGAATCGTAAGCCAACTGGTTACAATATTCACTGGTCATCCCTTTCAATAAGGGCGTAAAGAAATCGGCCAGACGCTGATAGGTTTTCATGTCATTGCGCTCCTCCTTGGTCAGTGCCCTTTCTTCACTTAAATGCATATAGCTTTTATAAACATCCACATACCTGGAGGTTTCATACAAGAGCGTACGGGATGCATCCAGCTTGGCTTTCATAGTAGCCAGCATTTCATAAACAGCCGGAAATTCGATGATCGACTTGCCAAACTGCTTCCGCTCTTCGGCATAGGAAACGGCTTCACGATAGGCTGCTTCTGAGAGGCCGACCGACTGGGCACCAATACCCAGACGGGCGCCATTCATCAGGGCCATCACATACTTGATGAGTCCCATTTTCCGGTCGCCGACCAGTTCAGCAGGTGCATCCTTGAAAACCAATTCGCAGGTAGGTGACCCTTTGATACCCATCTTGTTTTCAATCCGACGGATGGTCACCGCTTTTTCGCTGCGGTCGTAAATAAACATGGAAAGTCCGCGACCATCAGAGGTACCGGCCTCACTACGGGCCAATACCAGGGAAACATGACCGTCTCCATTGGTAATAAAGCGCTTGACACCGTTCAAATACCACTTGCCGTCCTTTTCGTTAAAGGTGGCCTTTAACTGCACCGCCTGTAAATCAGATCCGGCATCGGGCTCGGTCAAATCCATGGCCGCTGTCTCACCATTGGAAATCCTTGGTAAAAAGCGCGTCTTTTGGTCGTCGTCGGCAAATTCGTTGATGGTTTCTGCACAGTCCTGTAAGCCCCAAATGTTCACGAAACCGGCATCGGCACGTGAAACAATATCGGCCGCCATAATGTAGGGGACAATGGGAAAATTCAAACCTTCATACTTGCGCGGCAGGGTAATACCCATTAATCCGGCTTTCACCAAGGCATCCAGGTTTTCCTGGGTGCCTTTGGCATATATGACTTCGTTGTTAACAATTTTGGGACCTTCGGCATCGACACCTTCTGCGTTGGGAGCTACGATATCACCACAAATTTCTCCAACAATCTCCAGTACTTTCTCGTAACTGTCCATGGCATCTTCAAAATCCATGGGGGCATAATCGAATTGGTCCTTATCTGCAAAGTTGCGCTCCTTGAGGGCAACAATCTTTTTCATCAGGGGATGTTGCAGATGAAAAAGAAGATCGGGGTTATCTGTAAAAAAATTAGCCATTTGTATGTCGTATTAAGGATGGCCTGAGCCATCCGTAAGAAAATTAATAATTGGAACCAACTCTTATTTGCTGTTCTTCTTATAGAATTTGATTAATTTGGGGATCGTTTCCATCACATCCCCGGTAATCACATAATCAGCCATTTTATTGATGGGCGCCATCGGATCATTGTTGATGGCAATGACCATGGCCGATTCCTCCATACCGGCGGTATGCTGAATTTGGCCCGAAATACCGCAGGCGATGTACAGCTTTGGACGTACCGTGATACCTGTCTGTCCCACCTGCCGGTCGTGGTCGGCATAACCGGCATCCACGGCGGCGCGGGAGGCACCGACCTCGGCGCCTAAAACTTCGGCCAATTCATACAACACCTGGAAATTTTCTTTGGAACCCATTCCATAACCGCCGGAAACGATAATGGAAGAGTTTTTGATGTTGACCCGACTTTTTTCCATATGTCGCTCAATCACCTTAACCACCAAATGCTCCGGCTTAACGAACTGACCCACATCTATTTTTTTAACCACTCCCTTGTGGGAAGCAGAATAGATTTCCTTTTTCATAACGCCTTCACGGACGGTGGCCATTTGGGGACGACAATCCGGGTTGATGATGGTGGCCACAATATTACCACCAAAAGCGGGTCTGATTTGATACAACAAATCTTTATAAACTTTCTTGGCCTTTTTATCTTCATGGTCACCAATCTCCAGCGCGGTACAGTCGGCCGTTAAACCACTGTACAAGGCAGAAGAAACCCGGGGACCTAAATCACGGCCCATGGTAGTTGCCCCTAAGAGGCCTATTTGAGGCTTCTCGACTTTAAAGAGGCCATTGATCACAGCCGCATGCGGCAAGGTGGTATAGGGAGCCAGACAGGCATCATCTCCGATATGCACCACGTCAGCCCCATAAGGGAATATCTCTTTTTCCACACCGGTCAACTTGTGACCCAAAACAAGTGCTTCCAACTGGCACTTCAGTGTATTGGCAAGGCTACGTCCCTTTGTAAGCAACTCCAGGCTTACATCGGCCACTTTGCCTTCGTCCATCTCACATATTACAAATATATTGTTCATTCGTGATTGTTTTATTTAATTACCCAATGGTATGGTTAAGCATCAATTCTTTTACAAGCTCATCTATTTCCTTATCAGAAGCCGTTAAGATCTTTGACTCCTTGGCCTGAAACACCACATTTTCAATGGTTTTCACTTTGGTCGGTGAACCGGTTAAGCCCAGCCATTGGGCATCGGTTTCAACATCGTTGACACTCCATTCCTGGATGTTAAGATAGGGGCGGTCGGCCGACAAGTCGATGTAATCTTCTGCCTGAGATTGACGCTCGCTCATGGTGCGGGCATGCTTGTACTTCATCAACAGCTTGGCTGCTCTGGGTCGGCAAGACGGTGCAGAACTATTGACAGTGATAACTGAAGGCAAAGGAGCTTCAACGGTCTCCACACCCCGTTCGAGTCTGCGCTTAATCGTGATCTTTCCTTTCTCGGCTTTAAGCACCTCCTCCACGTATGTGACCTGAGGCAGGTTCAGTTTTTCAGCCACCTGCGGACCTACCTGGGCGGTATCACCGTCGATGGCCTGGCGACCGGCAATAATCAGGTCGAAATCTTTAATTTTTTTGATGGCACATGACAAAGTATAAGAGGTGGCCAACGTATCGGAACCGGCAAAAGCCCGGTCGCTCAACAAATAGCCATCGTCTGCTCCTCTGAATAAGCCTTCACGAATAATATCGGCCGCACGACCAGGTCCCATGGTCAACAAAGTAACAGTGGTTCCTTTGTACTTATCCTTGAGTCGCAAAGCCTGCTCAAGGGCATTCAAATCCTCCGGGTTGAAAATAGCCGCTAAAGCGGCGCGGTTAACCGTCCCGTCAGCCTTCATAGCATCCTTGCCAACGTTCCTTGTATCGGGAACCTGTTTAGCAAGAACAATAATTTTTAATCCCATTTTATAAATTTTAATAGATTTTCGATTTTAAGAAACACAAATATAATAAAAGCCCGCTTTTTACCAAGTTCATAAAAGCCACTGTTAAACAACCATTTATACCTTCTTACTCCTTCAATCTTCAGCCTCTTCTCTATTTTACATGGGCTAAAAATCAACCAAACAATCAGTTATCCTTGACCAATTTTGATAACTCTCCTCAATTTTTAACTAATTAAGCCCCTCATATTTAAAGTAATTTAGAATTAGATTAATTTATACGGGTGAAGGATGAACCAGAAGCGAAAGATGGTTGTTTTACTTTAAAGTGCGGCATGACTGACAGGAAAAATTTAAATTTCATAAAGCTTATCCCGGTAATTCTGGCTCTATGGGCTGGCACAGTTACTCTATGTGGACAAAGCAACACCAAACAGGACAGTACTATGAACACCTATGAATTTCGCGAATTGACTACAGAAGAAGCCTATGTGATTCAACGAAAGGGAACCGAACGTCCCTTTTCCGGCAAATATTACGAGCACAGTGAACCGGGTGTCTATGCCTGCAAGCAGTGTGGAAACCATCTTTACCAAAGTGATGCCAAATTTGATGCCCAATGCGGGTGGCCTTCCTTTGATGATGAAATAGAGGGAGCGGTTAAACGGGTGCCCGATGCAGATGGCAGAAGAACCGAGATCATCTGTGCGCGCTGTGAGGGACATTTGGGGCATGTTTTTTTGGGTGAAGGATTCACCCCAAAAAATACCAGACACTGTGTCAACAGCATCTCAATGATATTTATCCCACAAAAGGAATTGGAAGAAACGGCCAATAAAAAATGATTCTGCAATATTAACGAATCATGACTTTGACCGTTTTGGATGTCGCCTTTTCAGCAGGAATAACCCTAACGAGATAAATACCTCTGTGCAGTTGAGATGTTTCAATTCGACGGGTGGGATTATCACGATCCTGTAACAGTTTCATCACCTCTTTACCCGTTAAATCAAACAGTTGTATGATGTAGCTGGAATCTACGTGATTGGTTATGACCAACTGCGCAGAATTTTCATCTACGTATACAATCAAATCTTTTTCTTCAGGATTTTCAGCCGACAAAACAGATCCGGCACTGCTTACCACAAGGAATAAGGCAAGGGCAATCACCTTCAGAAATTGATATGTTTTTGGCTCTTTCATTATCGTTGTTCGTCTGTTCTACACGCTTACTTATACAAAAGTAAGCAATAAATGTTACAGTCGGGGCAATATTTCTGGTCTTTTTCGATTGTAAAGCGTGAAAGGTCCCGAAACCAATCGGCATTAAAGAATCAAATACGCGTCCTCTAAAATGCCATCATCATCCAAATCGATAAAAATATCCACCGGAGAAAGGTAGATCTCTTTTTTAAAGTCCTTATAAGCATCGCTCGCCGCCGATTCCTCCATGATAAAATAGGCCCAAAAGTACAGATAATTGCGGAATCCGGCCTGCATGACCATTTTATCGATTTCATGCTCAAATTTCTTCTTGCCTTTTTTGGAAAGATATTGCCATCCACGCTGCAGAACGCCAAAAAAGCCCCGCGACTGGTAATCTTTTATATGCATCAACTCATGCATAATGAGTCCCACACGCGCCAGCTCCGGCACATCGTCATACAAAACGCCATCAAATGCCTGATTGTTATTAACTTGTAAGAGATAGGTGCGATTCTCCCGCTTTTTGAAAATCAAAGAACCCAGAGTTGGACGAACCGTCATGGTCGTCCCCAGTTTCTTTTCCCGCACTTTTATGTTTTGGTGGTGCAAGTATGGCACATTCGCCACAACCACGTTGAACACGTCATGAAAGTGTTCAGGAATCAACCATGAAGCAGGCAAAAAACCCTGCTGGACAACAGAGGGTTTAGCAACCTCTTCTCCAACGTTAGTGTTACCAGCATCAACCAGAGGAAATACCAACAACCACCCTATCAACACCCAAAATCTTCTTTCTCTGCACATAGTAAACCGGATATGCTTACCTCTACGGAATTGCTTCCGCTAAGTTTCAATCCGGGGTACCCAGCCACCCCTTTTTTTAAATTTAATCCCGCATTTGAAGGCTATGCAATTTATTGTAAACCCCGTCATGCTCAATAAGTTCTGCATGGGTACCTCTTTCCACTATTTCCCCTTCATGAAAAACACAGATCATGTCCGCATTTCTGACGGTCGACAGTCGGTGCGCTATAACAATAGAGGTCCGGTTCACCATCAGATTTTCCAGTGCTTGCTGAACCAGCAATTCCGACTCGGTATCCAAGGCGGAAGTGGCCTCATCCAAAATCAAGATGGGTGGATTCTTTAAAACTGCCCGGGCAATGCTGATGCGCTGGCGTTGCCCCCCCGAAAGTTTGCCGCCTCTGTCGCCAATCACCGTATCATAACCATTTTCAGATTCCATGATGAAATCATGCGCATTGGCTACACGTGCGGCCGCTTCCACTTGTTCGGGCGTGGCTTCGTCCACCCCGAATATGATATTATTATAAATGGTGTCGTTAAACAGGATGGCATCCTGATTCACATTCCCCATCAAGTGCCGCAAATCATGAATTTTCAATTCACGAACATCGGTGCCATCTATTAAAATGTTTCCCTGCTGAATGTCATACAACCTGGGCAACAAATCCACAAAGGTGGATTTGCCACTGCCCGACTGGCCCACCAGGGCCACCGTCGTTCCCTTCTTGATCTCGACACTCACATTCTTCAAAACCGGCCGGTCGTGATAAGCAAAGGTCACATGGCGGTATTCCACTTTGGAACGAAGCTCTGTGGCCGCTTTGGCATCCTTGATCTCTTTGATGCCATTATCTGCCTTAAGAATCATATCAATGCGCTCATAGGCCGCCAATCCTTTCTGGATACTGAAAAAGGCCTGCGAGAAGGCTTTGGAAGGATTAATGATTAAATAAAAAATGCCGATGTAGGACAGAAAGGCTGCTGGTGCCAGACCGCTTTCCTGACTCAAAATGAGGGTACCTCCAAACCAGACCACCAAAACCACCACAATGGTACCCAGAAATTCGCTGACGGGACTTGCCAGTTCGCGCCGGCGCATCAAGCGGTTCATGATGTCGCGGTAGCCCTCAATGTCATTTTTGAATCGGCCGTTCATCCGTTTCTCGGCATTAAAAGCCTTGATAATGCGAAGGCCGGATAAGGTTTCTTCCAGAACGCCCAGAATAACCCCCATCTTTTCCTGACCTTTTCTGGATTTCTTTTTGAGACTTCGGCCAATACGACCAATGATCAGTCCGGCCAATGGTAAAAGCACCAAAACAAACAAGGTCAGCTGCACGCTAAAAATCATCATGGTCACCAGGTAGACAATGATCATCACCGGATTTTTCAAAACCATGTCGAGCGAGGACATGATGGAGTTTTCCACTTCCTGCACATCACCGGTCGAACGGGAAATGATATCTCCCTTGCGCTCAGCACTAAAAAACCCCAGAGGCAACTGCAATATCTTGTCGTACAACAACTCCCTTAAATCCCTCACCACCCCGTTTCGCATGCCTATACTGGTAAAAGAGGCCAAATAAGTGGCACCTGTCTTAAATAGGGTAGCCATCACCAAAAACAATCCCACAAACAGAAGAGAATAGCCCGGACCATAAGCCTGCTTAAAATAGGTGATGTAGTAATAGAGATTGTTCTTTAAAACATCAAAATCGGTGGAAAAGGCTTGTAAGGCATAGACCTCACTGCTCTGCATCAAAATGATTTCCAGCATGGGAATCATCATGGCAATGGAAAAAACGGCAAAGAGAGCCGCCAACAGATTAAAAACAAAATTCAAGGCCAGAAGATGCTTGTAGGGCTTGAGAAATCTCCAGGCTATTTTAAAGAATTCCTTCATGTCAATAGATCAATAGGTTATTAGATCATTAGGTACGCGAAGTATTAATATAAATCAACGCCTGTATAACTCTGTGGCGACAAACCGCGCAACTCGGCCTTCACGCTTTCAGCGACATCCAGCGTTTCCACAAACTCAGCGATCGCTTCTCCGTTGATGACCGTATTGGTCCTTGTCAGCTCTTTCAAAGCCTCATAGGGATTGGGATAACCTTCCCGGCGCAAAATGGTTTGAATACCTTCGGCCACTACCGCCCAGTTACTTTCCAGGTCGGCATCAATCGACTTCTGATTGAGCAACAATTTGCTGAATCCCTTTTGCAGGGATTTAATGGCCAATACCGTATGTGCCAAAGGAACGCCCAGATTTCGCAATACCGTACTGTCGGTGAGGTCGCGTTGCAGACGCGACACCGGCAATTTCGAAGAAAGGTGCTCAAACAAAGCATTGGCAATGCCCAGGTTACCCTCTGCATTTTCAAAATCTATGGGGTTGACTTTATGAGGCATGGCGCTGGAACCGACTTCCCCTTTTTTAATTTTCTGCTTAAAGTATTCCATCATGATGTAAGTCCACATATCGCGACTCAGGTCAATCATAATGGTATTAATACGCTTGAAATTATCAAAAATAGCCGCCAGATTGTCATAGTTACTGATCTGCGTGGTCAATTGCTCCCGGTCCAATTTCAGGGAATCATTTAAAAAACGATTGCCAAAGGCCACCCAGTCAATTTCAGGATAAGCCACATGGTGGGCATTGAAATTACCGGTAGCTCCGCCAAACTTGGCCGAGCAAGATACGCTTTTAAGCAGGGCCAATTGGGTATTCAGACGATGGACAAAGACCTTTATTTCCTTTCCCAAACGCGTGGGAGATGCCGGCTGTCCATGGGTTTTTGCCAGCATGGCGATGTCTTTCCATGACGCAGCCATACGGTCCAAATCATCGATGAGCTCTTCCAGCAGCGGGTAGTAAATATCGTGAACGGCATCGCGAAGGGATGCCGGTACGGCCGTATTATTAATATCCTGAGAGGTCAAACCAAAATGAATGAACTCCTTGTATGCCTGGAGGCCCAAAGCATCAAATTTTTCCTTAATGAAATATTCAACCGCTTTAACATCATGATTGGTGACCGCCTCAATGCTCTTCACTTTTTCTGCATCTTCCAATTGAAAGCCCTTATGAATCTCACGTAATTCAGAAAATTTGGCCGGGTCAAGCCCCTTCAGCTGCGGTAAAGGCAGTTCACACAAAGCAATAAAGTATTCAATTTCCACCATTACACGGTAACGGATCAAAGCATATTCTGAAAAATAAAGGGCTAATCCATCCACTTTGTTACGGTAACGTCCATCAATGGGAGAAATAGCGGTCAATAACTGAATGTCGAGCATGATTTTATAGTTTTTAAAGAAAACGCAAAGATAACAAATTTGCATGGAAATTGGGTTGGATAATCGCGAAGTGTAAGGAATCAAAGATAAAATGACTATTTTTGATTAAAAATCAGACGCTCATGAAATGGATAAGAACCCTCGTATTAATGCTATTGACGCTATCAGGCGTCAATGCTCAGGAAACGGCCGACCATACAACACCTGTTGTATACCGCCTGCCCATTTTCAGCAACATCAACAGTACCACCTGGGTGCACATGCAAAGTGCCTTTAAAGAAGCCAAAGCGCTCAATGCCGATGCCATTATTCTGCACCTGAACACCTATGGCGGTGAGGTGGTGTTTGCAGATTCTATGCGAACCAAAGTATTGAACAGCGATATCCCGGTTTATGTATTCATTGATAATAATGCGGCCAGTGCAGGTGCCTTGATTTCTATTGCGGCCAAAAAAATATTCATGCGCCCGGGAGCCAACATTGGCGCAGCAACGGTGGTGAATCAAACCGGTGAGGAGATGCCCGACAAGTACCAGTCGTACATGCGCTCCACCATCAGGGCCACAGCGGAAGCTCAGGGGAAAGACACCATCATTGCCGGAAACGACACCATCGTTAAATGGATTCGGGATCCGAGAATTGCGGAGGCCATGGTGGATGACCGCATCATTATTCCCGGCGTTATTGATTCCGGCCAGGTACTGACTTTTACCACGCTGGAGGCCATTGAAAATGGTTACTGCGACGGCATTGCCGAAAACATTGCTGAGGTTCAGGAATTCATAGGACTGGAAAATGCCGAATTGGTTTCCTTCCAGGCATCCTTCTACGATGGCATAAAGGGCTTTCTGACCAGTCCCATTTTAAGTGGCATCCTTATTCTGATCATTATAGGTGGCATCTATTTTGAAATGCAATCACCAGGAATTGGCTTCCCCATACTCGCTTCTTTGATTGCGGCCATTCTTTATTTTGCCCCTCTTTACATTGACGGACTGGCGGCCAATTGGGAAATCATAATTTTCGTAATAGGTATCGCACTTATTGCGGCAGAAGTCTTCATTATTCCGGGCTTTGGTATTGCCGGCATCAGTGGGGTCATATTAACGGTTACCGGACTCACTTTGAGTCTTCTGGATAATGTGGTTTTTGATTTCCAGGGGGTGGACACCAGCGATTTCATGCAAGCTCTGCTGGTCGTGATGGGCGGCTTGTTTGGTGGCGTTATAATTACCATCTACCTCAGTTATAAACTAATAGGCAGTTCCACAGGCCCCCTTTCCAGATTGTCCCTGAATACCTCACAGGACCTCGACAAAGGGTACTTGAGTGTGGATGTGGCCACCAAAACCATGGTGGGTAAAAGTGGTATTTCTGCCACCGTTCTGAGGCCTTCGGGAAGGGTCATCGTGGAAGATGAGATCTATGATGCCCGTGCACTGGAAGGCTACATTGAAAAAGATGAACCCGTTAAAGTAATCAGCTATAGTTCGGGCCAATTAAATGTACGTAAAATAAAAAAAGAAACAACCTAACATTCTGATAAAGAACACATATACCATCCATCTATAGGCGATAAGATTTTTTTTAACCATTAATTAATATTGAGGTTGGCATTTTTTGGAAAAAAGAACGAAATTTGTTTGGAAACCGATGGGGGAAATCTATTTTTTTGTAATTTTCGCCCGTGTAAGTCATTCAATTTTTAACTTATTTAAAGTAACAGAAAATGAAAGGAAAGAAGCTTCCCAACAAGAATTCCGGAATCTTCCAGAATGAAGAAGCCTTAAGCAAGCCGGGGGTAAAGCTAATGAAACAAAAACGTTCCAGAAAGCCATCGATTTACGATGAAATGGACGAATACGATGATTTCGATTATCGTTCGGATGACGATGTGAATAATCTCTACGATGATGACACCATCGATAACGATGAAGATTATTATTAGAAAGAAAAAGAACTTTAAAAAAATCAGGGGCGTTGAAACAAGGTTTTAACGCCCCTTTATATGCCACTCAAAACAGCTCATTAACCAAGGGCATTAACAAACGTTTAACAAGAAAACATCCATTTTTAATCATTTTTTTTCTATTTTTGTTCTATGCAAAGCAAAGCAAACACCCTGTTATCTCTATTGGTGCTGGTATTTTTCATACCGGCTACTTTGGGTTTTGCTTTGATTGACCACCACTGTTCCGGTTGTCAGTCGCACGATAAAGAAACGGTTATTCTTTTGGGTGCGCACAACCACGATGATGCCACTTGCTTTTGCACCGAATCAGGCACTTCTGAAGAAGCACCGAGTTGTGACCACCACGCGGGAGACTGCCACAACGAGCATGCACCGTTGAAACACAACCATGATTGTATGGTTGAGCTAAAAAAACTGGAAGCGCCCTTTACACCGGTTTCCTTCGACGACTGGTTACCCATGCCGTTGGAAATAACCTTTGCCAACCTCTTCTTTGCACAGGATCAAATAGCATCTGAATCTTTTTCAGCCAACTCCTCCTTTCTGGCCTATTCTCCGCCAAGGATTTTAACAGGATACGAACGTCTTATCAGGAACGAAGTTTTCAGATTGTGATGTCTCTTTTTGATGAATGACGTAGACCCCTATTGGCATTCAAGCAAACATTGATATCCAATTTCTGTCAGACATGAAACAAGACACAAGCGCTCTGTGTCACCAATGAAGGCGCTTGCCAGGTCGCGTTTCATGCAACAAATGAAAACTTCCATTGCCACATGAAAAGCATGATCATTCTATCACTGATACTTTTAATTCCCGGTGTTTTGTCGGCTCAATCCAAAGTAAGCGGACAGGTTTTCGAGTATCAACACAATAAAAAAGAGCCCATTATCGGCGCCAATGTGTATTGGGCCGAAACCAGCATTGGGGCATCCACCAATGAAGAAGGAAAATTTCATCTGCCCTGGCAGGATGGCCCATCGAAACTGGTGGTCAGCTTTGTCGGTTACACACCCGACACCCTGCTCGTCAGCAAGCCGGACCAAAGTCTGCAAATCAACCTTTTACAGGATGAGCAACTGGACGAAGTAACCGTGGCTGCCCGTCAGGCAGGTACGCATATTTCCCGACTCAATCCCATCACCAGCATGGAAATCACCTCTGCCGAACTGTGCAAAGCAGCTTGTTGCAGTCTGGCCGAGAGCTTCGAGACCAACGCCTCCGTTGATGTATCCTACACCGATGCCGCCACAGGTGCCAAGCAAATTCAGCTCCTGGGCCTTTCGGGCACCTATGTGCAGATGCTCTCGGAGAACCTGCCGACCAGTCGCGGTTTAGGGGCGACTTACGGGTTGGATTTTGTACCGGGTCCCTGGATGGAGTCCATCCAGGTTTCCAAGGGTTCGGCCTCTGTCAGCAACGGCTATGAGTCGTTAACGGGACAAATAAACGTTGAATATAAAAAGCCGGCTACCTCTGAAACCCTTTTTGTCAACGGCTTTACCAGTTCAAGCGGTCGCTTCGAGAGCAATGTCAATACGGGTTTCGACGTGGGAGAGAAATGGAAGACCGCGCTTTTGGCGCACGCATCGACCGATTCCCGCGAGAACGACCACAACGGCGATGGCTTTTTGGATGAACCGCTGACCAGGCGCTATATTTTCATGAACCGCTGGGAGTCGCCAATCACCAACCATTTAACCACCCAATTCGGGCTCAAAGTTCTGGATGAAGAACGCACCGGGGGCCAGGCGACTTATAACCGGTCCATTGATCCCATGGATCAGGAGGCCTATGGCATCCTGATTGACTCCCGCAATTTGGAGGCCTTTTTCAAAGCCGGCTACACTTTTCCGGGGGATGGGGACAAAAGCGTGGCTTTCATCTCCAATTATACTTTTCATGATCAGGCATCGGTTTATGGACATCGATTTTACGATGCCACCCAAAACTATTTGGCAGGGAACCTTATTCTGGCCTCGCATTTCGGACAACCGGAGCGTCATAAATATACCACAGGCCTCAGCTATTTGTACGACGATCTGAGGGAGGACCTGTCGGGCGACCTCACAAATATAATGGCAACAGATGGCAGTCGCACAGAGCACGTAACGGGGGCCTACTTCCAATACACCTATACCCTGCCCGACAAACTAACGGTATTGACTGGCCTGAGGGGTGATTACCACAACTTATACGACTTCTTTATCACTCCCCGGATGCATGTCCGCTATACTCCCAACGAGCACATCGTTGTTCGCGCCTCAGCAGGTAAGGGCTACCGTACCCCAAACACACTGGCAGAGAACAATGCTTTTCTGGCCTCGTCCCGGCACATCTTTATAGATGACCAAGTGGATATGGAAGAAGGATGGAATTATGGTTTAAATGTTACCAACTACATCCATTTCGGCTTACGTGAGTTAACGCTCAATGTGGAGTACTATCGGACCTCCTTCAAAAACCAGTTGGTCATAGACCTGGATCAGGATGCCCGTGAGGTCCATTTTTATAATTTGACGGGCGCCTCCTTTTCGAATGTGCTGCAGGCGGAGGCTTCCATGGAGGTAGTGCGTGGTCTGGACATAGTAGCTGCCTGGCGTCTGAACGATGTGCAGCTAACCACCAACGATGTGTTGCAACAAAAAGCATTGCAGAGTAAATATCGGGGATTGCTGAATTTTTCGTATGCTACTCCCCTGCCCCGCTGGCAGTTTGATTTCACCACGCAGTTCAGCGGTCCGGGACGCATTCCCTCCACGGAAGGAAATCCGGTGGCTTTGCAAAGGCCGGCGGACTTTTCTGCTTTTCAGATATACAACACACAAATCACCCGCTACTTCAAAAACTGGGATTTTTATGCAGGGATTGAGAACATAGGTGATTTTACCCAACATGCGCCGATTATTGATGCAGAAAACCCCTTTGGGGAACATTTCGACAGCTCCTTAATCTGGGGCCCAATGAAGGGACGCAAATTTTATTTCGGCTTCCGGTTTAGTATTGATCGTGTATAGAACCAGACACGCCTTAAGCCCGGGATAAGGCCAGATAATAAGTCAAGTTTCAAGCAAGCATAATACGAATAGTCAAACCTAAAACGATACAATCATGAAACCATTAATCATTATTCTTTCCGCATTTCTTCTGTTAACCTTACCTCTGGAGGCCAAAAAGAAGAAAAATACCGAAACCACCAGCTACTCCGTCAGTATTGATTGTCAGCATTGCGTGGATGTTATCACCAAAGAACTGGCCTTTGTTAAAGGCGTTCGGGATCTGGATTTCGATATTGAAAAAAAGCGGGTGGATGTTACTTACCGCTCTGACAAGGTGTCTAAGGAGGCCATTGCTGAGAAGATGAGGGATTTGGGGTATGAGGTGAGTATTAGGAAGGAGGAGAAGGAGAAGGAGGAGGAGAAGGAAGA